>NZ_BOMG01000041.1 GCF_016862075.1 Actinoplanes couchii | reverse complement strand
CCTTGCGCGGTCCTAGCCTTGCGCGGTCCTTGTCTCGCGCGGTCCTTGTCTCGCGCGGTCCCAGTCTTGCGCGGTCCTAGCCTTGCGCGGTCCTTGTCTCGCGCGGTCCTTGTCTCGCGCGGTCCTTGTCTCGCGCGGTCCTTGTCTCGCGCGGTCCCAGTCTCGCGCGGTCCTAGCCTTGCGCGGTCCCAGTCTTGCGCGGTCCTTGTCTCGCACGGTCCCAGCCTCCTTTGATCCTGGGATCCTTGTTCCTAGCCTTCGGCAGGCCCAGGCCCAGGCCCAGGCCCAGACCCAGACCCAGACCTTGCACCCGCAGTTTTGGGTTCAGCGTTTGCGGTTGTTCCGGCCTTCGTTGTTTCGGCTTCCCCCGCGGCCTTTTCCTCGGTGCTCGAAGATCATTCGAAATGATCGAGCGACCGTCCGAGGAAATCGGTGAGGGTGCGGCGTGGAGTCCACCCTTGGGCTCTGGCCCGGGAGATGTCCAGGACGACGCCGGTGGTGAGTTGTTCCACGGCATACCGGGAGAGCAGTGGGGCCCGACCGGCCATCCGAGCCGTCACCGATGACACGGCCGCGATCACGTTGACCAGCGGTATCGGCACATGGACGACAGGCACACCGCAAACCGCCGCGACCACCGAGTCACGCCGGTAGGGCGTCGCGTCCGCGATGTTGTAGGCACCAGTCGGCCACCCCACGCCGAGGTCGTGAAACTGCCGGTCCGCGGCGGCCAGGCAACCGCCGTCGTGGAACTGCCGACCCGCGATGGCCTGGCAACCGTCGTCGTGGGGCTGCCGACCCGCGGCGGTCGGGCAACCGTCGTCGTGGGGCTGCCGGTCCGCGGCGGTCGGGCAAGCGTCGTCGTGGGGCTGCCGGCCTGCGGCGGTCAGGCAGGCGTCGGCGAGGTTCTCCACTGCCGTCAGGCTGAGCAGGACATCCGGTCCGGGGAGCAGAGCCCGGCCGCCGCGCACCACTCGCTGCAATCGGGGGAGCAGATGCGGGTCGCCCGGACCGTAGACAGCCCGCGGTCGCAGCACCACCGCGCCTGCCTCGAGAGCGAGACGTTCGCCTTCGGCCTTCGTGCGCCCGTAGGCGGTCATCCCCGCAAGCGGATGGTCCTCAGTGATCCCTTTCGGACTCGACCGCAGAGATTCGTTGATGCCGCTCCCACTCCCGCCGGGCCCGGGAACAACGGCACCACGACCTGGGCTCGGCGGGCTGGAATGGGCGAGGCCGGAGTCCGGGGAGTAGGCGAGGTCGGGATTTGAAGAAAGAGCGAGGCCGGGGCTCAGGATGCGAATGTGGTCGGGATTCGAGTCAACAATGAGGCCGGGATCCAGGTAAGGGGTGAGGCCAGGGTTCGTGTAGGAGGTGAGGCCGGGATCCGGGTGGGGAGTGAAGTCGGGGTTCGGGTGTGGTGGGGCGTAGACGCTGGCGCTGCTCACCCAGACGACCCTGCGGTGGGCGGCGGCTTCGAGGAGGCGGGCGGTCCCGTCCACGTTGACCGCGCGGAACGCGGCCTCGGACGCTCGCCCCGGGGGTGGGTCACCGACGGCGGCGGCGAGATGCAGGACCACGTCGGTGTCGGTCAGGTCGGGGACGGTTCGGGTGGCGTCCCAGAAGCGGTGTTCGCCGACCGGGCCGGGGTTTCGTCCGAGACAGATCACCTCTGCTCCCGCCGCGGCGGCGGCTCGGGCGACCACTCCGCCGCAGAAGCCGCTCGCCCCGGTCACCGCTATCCGGATCGTCATGGTCGACGAGCCGGGGCCAGGATCAGGGAGGCCCAGCCGGGCAGGGCCGCCCGCCGGTCGGCCCGGGCCGAACGAACCACCGGCCGGTACGGGGCCAACGCCGCCAATGTGTCGGTGAACTGCATGCGGGCCAGCCGGGCACCGGGGCAGGCGTGCGGTCCCGAGCCGAAGACCAACTGCGACACCCGTGACGGTTCCGGATCACCGGGATCCGGATCGCGCCGGTGGGCGCCCACCGCGTGCCGGGCAATCAGAATCAGTCGATCACCGGCGCGGACCGGCAGACCGGCGACGGTGCCCGCGGCGGCGGCGACCCTCGGTAGCAACGGCGTAGGCGCGATGACCCGCAACAACTCGGAGGTCAGGGCGTCCGGGGCGGTCTCGGCGTACTCCCAGAGATCGGCGTCAGCACACCAGGCCGCGGCCCGCGGCAACCCGGCGACCGTCGTATTGATCGCGGCCACCGCCAGCATCGCCCCGAGCCCGTCCCCGCCGGAGGCCGCCGGTCCACCGTCAGGAGATGCCGCGCCGGAGGCCGCCCGGTCACCGTCATGAGGCGCCGGGCCGCCCTTTCCGGAAATCAGAGGCGGGTTGACCAGGTCGTTCAACCGGTCCGCGGCCTGGCGGGCGGCCCGGCGATGGCGGGGAAGGACCAGGCCCGGAACGTGTTCGCGAGCCCCGGCCGCAGCCGCCTCCCGGGCCGCCGTGGCCAGGGTGAGGGCGTCGACGTCCAGTTTCAGCAGGGCCGCCGCGGTGGCCCCGGACAGTTCGGCGGCCACCTCCACCAGGTCGATCGGACGCCCCGAGGCGAGTGGCGCCAACCGCCGCTCCAGAACCTCCGTCCACACCGGACGCAGCCGCCCGACACCGTCGGCGCCCAGCGATGCGGCGATCTCCCGGCGTGCCCCACGATGGTCGGCGCCGTCCTGGTCGAAGAGCAGCCCGCCCCCGGCCAGCCGCCCGGCCGCCGCCCCGGTGGTCCCGTCCGCGGCGCGGTCGAGCGGAACCCGGGTCAGCCCGTCGACGAACGCCTCCCGGGAATGCGCGATCACCGTCCCGCCGATCCGCACCACGGGACGGTTGCGGGTGGCCGCGAGCAGCAGGAACAGGAACGGATGGCTGCGCAGATAGACCCGCCGGTCCCGCGACCGGGCGCTCACCGGACGTGGACCTGTGACGAGGCGGACGGCCGCCAGCGGCGATCCCAGTACCAGAGCAGCGTCCGCCGCCCACCCCACGCGCGCAGCCGCCGCAGGCTGGCCTCGACCACCGCGTCCTCGGCGCGGACGATCCGGGACGTCACCCGGCGGGCCCGGTTCAGCAGCGTGACATCCTCGGATCCGTCTTCGAGGGCCTCCCGTGCGGTGCCGCCGCACCGCTGGTACAGATCGGCGGTCATCGCCAGATTGTGCCCGTGGACCAGCACGTACGGGCTGCGGAACTCGGGCCGCCGATGCGCCCGCCGATAGCGCCCGTACACCGCGGCCAGCCGCACCGCCGCCGGGAAGACGTGCCGCTCGGCCCAGGTCGGTCGCTCGTCGCGGCGTGGCACACTGCGGCCACAAACCAGATTAACTTCCCGATTGAGGTACACCCGGAGCACAGCGATCCAATCCGGGGCGGGCAGACAGTCCGCGTCGGTCCGGGCCAGCAGCGTGGCCCCGGCGTTGATCGCGTGCCGGAACCCGGTGTCCGCGGCCGTTCCCGCTCCGGGCTCCGGCTCGCTGACGACCTTGACCGGAAACGGCGCCGTCCCCGCGAACCGGCGCACCACCGCGACGGTGTCATCGGTCGAAGCGTTGTCCACGACCACCAGGCAGAAGTCCCGGTCGGTCTGAGCGGCGAGCGCCGACAGGGTGCCCCCGATCGACGCCGCCTCGTTGTACGCGGGCACCACGACGGCCAGTCTCACCGACGTACCGCCGCAGGGGTGTGAAAAGCCGCAGCCACAGCGGAGGCCGCGGCCCGGTCGGGTTTGCGGGAACGGCCCGACAGGGGCACCGGGGCGAAGATCAGGCGATCCGGCCGGGCCGCGCCCATCCGCTGCAACGGCTCGTGCAGAGCGGCCTCGACCGCGGCCCGATCAGCGCCCGGCGTGGTCTCGACCACCGCCACCACCTGCTCGTCCCCGTCTCCGGCGGGCACACCCACCAGCACCGCGAGGGCCACCCCGGGCACGTGCAGCGCCGGCTCGTACAGGCCGGGATAGATGTTCTCCGCCGCCCGCAGGATCATGTCCTTGCCACGCCCGGCAAGGACGACCCGGCGGGACGGGGGAGAGAGCACGGCGATGTCGCCGGTCGCCACCCACTCGTGTGGGGCGTCGCCGAGGTACCGGTCGCAGACGCCGGTCCCGGCCAGGAGCAGCTGGCCGTCGTCGTCCAGGCTGGCCCGGATGCCCGGCAGCAGCTCGCCGACCAGGTCGCCGGCACCGTCGAAGGTGGACTTGTCCCGGGATTCGACGGCCGCGGCCGGGAAGACCTCGGTCAGCGCGTAAACCCCCCACGCCTCACCGGCGCCGGCCGCCCGGACCCGCCGCAGCAGGTCCGCCGAGACCGGCGCCGACCCGCTGTAGACCCGGCCGGTGAACGGCGTCCCGGCGTCGAGCGCGGCCCGGATCTGCGGCGGCGTCAGATAGGTGACCTGCGGGTGCAGCCCGGTGATCTGCCGGGCGAGCGCGTGCGGCCGCCGGGCCGGAGCGGCCACCGGGGCACCGGCGGCCAGCGACGGAACCATCACGAAGAACGTGCCGCCCAGCACCGGAACCCCGGGCCGGGGCCGTACCAGTGCGGACACCGCGCGCAGCCCGGCGGCCAGACCGGCCCGGGTGTGCACCACGGCCCGCGGGCTGCTGGTGGTGCCCGAAGTGAAGATGACGACCGCGTCCCCGTCGCCGTCGAACGCGGGCGGAACCGGTCCGCCGGCCGGCCGCAGCGCGGGCGCGTCACCGGGCAGGCGCGGCCCCACCGTCACGGTCGGGCCGAGCGCCGGCAGGTCGGGCAGGGCCAGCCCGGCCCGGCGTGCCAGTGGC
This sequence comes from Actinoplanes couchii, assembly GCF_016862075.1. Classification (GTDB taxonomy): domain Bacteria; phylum Actinomycetota; class Actinomycetes; order Mycobacteriales; family Micromonosporaceae; genus Actinoplanes; species Actinoplanes couchii. Next base: position 145,050 of record NZ_BOMG01000041.1, on the reverse strand, counting down.
GCCGCCCAGCCGGCCACCGCCTGCGCGGCGGTGTCGGCGACGATCAGTGCGGGCGGGGCCATCGACAGCCGGGCGGTCAGCACGTCCGGTCCGGCGGCCGGGTCGAGGAGCGCCACCCGGACCCCGAGCCGGTACGCGGCGAGCACCATCGCCAGCGCGTGCGCCCCGGGCCGGATCGCCAGCCCGAGGGTGTCCCCGGCGCGCAGGCCGCGGGCGTGCAGGGCGGTCGCGTACCTGTCGCGCAGGGTCGCCAGCTCACCCCGGCGGACCGTGCGGCGGCCCCGGATCAGGGCCGGGGAGTCGTCCCCGGCACGCAGGCCGGAACTCAGTTCGTCGAGCACTGCCGCACCCCTGTTCGCCAACGGATCATCGGGGGTCCGGGGGCAGTCCGGCGCTGCCCCGGTCCAGGTACCAGCGGGCGGTCCGCAGCACCCCGTACGCGCGGATCCGCCGGGTCGAGTTCTCCACCACCATCGTCCGGCTGTGCACGATGGCGGTGGTGGTGCGGCGGACCCGGTTCAGGAACAGTCGGTCGGTCGGGGACGGGCGCCGGGGCATGCCGCCGCACGCTTGATACAGCTCGGCGGTCACCGCCATGTTGTTGCCGGCGTGCATGCGGTAGGGGGCCAGGTAGCCACGGTCGCGGTGTGCCGGGCGTACCCGGCCGAAAGCCGCCGCAAGGGTCACCAGCAGCGAGAAGAACGCCCGGCCGGCCGGACCGTGCTCGTCCTGTCTGGCGGTGATCCGGCCGCAGGCCAGGCCGGCGCCGGCGGTGAGGGTGGCGCGGGCCGCGGCCACCCAGCCGGGGCGGGGGAGACAGTCGGCGTCGGTGCGGGCGATCATGGTGGCGCCCGCGGCGATGGCGTGCCGGAAGCCGGTGTCCACGGCGCAGCCGACGCCCTTCTCGGGCTCGATCAGGACGTGCAGGGGGAACGGGGTCTGCATCGCCGCCGCCACGGCCGCCGTGTCATCGGTGGAACCGTTGTCCACCACCAGTAGGGTGAAGTCCCGATCGGTTTGAGCGATCAAAGCGGAGATGGTCTGATTTATCCGGGCGGATTCGTTGTACGCCGGAACCACGACCCAGAGCGCGGTCACGACCGTTCCCAAACCATGGTCATCATGCTCACGCCGCCGCCGAGCCCGACGAACAGCACCCGATCCCCGGGCGACAAATCCGGAAATGTCCGTTCAAGTTGCACGCCGAGCGTCGCGCTCGCCATGTTGCCCAGCTCGGGAATCGTAACCACGAGCCGATCCCGGGGCACCCCGGTCACCTCAACAAAACGCTCCAAATAGGGCAAAGTGACCTGATGCACCAAAATCCGTTTATAGTCGGCAAAATCGAACCCGGTCCGCGACCGCACCCGATCCAGGATGCTCGCCCCGATCTTCTCGAACACCCCACGAAGTCTGTGCCCGTCCCCGACGAAGTAGCTGTGCTCGTCCCCCCGGGGATGCCGTGATCCACCCCCGGGAATCCCGCCCACACCCCAGTGCTCGGAGAACGTCTCGGTGTCCACGTCCAGGATCCCGCCGCTCGGCACCGGCTCGACGACCACAGCGGCCCCCGCGTCCCCGAACGTGTAACCGGCGAACGCCTTCCGGGCCTCCGCAAGGCTCTCCACCCGGGGCCGCATCACCCGGCTCGGTGTCTCCCCGGTGACGACCAGAGCCCGCCGGGCCCGCCCGGCCAGGATCATCGACCGGGCCAGATCGATCCCGTTGACGAAGCTGTTGCAGGCGTTGGTGACGTCGAGCGCGTGCGCCCGGCTGCCGAGGGCGTCCTGCAGGATGTGCGCGGTGGCCGGTTCGACCATGTCCCGGCTGGCCGACGCGAACAGCAGCAGGTCGACGTCGAGCGGGTCCAGATCGGCGCTGTCCAGGGCGGCGCGGGCGGCGTGCAGGCCGAGGGTGGAGGCGTACTCGCCGTCGCCCGCGATCCGGCGCCGGTCGATTCCGGTCAGGCGGGCCAGCAGTCCACGGGGCAGCCGCCCGATCCCGTCCTGCAGCTCGGCCGTGGTGACCTCGCGTTCGGGCAGGTAGGCACCCACTCCGGTGATTCCGATCCGCACATCTCCCCCTCGTCGCAGCGACGATAGCCGCGGCTCGCCACGTTCGAGAAAGGCCGAGGGTCAGATCGGGACCTCAGCATGACCGGCTGGTGTCCGATAGGACGATCGTGCCGGAACGGCTCTTCATGCTGGGCAACCTGGGCACCATGATCACGTACGCGGCGATCACGGTGGCCATCGTGGTGCCGGTGACCCGGGCCGGTCAGCTGCGCAGCAACCGCCTGGCCGTCGCCACCGCCCTGATCTTCGCGACCGCCGCCGTCGGCCACGGCCTGTACACCTGGCTGATGCTCGCCAACCCCGGCCTGCTCGGGCGGGCCGTCGACTCGCTCTGGGTGGGCGCGCTGTCCTGGTGGAACGTGGTGACCGGGCTGGCCGGCGTCTACTACTGGTCGGTGCGGCAGAGCAGCCGGACCGCACCCGGGCTGATCTACGCCGACCCGCATCGGCAGCGGGTCCTCGACGAGGCCGACGCCCACCGGGCCACCCTGCAGGCCGTGGTCGAGCACACCGACGACGCGATCATCGGTGTCGACCTGGACGGCACGGTCACCGCCTGGAACGGCGGGGCCGAACGTCTCTTCGGCTACACCGCCGCCGAGATCATCGGGCGCCCGTCGTCGATCGTCGCCGATCCGGCCGGGGCCGACGAGCAGCGCCGGGTCATCGATCAGGTGGGGCGGGGCGGGCGCGGGGTGTCGTACGAGACCCGGCGCTGGGCCAAGGACGGCAGCCCGGTGGACGTCTCCCTGAACGTGACCGCGATCCGGGACCGTTCCGGCCGCCTGACCGGGGTGTCGGCGGTGGCCCGCGACGTGACCGCGGCGAAGGCGGCGGCCGAACGCCAGCGGGCCGTGGAGGAGCGCACCAACCAGGCCCAGCGGATGGAGAGCCTGGGCCGGCTGGCCGGCGGGGTGGCCCACGACTTCAACAACATCCTCGCGATCATCGTGAACTACACGGATTTCGCCGTCGAGGAGGCGGCCGGCAACAAGGCCCTGGAATCCGACCTGAAGCACGTCCGCAACGCCGCCGACCGGGCCATCAACCTGACCCGCCAGCTGCTCACCTTCACCCGGGGCGACACCATCCAGCCGCAGGACGTGGACCTGAACGCGGCGGTGGCCGAGGTGCACGCGATGCTGGAACGCACCATCGGCGAACACATCACCCTGATCGAGGTCCCGTCGTCACGGCCCCCGGTCGTGCACGCCGATCCGGGCCAGATCCAGCAGGTCCTGCTCAATCTGGCGATCAACGCGCGCGACGCGATGCCGGACGGCGGCACCCTGGTCCTGGAGGCCGACGTGACCGACCTGGACGGCGGCGAGCTGGAGATGCAGCCCCCACTGCCGGCCGGCACCTACGCCCGCCTGCTGGTCAGCGACACCGGCGAGGGCATGACGGCGGACGTGGTGGCCCGCATCTTCGAACCCTTCTTCACCACGAAGCCCCGGGGCCAGGGCACCGGCTTGGGCCTGGCCACGGTCTACGGCATCGTCGCCGAGTCGGGCGGCAGCCTGAACGTCTATTCGGAGCCGGGCGTAGGAACGACGTTCCGCATCTACCTACCGCTGGTGACCGCCCCCGGTGACGCGGTCCCCGCCACGCTCCGCCGAGACGCCCCTCCGCCGGGCGACGGCCGGACAGTCCTGGTGGTCGAGGACGAGCCGGCCCTGGCCAGGGTGGTGACGAGAATCCTGTCGAACGCCGGCTACCACGTCCTCACCGCCACCGGAGGCCCCGAGGCCCTGCACCTGTTCACCCAACACGGCTGCGACGTCCTGCTGACGGATGTGATCATGCCCGAGATGTCCGGCCGCCGCCTGGCCGAGCTGCTGCACGAGGCAAGACCGTCCCTACCGGTCCTGTACATGTCCGGCTACAGCAACGGCCTGCTGGGAACCACCCACGTCCTGGACGGCGACATAGCGTTCATAGAAAAGCCGTTCACAGCCCAGGACCTACTGCACAAGATCGCAGAGCTGAACACCAAAAAACTCAAAACACCATAATTTTGTACGCCCGTGCAAAGCTCTGCCCCCACCCCGCAAGCCAGGCGCCCCCTCAAGACCGCCCAGCGCCCGCCGGGCCAAAATACGTCCCTCACGGCCACCCCACCCACCCCACCCCCAACCACCCCACCACGCCGCCCGACCCACACCGCTTGGCCTAACCGCGTCGTCCGGTCCGCGCCGCTCGGTCCGCGCCGCTTGGCCTGTGTCGTCCGGCCCAACCGTGTCGCCCGGCCCAACCGTGTCGCTCGGCCCGCGCTGCCCGATCCGACCTGCGCCGATTCGCGCCCGCGCCGACTCGCGCCCGCGCCGATCGGTGGTCGGGGCGGTCAGAGGGGCGGGCGGTCGGGGGGCAGCCGGCCGGGTGGCCGGAGGATCAGGGGGTTGGGGTGAAGGTGGCCAGGACCACGGTGAAGCGGTTCAGCTCGGTGGGCCAGTCGTCGCGGGTGGCTTGCCATTCCAGGACGTAGCTGTGGCCCTCGGTACCGATGACGCGCTGCACGGCTCGCATGCCGGTGCCGTCGGGAGTCTGGAACGTGTACTCCCAGATCGCTGACGCCGGCTCCGGCAGAGCCTCTATCCGAACCCGCTTGTAATGATCCAGATCGGACTCACGCTCGGCGTCGGTCAGCATTTCCACCACGTCGGACGGTGTCTCGGCGAGAGGTGTGATCGCCAGGGTCGCCTGATCACGCTTGGCGGTGAACGTCCGCCCTCCGGTCAACGGGGCCCCCTGTCGCCAACCGGACGGAACGGCCACCCGGTATCCGAGCGGATCCGCCCACCAGGTGAAACCCTCCGGCAGCGGCGCGGGCGGCCAGCCCTCCTGAACCGTCCGAGGCGGAACGACCTGCCGGGACGGCCCCGACCCCGGCGACAACCGTGGCACGTCGCCCGCCCCGCCGAGGCCAGACGAGCCCGACGAGCCCGACAAGCCGGATGAGCCGGATGAGCCGTCCGGATTCGACGCTCCCGGCGAGGCGGACGACCCGGCCCCCGATGAACCGGGCGGAACGGGCGATCCCGAACCGGCCCCGGATCCCGCCGCGGGGCCGACCGGTGTCCCGCTGCCGAAGCCACCCGCCGCGCCGGGAACAGCCGAGATCGAACCGGGCTCCGCGGTGGAGGCGGGAGGGGAACCGGTCGTACCGGAACGGGTCATGCCCTCAGCGGTAGCGGCAACCGCCGTGAGCCCGGCAGCCACCGCGATCGCCGCAAGAATCACCGGAATCCGCCGCCGTCGCCCGGTCCGCCACTTGCCACGCCCGCCCCGCAAACCCCCCGCTCGCCCAAAGCGAACACCCCCGCCCCAGTCGTCAGCCCCCACACCGGCCGGGCCGCCAGCGCCCACACCGTGTCGGCTGTCAGCAACAGCACCGTGTCGGCCGTCAGCACCCGTGCCGCCTCGGCCGTCAGCACCCGCATCGGCCCGGCCGCCCATTCCCGCGCCGCGTCGGCCGTCAGCACCCGCGCCAGCCCGGCCGCCAATGCCCGCGCCGCCTCGGCCATCAGCGCTCGCACCGGCCCGGCCGTCAGGAAGGGGCGCTCCCGGATGGAAGGCGAGGGGCTGATCCCGAAGGGGAGCGCCCGAATAAGTCGTCAGTGGACGACCCAGTTGCGGGTCCGGGAGAGGAGCCCCGGGATGGAAGGCGAGGGGCCGGTCCGCGCTGGTGCCCGAGAGCGGCACGCCCGGCTGAGTCACCGGCGGCTGCCCGGCACGAGTCTCCGCCAGGCGACCGCCGGTGGCGATGCCCGCCTGCGGACCGGCTGACTGCGAGGCAGCAGCGGGCGGGGCGAGTGGCTCCAGGACAGCAGGGCGCGGTGCGGCCGAGTGCTGGGCGGTTGGCTGGGATGCGGCCGAGTGTGGGTCGGCCGGAGGCAGGGCGGCTGGTTGCGGGACAGCCGGGTGCTGGGCGGCTAGTTGCGGGACAGCCGGGTGCTGGGCGGTCAGGTGCGGGATGGCTGAGGGCGAGACCGCCAAGTGTGGGACGGCCGAGTTTGGGACGGACGGGGGCTGGCCCGCAGAGTGGGGGACCGCCGAGTGCGGGGTGGCTGGGTGTGGGGTGGGGTCTGGTGCGGGAGTGCGGCGGGGGAAGCGGGGGAAGCGGAAGGCGGAGCGGCCGGCGCCGGCGCCGGTGGGGCGTCTGCGGCGGCCGGGTGTGACGATGTCGCGGAGGTGGGCCTCCACCTCGGTAGCGCTCAGCCGGTCGGCGGGGGAGCGGCGCAGCAGCCCGGCCAGGACGGGGGTCAGGGGGCCCGCGCGGCGCGGCTGGGTGGGGCGCGGGTCGGCCAGGGACTGCAGGATCTGGGACGTGGTGGCCCGGAGGAACGGGGGCCGGCCCTCGACCGCGTGGTAGAGGGTGGCGCCCAGTGACCACAGGTCGGAGGCCTCGGTCGACGTGTGGTCGAAGATGCGTTCCGGCGCGATCCACTTGGGAGAGCCGAGGATGATTCCGGCGTCGGCGAGGGTGGTGATGCCGGCGGGGGTGACGGCCGGGCCGAAATCGGTCAGGACGGTGCGGCCGTCGGCGGTGATCAGGAGGTTTCCGGGTTTCACGTCCAGGTGCAGGATGCCGGTGGACCAGATGGCCCGCAGGCCGGCCAGGACGGCGAGGCCGGTGGCGGCGGCGCGGGCGGCGGGCAGCGGGCCGGACTCGTCGACGACCTGGTGCAGGGTGCGGGCCGGCAGGTGGTCCATGACCAGCCACGGGCCGTCCCACGACGGGAGCACGGCGTGGGTGTGGATCACGTTGGGGTGGCGGACCCGGGCGGCGGCGACGGCCTCCGGCAGGCTCCAGTGGCGGACCAGCTCGTGCTGATCGGGCGGCAGTCCCTGCGGGACGGTGCAGTGTTTCAGGACGACGAACGCCGGCCGGGTCTCCTCGTGGATCTCGCCGGACTCGCGGTAGGTGGTGCTGACCCGGGTGGCGGTCTCGTCGGTGGCGAGCCAGATGCGGCTCATGCCGCCGGCCGCGAGCGGGCGGGCCAGCCGGTATCTACCGGCGATGACCTCTCCCACCGCAGCCATGCCGTCACCCCTGGTTCAAAATGTGTTAACGCAGGTCAGATGCACCACCGACGCTACCCGGCACCGTCGACCGTACATCGAATCGGGTAACTCTGTGGAGTCGCTCGGTCATCCACTGTGACCAGCGGGTCTGTGGTCCCGGGCACGCCACGCGGCAGGACATGAAAAACCTTTCATCGCAGTCTGGGTGATGAGGCGAATCGGACAGAAAGCCGATCAGGCCCCGGCGAGCAGCCGGGGCCTGACGGAAAAGAATCACAATCAGCGCAGCGGTACGTCCACGTAGGACCCGCCGCCGATGGTAATCGTCTTCCCGGACGGGTTCTCCTCGTAGTGCAGCGGATCCACGGTGTCCACCACGAGTGTCAGCGAGTGCCCGGCCGGCAGGTCGTAAGCGGTGGCCGGCAGCCGCAGATCCACCTTGCCGGTGCTGGTCAGCCAGCTGGCCGGAGCGTGCGTGATGAGCTTGGCGTTGCCCACCAGGTCCAGGTCGTAGAGGTAGGCGACCACGGTCCCGGTGGCCTCGGTGCCGGACAGTTCCAGGTGCACGGCGGGCACGCCACGGATCCGCTGGACCGTCGACGACCGTTCGGAGGCCCACACCCCGGCCCGCCCGCGGTCGACGAACGGCAGCCACACGCTGGGCTGCTGCCCGGTGATCGCGGCGGCCCCGTTGGTGATCAGAACCAGTCCGCCACTGGCGAGGGTGTCGGCGTCGGTGGGCAGTTTTCTGGTCCAGCCGGTGCTGACCGCGCCACCGAGCAGCCCGGTGCCGTCCAGGCCACGGATCCTGCCCAGCCCGTACCGGCGGAGGGAGGTGGTCTGTGCCGACCAGGTGGGGTAGGTCTCGGCGGCGGCGTTGAGCGGCTTGAGGAAGACCGAGCCGGTGCTGGTGGGTGCGACCGCCAGGTTCTGGTCGAGCCACGAGTAGAGGCTGGTCCAGACCTCGTTGGGCAGCCCGAGCACCCCGGTCAGTTCGGCGATCGCGTGGTCGCCGGGTCGCAGTTCGAGCCGTTTCGGGGTGGTCAGCTTGCCGTAGAAGTCGACGAGCTGGTTCGGCGGGAAGAACGTGTCGCCCCAGCCGTTGGCGATCAGCACGGCCGGCCGGTTGGCGTTGATTTTGTCCAGGTAGGTGGACGCCGACCGCACCGCGGCCCAGTTCATCACGTCGGCGACGTCCCGGCCGGCGTTGAAGTCGGCCATGTTGGCGGTCAGTTCGGCGCTGGGCCGGCCGACGAGCTGGGCGGCCAGTTCGAGGAGCCCGGCGGACTGGCGGTGCCGGGTGGAGTCGGCGTAGAGCGACTGGACCAGGTCGGTCCAGCCGCTGAGCACCCCGACGGCGCGGATCCGGCTGTCGAACGCGGCGCCGAGCAGGCTGATGCCGGCCCCGTACGAGATGCCCGCCGCGCCGATCCGGTCCGGGTCGGCGACGGTGTTCGCGACGGTCCAGTCGATGACCTTCGTCAGGTCGGCCATGTCTTTCGGGCCGGCGGTGTCGATCTCGCCGCCGGACAGCCACCAGCCGCGCGGCGTGTAGGAGACGACGACGTACCCGCGCCCGGCCAGTTTTTTCGCCTGGGCCAGGTATTCCAGGTCGTTGAGCCCCCAGCTGGACGGCAGGACCACCGCGGGATGGCGCCCGGCGGTGGACGGGGCGATCACCGTGGCCTTGAGGACCACACCGTCCGCGCCGGTGATGTCGACGGCCCGGAACCCGGAGGCGGCCTGCGCCGGAGAAGATATGAAAAGTCCCAATAAAAGCGTTAGAACGATCAGAATCCGGCGCGCCATCAACACTCCTCGATCGGGGGTGGCGGCAGCCTAGGAAGCCGTTCCGAGAATTTGAATATGGTGACATTCTCGTTACCGACTAGTAACGTGACTCGCCGGTAGCAAAGGGGGTAACAGGTGCTCTACGGAACCCCGACCGCACGTCGGCGCGACGCCCAGCGCAACCGCGCGGCCATCCTGGAAGCAGCCGGCGAGGTCCTGTCCGAGGGCGGGGCCGTCGCCCTGATGCCGGAGATCGCCCGCCGTGCCGGGATCGGCCAGGCCACCCTCTACCGCCACTTCCCGGACCGGCTCGCCCTGACCACCGCCGTGGTCACCTACCAGCTGGGCATCCTGGAGACCCGGGTGGCCACCCATTCCGCCCACCCGGCCGGGTTCCGGGCCCTGCTGCGCGAGGTCCTGCACTCCCAGATCGAGCTGTGCGGGCTGGTCAAGCTGGTGCGCCGGTTCGACACCGGGGTGCAGGAGCGGTGGCGGCGCCGGGTCATCAACGCCTTCGCGGTCCCGATGCGCCGGGCCGTCGAGCACGGGCACGTCCGCGCCGACCTGGTCCCCGAGGATCTGTCCCTGCTGTTCACCATGGTCCAAGGTGTGGCCGAGGCCACCGACGACGTGCAGGCCGCGCGTGCCGCCGCCGACCGCTCGGTCGACCTGATGCTGGACGGCGTGTTCCTGCTCAAGTAGCCGCGCCCGGTGCCGATCTGCCTGCCCGTCGGTGTATCCAGGGGAAATGGTGGTGGGGGCGCGGTGCTTCTCGAAGAGATCGGCGTGAGGGGGCGGCCCGCCCGGCCGACCCGGGTGGAGGCGCTCGAGGCCAGCGAGACCCAGGCCGCCCTGCTGCGGCTGATCCCCGCCGCGGTCATCGTGCGCCGCCTGGACGGCACCGTCCTGTGGTGGAACGAAGGCGCCCAGGACCTGTACGGCTGGTCCGCCGAGGCGGCGCTCGGCCGGCGTACCCACCGGCTGCTCAACACCGGCTTCGAAGAGGGGACGATCCACACCCAGCAGGCCGAGCTCGAGACCGAGGGCAACTGGGAGGGCCGGCTGCGGCACCTGACCGCGACCGGGCGGACCGTGACCGTGCTCAGCCGGCAGGTGGTCTACCGCCCGGTGCACGGTTCCGAGGACGACGTCGAAGTGCTCGAGGTCAACACCGACATCACCGCGGTACGGGCCGCCGAGGTGTCGCTCGCCCTCAACGAACAGCGGTTCCGGGCCCAGTTCACCCAGTCCGCGGTCGGGCAGGCGGTCCGTGGCCTGGACGGCTCGCTGATCGCGGTGAACAACGCCTTCGCCCGGATCATCGGCCGGCACCCCGAGGAACTCGTCGGCCGGCTGGTCGAACCCGACCTGATGCACCCGTCCGACGTCCCGCTGGTGCACCAGCAGATCGCCGGGCTGTTCTCCGGCGACGCCGGCTACTACACGCACGAGACCCGGCTGCGGCACGCCGAGGGGCACTGGGTCGACGTCGAGGCCACGGTCTCCCTGGTACGCGACGCCGAGGACCGCCCCGAGCACCTGATCGTGGTGGCCGTCGACATCTCCCAGCGCCGCCTGGCCGAGCAGGCCCGGGACCACGCCGCCGCGGCCCTCGCCGAGCGCAACATCGCGCTGGAGGAGGCCAACCGGCTCAAGCTGGACATCATCGGGATGCTCGGCCACGAGATCAGCAACCCGCTCGCGGCCATCCTCGGGCACGCCGACGAACTCGCCGCGGACCTGCACGACGACTCCCCGGCCGCGCAGGCCGCCGCGGTGATCGCCCGGCAGGCCCGCCGCCTGGACGAGATCGTCGGCGAGGCGCTCGCCATGGTCAGCATCGACGCCGGGAGCTTCAGCGCGAACCGCCGGCCGGTGTCGCTGCGGGCCGCGCTCGGCAAGGCGGTGGAGAGCTTCAGCGACCGGCCGGTGCCGATCCTCGGCCCGGACGCCACCGTGCTGTTCAATCCCGGTCACCTGCAGCAGGCGGTGGTCAACCTGCTCTCCAACGCGGCGAAGTACGCCGGTGGGGCCGCCTCGATCCGGGTCGAACCGGCCGGCGACCGGGTGTACATCCGGGTCGAGGACCATGGTCCGGGCGTACCCGGGGAATTCCGCTCCCGTCTCTTCGATCGTCTCAGCCGGGCCGAACGGGACGCCGCCTCGGTCCGCGGCACCGGTCTCGGCCTCTACATCGTGCGCAGTCTGGCCCGGGCCAACCACGGCGACGTCCGGCACGAGCCGCACCCGACCGGCGGCTCGGTATTCATCGTGGAGTGCGAGCGGGCATAGATGGGTAGGTAGCCGCCGGGGTTCGGTAGCCTGGACTCTCGCCTCTTCGTGAAGGAGTTGATGTCCGCCGTGGGCGGATACGGCTGGCAAGTAGTCCTGGTCGTGGTGCTGGTGCTGCTCAACGCGGCGTTCTCGGGTAGTGAGATGGCGCTCATCTCGCTGCGGGAGAGCCAGTTGCAGCGCCTCGAACGACAGTCCCGCACCGGGCGCACCCTCGCCAAGCTGGCGCGGGATCCGAACCGATTCCTCGCCACCATCCAGATCGGCATCACCCTGGCGGGTTTCCTCGCCTCGGCCGCCGCTGCGGTGTCCCTGGCCCAACCCCTGATCGAACCGCTGAGCTTCCTCGGCAACGCCGCCGAACCGGTGTCGATCTTCCTGATCACCCTCGTGCTGACCTTCTTCACCCTGGTCGTCGGCGAGCTGGCGCCCAAACGGATCGCCATGCAGCGCGCCGAGGGCTGGGCCCTGACCGTGGCCCGGCCGCTGGACGTGCTGGCCACCCTGTCCCGCCCGGTGATCTGGCTGCTCGGCAAGTCCACCGACGGTGTCGTCCGGCTCGCCGGCGGCGACCCGTCGGCCGGCCGGGAGGAGGTCTCCACCGAGGAGATCCGCGACATGGTCGCCGCCCAGCAGGACTTCACCGCCGAGCAACGCGAGATCATCTCCGGCGCCTTCGAGATCGCCGACCGGATCCTGCGCGAGATCCTCGTCCCGCGCCGCGACGTGCTGATCCTCCCGGCCGACCTGCCGTCCCCGGAAGCCCTGGCCCGGCTGGTCAAAGGCGGTCACTCGCGCGCTCCGGTCACCGGCTCGATGGGGCTGGACGACGTGCTCGGCGTGGTCCACCTGCGCGACCTGATCACCGCCGACGGGCTGGTCCGCGACCACATGTTCACGCCGATCTTCCTGCCCGAGACGCTCAAGGTGTCCGACGCGATGCGGCAGCTGCGGTCGCAGCGGCAGCAGTTCGCGATGGTCGTCGACGAGCGCGGGGCCATCGACGGCATCGTGACCATGGAGGACCTGGTCGAGGAGGTCGTCGGCGAGATCTACGACGAGACCGACCGGGACGTGCAGTCGGTGATCCGGGAGGACGACGGGGCGATGCTGCTGCCCGGCACCTTCCCGATCCACGACCTGCCGGACATCGGCGTCGACATCGAGGAGATCGACGCGGGCGACTACACCACGGTCGCCGGCCTGGTGCTGGCCCGGCTCGGGCACATCCCGACCGTCCCCGGCGAGACCGTCTCCATCGACGGGCACACCGCCGAGGTCGTCGAGATCACCGGACGGGCGATCACCCAGCTCCGGCTGCGCCGGATCACCCCGGAACTTGCCGGGGACGACGCTGATCTCTAAGGTTCGCCGGTGCTCCTGATTCTGGCGTTGGCGCTGCTCGTCGCGGTGCTCGGCTTCGCCGTCGCGCGGCCCCGTGGTCTCCCCGAGGCCACGGCGGCCGTGCCGGCGGCGCTCGCCGCCGTGGCCCTCGGCCTCGTCTCCCCGTCCGCGGCCGGCACCGAGATCCGGGAGCTGGCGCCGACGGTGGCGTTCCTGGCCGCGATCCTGGTGCTGGCGCACACCGCCGAACAGCACGGGGTCTTCACCTGGGCCGGCGCGCTGGTGGCCCGGTACGGCCGGGGCAGCCCGCGCCGCCTGCTCGGGGCCGTCTTCGGGGCGGCCGCCGTCACCACCGCGGTGCTCAGCCTGGACGCCACCGTGGTGCTGCTGACCCCGGTCGTCTTCGCGGTCGCCGCCCGGGCCGGCGTCGGCCATCGCCCGCACGCCTACGCCTGCAACCATCTGGCCAACTCGGCGTCCCTGCTGCTGCCGGTCTCCAACCTGACGAACCTGCTGGCCTTCGCCGCCAGCGGCCTGACGTTCGCCGGGTTCGCCGCCCTGATGGCCGCGCCGTGGCTGGCCGTCATCGTCGTCGAGTACCTGGTCTTCCAGCTGTTCTTCGCCCGTGACCTGGCCCAGCCGGCGACCGCGGATCCCGGCGAGCCCGGCCCGGCGCCCCGCTACGCCCTGTCGGTGCTGGCGGTGACCCTGATCGGGTTCGCGGTGCTGCAGCCGTTCGGGGTGGAGCCCGCGTTCGTCGCCGCCGCCGGAGCGCTGGCGCTGGCCGTACCGCTGCTCCGGTCCCGGACCCTGCGCCCCCGCGACCTGGTGATCGAGGCCAACCCGGCGTTCTGCGCCTTCGTCCTGGCCCTGGGCGTGGTGGTGCTGGCGGTCCGGGACAACGGCCTGGGCACGCTGATCGACGCATGGATCCCGCGGCACACCGATCTGCTGAGCCTGCTGGGCGCCGCCGTGCTGGCCGCGATCCTGGCGAACGTGCTGAACAACCTGCCCGCCACCCTGGTCCTGATCCCGGCGGTGGCCGGGCATCCCGGTCTGCTGCTGGCCGTCCTGATCGGCGTCAACGTGGGCCCGAACCTGACCTACGCGGGCTCGCTGGCCACCCTGCTGTGGCGCCGGATCCTGCACGCCCGGGACGCCGCCCCGCGAACCGCCGAGTTCCTCAAACTGGGCGCCGCCACCGTCCCGCTGTCCCTGCTCGCCGGCGTGACGGCCCTCTGGGCCGCCCTGCACCTGGCCTGACGCCCGCCGTTCACCTCCGGTCGTTACGGTGCGGAGGTGCTGGAGGCGGGGCGGGTACGTGAGGTGGCGGGCCTGTTCCTGAGACTAGGGACGATCGCCTTCGGCGGGCCGGTGGCGCACACCGCGATGATGCGCGACGAGGTGGTCCGGAGGCGCGGGTGGATCACCGACGAGCGGTTCGCCGACCTGATCGGGGCGACCAACCTCATCCCGGGGCCGAACTCCACCGAGCTCGCGATCCATCTCGGTCACGAACGGGCCGGCTGGCGGGGCCTGCTGACCGCCGGCGTCTGTTTCATCCTGCCGGCCGCGGCGATCGTCACCGGCCTGGCCTGGGCCTACGTCCGGTTCGGGACGACCCCGGCGGTCTCCGGGCTGCTGTACGGCGTCGTCCCGGCGGTCCTGGCGATCATCGTGCACGCCCTGGCCGGACTGCTGAAGGCGGTACTGAAGACGGTGTGGGCCGGGCTGCTTGCGGCCGCGGCGCTGGCCGCCTACCTGGCCGGGGTCAACGAGCTGCTGATCCTGGCGGTGGGTGCGGCGCTGCCCGCGCTGGTCGTGCTCGCCCGGCGGGGAGCAAAGCGGGGAGCACGGTGGGGTGGCCGGCGGGGAGCACGGTGGGGCGGCCCGGCCGTGCTGGCGGTGCCGGGCCTGCCCGCCGACGGCGATCTCGGACAGCTGTTCCTCACCATGCTGAAGATCGGCTCGGTGCTGTACGGCAGCGGTTACGTGCTGCTGGCGTTCCTGCGCGGCGATTTCGTGGACCGGCTGGGCTGGATCACCGGGCAGCAGCTGATCGACGCGATCTCGATCGGGCAGGTGACGCCGGGCCCGGTCTTCACCACCGCGACCTTCGTCGGTTATCTGGTGGCCGGGCTGCCCGGGGCGTTCCTGGCCACCGTGGCGATCTTCCTGCCGTCGTTCCTGTTCGTCGGGCTGCTCACCCGGCTGACCGGCTGGCTGCGGTCCTCGGCGTGGACGTCGGTGCTGCTGGACGGGGTCAACGCGACGGCGCTGGCGCTGATGGCCGGAATCGGCTTCCAGCTGGCCGGCACCGCGATCGTGGATCCGCTGACCGCCGCGATCGCCGCCGGGACACTGGTCCTGATGTGGCGGACCCGGTGGAACAGCGCCTGGTTCATCGGCGCGGGCGCGCTGATCGGCGTCGGCCACGTCCTGCTCCGGTGACCGAGGGCACGTCGTCAAGATCCCGTTAACGCGCTTGCCGGGGTGCATACCGCGAGGTTGAGTGGGTGCTGTGCAGGGGGAGTTGCGGATCTATCTGGGGGCCGCTCCGGGCGTCGGCAAGACCTACGCCATGTTGGAGGAGGCGCATCGCCGGGCCGAGCGGGGCACCGATGTGGTGGTCGGCTGGGTGGAGACGCACGGCCGGAAACACACCGCGGCGATGATCGGTGACCTGGAGACGGTGCCGCGACGGCATCTGACGTACCGGGGCGGCGCGTTCACCGAGATGGACCTGGACGCGCTGCTGGAGCGCCGGCCCGAGGTGGCGGTGGTCGACGAGCTGGCGCACAGCAACGTGCCGGGCAGCCGCCACGAGAAACGGCACCAGGACGTCCGGGCCCTGCTGGACGCCGGGATCAGCGTGCTGACCACGGTCAACGTGCAGCACCTGGAGTCGCTGAACGACGTGGTCGCGGCGATCACCGGGGTGGAGCAGCGGGAGACCGTGCCGGACGGCGTGGTGCGCGCCGCCGAGCAGGTCGAGCTGGTCGACATGACACCGGAGGCGCTGCGCCGCCGGATGGCGCACGGCAACGTCTACCCGCCGGAGAAGATCGACGCGGCGCTGGGCAACTGGTTCCGGACCGGCAACCTGACCGCCCTGCGGGAGCTGGCCCTGCTGTGGCTGGCCGACCGGGTCGAGGAGGAGCTCGGGCGGTACCGCGCCGACCACGGCATCGACGCGACCTGGGAGACCCGGGAGCGGGTGGTGGTGGCGCTGGCCGGCGGGGCCGAGGGGGAGACGCTGATCCGCCGGGCGTCGCGGATCGCGGCCCGCAGCAAGGGCGCCGACGTGCTGGCCGTGCACGTGACCCGCAGCGACGGGCTGGCCGGGGCGGATCCGGCGGTGCTGGCCCGGCAGCGGGTGCTGGTGGAGAGCCTGGGCGGCACGTACCACCAGGTGTCCGGGGCGGACGTGCCGCGGGCGCTGCTGGAGTTCGCCCGTGGGGTGAACGCGACCCAGATCGTGCTCGGGGTCTCCAGCCGGGGCCGGTTCCAGCAGCTGTTCAGCGCCGGTGTCGGGGTGACCACCACGATCCTGTCCGGCAGCATCGACGTGCACCTGGTCACCCACGAGCGGGCCGGGCGGGCGGGCCGCCGGGACCGGGTGGCGCCGGCGCTGTCCCGCCGCCGCCGGACCGCCGGGTTCGCCGTCGCGCTGACCGGGCTGCCGCTGCTGACCGCGGTGCTGTGGGCGCTGCCCGATCCGCCGCTGATCAACGACATACTGCTGTTCCTGGTCACCGTGGTGGGGGTGGCGCTGATCGGCGGGCTGTGGCCGGCGCTGGTCGCGGCGGTGCTCGGCTCACTGCTGCTGAACTGGTTCTTCACCCCGCCGTACAACGCGTTCGCGATTGCCCGCGGCGAGAACCTGCTGTCGCTGGGCATCTTCGTGACCGTCGCGGTGGCGGTCAGCTGGGTGGTCGACAAGGCGGCCCGGACCACCCGGCAGGCGGCCGAGGCGGCGGCCGAGGCGCAGACCCTGGCCGCGGTGGCCGGTGGGGTGCTGCGCGGGCAGCGGCCGTTGCCGGCGCTGCTGGACCGGCTGCGGGAGACGTTCGGGCTGGACACGGTGGCGCTGCTGGCCGACGGCACGACGGTCGCCGAGGTGGGTACGCCGGGGCTGCGGCCGGCCGACGCGCACATGACGGTGCACGCCGGCGAGAACGAGACGGTGCTGCTGGCCGGCCGGACCCTGGAGGCCTCGGACCGGCGGGTGGTGGAGGCGTTCGCCGCGCAGGCCGCGGTCGCGTGGCGTCAGGAGCGCCTGGCGGCCGAGGCGGCGACCGCGCGACCGCTGGCCGAGGCGAACCGGATGCGCACGGCGCTGCTGGCCGCGGTGAGCCACGACCTGCGCACGCCACTGGCCTCGGCGAAGGCCGCCGTCGCCGGGTTGCGCAGCCCGGACGTGCAGTTCGGCGACGAGGACCGGGTGGAGTTGCTGGCCACCGCCGACGAGTCGCTGGACCGGCTGGGCCGGCTGGTGGCGAACCTGCTGGACATGAGCCGTCTGCAGACCGGCGCGCTGGGTGTGACCGCGATCGAGATCGGGGCGGAGGACGTCGTACCGATGGCGCTGGAGGATCTCGGGCCGGAGGCCCGGCAGGTGGCGGTGCGGGTGCCGGAGGACCTTCCGCTGCTGCGCGCCGACCCCGGCCTGCTGGAGCGGGTGCTGGTCAACGTGATCGGCAACGCACTTCGCTACAGTCCGCCGGGCCGCCCGCCGATGGTGACCGGCAGCAGCCACGGCGATGTGGTGGAACTACGTGTGATCGATCACGGTCCGGGGATCCCGGCGGATCGATGGGACGATGTGTTCCTGCCGTTCCAGCGACTCGGCGACCGTGACAACCACGCCGGGGTGGGTCTGGGCCTGGCCCTGTCGCGCGGTCTGACCGAGGCGATGGGCGGCACCCTCACTCCCGACGAGACTCCCGGAGGCGGACTCACCATGATCATCTCGCTTCCCGTGGCCGCGGCATGACCCGGATCCTCGTCGTCGACGACGACGCTCAGATCACCCGGGCACTGCGGATCAACCTCAAGGCCCGCGGGTACGACGTGGACACCGCCCCGGACGGCGCGGGCGCCCTGCACAGTGCCGCGCACACCCATCCCGACCTGGTCGTGCTGGATCTCGGCCTGCCCGACATGGAGGGCGCCGAGGTGATCGCCGGCCTGCGCGGCTGGACCGCGGTGCCGATCATCGTGCTCTCCGGCCGGGCGGACAGCGCCGACAAGGTGGCCGCCCTGGACGCGGGCGCCGACGACTACGTGACAAAACCGTTCGGCGTGGACGAGCTGCTGGCCCGGATCCGGGCGGTCACCCGGCGCGGCCGCCCGGCCGGCGAGGAGAACCCGGTGGTGCTGATCGGCGACCGGGAGATCGACCTGGCCGAGCACTCGATCAGCGGCGGCGTCCGGCTCACCCCGACCGAGTGGCAGCTGCTGGAGCACCTGTTGCGCCACCCCGGCAAGCTGATCACCCAGAAGGAGCTGCTGCACGACGTGTGGGGGCCGCAGTACCAGACCGAGACCAACTACCTGAGGCAGTACATGGCACGTCTGCGCCGCAAGCTGGAGGCCGACCCGGCCCGTCCCCGTCACCTGCTGACCGAGCCCGGCATGGGCTACCGGTTCCGCCCGTGAGCGCGGCGACGCGCCTGGGGGTGCTGGACGTCGGCTCCAACACGGTCAACCTGGTGGTGGCCGAGTCCGATTCGGCGCTGCCGCTGCCGGTGCACTCCTGGGAGGAGCGCCCGCGGCTGGCGCACCGGCTGCCGGCCGACGGCACGATCGGCACGGAGGCGCTGGACCGGATGATCGCCTCGGTGCGGGACGCGGCCGCCGAGGCGCACCGGGTGGGCGTGACCCGGATGTTCGCGTACACCACCGCGGTGGTCCGGGACGCCCCGAACCGCGAGGCGGTCCTCAAGGCGGTGCGTGCGGAGACCGGCGTACGCCTGGGCACCATCACCGGCATCGAGGACGCCCGTCTCACCTTCCTGGCGGCCCGGCGTTGGCTGGGCTGGCAGGCCGGCCCGATGCTGATGGTCGACATCGGCGGCGGCTGCCTGGAGGTGGCGTTCGGCCGGGACCGGCTGCCCGAGTCGGCGATCTCGCTGCCGCTGGGCGCGGGCCGGCTGACCCGCGAGTTCCTCGAGGGCGATCCGCCGTCACCCCGGGCGGTGCGCCGCCTGCGCCGGCACGTGCGGGACCGGTTCGCCGAGGTCGCG
Organism: Actinoplanes couchii; assembly: GCF_016862075.1. Classification (GTDB taxonomy): domain Bacteria; phylum Actinomycetota; class Actinomycetes; order Mycobacteriales; family Micromonosporaceae; genus Actinoplanes; species Actinoplanes couchii. The sequence continues at coordinate 126,275 of NZ_BOMG01000041.1, read as the reverse complement.
GCCCGGACGTCCTGGGAGGAGCCGCACACGTCGGTGGCCGCGTCCAAGACGTTCCAGCAGCTGGCGCGCCTGACCGGGGCGCCGCCGCAGCGCCTCGGCCCGTTCGTGCCGCGGATGATCGAGGCGCGGGCCCTGCGCCCGTGGATCAAGCGGCTGGCGGTGATGCCCAGCCCGCTGCGCGCCCGGCTCAAGGGCGTCTCCCCGCACCGGGCCCGGCAGATCCTGGCCGGGGCGATCGTCGCGCACGAGGTGATGCGCCGGCTCGGGATCGACTCGCTGCGGATCTGCCCGTGGGGGCTGCGGGAGGGCATTCTGCTGCGGGAACTGGAGTCGCGGCAGCCGCCGTTGGCCGATGCCTCCTGGGTGCCTTGGGAATAACCGCCGCAATTCATGTCGTACGGGACGAAGATGGGTGGAGGTTGCCCTGTCGTTCTAGGAGGCGGAAGCGTGCGGTTGTTCGGATCCCGGGCGGCGGGCCCGGAGACGGCGCGCCCGATCCCGCGGGACGTCGAGGCACTCGAGGAGCTGGTGCACAACCTGGACGCGGCGAGCGACGAGGAGAGCGCCTGGCGGATCACCGTGGAGAGCACGGTCCGGTTCTACAAGTTCGGGTACGGCGCGGTCTGGGTGCTGGACAACACCAACCGGTTGCAGGTGCGGCACGAGTGCGGCGAGCTGGTGCCGCAGATCCAGGCGGCCGGCCGTAACGATCCGGGCGAGTTGGTGAACCGGGCACTGCGGGGCCGGGTGCCGATCTTCGACGAGGATCCGGATGCCGCCACCGGATGCCGTCGGTGGCAGGCGGCGGCCCGGTCCGGGATGAAGGCCGCGGCGGTGCTGCCGGTGCTGCAGGGCAACGACGTGATCGGCATCCTGGAGTACTACTCGCCGACCATGTTCTACGCCGACGAGGCGCGGAAAGAGAAGTTCGCCGCGATCGTACGGATGGGCGAGCGCGCCCGGACCAGCGCGATCGCGGCCGCCGAGCTGCGTCAGGTGGCCGACGACCGGGAGGCGGTGACCACCGTCGTGACCCGGCTCGGCCAGGCCTCGGACACCCAGACCGCGATCAAGGCGGCGCTGGACGCGGTGCGCACGGCGTTCGGCTGGGCGTACGGCTCGTTCTGGGCGATCGATGCGGACCTGCACGTGCTGAAGTTCCAGCTGGAGTCGGGTTCCGCCGGCGAGGAGTTCCGGCAGGTCACCCTGGCGGCCACGTTCGCCGAGGGGGTCGGGCTGTCCGGCCGTGCCTGGCGGGCCCGGGACCTGGTGTTCGTCCGGGAGCTGGCGGAGCTGACCGACTGTGTGCGGGCTCCGGCGGCGGGCCGGGCCGGGGTGCGCTCCGGCGTCTGCTTCCCGATCATGAGCGGCGACCGGGTGGTCGGCACGATGGACTTCTTCACCACCGAGTACATCGATCTCTCCGAGTCGCGGGCCGCCGCGCTGCGCAACGTGCAGCAGCTGGTGTCGCAGCGGCTGGACGTGGTGCGCGGCACCGAGCGGGCCGCCGCGAACGCCCGCGACCTGCTGGACACCGTGGAACGGCTGCGCAGCGCCAGCCAGGACGCGACGTCGGTGGCCGAGCAGGCGGTGTCCCGGGCGTCGGCGATGACCGCCGAGGTGGCGGCGCTGGGCCAGGCGTCCACCGCGATCGGCGACGTCATCAAGATCATTTCCTCGATCGCCGAGCAGACCAACCTGCTCGCCCTGAACGCCACCATCGAGGCGGCCCGGGCCGGCGAGTCCGGCAAGGGCTTCGCGGTGGTCGCCGGCGAGGTCAAGGAGCTGGCCCGGGAGACCGCCGAGGCCACCCAGAAGGTCTCCGACCAGATCGCCGGCATCCAGGCCAGCGCCGAGACCGTCGCCAACGGCATCCACACCACCAGCGAGACGATCGGCAAGATGGACGCGGTGCAGGCCCGAATGAATGACGTCCTGGCCGAACAGGCCGAGATGGCACGCGCTCTGCAGGGTTGACCCCTACGCTCGGCGAATGAGTGGTGTTCGGTTACTGATCGGAACCAGGAAAGGTCTGTTCGTCCTCACCGCGGACGGCAAGCGGCAGGACTGGACGGTGGACGGCCCGCACTTCGCGGGCTGGGAGATCTACCACGCCAACGCCTCGCCGGTGAACCCGGACCGGATCTGGGTGTCCCAGTCCGGCGGCTGGTTCGGGCAGCTGATCCAGCGCTCCGACGACGGCGGGCGGAACTGGGCGCAGGTCGACCACGACTTCGCCTACGCCGGGGAGGTCGGGGAGCATCTCTGGTACGACGGAACCCCGCGCCCGTGGGAGTTCAAACGGATCTGGCACCTGGAGCCGTCCCGGACCGACGCCGACGTGGTGTGGGCCGGCGGCGAGGACGCGGCCCTGTGGAAGACCACCGACGGCGGGCAGACGTGGGTCGAGCTGGCCGGGCTGCGGACCCACGTGTCGGCCCCGCGATGGCAGCCCGGCGCCGGCGGGCTCTGCCTGCACACGATCCTGCCCGACCCGGTGGACCCGGACCGGATGTTCGTGGCCATCTCGGCGGCCGGGGTGTTCCGCACCGACGACGGCGGGATCACCTGGCAGCCGGTCAACCACGGCCTGCAGAGCGAGGGCATCCCGGACCCGGACGCCGACGTCGGCCACTGCGTGCACCGGCTGGCCATGCACCCGGCCCGGCCGGGCACGATCTTCATGCAGAAGCACTGGGACGTGATGCGCACCGACGACGCCGGGGCGAACTGGCGGGAGATCAGCGGGAATCTGCCCACCGACTTCGGCTTCCCGATCGCGGTGCACGCGCACGAGCCGGAGACGATCTACGTCGTGCCGATCACCAGCGACCACCTGCACTACGTGATGGACGGCAAGCTGCGGGTCTACCGCAGTCGCACCGGCGGCGACGAGTGGGAGGCGCTCACCGCCGGGCTGCCGCAGGAGCACTGCTACGTCAACGTGCTGCGCGACGCGATGGCGGTGGACACCCTCGACGAGTGCGGCATCTACTTCGGCACCAGCGCCGGTCAGGTCTACGGGTCGATCGACAGCGGGGGCAGCTGGACCACGTTGGTCAGCGACCTGCCGCCGGTGCTGTCGGTGGAAGTGCAGGTGCTGCCGTGATCCGGGTGGTCCTGCCGCCCCACCTGCGCACCCTGGCCAAGGTGACCGGGGAGGTCCGGGTGGAGGTGCCCGGCGAGGTGACCCAGCGGCACGTCCTGGATGCGGTCGAGCGGGAGTTCCCGATGCTGCTCGGCACCATGCGCGACCGGTCCACCGGCAAACGGCGGCCGCTGGTGCGCTTCTTCGCCTGCGAGGAGGACCTCTCCAACGAGCCGCCCGACGCGCCGCTGCCGGACCGGGTGGCGGCCGGTGAGGAGCCGTTCCTGGTGGTCGGCGCGATGGCCGGCGGCTGATCCGGCCGTTCATCGAGGCCTTCCAGCGAGGCCTTCCAGCGAGGCCTCTTGCCGAGGCCTTCCCATAAGACCTCTTGCCGAAGCCTTCCAGCGGGCCTTCCGGTGAGGCCTTTTGGGCGGGGCCTTCTGCCGAGGCCGGCAGCGCAGCGGGGCCGGACGGCGGCCGGGGGACTTCCCGGCCGCCGTCGTCCGATCACGGCTCTACAGGCATGGGCCGCACGGGCCGCCGAGCTGGTGCACCGGATGGATCGTGATCGGCCGGATCACCGGCGCCTGGATCGCCGGCAGCGTGACGACCGGCTGGTCGGCGACCGGCGCGGGGGCGGCCGGCCGGCCCGCCGTCGCGGGCGGGATGTCCGCGCCGGGCTCGGCCACGTCCAGCGGCCCGGCGGCGGTGACCGTGATCCGGTCGGTCTTCTTGGTCTTCTTCTTGGCGTGCTTCTTGTGCGCCTTCGCGGGCTTCTCCTCGTCGGCCGCGGAAGCAGCGGCAGCGGCCCCGGCCGGTTCGGCGGTGGCCGGTTCGGCGGCGGCGGCAGCGGCGGTGGCAGTCCCGGCCGGATCGTTGGCGGCCGGGGCGGCACCGGTCCCCGGCTGCTCCGGCGCCGGCCGCTCCGGGCCGGGCTCGCGGACCGGTCCGGAACCCACCGGAGGCGCGGCCGGGACGAAACCGGGCAGGATCTGCACCGGGGGCGCGGCCGGCACGAAGCCGGGCAGGATCTGGACCGGGGGCGCGACGAACCCGGGCAGGATCTGTACCGGCCGCTCGATGACCAGCGCGTACTGATTCACGATCCGGGCCGGGAAGAAGTCGCAGTCGTAGTCGTCCGCCCACAGCACCAGCGACGTGGCGAACGTCGAGCAGCTCTCGAACGAGTCGTAGTAACCGAGCAGCCGGCCCGGCGGAACCCACTCCGGCCCGGCCATGGCGGGGCCGGCGCCGAACGCCGCTCCGATCACCAGCCCGGCGCAGGCGGTGACGAGTCCTCGCGTTGTTTTTCGCATTTCGTACCTTCCGTGGAATATGCCGTGTTTCGGATAGCTGAGCACGGCATCCGAAGGGTGGTGCGAGGTTTGCGAGAATTGCCCGATCCGGGGCAACTCCGCCCGGGAGGTGCGAATGGCGGCGGCCTACGATCAGGAGCATGGCCAGGCGTACGGGTGACGCGACCCGTGAGGAGATTCGTAACGCGGCGGCCCGTCTGTTCCGGGAGCGCGGTTTCGCGCGGACCTCGGTGCGGGACATCGCCGCCGGGGCGGTCACCAACCCGGCGCTGGTGATCCGCTACTTCGGCACCAAGGAGCTGCTGTTCCTCGACACCATGCGGTTCAGCATCGACGACTCGCCGCTGTTCGACGTGCCGCTGGCGGAGTTCGGTGAGCGGTTCGTCGAGGTCCTGCTGGCCGACGACGACGTCCGCGGGGTCTATCTGGCCCTGGTCCGCGGCAGCAACGAGCCGCAGATCCGGGCCCGGCTCCAGCGCATCCACGAGCAGACCTTCGTGGGGCCGGTGCGGGCCCGGCTCGACGGGCCGGACGCGGACGTGCGGGCCGCGCTGGCGGCCGCGGTGGTCGGCGGTCTGCTCTACTCGCTCTGGGTGGTGGAGGACGAGAGCCTGGTGACCGCCGACCGGGACGACCTGATCGCCCGTTACGGGGCGCTGCTGCAGCTCGCCCTCACTGGACCGACCAGCCACCGTCCGACGGCAGCACCACCCCGTTGAGGTTCACCCCGTCGTCGCTGAGCAGGAAGGTGATCGACGCGGCCAGGTGCTCGGGCATCGCCACCCCCGGGATGAGCTGCAGGAACGGGCCGGTGCGACCGCGGCCGAACTCGGACTGGTTCACCGGGGCCATGCCGGTGGCGACCCCGCCGGGCGCGACCGCGTTGGTCCGGACACCCTGGTGCCCGTACATGAAGGCGGTGTTCTTGGTGATGCCGAGAACGGCGTGCTTGGAGGCGGTGTAGGCGACCCCGGCCGCGTTGCCGCGCAGCGCCGCCTCGGAGGCGACGTTGACGATCGAGCCGCGCCCGGCGGACAGCATCGCCGGGACGACCGCCCGGGTCAGCCGGAAGACGCCGTCGACGTTGACCGCGAACAGTTTCGCCCAGATCGCGTCGGACGTCTCGTGCACCGGGCTGAAGTCGTCGACCACGCCGGCGATGTTGGCCAGGCCGTCGATCCGGTCCCCGGCGGCGGCCACGATCCGCTCGATGTCGCCGGCCTTCGTGATGTCGGCGGCCACCGCGACGAACGCCCCACCCAGGTCGGCCTCGGTCTCCTTGAGCTTGTCGGCGGTGATGTCCACGCCGATCACCCGGCCGCCCTCGCGGACGATGCGGGAGGCGGTGGCCCGGCCGATGCCGGAGGCCGCGCCGGTGACGATCACGGTCCGGCCGTCGAACCGGCCCGGGGTGATCCGCTCCCGCCACGGGCCGCCCTCCGGGTCCTCGGCCGGGGCGACCCCGCCGTTGACCCGCAGCACGAGGTCGTCGACGACGGACTGCGGCATGGCGCCGCCGCTCAGCTCGACCATCTTCTGCAGCGGGAGCCCACGGACCGGGGCGAGCATCGACGGGTCGGTGCCGCCGGCGGCCAGCAGCCCACCCAGCGCGGGCCCGCCCTCCGGGTGGTCCAGCCACTCGCCGACGGTGCTGTTCGCGGTCAGCGGCCTGGGGTCGGTCATGTGAGGAATCCTTTCGTCGAGACGCTAAGTGTACTTAGTTTACTTCGGTCGGGAAGGGGCCTCCGGGGTCGTACCGCGCCGCTGGTCCGTTAAGGTCCACCAATGGGTTTGCTGGACAGGTTCGGTTCGCCGCGCCGCAGGTTCGCGCAGCTCGCGCTCCGTGTGGCCCGGCACACGCCGGGTGTCGACCGGGCGGTCTACCAGCCGGACGACTTCGCCATCGCGATCCACCGGGCCGGTTCCGACGGGCCGGCCCACCTCTACCTCTCCAACGTCTTCCGGGAGACCGAGGACGCCAGTCCCGAGGAGCGCCGGGAGCGTCTGGAACGGCTGATCCGGCTGATGACGCCGATGCCCGAGGACGACTGGGAGACGGCCCGGCCCAAGTTGCGCCCGGTGCTGCGGCCGGTGACCTTCGGGGCGTCCGGCCCGGCCGGAATGCGCCCGCCACTGTCCCGCCCGGCCATGCCGTACCTGCGCGAGCTGGTGGTGATCGACGCCCCGGACGCGATGGCCTACGTGCTGCCGGACCGGCTCGAGGAGTGGGGTGTCGGCGTCGACGAGGTGTTCGCGGCGGCCCGGGCGAACCTGGCGGCCATCGCCCGCGACAGCCTGGACCGGCCGTGGCGGGACGGCCCGGTGATGAGCCTGCTCGACGACGGCGACGGCTACTTCACCTCGCTGCTGCTGGCGCCGGGCTGGCTGGCCGAGGTCGGCGAGCGGATGGGCGGCCCGGTGCTCGCGTTCGTCCCGGACAACAACACGCTGCTGCTCACCCCGCTGCCGGAGCAGAACGCCGACCAGCTGTACGCCGCGGTCGAGCGGGTGTTCGGCGAGGCGGTGCGTTACCTGTCGCCGGTCGCCTACGTGGCCGGGCCGGACGGCCGCGCGGTGCCGTACCGTCCGCCGGCCGGCCATCCGCACCACCTGCCGGCCCGCCGCGCCGACGCGGTGCTGGCCCTGACCGAGTACTCGAACCAGACCGACTGGCTCGCCGGGCAGTACACCAAGGCCGGGCTGGACGTGCACGTCGGCAACCTGATCGCGATCGAACCACCCGGCGGCGGCCCGGCCGAGACCATCGCCACCTGGACCGAGGGGGTCAGCACCCTGCTGCCGCGCGCCGACACGGTGGCCTTCGCCCGGATCGGCAGGGGGGTGGAGTTCCGGGTGCCGTGGCGGGCCGCCGAGGAGCAGGCGGGCCTGATCCCGGAGCCGCTGCTGGCCCCGGCCCGGTACCGGGTGGAGTCGTGGCCGCCGGAACCGGTGCTGGCCGCGTTGCGGGAGCACGAGTTGGATTGATTCGTCCGAACGGGGGACACTGTCCTGGTAACGCTCGCGATGGGAGAGGCTGATGACCACTTTTGAAGAGGAAGACAGCCGCCTGTCGGTGGGACCTCCGGCCGATCACGCGGCCGGGCTCAAGGCGGTGCGGCTGAGCCTCACCAACGCGGTGCAGAAGATGGGCGTCAAGAAGACGGTCACCAACCTGCGCACGCTCAACCAGCACAACGGCGTCGACTGCATGAGCTGCGCCTGGCCCGACCCGCAGGGCCACCGGCACACCGCCGAGTTCTGTGAGAACGGGGCGAAGGCGGTCTCCTGGGAGGGCCAGCGGGACACCGTGGGCCCGGAGTTCTTCGCCGAGCACTCGATCGCCGACCTGGCCACCCGGACCGACCACTGGCTGGAGAAACAGGGCCGGCTCAGCCACCCGATGGTCCGTCGCGACGGCGGCACCCACTACGAGCCGATCTCCTGGGCCGACGCGTTCGCCCTGGCCGGTTCGCACTTCCGGGGCCTGGCCGATCCCAACGAGGCGGCCTTCTACACCTCCGGCCGGGCCAGCAACGAGGCCGCGTTCGTCTACCAGCTGTTCGCCCGCGCCCTGGGCACCAACAACCTGCCGGACTGTTCGAACCTGTGCCACGAGTCGACCGGTTCGGCCCTGATGCGCACGATCGGCGTCGGCAAGGGCTCGGTCACCCTGGAGGACCTGCACAAGGCCGACCTGATCGTGGTCTCCGGGCAGAACCCGGGCACCAACCACCCGCGCATGCTGACCGCCCTGGAGATCGCGAAGCGGGACGGCGCGAAGATCATCGCGATCAACCCGCTGCCCGAGGCCGGCCTGATCCGCTTCGACAACCCGCAGAACGCGCGCGGCCTGGTCGGCAAGGGCACCCCGCTGGCCGACCGCCTGCTGCAGATCCGGTCCAACGGCGACCTGGCCCTCTGGCAGGCGATCGGGCACCTGCTCCTGCGCAAGGGCGTGGCCGACAAGGAGTTCATCGAGTCGTCCACGGTCGGGTTCGAGGAGTGGGCCGACTCGCTCGCCGAGATCGACCGGGAGAAGGTCCTCGCCGCCACCGGGCTGACCTGGGAGCAGATCGAGGACGTCGCCGACATGCTGGCCTCCTCGGAGCGGGTCATCCACTGCTGGGCGATGGGCATCACCCAGCACCGCAACGCGGTCGCCACGATCAAGGAGTTCGTCAACGTCGCCCTGCTGCAGGGCATGATCGGCAAGCCCGGCGCGGGTCTCTGCCCGGTCCGCGGGCACTCCAACGTGCAGGGCGACCGGAGCATGGGCATCTGGGAGAAACCGCCGGCGATCTTCCTGGACCGGCTGCGCGACGAGTTCGGGTTCGAGCCGCCCCGCGAGCACGGCCACGACGCCGTCGACGCGGTCAAGGCGTTCCGGGACGGGCACGGCAAGGTGTTCATGGCGCTCGGTGGCAACTTCGTGGCCGCGATGTCGGACACCGAGGTCACCGCGGCGGCCATGCGCGGCGCCGAGCTGACCGTGCAGATCTCCACCAAGCTCAACCGCAGCCACATCGAGGCCGGGCACACCGCGCTGATCCTGCCCACCCTGGGCCGCACCGAGCAGGACCTGACCGGTGGCCGGGTGCAGCGGATCACCGTCGAGGACTCGATGTCCGCGGTGCACGCCTCCCGCGGCCGGTCCGACCCGGCCGGCCCGCTGCTGCGCTCCGAGGTCGACATCATCTGCGGCATCGCGGCGGCCACGCTCGGCGACCGGCACGACATCCCGTGGGCCGCGTTCACCGAGGACTACGAGGAGATCCGGGAGCGGATCGGCCGGGTGGTCCCGGGCTGCGACGACTACCCGGCGAAGATCCGGGACGGCGGGTTCACCATGCCGCACCCGCCGCGTGACTCGCGGACCTTCCCGACCCTGGAGGGCAAGGCGGTCTTCACGGTCAGCCCGCTCGAGGTGATGACGATCCCGCCGGGCCGGCTGATCCTGCAGAGCCTGCGCAGCCACGACCAGTTCAACACCACGATCTACGGGCTGGACGACCGCTACCGGGGCATCAAGCAGGGCCGCCGGGTGGTCTTCATCAGCGCCGCCGACCTGGCCGAGCTGGGCTTCGACGACGGCGACGTGGTCAACCTGGTCTCCGAGTGGGAGGACGGGGTCGAGCGCCGGGCCGACAAATTCCGGCTGGTCTCGTACGACACTCCGAAGGGCTGCGTGGCGGCCTACTACCCGGAGACGAACCCGCTGGTCCCGCTCGACTCGCAGGCCGAGGAGAGCGGAACCCCCACGTCGAAGTGGGTGCAGATCCGTCTGGAGCGCACCGCCTGACGTCGCCTTACCCGTGGTGGTCTCCGGTGCGATCCGCACCGGAGATCACCACGCGGGTCAGGCGTCGTTGCCGGGGGTGGGTGTGCTCTCGAAGAGGCCCGCGAGGGTCTCCACTCCGCCACCCCACGCGGCGGCCGCCACCGCCGCCACCACGGTCGCGGCGCGCGCGGCGTGGTACATGCCCCGGCCGCTGGTGGCGTCGGCCAGGTTGCGGGCGACGGCGCGGGGCAGCGTACGCCGCAGATAGTCCTTCTCCGCGCCCAGCTCCTGGTCCTTGGGCATCAGCCCGGCCATCTGCACCTTGCCGCGGCCCTCGGCGTAACAGCGGCGCATCAGGAAGGCGAATGTCGACCGGTCGGCCGGCACCTCGTGGTCGATGGTCGCGTGCGGCACGTAGATCCAGCGCCCGCCGGCGGCCGCGCTCATCCGCAGGCACAGCTCGGTGTCCTCGGGCCGGTTCTGGTCGCCGAGTTTGCCGAAGCCGGTGCGGAACCCGTCGACGGCCAGGAACGCGTCCCGCCGGACGATCATGTTGGCCGACCAGACGTTGCGGATCGGCGCGGTCCTGGTCGGCATCCCGGTGTAGGAGACGCCGACGGTCCAGAGCAGCTCGTCCGGCATCCAGGTGGGGCGGTCCACCGCCCAGGCCGGGATGATGCCGCCGCCGGTGCCGACCACGGCCGGATCCCGGAACGGTTCGAGCTGGTGGGCGAGCCAGGTGGGGCTGGCCACGGTGTCGTCGTCGAGGAAGGCGATGAACGCGGTCCGGGTGTGGAAGGCGCCGGTGTTGCGGTTGCCGGAGGCGCCGCGGGCGTACGCGTTCTCCAGCACGGTGACGCCCGGGAACTCGAGTTTCACCCGGGCGGCCATCTCCGGGTTGTGGTCGACGACGACCACCACCTCGTCGGCCTGGTGGGTCTGTGCGTGGGCGGACGCGATGGTGCGGGTGAGTGAGGCCCAGCGCTTCTCGCTGTGGGTCGGGATGACGATGCTGACGTCGGAGATGCCGGTGGGCTCCAAAGCCTCTGCTCCTGGGCATAGGCGCATGACGCGGTGGGGACGCGATTTGCGGTACGGGTGGAAGAAAGGCCTTGTCAGGGGGATGACTCCGCCGGGTGATCAAGAGAGTGACGGAGTTTCCTGTGGCTAAGCTGTGGTTTTGAAGAATGCGGGATTGCGGCGGTGTGAGACGGGTCGCTCCCGTGGCCGTTATTCCTATCCAATCAGTCTGATATGTGGGAACTGTATGTAATGCCGGTCACCTATCCCTGGTGAAGAGATCGCAGGTGGGCGTACGTTGCGGCTCGGACCACCGAAGATCAACGCGAAAGTCACCCTCGATGAATACTGTGATCAGCCGCCGCCGCGCGCTCGCCGCCATAGCCGCCGCCTCCCTGGTCCTCGCCGGCTGCGGTGCGGGCGATTCCGACACCGGCGCGACGGCTGCCGGGTTGACGAAGGTCCAGGTCGCCCTGGACTGGACCCCCAACACCAACCACACCGGGTTGTACGTCGCCAGGGAGAAGGGCTACTTCGCCGCGCACGGCCTGGACGTGGAGATCGTCCAGCCCGGTGACGCCGACCCGTCCGCCCTGGTCGCCGCGGACAAGATCCCGTTCGCGATCAGCGCCCAGGAGGCGCTCACCCAGGCCCGGGCCGAGGGTGCGCCGCTGGTCTCGATCGCCGCCGTCATCCAGCACAACACCTCCGGTTTCGCCTCACCCAAGGACCGCAACCTGAACCGGCCGGCCGACTACGTGGGCAAGACCTACGGCGGCTGGGGCGGGCCGGTCGAGGCGCCGCTGCTGCAGGCCGTGGTGTCCGCCGACGGTGGGGACGCCAGCAAGATCAAGACGGTGAACGTGGGCGACTCGGACTTCTTCGCGGCCACCAGGAAGGGGATCGACTTCGAGTGGATCTTCTACGGCTGGACCGGTGTCCAGGCCGAGCTGCGCAACGAGCCGGTCAACATCCAGTACGTCAAGGACTACGACCCGGCGCTCGACTTCTACACGCCGATCCTGATCACCAACGAGAAGCGGATCTCCGGCGACGCCGAGCTGGTCAAGGCGTTCACCGCGGCGGTCTCCGAGGGGTACACGTACGCCGCGAAGAACGCCGGGGAATCGGCGGACATCCTCCTCAAGGCCGCTCCCGATCTGGACGCCGCCCTGGTCAAGAAGAGCCAGGAGTGGCTCAGTCCCAAATACCAGGACGATGCCGCCCGCTGGGGTGAGCAGAAGGCCGAGATCTGGACCGGGTTCTCCGACTGGCTGTACGAGAAGAAGGTCCTCGCCACGAAGGTGGACGGGACGAAGGCGTACACCAACGACTTCCTGCCCGCCGCGTGACGTTCCGTAAGGCGCTGCCGCCGGCGGTCACCCTGATCCTGGTGATCGCCGGCTGGCAGCTCTACACCGTCGTGAGCGGCATCGACACCTGGCTGCTGCCCAGCCCGGTGGACATCTGGGACGCGGCCACCGCCCAGAACGAGACGCTGCTCGACCACACCCTGGCCACCACCGAACTGACGCTGTACGGGTTCGGGGCCGGGGTCGCCACCGGCCTGCTCGTCGCCGTCCTGCTGCACCTGATCCCGCTGTTGCGGGCCGCGGTCTACCCGCTGCTGGTGATCAGCCAGAACGTGCCGGTGATCGCGATCGCGCCGCTGCTGGTGGTCTGGCTCGGTTTCGGGCTGGCCCCGAAACTCGTGGTGATCATCCTGGTCTGCTTCTTCCCGGTCGCCGTCGCCACCCTGGACGGGCTGCGCCGCAGCGACCCGCTGATCACCGACTACCTGCTGATGAGCGGGGCGAACCGGCGGCAGCTGTTCACCAAGCTGCAGTGGCCGCACGCGCTGCCGACGATGTTCTCCGGCCTGAAGATCGCGGCCACCTACAGCGTGTTCGGCGCGGTGATCTCCGAGTGGCTGGGCGCCGAGAAGGGGATCGGGCAGTACATGATGATCCAGAAATCGGCGTTCCGGGCCGACCGGATGTTCGTCGCGATCGGCATCGTCATCACCCTGGCCCTGGTCGTCTTCGGCCTGGTGGTACTCCTCGAGAAGCTGACCGTGAAGGGCCGGCGCCGTGACTGACACCCCAGCGCTCTCGGTAGCCAACCTCAGCCATTCCTTCGGTGACTTGTCCGTTATTTCTGACATTTCGCTCAGGGTTGCGGCGGGGGAGTTCGTCTCCATCGTCGGTCCCTCCGGCAGCGGCAAGAGCACCCTCTTCCATCTGATCGGCGGCCTTCTGAAACCGACAAAGGGTGATATTTCCGTCGAAGGTTCGGCGGCCCGGCGCGGCCGGATCGGCTACATGCCGCAGCAGGCCGCGCTCATGCCCTGGCGGACCATCGAGCGGAACGTCGTCCTCGCCCAGGAGATCAAGGGCAAACCCGACCTGGTCCTGGCGCGCGAATGGCTGGCAAGGGTCGGGCTGGAGGACTTCGCCAAGGCGTACCCGCATCAGCTCTCCGGCGGCATGCAGCAGCGCGTCGCCTTCCTCCGCGCGCTCCTCTCCGACCAGCCGCTGCTCTGCCTCGACGAACCCTTCAGCGCCCTGGACGCGATGACCCGGATCGAGATGCACCGCTGGCTGCTGGACATCTGGGAGGCCAACCGCCGCGCGGTCCTCTTCGTCACGCACAACATCGAAGAGGCGCTGCTGCTCTCCGACACCGTCTACGTCTTCTCCCGCCGCCCGGCCACGATCCTGGAGAAGATCACCATCCCGTTCGACCGCCCCCGCCGCGACGACGTCGTCGACGACCCCGCCTTCGTGAAGTTGCGCCGCCGCCTCACCGATCTCCTGACAGGTGCCCCCCGATGACCCTCACCCACGTACGCGTGATGCTCGAGTACTTCCACCCGTGGACCAACGCCGCCGGCCTGTACGTGGCCAGCCGCCAAGGTTGGTACCGCGACGCCGGCCTGGACATCGAGCTGACCGTCTTCGACTCGCTGCGCGGCGACACCCTGGAACACCTGGCCCGTGGCGAGGTCCACCTGGGGGTCTTCCCGACCAACCGGCTGCTCGTCCGCAGCGCCGCCGGCCAGCCGCTGAAGGCGGTCGCGTCGATCAACCACCGGGGCCTGGAGACCATCCAGACGGTTGTCGGCCGGGGCATCACCCGCCCCCGGGACCTGGCCGGCAAGCGTCTCGCCCTGAACCCGACCCCGCGCGGGGTGGCCATGGTCCGGCACCTGGTGGAAGCGGACGGCGGTGACCCGGACGCGGTGACCCTGGTCGACAGCGGCCACCGGGAGCTGTCCGCGGACGACATCGCGGCCGGCGAGGTGGACGCCACGTTCGGCGGCTACTGGGCCTGGGACGCCCTGTTCGCGCAGCTCCCCGGCGAGCAGCGGATCACCTGGCCGGTGGACGAGATCGGCGCCCCGCCGTACCACAGCTACCTGCTGGGCACCGGCCCGGCGCTGACCGATCCCGCGGTGATCGAGGCGTTCCGGCAGGCCACCGCCCGGGGGTACGAGGCCGCCCGGGACGAGCCGGGGCTGGCGCTGGACGTGCTGGACCGGGTGATCCCGTACTTCCCGCGGCCGATCCTGGCCCGTTCGCTGGAGCTGATCACTCCGACCTGGTTCGACGGCGACGGCCGCTGGGGTGAGATCCGCGAGGATCTGATGACCCCGTACACGCAATGGCTGGCCGGCAACGACATCCTGCCGCGGTCCTTCGACTGGCGACAGGCGGTCACCACGTCGCGGGCCCTGAAGCCGTGACGCTGCCGGACGAGGTGGTGGAGCTGCTCGACCGGCCGGAGTTCGCGGTGCTCTCCACCGTCCAGCCGGACGGCAGCGCGCAACTGTCGGTGATGTGGGCCGGCCGCGACGGCGACGAACTGGTGATGGCCACCAAGGCCGGCCGGCGCAAGGTCCGCAACATCGAACGGGATCCGCGGGTGACCGTGCTGGTCTACGACCGGGCGCGACCGGCCCGGTACGCCGAGATCCGGGGAACCGCCCGGATCACCGGCGAGGACGCGCACACCCTGGTCGACGAGCTGGCCCGCCGGTACACCGGGGTTCCGCACCAGCGCGGCGCCGACCGGGAGGAGGCGACCCGGGTGGTTCTGCGGATCACTCCCGAGCGTGTGCTGTTCGTGGCATGAACGAGGCAGCCGACCAGGTCGTGGCATGGGCCGTGTCCCTTCCGGTGGAAGTGGGGAGACGGCGGGTGCTGGCCGTCGAAGGGCGGTCCGGATCGGGCAAGACCACCCTCGCGATGGCGGTCGCCGAACGGCTCGCGGCGCCGGTGATCCACATGGACGACCTGTACGCCGGCTGGGACGGCCTCGACCGGGGTGTCACCGAACTGCACGACCGGGTGCTGGTCCCGCTCGCCGAGGGGCGGGACGCGGTGTGGCGGCGCTGGGACTGGGCCGCCGGAGCGTACGCCGAGGAGCACCGGGTGCCCGATGCCGACTGGCTCGTCGTCGAGGGCGTCGGCGCCGGTGGACGGTTGCTCCGGCCGTACGAAAGCGGGCTCGTCTGGGTGGACAGCCCCGCCGGGATCCGCAAGCGGCGCGCCCTGGAGCGGGACGGGCCGACCTATGCCCCGCATTGGGCCCGATGGGCCCGGCACGAGGACGCGTTCTACGCGGCCGAGCTGGTTCGTGAGAACGCGGACCTGATCATCGAGAACGCTGGGGAGCAGTGATGACGATCCGCCTGAACGGGTTGCGGCAGTCGACGGTGGGCCACACCGCGATCGGGTTGTGGCGGCATCCGGACAGCCAGGCCCACCGCTACCGGGACCTGTCCTACTGGGTGGAGACCGCGAAGATCCTGGAACGCGGGTACTTCGACGCGCTGTTCGTGGCCGACGCGCTCGGGCCGCTCGACGTCTACCAGGGCAGTGTCGACGCGGCGCTGCGCGACGGCATCCAGACCCCGACCGACGATCCGCTGCTGCCGATCAGCGCGATGGCCGCCGCGACCGAGCACCTCGGTTTCGCTGTCACGGTCTCGTCGACCTATGAACTGCCGTACGCCTTCGCCCGCAAGATGACCACACTCGACCATCTGACCGGCGGCCGGATCGGGTGGAACATCGTGACGTCCGCCCTGGACAGCGCCGCCCGCAACCTGGGGCTGGACCGGCAGCTGCCGCACGATCAGCGGTACGCGAAGGCCGAGGAGTTCATGGAGGTCGTCTACAAGCTGTGGGAGGGCAGCTGGGCGGACGACGCCGTGGTCCGTTCCGGTGACATCTTCGTGGACCCCACCCGGGTCCGCCCGATCGCGCACGACGGCGAGTACTACCAGGTCCCCGGCATCGCCCTGTCGGAGCCGGGCATTCTGCGCACCCCGGTGCTCTATCAGGCGGGCACCTCCCGGGTCGGCCAGGCGTTCGCCGGCCGGCACGCGGAAGGGGTCTTCCTCTCCGCCTACCTCCCGTCGATGGCCCGCACCCTGGTCACCGGTTTCCGGGCGGAGGCCGCCGCGGCCGGCCGCGACCCGAACGCGCTGAAGATCTTCGCCATCGCCACCGTGATCGTCGCCGAGACCGACGCCGAGGCGCGGGCGAAACTGGCCGACTACCAGCGGTACGCCAGCGTCGAGGGCGCCCTGGCCCGATGGAGCGCCCTGATGCACCTCGACCTGTCCTCGTTGGACCTGGACAAGCCGCTGGAGTACGTCGAGACCGACGGCATCCGCGGCATGGTCGAACTGTTCACCACCCTGGACCCGAACCGCACCTGGACCCCGCGCGCGATCGCCGAGTTCGTCGGTGTCGGCGGCGGCGGCCCGGTGATCGTCGGCAGCCCGGCGACCGTCGCCGACGAGCTGGAACGCTGGGCCGAGGAGTCCGGGGTGGACGGTTTCAACATCGCCGACCCGGTCCCGCCGGTGACGTTCCGTGACTTCGTCGACCTGGCTGTCCCCGAACTGCGACGCCGGGGCCTGACCCGGACGTCCTACGACGGCCCGACCCTGCGTGAGAATTTCTACGGCCCCGGTGTCACCCGGGTGCTCGACGACCACCCGGCAGCGGGGTACCGGTTCGTTCCATGAGGACGACGGTCAGCAGCGCGGAACTCCACCGGTCCCGGACCCGGTAGTCGTCCTTGATCGCGGCCCGTTTCGCCGGCGCCATGTCGGCGAGCGGGTCCGGGGTGTTGTCGACCCGGACGATCCAGATCCGGGGCGGGGCGCCCAGGCAGGCGGCGACGTCCGGGCACTCGGTGGCGAGCATCCGGCCGCCGGTGCGCTGCGGGGTCACCGCCAGCACGTCCTTCGGCCGGGGCTCGGGAACGTACAGGTCGTAGAGGTCGCGGGCCGCCCACGGGATGCTGACGTGGGTGTCCGGGAAGACGACCACGTCACCGGGCCGGTACCGCGGGCCGATCAGGTTCGCGACCCGCGCCGAGTCCTGCCCGTGCCCGTCCGGCTCCCGGATGTCGAGCTGGGCCGGATAACCGAGGACGGCGATCAGCAGCACCACCGGCAGCGCGTGCGCCCAGTGCAGGACGCGGACCGCGAGCACGGCCAGGGCGGGGATCACGAACAGCACGTACCGGGCCACCCACACGTCCGCGACGGTGCCCGCCACCAGCAGCAACACCGGCGGGACCAGGGCGGCACCGGCCAGGGCGAGCGAGGTCCGGTCCCTGCGCAGCCCGGTGACGGCCAGCGCCAGCAGCAGCCCGCCGGTGACCGCGGAGACGAACAGCTGCGCGGGCAGCAGGCCGATGCTGCCGACGCCGACCGGGGCGATCCACGAGACCTGCGCGGTCTGCCCGGCGGCCAGCAGACACAGGCCGATCGCGGGCAGACTGCCGAGCACCGCGGCCGGTGTCCAGACCCGCCACCGCTGCCAACCGGCCAGGGCGTGCCCGGCGAGCATCAGCAGCGCGCTGAGCGGATGGGCCAGACCGGTCAGCGCGACGGCCCCGGCATAGACGGCGGCCCGTCCGGCGGAGGGTTCCTCCAGCAGGCGGAGCAGAGCGAGCAGGGCCAGTGCGGCGAAGAGCATGACCAGGGCGTACGGCCGGGCCTCCTGCGCGTAGCGGGACGTCACCGGCAGCACCGCGAACAGCGAACCGGCGAGCAGTCCGGCGGTGTCCCCGCTGACCCGGCGCCCGATCGCCACCACGACGATGCTGGTCAGGACCATCGCGATCAGCGACGGCAGGCGAAGACCACCCAGGACCTTCAGGATGGCGTAGTACGGGGTGAGCACGGCGTCGACGGAGCCCGCGAGCAGCCACATCTGCTCCCAGCCGAGCCGGGCCGCGCCCCGGGTGGCCAGTTCGTCGGCCCAGAGGGCCGCACCGTCCAGGCGCCACAGGCCGAGCGCCGCGGTGGTCAGGGGCGGAATCAGCCAGACAAGGACGGAACGGCTTCTGATGATGATCTCCGGCAGCGGGTGGCGGGCCGGACCAGCTTAGAGACGGCCGCCCGTGGTAGCCGGGCGGCCGAGTCGAACAACCGGTGAACTTATCGGATCGGGGTCAGGCCGACCCGGGCTGCCAGCTCGTGGATCGCGTCGGAGTGACCGGTGCCGAGGCCGTGCCGGGTCACGTTGAGAGCCCCGGCCGCCGCCCCGGTGCGCACCGCCTCCTCCAGGTCACCGCCCCGGGCCAGGACGGTGGCGACCGCCGCGGACATCGAGTCGCCCGCCCCGCGATGCTCGACCACCTGGAGCGCGGGCATGTCCACGAGGTAGGCCGTGCCGTCGAGCAGCGCGATCCCCGGCCGGTCGGCGCGGCTGATCAGCACCGACCCGGCGCCCCGCTCGCACAGTTCGTGGGCGGCGGCGGTCAGGGACTTGTCGCTGTCGTCGCCGGCGATCCCGTCGTCGATCAGCTCCTCGTGGCTGACCTTGAGAAAGGCCACGCCACCATCCAGCACCGCGCCGAGATTGTCGCCGGAGAGATCGGCGACGACCCGGCTGCCGTGGGTGCCCAGGTCGGCCGCGAGCCGCCGGTACACCTCGGCCGGAACCACGTCCGGGGCGGCCGGGCCGCTGAGGATGCTGACGTCGGCGCGCAGCCCTTCGGCGAGAGTGGTGCTGTACAACTCGTCCAGGTCGTGCCGGCCGAGCTGGTCACCGGCGTACTCGGCGACGGTGTCCCGGCTGCCGTCGCGGCGGTCGTGCACGTACCAGCCGCTACCGTTCTGCCGCTGCACCGTGCGCACCTCGATGTGTTCTCTTCGCATCAGGGTGGCGACGACGTCGCCGATCTCACCGCCGACCGCTGCGCACAGGGTCACGTCGGCGCCCAGCCCGGCGCACATCCGGGCCTGCCAGATGCCCTGCCCACCGGGGTGGACGTGCAGTTCCGGGGTGTCCCCCGGCTGTTCGATGGTTACCGTGAGTTGAGGAACCGGCGCGAAGACCATTACCGTCGGCATACGCGCCGGTTACCCTCTGAGCTGCGGATCAACCTGTGAACATGCTGAGATCAGCCCTTGACGGCTCCGGCGGTGATGCCCGCGACGAAGTGGCGTTGCAGGAACGCGTACGCCAAAATCATCGGCAGTGAGGCCACCACCACCCCGGTGAAGAGCAGCGGATACTCGGTCAGGTATTCGCCCTGGAAGTCCAGCAGCGCCAGCGGCAGCGTCCGTTTCTCCGGATCGTCGATGAAGAGCAGCGGATAGAGCAGATCGTTCCAGTGCATGACGACCAGGAAGATCGCGGTCGCGGCGATACTGGGATAAGAGACCGGCACCGCGATCCGCCAGAACGTCGCCCACGGCCCGGCCCCGTCGATCTCGGCCGCCTCGTAGAGTTCGCCCGGCAGCGTGCGCATGAACCCGGCCAGGATGAAGACCGCCACCGGCAGCGTCACCACGATGTTGACCAGGATCAGCCCGGTCAGGCTGTTGCGCAGGCCGAGCCGTTCGAACTGCACGTACTGCGGGATCATGATCGCCTGCGCGGGCACCGCCAGACCGAGGGCGAAGATCCCGAACAGGATCCGGGACGGCCACTTCGGCAGCCGGGCGACCGCGAACGCCACCAGACTCCCCAGCAGCAGCGTCGCCGGCACGGAGATCGACATCACGAAAAGACTGTTGCCGAGTACGCCGAGCAGGCCCTGTCCGGTGAGGACGGTGGCGTAGTTGTCCAGCGTCGGATTCCGCGGTGGCCCGAAGGGGTCGGCGAACAGGTCCGGTGTGGTCTTGAAGGTGCCGCCCACGATCACGATCAGCGGCACCACGATGAGCAGCGAGTAGACGCCGAGAACGGCCCGCCTGATCATCGGTGCACCGCCTTTCCGGCCCGGTTCTGCAGCCACGTGACCAGGGCGATCGCGGCCATGAAGACGATCGACTCGGCGGCCGCGTACCCGAGCTGCGAGTTCGCGAACGTGCTGTAGATCCGGGTGGCCAGCACGTCCAGCCCGGCCCGCGGCGGATTGCCGGCCAGACCCAGGATCAGATCGAAGGCCTTGAAGGACTGCAGCGTCGTGTACGCGATGACCAAGGTGGTTGCCGGAGCCACCATCGGCCAGGTCACGTGCCGGAACTGCTGCCAGCGCCCGGCCCCGTCGGTCTTCGCCGCGTCGTACAACTCCTCGGGGATCTGGTTGATCCCGGCGATGTAGACGACCATCATCTGCCCGGCGTGAAACCACACCTGCGCCACCGCCACCCACAGGATCGCGGTCGACTCGTTGCCCAGGTACGCCGACTTCCACGCGTCCAGCCCGACCGCGTCCAGCAGGTTGTTGGCCAGCCCGAAATTCGGGTCGTAGACGAACTTCCAGATGAACGCCACCGACACCGACGACAGCACGGTCGGCAGGAAGAACAGCGCCCGCAGGAACGTCGACGCCCGGGACCGTGCCGCCAGCAGCACCGCGAGCAGCAGCGCCAGGGCGGTCTGCCCGATCACCACGGCCAGCAGGAACTTCAGGTTGTTGGTCAGCGCGTTGCGGAACAGGTCGTCGTTGCTGACGACGTCGGTCAGGTTGGCGAGCCCCACCTCGTTGAAGGCGGGGCTCCAACCGTCCCAGTCGGTGGTGGCGTACCGCAGGCCCTGCACGGCGGGAAGCAGGAAGAAGCCGCCGTACAGGACCAGCGCGGGTGCCGCGAAGAGCCAGAGCTTGAACTTCATTTCTTCTGGTCGATGACCTTCTGGGCCTCCTCGGCCGCCTGCTCCGGGCTCTTGCCCCCGGCGACGGCCACGGTGGCGTTCTCGACCGCGCCACGGATGTCCAGGTTGGTGAACTGGAAACGCGGGGCGAGAGCGGTCTTCCTGGTCAGCCAGGGGGCGAGCGCCTTCAGGTCGGCGTTGGTGTACTCGACGTCCTTGACCGTGACGTGCTGGGCGGTGCCGTTGGCGTACACACCCGCGACGGCCGGATCGGACAGGTGCTCGATCCAGGCGCGGGCGTTGTCCTGCTTGGCCGACTTCGCGTTCACCCCGAGGATGAAGGTGGCGTTGAAGACACCCTCGTACCTGGCCTTGTCGGCGGTCGTGGTGATCGGCGCGAGCAGGTCGATCGGGAACGTGGCGCCCAGCTTGCGGACCCCGGCCACCTGGAACGAGCCGGTCGCCAGCAGGGCCGCCTTGCCCTGGGCGAACAGCGCGAGCGCGGCGTCGCTGCTGGTGCCGGTGGCGCTGTCCTGGAAGTACGGGCGCAGCTCGGCGTACTGCTTGAGCACGGTCAGGAACCAGTCGTCGGTCACCTTGTACTCGCCGGTCTCGATCTTCCCGAGCGCGTCGTCGGCGGGCGCGTTGTTGACGACCATGATGTTCAGCAGCTGACCGGCGTTCGCGGCGTCGCCGCCCGGCCACGCGATCGGGGCGACACCCTGGGTCTTCAGCTTGTCGGCCAGCGCCAGGAAGCCCTGCCAGTCCTTCGGGGCCTCACCCAGGCCGGCCTTGCTGATCAGGTCGGTGTTGGCCAGGGGGGTGTTGAACACCAGCTGGTACGGCACCCCGTACTGCTTGCCGTCGGAGGCGCCCGCGGTGATCAGCGACGGCTCGTACTTCGACAACAACGACTGCCCGGTCAGGTCGGTGGAGACACCCGCCTTGGCGATGTCCAGGAACTGGGCGCCCCGGAACGCGGTGAAGGAGTCGCCGATCGTACCGCCGCGCAGTTTCTGCAGTGCCGTGCTCTGGTAGTCGTTGGACGGCGAGATGTCCTGGCGTACCGCGATGCCCTTGACCTTCTGGAAGTCCGCGATGATCTGCTCGAAGACCGCCTTGTCCTCGGCGCGCCAGTGCGCGAACGAGAGGTCCTTCGCCTTGGTGTCCGCTGTCGTCTTCGTTGATCCACCCGGGCCGGCGCACGCCGCCAGGAACGAGGCGGCGCCCGCTCCGGCGGCCAGTTTCAGCAGGTTGCGGCGGTGGTATGTGGTCACAGTTATCAGGCTCCTGACAGGAGGCCGCGGCGGCGCAGCTCGGGCAGCAGGCCCTCACCGGCGTGGTAGGCCTCTTCGAGGTGGGGATATCCGGAGAGGATGAACTCGTCGATGCCGAGTGCGTGGTACTCGGCGATCCGGTCGGCGACCTCGGTGTGGCTGCCGACCAGGGCTGTTCCGGCGCCGGGACGGACGAGTCCGACCCCGGCCCATAGATTAGGGTAGATCTCCAGGCCGTCTCTCGTCCCGCCGTGCAGCGCCAGCATCCGCTGCTGGCCGACCGAGTCCGCCTGGCGCAACGAGGCCTGGGCGTTGGCGATCTGCTCCGGAGTCAGGGCGTCCAGCAGGGCGTCCGCCTCGGCCCACGCCTGCTTCGAGGTGTCGCGGGTGATCACGTGCAGCCGGATGCCGAACCGTCCGGTGTAGCCGAGCGCGCGCAGAGCGGCCACCTTCTCGGCCACCGCGGCGGGCGGCTCGCCCCAGGTCAGGTAGACCTCGGCATGGTTGGTGGCGACCTCCAGCGCGGCCTTCGACGAGCCACCGAAGTAGATCGGCGGGGCGTCGAACTTCCGGGGCGCGAGCGCGCCGGCCACCTTGAAATGCTCGCCCTCGAAGTCGAACGGGCCCTGCCAGGCGCCGCGCAGCACGGTCAGGAACTCGTCGGTCCGCGCATAACGCTCGTCCTTGCCCAGCCAGTCGCCGAAACGCTGCTGCTCGGCGGCGTCGCTGCCGGTGACGATGTTGAGCATCAGCCGGCCGCGGGAGATCCGCTGGAAGGTGGCGGCCATCTGTGCCGCGAGCGTGGGGGAGAGCGAACCCGGGCGGAACGCCACCAGGAACTTCAGGGTGCTGGTCTCCCGGGCGATCGCCGCGGTCGTCAGCCAGGCGTCCTCGCACCAGGTGCCGGTCGGGGTCAGCACGCCGGTGAAGCCGGTGCGCTCGGCGGCGCGGGCGACGTCGATCAGATAGTCGATGTCCGGCTCGCGCAGCGCCGCCCCGTCGGTGTGGGTGCTGCGCCCGCCACGATCATCGACGCCCACGATGGACCGGCTGTCACCGGTGGTGGGCAGGAACCAATGCAGGACGACGGCCATGCCCGGAAATATATGTGCACAACTCCTATCGATCAAGGAGGCAAACTAGAATATGTGCACGTTCTCACACGGCGGGACGGAGGCCGGTCGTCCCGGCCTCCGTCCGTGGCATCGGTGGCCGGTCTTCCCGGCCACCGTCCGTGGCGTCGGTCAATGCCGGTCGGGCAGCAGCCAGCGCACCCGGCGCACCAGTTCCCCGGTGTTGACCGGTTTCGGTAGGTACTCCTCGGCCCCCGAGACGAAGGCCAACTCCACATCGGTGGGCGTGGCCATCCCGCTCAGCACGATCACCGGGATCTCGGCGGTGGCCGGTTCGGCGTGCATCCGGTAGCAGACACTGAGCCCGTCCATCCCCGGCATGGCGATGTCGAGCACCACCAGATCGGGCAGCGCCTCGTTGACGATCGTCAGCGCGGTGCAGCCGTCCCCCGCGGTGGTCGTCCGATACCCGGCCATCTGCAACTTGAAGGTGACGAGATCACGCACGTCCTCGTCGTCGTCGACCACGAGCACCAACTGCCCGGTGCCGGTACGGGGGAGAACGGGGGCGATGTCCATCATGGCCGTCATGGGTTTCTCCGTGCCTCTCGGAATCCGCTGCCCGGGGCGGCTCCACGCCGCCGAGGTGTGCCCCGAGACATCGGCCCCACTGAGGCGCCATCCAGGTAAACGCCGGTTGCCGAACGGTTGCGGCTCCCCAGCCGCCGGTTGCCGAACGGTTGCGGCTCCCCGGCCGCCGTGACACGAGGGCACCGGTGACATCCGGTCGACCGGGCGGCCGAGGCTCGCCGACACCTTCGTAGCCGTCGCCGCATCACGTCCGCGATCAAGTCGTTGATGCGTTTGACCAGCTTGCGGTCTGTGTGGCTGAGGTGCTGCGACCACCCCGTCGCAGAAGGATCAGTCGCACGACACGTCTGAAACCGCATTCCGGTCGGCGAGCGGGCGCTCGCGTCCCTCGTTCCGGTCCAACTCCGCCATCGATCGACGCAGGGCTTCGGCATTGCCCGGACAGCGGAGCAGGTACCCCGTCTCTTTCATCGACTCCCACTCGGCCAGCGGCACGATGACCACGGGCTCGTGACCTGATCGGGTCACCATCAATTCCTCGGCATCGTCAACCACACTGTCGAGCTCGCGCTGGTGTTGATCCTGGCCACCCGCACCGCCCGGGCCGCCCCTCGCCGCCCGGGCCGCGCGGCCGCCAGATTCTGCCGAAGGTGGGTGAAGTTCACCGTTCGCATCTCCACCTCCCAGGGGAGTACAGAAATTGTACTTCCGGGATAAGACCGGTGAGCCGCCACGCGGCGGTCAACTGACGGTGATGTCGGCTGGGTCGCTTGCTGTGGACGGCGCCGGCCCGGCGGAGGCGCTCGCGGAGAGCGGCGCCGGGGTGGCGGGGAACTGGGCCTGGCGGGCGGTCACCGCGCGCTCCGGGCGGGAGCGGCCCAGGAACGCCGCCGTCCAGCGGACCAGGGCGCTCGCGCGGTTGCGGCCCTTCGGCAGGTAGGCCCAGTGGACGCCGAGCCAGAGGAGCCAGCCGGCCAGGCCGGTCAGGCGCAGGCCGCGCAGGTCGGCGACCGCCGAGAAGCGGGACACCGTGGCGATGTTGCCCTTGTCGAAGTAGTGGAACGGCTTTCCCCCGGGCTTGCCGGCCAGACGGCGCCGGATGAGCCGGCCCACATAACCGCCGCCCTGGATCGAGACCTGGGCGACGCCGGGCAACCGGTCCAGGCTCATCAGGTCGCCGACCACGAAGATCTCCGGGTGACCGGGAACGGTCAGGTCGGGCTCGACCAGGATCCGGCCGGACCGGTCGGTCGCGGCCCCGGTGGCCTCGGCGAGGCGGGCCGCCAGCGGAGCGGCGGACACCCCGGCGCTCCACACCTTGGTCATCGCCTCGATCCGCTCACCGCCGGCAGCCGAGGGACCGGAGCCCGCCCCGCCGGCAGCCGAGACACCGGAGCCCGCACCGCCGGCAGCCGAGACGCTGGAGGACGCACCGCCGGGAGCCGAGAGACCGGAGGACGCACCGCCGGCAGTCGCGCCTCCGGCGCCCGCACCGCTGTCAGCCGCGCCGGCCTTGGTCGTGTCGGTGGTGACGACCCCGGTGGCGTCCACGTCGGTGACCCTGGTGTTCACCCGGATCTCGACGCCGATCTTGCGGAGGCGGCGGGCCGCGGCCTCCGACGAGCCGGGGGAGAAGGTCGGCAGGATGCGGTCGACGGCGTCGATCAGGACTATGCGGGCCTGGGACGGGTCGATCCGCCGGTACTCACCGGGGAGGGTGCGGTGGGCTATCTCGGCGATCTGGCCGGCCAACTCGACGCCGGTGGGGCCGGCGCCGACGATGACGAACGTCATCCAGCGGGCCGCCTCGGCCGGGTCGGTGGACAGCTCGGCCAACTCGAAGGCGGTGAGGATCTTCGAGCGCAGCTCGACCGCGTCGTCGATGCTCTTCAACGCGGGTGCGTGCTCGGCGA
Organism: Actinoplanes couchii; assembly: GCF_016862075.1. Taxonomy (GTDB): domain Bacteria; phylum Actinomycetota; class Actinomycetes; order Mycobacteriales; family Micromonosporaceae; genus Actinoplanes; species Actinoplanes couchii. Next base: position 100,646 of record NZ_BOMG01000041.1, on the reverse strand, counting down.
ACCGGTCGTTGCCGAAATACGACTGGGCGGTGCCCGCCGCGACGATCAGCGTGTCGTAAGGCACCTGGTAGGGCACGCCGCCGGGCGCGGTCGCGGTGACCGTGCGCGCCTCGGGGTCGATGTCGGTGACCCAGCCGAGCAGCACCGACGTGTTGGGCCGGCCGCGGAACAGCTCGCGCACCGGGGTGGAGACCTCGCCGGGCGACAGCACGCCGGTGGCGACCTGGTAGATGAGCGGCTCGAAGACGTGGTGGTTGGTCCCGTTGATCACGGTGACGTCGGCGGGCGCCTTCCGCAGGGCCTTCGCGGCATACTTCCCGCCGAAACCCGCTCCGACCACGACGACCCGGTGCCGTGCCTGTCCGATCATGTCGATCACGCTCCTCGTACCTCCAGTAGAACCCCTCGGAAGGGGCTGGAAGTCCCTTGCGGAGCGCGACGATCCTCACTGCCCGGAGCTGTCACAAAAGGCCGGGGAACTTTGTCCCCGGCCCCGTGACAACCTTTACTGCACGACGAACAGCAGACGGTTCGGCGACCCGCTGCCGGGGCTGGTCACCACGTTGGGAGTGGCGTTGCCGGTCAGAGCCGAGGAGACCTGGGCCGGCGTGTAGGAGGGGTTACGCGACAGCACCAGGGCGGCAGCCCCGGCGACGTGCGGCGACGCCATCGAGGTGCCGCTGATCGTGTTGGTGGCGCTGGTGCTGGTGTACCAGGCCGACGTGATCGACGAGCCGGGTGCGAAGATGTCCAGCACGCTGCCGTAGTTGGAGTAGCTGGCCCGCGCGTCGGTGCTGGTGGTGGCCCCGACGGTGATCGCGCTGGCGACCCGGGCGGGGGAGTAACTGGAGGCGTTGGCGTTGTTGTTGCCGGCCGCGACCGCGTAGGTGACGCCGGAGGCGATCGAGCTGGCGACCGCGTTGTCGATGGTGGTGCTGGCGCCGCCGCCGAGGCTCATGTTGGCCACGGCGGGTTTGACCGCGTTCTGGGTGACCCAGTTGACGCCGGCGACGACTCCGGCGGTGGTGCCGGATCCGGCGCAGTTGAGCACCCGGACGCCGACCAGCTTGACGGCCTTGGCGACGCCGTACGTGCTGCCGCCGACCGTACCGGCGACGTGGGTGCCGTGGCCGTTGCAGTCGACCGCGCCGCTGCCGACGGCGTCGTATCCGGCGGTGGCGCGCCCGCCGAACTGGCTGTGTGTGTAGAGGATGCCGGTGTCGATGATGTAGGCGGTCACGTTGGAGGCGGTGACCGGGTAGGTGTAGGTGGTGCTCAGCGGCAGAGCCCGCTGGTCGATCCGGTCGATGCCCCAGGTGGCGCCGGTCTGGGTGGCGGCGAGCGAGATCACCTGGTTCTGTTCGACGTACGCCACCTTGGAGTTCGCCGCCAGGCGTTTCGCCTGGCTCTCGCTGAGGGTGGCCTCGTAACCGTTGAGGACCGTGCCGAAGCTGCGCTGGACGGTGCCGCCGTAGGACCGGGTCAGACCGGCCTCCTGCGCGCCGGCTTTGAGGACCACGATGTAGCTGCCGGGGATCGCGGCGGTGGTGCCCGCGAGCCGGATGGTGCCGGTCTCCGCTGCCGCGGCGGGGGTGCCGGTCGCCACGACGGCCGTGGCCAGAGCGGCCAGGCCGGCGGCCAGGGTGCGAAACGCCATGATCATCTCCCTGAACAAGATCGACCAAACTCGATGTAAAGGTCTACCAGGAGGGTATTCGCGCTGGCCGGAAGGGGCTTCATATCGAACTGTATATATCTCTGTCTCAGGACGCGGGCGACGGGGACGACAATAGGGGTGAAAAACGGTCACACCCGGATACGAGGCGAACCGATGAGACTTCCGATAGCCGTACCGCCCGTCGCCGGGTACGCGGTGCTCTACGCGGTCGCCGTCCTGGCCGGAACCGGTTCCACCCTGGGTGACGACCCGGGTGACCAGATGATCTGGCCGGCCTTCGGCGTCGCCGCCATGTGGGTGGTGATGAGCCGGGACTCGCTGTGGCGGTGGGCCGAGACCGCCGGCATCGGCGTGCTGACCGTGGCGATGCTCGCGGTGGCCGGCACCGATCCGGTCGTCGCGGCGGTGGAGGGCCTGGCCGCGATGCTCGGTGCGATCGTGTTCGGGTTCGCGGTCACCCGCTGGCTGCCCGCCCTGGAACCACCGGAGAAACCGGAACCCCCGCTGTCGAACCTGCTCGGCCTCTGGTGGCTGATGGTCTGCGGTGTGCTGGCCGCGCTGGCCGCCACCGTGCTGCGCACCCTGGGTGACCTGGCGGTCGTCACGGACTGGACCTTCTCGGCCCCCGGCGCCGCCGCGCTGGTGGTCCGGGACACCGTCTCGGTGCTGGTCTTCGGCTCGATCACCCGATTGGTCGCGGGCCTGCTCGCCGGTTCCGGCCAAGACCACGGCAAAAACCAGAAGAGCAGCGATTTCGGTACGGTACGCCGGCTCGAGGCAGCCGGGGTCTTCGCCGTCTCCGCCGTCGCCTACTGGGCCGTCTTCAGCACCACCCGGGCCGCCCTGCCGATCGGTTTCGTGCTGATCCCGCTGACCGTCTGGGCCGCCGTCCGGATGCCCACCCCCCTGGTCATCCTGCACGCCGCCGTCTTCAACAGCACCGCCCTGCTCTACACCGTCGGCGGCCACGGCCCGTACGCGGTGGTCGGCGACGTCGACCTGCGGGCCATGCTGATCCAGGTCTACTCCGGCATCCTCGCCTCGGTCGGCCTGGTCCTGGCGATCAGCCGGGACGAACGCGAGACCCTGATCCGTCGGCTGAAGGACTCCGAGCAGGAGGCCACCGAGAAGTCCACGATGATGACCACGGTCTTCAACTCGATGACCGAGGGCCTGGCCATCCTCGACCACACCGGCCTGTTCGTGCTGCGTAACCCGGCCGCCACCCGCCTGCTCGGTTCGGCCAGCGCGATCACCGGCGGGGTCGCCCTCGGCAGCGACCACGGCTTCTTCCGCCCGGACGGCACCGAGTTGTCGGACCAGGAGCTGCCGCACGTGCGCGCGCTGGCCGGCGCCGACGTCGAGCCGATGGACGTGCTGGTCCGGAACGCGGCCCAGCCGGAGGGGCGGATCGTCCGGTTCAACGTGGCCCGGATGGCGCTCGGCACCGGCCCGTACCACGTGGTGGTGGTCTTCCACGACGTCACCGCGGACCGCCGGCACCGCGACGAGCTGATGTCGTTCGCCGGGCGGGTCGCCCACGACCTGCTCAACCCGCTGACCACCATCGAGGGCTGGTCCGAGGTCCTGGAGCAGGAGCTGGCCGGGTACGCGCCGGCCGAGAAGGTCGCCCGGATCCAGCGGGCCGCCGCCCGGATGCGCACCTTCCTGAACGGCCTGCTCGCCTACACCGCCGCCCGGGACGGCAAGCTGATGCCGACCACGGTCAACACCGCCCTGCTGGTCGGCGACATCGTCAACAGCCGGCTGGACGCCGCCGACGCCAACAGCGAGCCGCCGCCGTACTTCGAGGTGGGCCGGCTGGACCCGGTCGAGGCCGACCCGGTGCTGCTGCGCCAGCTGCTGGAGAACCTGATCGACAACTCGCTGCGGACGATGGGCCCGGGGGTGTCGCCCTACCTGGCCATCTCCTGCCAGCAGATCCCTAACGGGATGGTCCGGATCGACATCCTGGACAACGGCGCCGGGATCCCGCCGGGCATGGCCCGCGAGGTGTTCACCAGCTTCCACCGGGAGAAGGGCGGCACCGCGAACGGCCTCGAACTGGCGATCTGCAAGCGGATCGTGGAACGGCACGGCGGCCTGATCGAGGCGGCCGCCAACCCGTACGGCCAGGGCACCCGGATGTCCTTCACCCTGCCGGCCGGTCGTTCCGCGTACGCGAAAGCCCTGGCCCCGAGCCGTTGATCGGCTAGACCCGGATCAGGTCGAGCACGCCGCCGAACAGCGTGGTCATCGCGTCCTGGTCCAGGTGCCGGGCCTGCCAGCCGCGCTCCCGCAGACCCTGCAGCACCTCGCCCACGGTGGCCCGCACGGTCCGCAGTGTCGCCGGGGACACCAGCACCGCCGCGGTGCCGTCGGAGTGCGCCGCCCGGGACGCGCCGCCGAGCGCCACCAGCGCCGCCGCCGCGCCGTTGAGGATCTGCGCCACGTGCAGCCGGTCCCGGTCCAGGTTGAAGGCGGCCACGTGCACGGCCAGCCCGAGCGCGGTGACCACGTGACCGGTCTCGTCGCCGCTGAGAACCGCGGGCATGGTGTCGTCGGTGTCGTCGCCGGGGTCCGCCGGGCCGTCGCAGAACCCGCTGATCAGCTCCGCCGCCACCGCGGGCGGTACCACCGTCTGATCCGGCACCCGGCGGCGCAGCGTCACCTCGACCGCGTCCCGCACGACGTACTCCGGTACCACCCGGCCCTGCCCGGCCAGGCGGGTGACGATCGTGGTGACCAGGGCGTCTACGGTCATCTCAGAGGGTGATGCGGACGGTCGTCCCGGCCGGTCCACCGGTCACGGTCACGGTTCCCCGGTGGGACTCGACGATGTTGCGGGTGATGGTCAGACCCAGGCCCACTCCCGGTACGGCCTGGTCACGCGCGTGCCGGCCGCGGTAGAACCGGTCGAACACGTACGGCAGCTCGTCGTCGGGGATGCCGATGCCACGGTCGGCTACTTCCACGTACGGCCGCGGATCCTGTCCGGTTCCTATCATGATCGGACGGTCGGTCGGGGTGAACAGCAGCGCGTTGCGCACCACCTGACCGACCGCGTGCGCCAGCCGGGCCAGATCGGCCCGCACCCCGACCGCGCCGTCGCGCCGCACCCGGACCGGTTCGGAGCGCAGCACGATCAGCGGCCGGCAGTTCTGCAGCGCCGCGTCGAGCACGGTGTCCAGCTCCACGGTCCCGGCCGGCCCGGCCGGCGCCGCCTGTTCCGGGCGGGTGCCGGCCAGCAGGTGATCGACCATGGTGACCAGGCGTTCCCCGTTGCGGTGGATCGGCTCGATCAGGCTGCGGTACGGGGCCAGCGCCTCCTCCTGGTCACCGAGGAGCTCCAGATAACCCTGGATCGAGGCGACCGGCGTACGCAGTTCGTGGGTGATCGTGGCGACCAGGTCGTCCTCCCGCTGCGCCACCCGCGACAACTCGTCACCGAGATCGGACATCCGCAGCCGGGTACGGATCGAGTTCAGGTGCACGGCGGCCTGACCGGCGAACATCACCAGATCGTCGATCTGCCGGCTGTCGATCTCCCGTGGCTCGTCGTCGACCACGCACAGCGCCCCGAGGACGTGCCCCTGTTCGTCGACGATCGGCGCCCCCGCGTAGAACCTGATGTTCGGGGCGCCCGTCACGTTCGGGTAGTCGCGGAACCGGGAGTCCCGGGTCGCGTCCGGGACGATCATCGGCTCGCCGTCCGGGACCAGATAGCGGCAGAACGACACGTCCAGCGGGGTCTGCGCGTCGGCGATCCCGTGGCTGCCGGCGAACCACTGCCGGTCCCGGTCGATCAGCGAGACGGCCGAGATCGGGGTGTCGAACATCGATGCGGCCAGACGGGTCAGATCGTCCAGAACGGCCGGGCGGGGACGGTCCAGCACCTGGTACGAGTACAGGGCCTCGAGTCTGGCCTGCTCGTCCCGGACAGCGGTTTCGCGTTCCACGACTGTCCTTCGGCCCGCCCGTCACCGACCTGAGCAGAAAAACGCCAGGGGTACGACCCCACCGGGCCGCACCCCTGGTCGGATGAGGAGACGTCAGCCGACGGCGGCGCGCCGGGCGGTGTACTCGGCGCCGCCACGCTGGCCCGGGTACGGGATCAGGTTGTCCGGCTGCTCGTCGTATGAGGTGTCGGCCCAGCGGCGGCCCGGGTCGGCGGCGCCACCGCCACGGGTGGCCTCCATCGGGTCGCTGTCGTAGACCGACCGGCTGTGGAACCGCTGCCCGTAGTCGAGCATGCCGTCCACCAGGCGGTCCACGTCCGCGGCCGGGCGCACCACCAGGCGCATGAACTGGCTGGTCATGCCCAGTTTGTTGCCGCACTCGCGGGTCATGATGCCGTGGTTGGCGACCAGGTAGTCGCGCAGCGCCACACCCGACCACTCGGGCGGCAGCTTGACCAGGAAGAAGTTGCCCTGCGACGGGAAGACCGTCATGCCCTGGATGCGCTGCAGCTCGCGGCCCATCGAGCGGCGGTCCCGGCTGAGCAGGCGCAGGCTCTCCTCGTACTCCATCTCGTGGTCGGAGATCATGTGGACGACCTTCTCCGCGAGGGAGTTCAGGTTCCACTTGGGCAGCATCTTCGCGATCTTGCCGGCGATCGCCGGGTTGGCCAGCATGTAGCCGAACCGGATGCCGTGCAGGCCGAAGTTCTTGCCCAGGCTCTTCAGCACCACCGCGTTCGGGCGGATCACCGCGTCCGGGCCGACCGACGGGTACCGCTCGGCGTCGGAGAAGTCGATGAACGACTCGTCCACCACGACCAGGTCCAGGTCGCTGAGCGCGTCCATGAACCGGATGACGTCACGCCGCGGGATGTAGTGGCCGTCCGGGTTGTTGACGTTGCAGACCACCGCGACCCGGGACTTGCGCTCCCGGATGAACTCGACGTACTCCTCCAGGTCGAGCCGGAAGCCGTCGCGCTCCTGCAGCGGGAACATGTCGACCCGCTTGCCGGTCTCCATCGGCTGGTCGGTCCAGCGCCCGAACGTCGGGATCGGGATCGCCACGCTCTCCTTGATCAGCAGGTGGTCGATCCAGGTGATCAGCTCGGTGGAGCCGTTCGCCATCGCCACCGTCTGCGGGTGCAGGCCGAGCACGCTGGCGAGCTTCTTGGTGATCGCCGCCGAGTCGCTCGGGTAGTACTTGAGGATGCTCTTCAGGTCCCGTGACAGTTCGTCGAACATCTCGGGTGTCGGGAAGTACGGGTTGCACGGGATGCAGAAGTCGACGATCTCCACACCCTCACCCGCCGCCCGAGCCACGTCGAAGAACGACGCGCTGTGCGAACCCTTGTGCAGGATGGAGGTATCGATACCAGTCCGTGCCACAGTAGTCCTCCCGAACCCTCCGGTGATGTTGCCAACCTCCGATACGGGCAAGACGAACAGATCGTTCGATAGTTAAAAGACAGGAAAGGAACAGCTCCCGCACCGATTGATCAACTAAGTCGTTTCCCCCTGTGACGGAGGGATGAGGATGCGCGGATTGATCAGGCTCTGGCTGGCGAGCGTCGTGGTGTTCGGGGCGGTGATGACGGCCAGCCCGGCCCATGCGGAGGCACTCTGCTGGATCTAGCATGGGCCGATGACGTGGCCTGGGGAGCCGGTGATCTACGAGATCGGCACGTTGCCGTGGCTGGCCGGGCTGAGTGAGCGCTTCGGCCGCCCGGTGACGCTCGGCGACGTGCCCGGCGAGGTGTGGGACGAGATCGCCGCGCCCGGGCTCGACGCCGTCTGGCTGATGGGTGTCTGGGAGCGCAGCCCCATCGGCCTGACCATCGCCCGGGCCGTCTGGGACGTGCCGTCCGGCTACACCATCGGCGACGTGACCGCCTCGCCGTACTGTGTGCGCCGCTACCAGGCCGACAAACGGTTCGGCGGGCACCGGGGGCTGGCCACCGCCCGCGCCGAGCTACGCCGCCGCGGCCTCAAACTGATCCTCGACTACGTGCCCAACCACGTCGCCCCGGACCACCCGGCGATCACCGCGTACCCGGACTGGTTCGTCCAGGGTGACAGCACCGAACCCGGCGTCTGGTTCGAGAGCAACGGCCGGATCTTCGCGTACGCCAGGGATCCGTATTTCCCGCCCTGGCCCGATGTCGCCCAGCTGAACGCCTTCGACCCGGGTCTGCGGGAGGCCACCGTGGCCACGCTCACCTGGATCGGCGAGCAGTGCGACGGCATCCGGGTCGACATGGCGATGCTGGTCACCAACGAGATCTTCGAGCGCACCTGGGGTACGTGGGCCGGTCCCGCCCCGGCCACCGAGTTCTGGCCCACGATCCTGGAACGGGTCCGCACCGTGCACCCCGAGCTGATGCTGATCGCCGAGGCGTACTGGGACACCGAATGGACGCTGCAGCAGCAGGGTTTCGACTTCTGCTACGACAAGCGCCTCTACGACCGGCTGCTCCACGAGGACGCCTCCGCGCTGCGTAAACATCTGACCGCCGACCGGGGTTACCAGGAGCGCCTGCTGCGTTTCCTGGAGAACCACGACGAGGAGCGGGCCGCCACCGCCGTCCCCGCCGGCCGGGGCCGTGCCGCCGCCATCGCGATCGCCACCCTGCCCGGCGCCACCCTCTGGCACGACGGCCAGTTCGAGGGCCGCCGCACCCGCCTGCCGCTGCACCTCGGCCGCCGTCTCGACGAGCCCACCGACCCCGAGCTGACCGCGTTCCATCACCGCCTGCTGGCCGCGGCGGCCCGCCTCCGCGGCGGCGAATGGTCCCTGCTGGAGACCGGCGGCCACCGCGACATCCTGGCCTGGACCTGGCGCCGCGGCACGTCCCGCCACGTGGTGGCCCTGAACTTCGGCGCCCACCGTGCGCAGGCCCGTATCCCCCTCCGGTGGCCCGGCCTCTCCGGCCGGACCTGGAACCTGACCGACCTCCTGACCGGCGAGGTCTACCCCCGGGACGGCGACATCCTGGCCCGTGACGGCCTCTACGTGGACCTCCCGCCCTGGTCGGCCCACCTGCTGTCGGTGTAGCGACTCCGGCTACATGGCGGCGTGCCCGTGCCGCCAGTAGCCGATGAAGTCGATGTTGGTCTTCGGGATCCGGCGGTCCTGGACCAGGTGCCGGCGACCGCCGGTGACCAGTGCCGACTCGCCGACCAGGTAGGCCCAGACCGGCCCGGACGGCAACTCGGCGGCCGTCAGGGTCTCCAGCGCGAGAGCCCCGGGCACCGCGTGCGCGCCGGTGCGGGCCACCCACCGCAGGTCGATCCCGCCGGGCTTGCGGAACTCCTGGACGTCGTCGAGGGACGGCACTTCGACGATGGCCACACCGCGGGCGTCGTCCGGCAGCGACTCGCAGATGCCGGCCACCGCGGGCAGCCCGGTCTCGTCGGCGGCCAGCAGGGTCCAGTCGTGGTCGGCCCGCGGGTTGTAGCCGACCCCCTGATCGAGCAGCCCGACCTGATCGCCGGGTTTGGCGTCCAGGGCGAACCGGGTGGCCGGACCGCAGTTCCCGTCGTCGTCCAGGTGCACGACGAAGTCGACGTCGAGCCCGTCCGGCCGGTACGCCCGGACGGTGTAGTTCCGGACGTACGGCCGCTTGGGTTTGGCGGTGGCCAGATACTGCGCGTACCACAGCCCGGACGTGCGGGTGGGCAGCTTGAGCGAGTCCTGCCCGGGGCGGGGCAGGAAGAGCCGGAACCACTGGTCGAAGCCGAGCGGGGTGAACCGGCTCAGCCCGTCGCCGCCCAGGGTCACCCGGACCATGTTGGCCGACACCCGTTCGCTCGTGACCACCTCGAGGAGCAGCACATGGGGATCGACCGGCTTACGGATCTTGAAGTTCGCCATAGTTAGGCTAACCTAACCTAATGCTCCCACGCGGTCCAGAGCCGTGCGTACCGGCCTCCGGCCTGCCGTAACGTCTCGTGGCTGCCCTCCTCGACGACCCGCCCGTGATCCATCACCAGGATCCGGTCGGCGCCCGCCGCCTGGGTCAGCCGGTGCGCCACGATCAGCGTGGTCCGCCCCTCGGTGACCGCCGTCGCGGCCCGGTCCAGATCCCGCGCGCCCGCGCTGCCGGCCTCCGCCGTCGCCTCGTCCAGCACCGCCACCGCCGGGCCGGCCAGCACCAGCCGGGCCAGGGCGAGCTGCTGGGCCTGCGCCGAGGTGAGCCGGTGCCCACCCTCGCCGACCTCGGTGGCCAGACCGTCCGGCAGCGCCCGGAACCAGTCACCGGCCCCGGCCCGCTCCAGCGCCGCCACCATCTCGTCGTCACCGGCGTCCGGCCGGGCCAGCCGCAGATCCGTGGCGAGCGGCCCGGCGAAGACGTGCACCTCCTGGCTGACCAGGGCGATCCGCTGCCGGACCCGTTCCTCGCCGAGGTCGGCCAACGGCACCCCGCCCAGCGCCACGTCCCCGTCGGACGGCGGGATGATCCCGGCCGCGATGGCCGCCAGCGTCGTCTTGCCGGCCCCGCTGGCGCCGACCAGCGCGACCCGCTCACCGGGCGCGACCTTGAGGACGATGTCGGAGAGCACCGCCGGCCCGCCGTCGTAGCGGTGCTCCCGGACCACCACCTCCAGACCGCTGTCGACCGGCTCGGAGGAGACCGGGGGAGTAGCCCGGCCGGGCAGGTTCGCCACCCCGATCAAGCGGGCCAGCGACGCGTTGACCTGGAGGAACGTGTCGGCCTCCATGAGCAGGAAGCCGATCGGGTTGAACAGCCGGTGGAAGTAGAGGGCCGCCGCGGTGGCCGCGCCGACCGACGCCAGGTCGTACCGGACCAGCAGGAATCCGGCGATCAGCACGGCGGCCAGCCCGAAGTACTCGGCCCGGTTCATCCGGGTGCTGAACCGGGTGTACAGCTTGAACACGTCCAGCGACAGGTCCCGGGCCGCCTCGGACCGGTCGGCGATGCGGCCCACCTGGTCGGCCTCGATCCGGTACGCCCGGACCGTCGCCGCCCCGTGCAACGCGCCCGCCATCGCCTGCGACCGTTCCCCGGCCACGATCCGTTCCCGCGTGTAGTACGGCGCCGATTTCGGCAGGTACCACCGCATCGCGAGGGCGTATCCGGGCACCGCGGCCAGCCCGGCCAGCCCGAGCCGCCAGTCCAGCGCGAACAGCCCGCCGGCCGTGAGCACCACCGACAGCAGCGCGTTGACCAGGGCCGGGCCGCCGCCGGTGAGCACGTTCGCCACCACCGCGACGTCGTCACCGGCCCGGGCCACCAGGTCGCCGGTGCCGGTCCGTTCCAGGGTGGCGGTCGGCAGGTGCAGCGCCCGGTCCATCACCCTCTCGCGCAGCCGGGCCACCACGGTCTCGCCGAGCCGGGCCGCGACCGCCGCCCCGGCCGCGGTCAGCAGACCACCCACGACCGAGGCCGCCCCGATCACCAGGGCGTGCCCGATCACCTCGTCCAGCCCGGCCCCGGCGATCACCGCGTCCACCAGCCGGCCCAGCACCCACGGAGCGACGAGCATGCTGGCCGCCGCGCCGATCAGCAGCGCCGCCGCGATCGTGCTGAGCCGGGGCATCCGGGCGAACTCGGCGCCGAAGGCCCGCCAGGTCTCCCGCGGGCCGGCCACCGGAAGGAGCTGATTCATCGCAGGACCGCCGAACGGTAGCGCTCGTCGGAGGCGACGAGCTGATCGTGTGTTCCCTCGGCGACCACCCGGCCGCCGTCCAGCACCGCCACCCGGTGTGCGGCCCGCAGCAGCGCCGGGCTGCTGGTGACCATCAGGGTGGCGCGCCCGGCGCCGTCGCGGGCGCCGGCCAGCCGGTCCGCGATCAGGCCCTCGGTCACCGCGTCGACGGCTGTCGTCGGGTCGTGCAGCACCAGCACCGGCGGGTCGGTGGCCAGCGCCCGGGCCAGGGCGAGCCGTTGCCGCTGCCCGCCGGACAGGTTGGCGCCGCGTTCCACCAGGTCCTGGTCGAGCGGCACCTCCTCGGCGGCGGCGTTGGCGACCGCGGCCGACACCACCGCGTCGTCCAGTTCGCCGCGCAGCGTGATGTTGGCCCGGACGGTTCCGGCGAAGAGTGTCACGTCGTGCCGTTCCACCAGCACCACCTGGCGGGCGGTGTCCAGGGCCAGGTCCTCCAGCGGCACGCCGTCGATGCGGACCGTGCCCCGGTAGTCGTCCCGGGACACCCCGCCGGTCAGCAGCGTGAGCAGTTCGTCGGCCTCGCGCGGGGATCCGGCCAGTACGGCCAGGATCTCGCCGTCGTGCAGGCGCAGGGTCAGGCCGTCGAGTTCGCCGTACCCCACCTGATCGATCTCGACCCGGGCCGGGCCCGGCGCCGGAACGCCCGCGGTGCCCGGTTCGACCCGGGGTTTCGCGTCCAGCACCCGGGTGACCCGGCCGGCCGACGCCCGCGCGGTGGCCAGCAGCTGCACGCAGAAGCCGAGCGTCTGCACCGGCTCGGCGATGAACTGGGCCAGTCCGACCACCGCCACCAGCTCGCCGACGGTGATCCGGCCCTGGATCGCGAACCAGCCGGCGAACCCGGCGACCGTCGCGAGCAGCAGCCCGTTCACCGCGGTGGTCAGGCCCAGGTGCACCCCCTTGGTGGTGGCCGCGCGCAGCGTGTCGGTCAGGGCCCGGCCGCTGGCGCCGGCGTACCGCCCGGCCGCGTGGTGCTGGGCCCCCAGCCCGCGCAGCACCCGCAGGCCGGAGAGCAGGTCGACGGCCAGGGCGGTGGTGGCGGCCAGGGCCGCCTGCTGGGCCTCGCTGCGCCGGGTCATCAGCGGCGCCAGCGACTGCAGACCCAGGACCACCAGCGGTACGCCGAGCAGCACCCCGATCCCGAGCAGCGGTTCCACCACGATCAGCGCGACCGCCGAGACGACCAGCGCGGTGCATGCGGCGGCGATGAACGCGACCGCCCGGACCGCCTGCACGGCCTGTTCGGTGTCCGAGGCGACCACCGACAGCAACTCCCCGTCGCGCATCCCGGACCGCTGGCCGCGCGGGTCCAGCGCCCGGCCGGCGATCTCCACCCGCAGCAGGTGGGCCTCGCGTTCGACCGCCTCGTTGCCGATCCGGGAGCCGAACCGCCAGGCCATCGCGAGGATCGTGAACAGCCCGGCCAGCAGGGCCAGTGAGATCAGCAGCGCCGGGGTGTCCGAGGTGGCCACCGCCCGGTCGATGATCAGGCCGATCGCGACCGGGACCATGGCCTCGGCGGTCTGGTGCAGGCAGACCAGCGCCACGCTGGCGGTGATGCGGCCCCGCTGGCGGCGCAGGGCTCTACTCAGAACAGTCACTTCCGGCCCTTCCCCACAGTGAGTGAGGTCAGGCTAACCTAACCGGAATCAGCTGTTGGAGAAGGTCTTGACCAGCGAGATCACGGCCGGGCCGATGATCACCACGAAGATCGCCGGGAACATGCAGAACAGGATCGGGAAGAGCATCTTCACCGGCACCTGCTGTGCCGCCTCCTCGGCCCGCTGACGGCGCCGGATCCGCTGGTCGGCGGCGTGCTCACGGAGGATCGGGGCCACCGAGATGCCCAGTTCGCCGGCCTGGACCAGTGCGGTCACCAGGCGTTTGAGGTCCCGTACCGTGGTGCGGTTGGACAGGTCCCGCAGGGCCTCGGACCGGGCCACGCCCAGCCGCATCTCCTGCAGCGCGCGGTGCAGCTCGTCGGCGATCGGGCCACGGGTGCTCCGGGCCACCTGATCCATCGCCGAGTCCAGGCCGAGACCCGCCTCCACCCCGATGACCAGCACGTCCATCACGTCCGGCAGGGCCCGCTGGATGGCCTCCTGCCGTTTGATGGACGCGTTGTAGATCAGGATGAGCGGCAGCGCGTAACCGAGGACCACCCCGATACCGGCGCCGACGATCGCCCCGGGCTCGCCCTTGAAGGTGTTGCCGACCCCGGACATCAGCAGCGCCAGCACCACCATCGCGATCGGCCGGAGCCGGATCACCCGCTGGACGGGCCAGGCGACCGGGTTGCCGGCGAGTTCCAGCATCCGGTGCAGCCGGACCCGGTCGCCGGGCGGGCTGAGCAGGATGCCGATCCGTTCGGCGAGGTTCAGCACCGCCTGGCCGAGCGGTGACACCTGGCGGTTGACGTGGCTGCCGTCGGACCGGCCGGTGAAGACCGCCAGGGTCCGCATGATCCGGTCGCGGCGCAGTTCGGGCAGCGTCGAGGCGACCGCGACCAGGGCGATCGCGCCCATCAGCGCGGCCACGGCGATGATGATCAGCAGGACGCCACCCACGTCAGACCTCCACCCGTACGACCGACCGCAGCCAGAGCCCGCCCAGTCCCATGCCGGTGAGCGCGACGACCAGCAGCAGGATGCCGATCGGTTCGGTGAACAGCGGCTTCAGATAGCCCGGCTGGGTGAGCTGGATGGCCAGGGCGGTCAGTGGCGGCATACCGGTCAGCACGTACGCCGAGATCCGGCCCTCACCGGACAGCGCCCGCACGTGCCGCTTGATGTAGGAGCGCTCGCGCATCGTGTCGGAGGTGGTCTGCATGACGTCGACCAGGCTGCCGCCCACCTCGCGCTGCAGCCGCAGGGCCATCACCAGCCAGGACATCTCGTTGCTGTGCATCCGTTCGCCGACCCGTTCCAGGGCGTCCTCGAAGCTGCCGCCGATCCGCGTCTCGGCCAGGGCCCGGCGCAGTTCGGTGGCGACCGGCCCGCCGTCGTCGCGGACCGCCGCCTCGACCGACTGGTTCAGGGTGAAGCCGGCCCGCAGCGAGCTGGTCATCAGGTTGAGGGCGCCGGGCAGGTCGTCGCCGAACTGCCGTTCCCGCCGGCTGACCCGGAAACTGAGGACGAAGCTGCAGATCAGGTAGCCGCCGATCAGGCCGAACAGGATCGCGAACAGTGGCGGCAGCAGGAACAGGAACACCACCAGTGCGCCGATCATGGTGGCGAACCGGACGGCCAGGTACTCGGTCGGCTTCATCGCGCCACCGAGCCGGTCCAGCATCGGCTCGTCCCGCGCGGCCAGGCGGACCATCAGCGGCATGGTGTCGAGCTGTTCGCCGGCCGAGACCAGCAGGCGCCGCAGCAGGGGATCGTCCTGGGTGACGGTCCGGACCCGGAAGCGCCGGAGCACGGAGAGGCGGCGCTGGATCGGGGTCTTCCCGAAGATCAGATCCAGCACCACGTATCCGAAGCCGAAGATGGTCGCGGTGACCAGCAGCGCGACCAGGATCAATGTCACCATCCGCGGCCTGCGAAGAGGTTCTGGTTGAGCGTCACCCCGTACGGTACGAGCGCGTCGGCGAAGTTCGGCCGGATCCCGGTCGGTTTCAGCTGGCCTCCGCGGGCGTCCGGGGCGTACTCGTGCAGGAAGATGTCCTGCAAGGTGATGACGTCACCCTCCATGCCGACCACCTCGGTGATGTGGGTGATCTTGCGAGAGCCGTCCTTGAACCGGTTGACCTGCAGAATCAGGTCGACAGCCGAGGTGATCTGGTCCCGGATCGCGCGGCTCGGCAGATCCATGCCGGCCATCAGGACCATGGTCTCCATCCGCGACAGCGCGTCGCGCGGCGAGTTGGCGTGCAGGGTGGTCAGCGACCCGTCGTGGCCGGTGTTCATGGCCTGCAGCATGTCCAGGGCGGCGCTGTCCCGGACCTCACCGACGACGATCCGGTCGGGGCGCATCCGCAGCGCGTTCTTGACCAGGTCGCGGGCGGTGATGGTGCCCCGGCCCTCGGAGTTCGCCGGCCGGGACTCGAGCCGGACCACATGGTCCTGGACCAGCTGCAGTTCGGCGGCGTCCTCGATGGTGACGATCCGCTCGTCGGTCGGCACAAAACTGGAGAGCACGTTGAGGACGGTGGTCTTGCCGGAGCCGGTGCCGCCGCTGACCACGACGTTGCGCCGCCCGCGGACGCAGCCCTCCAGGAACTCGGCCGCGTTCCGGGTCAGTGTCCCGTAGTTGAGCAGGTCGGCCACGGTCAGCGGCACCGCCGCGAACTTCCGGATGGTCAGGGTGGACCCGTCCAGCGCGATCGGCGGCACGATCGCGTTGACCCGGCTGCCGTCGGGCAGGCGGGCGTCCACCATCGGACTGGACTCGTCCACCCGCCGGCCGACCCGGGAACAGATCCGGTCGATGATCCGGCGCAGGTGCATCTCGTTGTCGAACTCGGCGGCGACCCGCTCGATCCGGCCGAACCGTTCCACGTAGACGAAGTTCGGCCCGTTGACCATGACCTCGGTGACCGACTGGTCGCGCAGGAGCGACTCGATCGGGCCGTGGCCGAGCACCTCGTCGACGACCTCGCGGACGATCCGGGCCCGGTCGGCGCCGGAGAGCGGGGTCTCCTCCCGGGCCAGCAGTTCGTTGAGCGACTCCCGGACCTTGACGTCCAGTTCCTCGTCGTCCTGGTTCCGGTCGCTGCCGTACAGGGTGGGACCGAGTTCGTCGGCGAGGCGCCGCTGGATCCGTAACCGGACCTCGTTGACCTGGTCGTTCTGCTGTTGCGGGCGGCTGGCCGCGCGGTACCTGTCGGTGCCGGAGGCGTTCCCCCGGTCGGTCGGCGGCTGCCCGGCCGGCTGTTGTTGCTGCGGTTGCTGTTGCTGTTGTTGTTGCTGCTGGGACTGCTGGGCCGCGGCCAGTCGTGCGGACAGGCTCATTTCGCGGGCCTCCTGATGCCGAAGAACTTGCGTTCCTTGACGGGTTCGGTGGTGACACCGGAACACCTGTCGGCCAGTTCCCGGATCGCGCGGCTGACCGGGTGCATCGGGTCGGTCATGGTCAGCGGCTCACCCTGGTTGACCGAGACGGGCACGTCCCGGCTGGACGGCACCTGTACCGCGAACGGCATGCCGACCGCCTCCTCCACGTCCTGCGGAGTGAGGCCGACCTGGGTGTTGGCCCGGTTGAAGACCAGCAGCCGGCGTTCCTTCGGATAGTCGAGCAGGTCGAACATCTCCGAGGTGAGCCGGACGGACTTCAGGGTCGGCAGGTCCGGCGTGACGATCGGGATGAACCAGTCCGACATGTCCAGGGCCGCCAGCACCTGGTCGGTGACCACGGCCGGGGTGTCCACCACGATGTAGTCGTACAGCGGCCGGGCCACGTCCAGCAGTTCCACGATGAACTCGCGGCTGACCCGTTCGCCCTCGGCCGGGCTGGGCGGGGCGAGCAGCGCGTCCAGGCCGGTGCGGTGACTGGAGATGATCGAGCGCAGGCCCGGTTCGTCCAGCCGCCCGCTCATCGACAGCCCACCGGCGATGTTCCGGTCCGGCGACAGCCGCAGCATGATGGCGACGTCCCCGAACTGCAGGTCCAGGTCGATCAGCAGCACCCGCCGCGCGCCACCGGCCAGCGCCACCGCCAGGTTCGCGGCGACCATGCTCCGGCCGCAGCCGCCCTTGCCGGCGAAGAGCGTGATCACCCGGGCGTACGGGGCCTGCTCGGCGGTACCGCGCAGGGTGCTGCTCAGCGCCTTGGAGAGATCGACCGAACGGACCGTGGCGGCCCGCAGACCGTCGTTGTCCGCCTCGTCGACGATCTCCCGGACCCCGGAGCGCAGACACTCCAGCACCACCTGCGGCTCGATGACCCGGCGGATCAGGACCACACCGATCAACGGCCTCTGGAGCCGCTGGTACGCCGTGAACATGAGCGCCTCGCCCAGATCCACCGTCGCGCCCAGGATCACCAGAATGGTCTCCGGGTAGCGCGGCAGATGGGTCTCCAGGTCCGCCATGCTGGTCAGCATCGTGCAGCCGACCTCACGGAACGCCGGTCCGACCTCGGTGCGCCGGGCCTCGTCGGGTTCGACGTAGACATAGAGGCTCATTCAGAACAGCCCCTTCGTGTCGACGCCGTCTCCGGGCGTCACCGTCACCTGGGCCCCGAGCAGGGCCAGGTAGAGCCCGCAGTACTTGGACGCCTGGATCAGCCGCTGGGCGTCCTTCGGGTCGACCGCGAGCGTGACCGTGTACCGGTCGTACTTGCCGGTCGGTGTGGGGGTGGGGCTCTTCTCCGGCTGAGGCGAAGCCGAACCGGACACCATCGGGGCGGGCGCGGTGGTCGGCACCGGCTCCGGCGCCTCCCCGATCACCAGCACCTGGGCCCGGGGCAGCAGCGCGGCGGTCCTCGGCGGGTCATTGTTGGTGCTGTCCGGTTGCAGCGGGCACGTGCCGTAGACGGTGACCTGGTCACCGGCCGCCACGTCGCCGGCCACCTGCGGCGCCACGCTCAGCGCCACGGTCACCGCGAGCATGTCGCTGGGCACCGTCATCCGCCGGGAGGGAGCCGCCGAGGGGAGCGTCGTCTGGAAGAGGGTTCGCAGCAGCAGCTGGGTCTTCTCCAGCGGAGCCACCAGGAGCAGCTCGTCCAGGGCGGAATCCCAGGCCGTGAGCGTCCCCTCGGGGACGGTCTCGGACGGAACCAGGATCCGTTCGGTCAAATTCTTCACGTCCGAGCCCCTGGTCGCCACCGGGATTCGCTCCCGGGCGATCAGGACCCAGACACCCTGCTTGCCCTCGACCGCCCGCTTGTCCGCACCGCGGACGTACGAGATGATCGCCGCCCCGCTGACAATCGCCAGAAGGAGCGCGGCCAGCAGGATCAGCACGCGCCGTCGCATGCCTTCACCTTTGCAGGTAAAGGTCACCCGAACAGGCTAATCACCACGTTTGAGCTGGGGTAACGCAAAAACCGGTGGCACCAGGGTGCCACCGGCAAGGGTGTTGTCGTAGAGCGGGTCAGCCTACGCAGGACATCACGCCCTTGCCGCGCAGGATGAGCGTGCTGGACCCGCCGCTGCGGGTGATCCAGGCCATCACCGGCGTCACGGCGCGGAACTGTCGTTCCACCACCACCGTCGCGTCGGTGCCGGCTATCGCGGAGCCGGCGCAGACCTGGAGTCCGTTGGTCGGATAGTTGAGGACGACACCGGACCCGACGATCGAGGCGATCTTGTTCTTCACGTCGGTGGTGGTGCCGCTCAGCGCACCGAGCCGGGCACCCTCCCGGGCCGCCTGGGTGAGCTGGATGTTCTGTTGCAGGGCCCGTCCCATGTCGATGATCCCGAAGAGGATCAGCAACAGGACCGGCAGCACGATCGCCATCTCGACGATTGCCGCACCGGCCTCGCCCCGGAGTCGCCCGGGGCGAGGCCGGACGGAGTCAGAGCAGCGAGCCGGTGACGCGGCCGAGCAAGCCCTCGATGTTGTCGCTGAGCAGCCCGATCGCCGTGATGAGCGCGGCGGCGATGAGCGCGACAAGAAGGGAGTACTCGACGATCGTGGCACCCTCCTCGGACTTGTGCATGGTGCGCAGGTAGCCGATGAGAAACTTGATCTGCTCCATGGTGTTTCCTCACGTTCCGTGGCCAACCCCCCGTTGGCCTGTGCCCTATGAATCGGAAGAGTTCGTCGGGGCATGAGCCAGCCTCGGTTGCTTAACGGTCACCAGTTGGGGGTCGGCGAGGTCTGGGCCAGGACAGTGCGCAGAGTGCCGGCCAGAACGTCCGCCGTGTACGGTTTTGAGATGAATGGCGAGCCCGCTTTGATCAAGCCACGCTTGATCGCGATCTCCTCAGGGACGCCTGACACGTAAACCACCTTCATGCCCGGCCGGACCGCCGCCGCCGACCGGGAGAGTTCTCCGCCGGAGACGCCCGGCAGTCCCAGATCGGTCAGCAGGACGTCGATGCTGCCGTCGTGGACCCGGCAGGCCATCAGAGCGCTGACCGGATCCTTCGCCGAGAGAACGACGAAGCCCCGCATCTCGAGCATCTGCGCGGTCAGCTCCCGCAGGTCCTCGTCGTCCTCGACCAGCAACACCACTGGCCCCTGCTGTTCAGCGGTTTTCCACATGATCCTCTCCGCCCGGACTCGCATCCACGCTATCGACCGAAGCTCGCGGGCCGTCCCGGAATCGGAAAAGCGGACGTGACCACCGTCTCAGTCGATCGGGAATGATCGATGCCCGGCGGCGGTTGTGCGGGGCAGTCCTTCAAAATTGAAAGAAGTGGTGAAGATGAAGACCATCGTTGTCGTCGGTGCGACAGGTGCCCAGGGCGGCGGCCTCGTCAAGGCGATCCTGGCGGACCCGTCCGGCGACTACACGGTCCGCGCCGTCACCCGCGACGCCACCTCGCCCCGCGCCCAGGAACTGGTCAAACTAGGCGCTGAGGTGGTCCAGGCGGACAATTACGACGAGCAGAGCCTGGTCGAGGCATTCACCGGGGCGTACGGCGCCTTCCTGGTGACCAACTTCTGGGCCCACATGTCAGCCGACAAGGAGCTGGAGGAGGCGGGCAACCTCGCCAACGCCGCCAAGCGGGCCGGTCTGCAGCACGTGATCTGGTCGACCCTGGAGGACACCCGGGACCACGTTCCGGCCGATGACCCCCGGATGCCGACCTTGCAGGGCCGGTACAAGGTCCCGCACTTCGACGCCAAGGCCGAGGCCGACGCGCTGTTCACCGCGGCCGGGGTGCCGGCCACCTTCCTGCGGACCACGTTCTACTGGGAGAACCTGGCCACCGGCTGGGGCGCGACCCGGGACGCGGACGGCGTGCTCACGCTGACCCTGCCGATGGGTGACGCCCGGCTCGCCGGCATCGCCGTCGACGACATCGGCCGGACCGCCTACGGTCTGCTCAAGGCCGGACCGGAGGAGTACGCGGGCCGCACCGTGCACATCGCCGGCGAGCACCTGACCGGCGAACAGGTCGCGGCCGGCCTGCCCCGGGCCGTCGGCGAGCCGGTGGTGTACCGCCCGCTGACCCACGACGCCTACCGTGACCTCGGCTTCCCCGGCGCCGACGAGGCGGGCAACATGCTGCAGTACTACACCGAGTTCGAGGACTACTTCACCGGAGTCCGCGACCTGGACGCGGTGCGGAGGCTCAACCCCGAACTGATGACGTTCGACCAGTGGCTGGACACGAACGGCCACACCATCCCGACGAAGTAGTTATGTCATAGGATGCGGCCGTTCGCGAAGATTCGGCTGGGAGACGCATCCTGAGAACGCTCAGAAGAGACCTGGCAGCGCGCTGTCTGGCGATAGTCGGCGCGCCCTGGTTCAGCATCGCCGGATTCGCTGTCATCGCGGTCAACGCGACGTGCCTCGGCCTGGAGACGTACTCCAGTGTCGCGGCCGTCGCGGGACCATACCTGAAGTTGATAGAGCACCTGTGCATAGCCGGTTTTGTCGGCGAGTTGCTGATCCGCTTCGGCGCCTGCCTGAACCGCCCGTCGAGCTTCTTCCGCGACGGCTGGAACATCTTCGACCTGGCGATCATCGTGGCCCCGCTGATCCCCGGCATCCGCGAGAACGTCACCCTGCTCAGACTCCTGCGGCTGGCCCGCATCGTCCGGGCCTTCCGCCTGTTCCCCAGCCTGCGGGTCATCCTGGTGGGCATCCGTAAGAGCCTCCCCGGCCTGGGCAGCTTCCTGCTGATCACGGTGCTGGTGATATACGGCTACGCGATGCTCGGCTGGATGCTCTTCGGCAAGGCCGAGCCGGACAAGTACGGAACGGTAGGACAGGCCATGCTGAGCCTGTTCCTGCTGCTCTCCCTGGACGGCATCACCGACATCCTGGAGAACGGCCGGGACGTCACCCCGTGGGCCGTCCCGTACTACGTGTCGTACATGGTCGCCGCCTGCTTCCTGCTGACCAACCTGCTGGTCGGCCTGGTCCTGACCGCGCTGCAGGAGGCCCACGAGGCGGAACAGGCGGCCAGCCGCGGCAAACAGGCCGGCCCACCCATCCCGATGGAGCCCCCGCCGGTCGACACCACGGCCCACCACCAGATAGCGAAGCTGCGGGAGGCTCTGGACGCCCTGGAGTCCCAGCTGACGGTCACCCCACCGACCCCGAGAACCCCGGAGCAAACCCTGCAAGAGGTGGTACGCCCAACGGCATCCTAGAAATCCACCCGTCCCGCCACGCCCCGCAAGCCAGGCGCCCCGGATCAGGGAGGAGCCCAGCCTCCTAGGATGGTCTAGGGGTGGCGGTAGTGTTCATGGGCGTGACTGTGGGCTCGGGGGTTTCTGTTGCTGGGGTCAGGGATCGGGAACGGGTTGTGGGGACGCTCGTTGCTGCGTTTGTGAGGGATCCGGTTCTACGGTTTCTCTTTCCCGCCGATGCGGACTATGCGGGGCAGGCGGGAGCCTTCTTCGGGCATCTCTTTGACAAGCGGGTTCATAGGAAAGCCATCTGGACCGTTGAAGGTGGGGCCTCGGTCGCCATCTGGGAGCCTCCGGGCGGCGACGAACCGGTAGACGCCGAGGTCTCGGAGATCTCGGGGCTTTCGGCAGACGCTCGGGAACGGGTGCGGCGGTATGACGATGCGGTCCATGCCGCGTTTCCCAGTCTGCCGTTCTGGTATCTCGGGGTGCTCGGGACTCATCCGGCTGCTGCTGGGCGTCGGCTGGGGCGGGTCGTCATGGCCGAAGGGCTTCGGCGGGCCGCTGCCGATGGGCTTCCCGCTTACCTGGAGACCAGTAGGCCCGAGAACGTGGAGTTCTACCGCCGGGCCGGCTGGGAAGTGGTCGCCGAGGTGAGTGATCCGCTGCCGATCTGGGTCATGCGCCAATAGGCGGTCGCCCGGCAGTGCGTGTGTTCAGGCGCCGGTGTGCTGTGCGGTCACGGGCGGGCTCACCGACGTCGGCTGTGGAGTCCGGGCGGCTGTGGCGTAGATGCCGAGGATCAGCAGTAGTTCGCCTACGTTGCCCAGCCAGAACGCCAGTACGCCCAGGGCCGCGGCCACGAACATCGCCAGTGAACCGGCCAGGAGTCAGGGGCTTCGGGTTCTGGACAGCAGGATGGCGCCCAGCACGATCAGCACCAGGATGGTGGCCACGGCGGGGATGGGGGCTCCGTGGGCTGCCTCGTTGGTGTAGCGCAGGGTTCCCGCGTACGACATCGGTTGCAGGTCGAGGGTTCGGACGTCCTGCCAGAGGCCTACCGCGATCAGGGTCACCGTCAGGGTGGTCGAGGCGGCTCTGACCGGGCGGTTGCTCAGAAACCGGATGCCGTGGGCCCGGCAGAGGGCGACACCGACCGGGATCAGCAGGGGCACCAGCAGGGCGTGTGCGACGAAGCGGGGGTAGGACAGGGCCCGCAGGGTGTCACCGGCGCCGATTGCGGTGCCGGTGGCGACGATGGCGTTGTCCCAGATCAGGGCCAGGATCACGGCTGCCGGCAGCAGCGACGCGGTGTCGGGGCGGCGCCTGTGCAGGGCGATGACCAGGCCCAGCACGACGGCTTCGGCCACGGCGATCGATCCGAAGAGCACGGTGAGCATGCCCGGCCCCCTGTTTCGTTGAGGGAAACACTGTTCCGCCAACATAGAGGATCGGGACAAAAGTATCCACAAAAGACGATCACGACAGATCGGCGGGGGCCACCGGTGAAAGGTGACCCCCGCCGATCTGTTCCGGTCAGCCGATCGTCACCAGCTCGGGCTCGGCGGGGGCCGGCTCCGGGCGGGTGGTGGCGCGGTCCCGGCGGGACTCGGCCATCGTGTAGAGGACCGGGATCAGGACCAGGGTCAGCAGCGTCGAGCTGACCAGGCCGCCGATCACCACGACCGCGAGGGGCTGGGAGATGAAACCGCCCGCGCCGGTGATGCCCAGGGCCATCGGGAGCAGCGCGAAGATGGTGGCCAGGGCGGTCATCAGGATGGGCCGCAGCCGGCGCAGGCCGCCTTCGACGACCGCCTCGGTGACGCTCATGCCGCGTTCGCGGTACTGGTTGATCAGGTCCATCAGGACGATCGCGTTGGTGACCACGATGCCGATCAGCATCAGGATGCCGATCAGGGCGGCCACACCCAGGGCGGTGTCGGTGACCAGCAGCAGGGCGATGGCGCCGACGAACGCGAACGGGATGGACACCAGCAGGACGAAGGTCTGCCGGATGCTACGGAACACCGCCACCAGGATCAGGAACACCAGGGCGATGGCGATCACGATGGCCAGGCCGAGCTGGACGAACGCCTCGTCCTGCTGGGAGGTCACACCACCCATCTCGTACGACGCCCCGGCCGGCAGTTCGAGGCCGTCGAGGGCGGTCTGGACGGCCGTGCTGGCGGCGCCGGTGTCGTCGCCGACCGGGGTGGCGGTGACCGTGTTGGTGCGGTCGCCGTCGATGCGGGTGCGCTGGACCGGGCCGTCGACCTGGGTGACGGTGGCGACCTTGTCCAGGCGTACCGGGCCGGTGGCGGTCATCAGGGTGAGCGCCTTGACCTGGGCGAGGCTGGTGGGGGCGTCGGCGCCGGTGGTGACGACGACCTCGTGCTCGCTGCCGTCCAGGGTGACCCGGGTGACGGTGCTGCCCTGCACGGCCTGCCGCAGCGACGACACGATGGCCTGGTCGGTGAGGCCGGCGCGGGCCGCCGCCTCACCCTTGGCGACGATGCTGATCTGCGGGGCGCTCTCGGACAGGTCGCTGCTGACGCCGGTGACCTCGGTGACGCCGGCCAGGGTGTCGGCGACCGCGGCGGTGGCGGTCTTGAGGGTGGCGTCGTCGTCGGCGGTGACGGACACCTCGATGTCGCTGCCGCCGAAGCCGCCGCCCGCGGAGCCGACGCTGATCTCACCGGCGCCGGTGATCTTGCCGACCGCGGCCGAGAGGGTGTCCGAGACCTCGGTGGCGGAGGCGTCCTCCGCGAGGTTCAGGGTGTAGGAGACGCTGTTGCCGCCGCCCGCGCCGCCGAAGAAGTTGCCGCCGGAGCCGATGGTGACCTGGTAGGACTCGACGCCGTCCAGGTCGGCGACGACCTTCTCGACCTGCTGGGCGGCCTTGTCGGTGGTGGTCAGGTCGGTGCCGGGCGGCAGGGTCTGGGTGACGCTGAGGCTGGTCGCCTCGTCGCTGTCGATGAAGCTGGTCTTCAGCCCGCCGGCCATGAAGACGGTGAGGATCAGCAGGGCGCCGGCGATGCCGAGGACGGTTTTGCGGCGGCGTACCGAGAAATTGATGACCGGCAGGTACATCCGCTGCAGGCGGCCCTGGCGCTCCTCGGCCTCGACGCGCTGCCGGTACTCGTCGGGGTCGACGCCGGCGGAGTCCTTCGGGGCCTTGAGGAACCAGAAGGCGAGCGCCGGGACGACGGTGAGCGACACCAGCAGCGAGGCGAGCATGGCGACGGTGACGGTGATCGAGAAGGAGCCGAACAGTTCGCCGACCATGCCGCTGACGAACGCGATGGGCAGGAACACCGCGACGGTGGTGAGGGTGGACGAGGTGACGGCGGAGGCGACCTCACGAACGGCGGTGATCACCGCGTCGCGGCGGTCCTCGCCGTACCCGAGATGCCGTTTGATGTTCTCCAGGACCACGATCGAGTCGTCGACCACCCGCCCGACAGCGATGGTGAGGCCGCCGAGAGTGAGGATGTTCAGCGAGTAGTCGCCGGCCCAGAGGGCGATCAGTGCGATCAGCAGGGACAGTGGGATCGATACCGCGGTGACCAGGGTGGACCGGGCGGACCGCAGGAACATCACGATGATGAGTACGGCCATCAGCAGGCCGAGCGCGCCCTCTTCGAGCAGGCCGTCGACGGATTCCTTGACGGCCGGGCCGTTGTCCGAGACGACGGTCAGGGCGGCGCCGTCACCGAGCTGCTTCGTCAGGTCGGGGAGCAGGTCGCGGACGTCGGTGGAGATGGCGGAGGAGCTGCCGCCGTGGTCCATGGTGAGCGAGACGCCGAGGCTGGGTTCCCCGTTGGTACGGGTGATCGAGGTCGCCGGAGCGTCGGTCAGTTCGACAGCGGCGATGTCCTTCAGCTGTTCCGGAGTCGTACCGGAGGTGATCCAGAGGTTCTTGATCTGGTCCAGGGAGGTGACCGCGGAGCCGACGGCGAGGCTGAGGTCGCGCCCGTCCGAGGTGATCGACCCGGCCGCGGAGGTGCCGCCGAGAGTGCTCAGGGCGGTCGCGATGGCCTGGGTGTCGGCCGGCTTGGCAGGCGTGACGGTGACGGTCTGTTCGCGGGCGCCGGAGACGGAGACCTCGTTGACGCCGTCGACGGCCTGCAGGGCGGGCACGACGTGGCTGTTCAGAGCCTCGGCGGTGGTGCCGGTGGCGGCCAGGGTCATCGTCGGCATGTCGCCGGTGCTGCCGGTCATCACCTGCGGGTCGACGTCCTGCGGCAGGCGGGCCTTGGCGAGAGCCTGGGTGACCTGCGCGGACGCGTCGTCGATGTCGGTGCCGAAGGCGAACGACAGCATGACCAGGGTGGAGCCCTGCCGGCTGGTGGAGCTCATCGACTCGACACCGGTCAGGTTCCCGACGGCGTCCTCGATCGGGACGGTGACCTGCTGCTCGACGACCTCCGGCCCGGCGCCGGGGTAGGCGGCGGACACGGTGACCGCCGGGAACGACAGGTCGGGCAGCAGCTGCTGTTTCAGGGAGGCCGCCGCGTAGCAGCCGAGCGCTACGACGAGAGCGGCGACGATGGCCACCAGTTTGCGGTTGGCGAGGCTGAGACGGGCGAATATCGACACACCAGAAGTCTGGAAAATTCCGGTGCCGGATTCGTCGTCCAGCGGGAGTCCGATCCGGTACCGCGTGTGCGGTAGCTGTGGACACGCAATACCACCGCTGTGGGTGTGCTCTCAGCGTCCGCTCAGCCGCGGGGCACGTTGACCAGTCCGCTCTGGTACGCGACCACCACGAGCTGTGCGCGGTCCCGTACGCCCAGTTTGGTCATGGCGCGGTTGACGTGGGTTTTCGCGGTCAGCGGGGACAGGAAGAGGCGCTCGCCGATCTCCTCGTTGGTGTAGCCGTTGGCGACGAGCACCAGCACCTCACGTTCCCGGTGGGTGAGGTCGTCCAGGGCGGTGGTGGTGACGGCGGGCCCGGGGCCGGGCTGGGCGGTGAGGTGGTCGAGCAGGCCGCGGGTGGCTTTCGGGGAGAGCAGGGCGTCCCCGGCGGCGACGACCCGGACGGCGTGGATGAGTTCGTCGGCGCCGACCCCCTTGCCGAGGAAACCGCTGGCGCCGGCCCGGACGGCGAGCATCACGTTGTCGTCGTTCTCGAACGTGGTGAGGACCAGGATGCGCACGCCGGCCAGGTCGTCGTCGGCGGCGATCCGGCGGGTGGCCTCGATGCCGTCCATGCCGGGCATCCGGATGTCCATCAGGACCACGTCGGCGCGGGCGGTGCGGGCCAGTTCGACGGCCTCGCGCCCGTCCATGGCCTCGCCGACGATCTCGATGTCCGGTTCGGAGTCGAGGATCATCCGGTAGCCGGCCCGGATCAGGGCCTGGTCGTCGGCGAGCAGTACACGAATCACGATTTTTCCTCAAAAGGTAGTACGGCGAGCAGCCGGAACCGCCCGTCACCCGTTTCGCCGGCCTCCAGTGTTCCGCCCGCGGCGACGGCCCGTTCCCGCATCCCGACGATGCCGTACCCGGAGCCCGCGGCCCGATCGCCCCGGGCCGGATTGATCACCTCGATGGTCAGGCCCCGGTTGTCCCAGGTGAGGGTCAGTGCGGTGGAGCCGGTGCCGTACTTGTGGGCGTTGGTGAGCGCCTCCTGCGTGATCCGGTAGGCGGCCAGGTCGGCCATCGCCGGCAGTTCCCGTTCGGTGCCGCACGACTGGAGACGGACGTCCAGCCCGGTCGCGCGCAGGGTGTCGAGCAGGGCGGGCAGCCGGGACAGGCCGGGGGTGGGTTCGGTGGTCACCACCGGGTCGTCGGACTGCCGCAGGACCCCGACGATCGACGACAGTTCCTTCAGTACGTCGTCGCCGGAGTGCCGGATCAGATCCAGGGCCGGGCGCACCTGTTCGGGCCGTTTGTCCAGCAGATGGCTGGCCGCGGCGGCCTGCACGCTGATCACCGCGATGTGGTGGGCGACCACGTCGTGCAGTTCCCGGGCGATGCGCAGCCGTTCCTGGATGACCCGGCGCTGCGCCTCCTCCTCGCGGGTCTGTTCGGCGCGGCGGGCGCGTTCCTCCACCTCGGCGAGGTAGGCGCGGCGGCTGCGGGTGGCGTCGCCGAACGCGGCGGCCATGCTGAGGAAGGTGAGCACCGGCAGGCTGTCCAGGGCGAACAGGTCTCGGCTGCGGATGGCGTCGGCGAGGTAGAGGGCGAAGCCGCTGCCGGCGATGTGCATCCAGGTGGTGCGGCGGTCGGTGCGGGAGGCGACGGTGTACGACACGATCGCCCCGGCCATGATCAGCAGCGGGATGCGGTTCTGGGTGATGGTGTACTGCGCGGCCAGCCCGGCGGTGACCAGGATCAGCAGGGTGCGCGGGAACCGCCGCCGGCCGGCCACCGCTCCGGCGGCCACCACCGAGACGATCAGGTCGAAGGTGGTCATCCGGCGGCCGTCGGGCAGGGTCTCGGCCTTGAGATAGGCGGTGGCGGCGAACGCGCACAGCGTCACCGCGAGCAGCGAGTCGATGATCGTCGGGTGCCGGGCGGCCCAGGCGCGGGGGATGGGCCAGATCAGGCCGTTCATGTTGCTGTCCATGGCGCTTTCCACGGTAGTGCCGGGCCGCGGTACGGGCGTCCTGCAACGGTGGTAGCGATCACTACCGCCGTTGAAGTAGATCCACCGGGTGTTCACCTGGCGTTCTCACGTGATTCACAGGATTCATCGAGCTTCCCTTGTTCCCGGTAACCCTAGATATGGGGCATGAGACCACCGTCGAGCGCTCTCCGCTCGTTCAACAGGTACGAGATCAAGTACCTGTTGCCGAGCGATCAGATCCCGGAACTGCGGGCCGAGGTAGCCGCCCGGATGGATGCCGACAGTCACGCCACCGCCGGTGGGTACGGGGTGTGGAGCACCTACTACGACACCCGTGACCTGCGGTTCTACTGGGAGAAGATCGAGGGGCTGAAGTTCCGGCGCAAACTGCGGGTCCGGCACTACGGGGACCGCACGAACGTCGGCGACGACACCGAGGTGCACGTCGAGATCAAGCAGCGGGTCAACCGGGTCACCCAGAAACGGCGGGTGGCGCTGCCGTACCACCTGGCCCGTGACCTGTGCGACAGGCGGCGGATGATCGACCACGACCCGTCCTCGACGGCCTTCGTCGAAGAGGTCCTGGAACTGGTCACGATGCTGGACCTGCGGCCGGTCGCGATGACCGGTTACCAGCGGGAGGCGTTCGTCGGGCGGGAGTCCGACCTGGGCCTGCGGGTCACCTTCGACCACCGGATCCGCGGCCGGGACCGGGACTTCGACTTCGCCGCCGAGACCGAGAACCGGCTGATCGTGCCGGCCCGGCTGTCGGTGATCGAGTTCAAGGCCAACGAACGGGTGCCGTACTGGCTCACCGATCTGGCCGCCCGGCTGAACATGTCGGTCGTGCGGGTCTCCAAGTACTGCCAGAGCGTCGAGGCCTTCGGCCGGGCACCGCGCTCGATCTTCCACATCCCCGATACCGAAACCGTCGAGGTCTGACCACCATGCCCTTCGAAGTACAGGATCTGTCCGGCACGTTCAGCGTCGGTGACATCGCCATCGCGCTGTCGCTGTCGTTCGTGCTCAGCGCGTTCATCGCCTGGGTCTACCGGTTCACCCACCGCAACGTGTCGTACTCCCAGTCGTACGTGCAGACGCTCGTCATCCTGGGCATGCTGATCGCCCTGATCATGCTGGTCGTCGGCTCCAACATCGCCCGGGCGTTCGCCCTGGTCGGTGCCCTG
Organism: Actinoplanes couchii; assembly: GCF_016862075.1. Classification (GTDB taxonomy): domain Bacteria; phylum Actinomycetota; class Actinomycetes; order Mycobacteriales; family Micromonosporaceae; genus Actinoplanes; species Actinoplanes couchii. The sequence continues at coordinate 71,364 of NZ_BOMG01000041.1, read as the reverse complement.
TCGGTGGTCCGCTTCCGGAACGCGATCAAGGAGACCCGGGACGTCGGGTTCATCTTCCTGGTGATGGGCGTCGGCATGGCCGCCGGCACCCGTTTCTACACCCTGGCCGTCGTCGCCGCCGTCGCGATCAGCCTGATCATCCTGGTGATGTTCCGGTTCAACTGGTTCGCCGCCAACGTCCAGCGCCAGGTCGTCAAGGTGCAGATCCCGCCGGACGGCAACTACACCGAACACATCCAGGACGTGCTGATCGGGCTGACCAGCGAGTTCGAACTGGTCAGCATGGAGAGCATCCGCGGCGGGGCGCTCACCGAGCTGATGTACACGGTCCGGCTCAAGAAGGGCATCGAGCCCAGCGAGCTGATCGCCAAGCTCGGCGAACGTACCGGCGGGCAGCGCGTCACCGTCCTGACCGGGTACGACCAGACGGACCTGTGATGAAGCGCCGACTGGTGCACCGGATCCCGGTCCGCGTCCGGCACTACTGGAAACTGCTCGCCACCTGCGCGGCCACGCTGCTCGCGTTCGCCGTGGTGTTCAGCACGGTGCGGGTCGCGCCGCTGGTCACCAGCGCCAGCGACGAGAACGGCGACAAGGTGACGGTCGACATCGCCGGCACCACCGACCTTTTTGATACGAGTAAGGCACACCGCATCGTGATCACGTTCCGGGACGAGGACTACCAGCGACTGCTCGACGCGTTCTGGGACGAGAACGAGAAGGAGTACCTGGAAGCCGACCTGACGCTGGACGGGACGAGTCTGCCCAGCGTCGGGATCCGGTTGAAGGGCAACTCCACGCTGCAGAGTCTGACCCGCAACGGTGAGTCCCGCCAGACCGGGCGCGGCGGCGGCCGTCAAGGAGGCGGTATGCCCGGCGGCGGTTTTCCAGGCGGAGATCAACAAGGCGGCGGTTTCCCCGGCGGCGGCATGATGGGCGGCGGGGGCCGCACCGAACTCAAGGCCGAGGAACCCGAGAACCTGCCCTGGCTGATCCGTTTCGACGAGTTCGTCGACGGACGCCGCTACCAGGGGCACCGGGAGATCTCGGTCCAGGTCGGCGGCATGGGTGGCGGCGCGACAGTGCTCAACGAGGCGGTGTCGCTGGACGTGCTGGCCGCGGCCGGGGAACCCGCGCAGGCGTACTCGTACACCAGCTTCACCGTCAACGACCGGCCCACCACCGCACGCCTGATCGTCGAGCACCCGGACGAGAACTTCGCCGACGACCTGGGCGACAACGGGGTGCTCTACAAGAGCCTGTCGACCAGCCAGTTCACCGACCAGGGCGACGACCAGACCGAGTACGCCGACGACTTCAAGCAGATCAACAAGAAGGGCAGTCAGGATCTGCAGCCGGTCATCGACCTGATCAGGTGGGTGAACACGGCCGACGACGCCGAGTTCGCCGCGCATCTCGGCGACCACATCGACGTCGAGTCGTTCGCCAGATACGTCGCCACCCAGAACCTGCTGATCAATTTCGACGACATGGCCGGTCCGGGGCGCAACTACTACCTCTGGTACGACCTGACGACCCGGAAGTTCTCGGTGGTCGGCTGGGACTACAACCTGACCCTGTCCGGTTCCGCCACCCAGGAGCCGACCGAGTCGGTGAGCATGGGCGGCGGCGGAATGCGCGGCGGCCGGCCGGGCGGCGACTTCCAGCCACCGGAGGGCATGGAGATGCCCCAAGGTGGCGGCCGGGGTGGCTTCATGAGCGGTCACCAGCTCAAAGAGCGATTCCTTGCCGGTACGGCTTTCGCAGACGTCTACCAGCAGCAGTACGAAGCGCTCTACCACAAGATCTACGGCAATGCCGCGGCCCTGAATCGGCTCAACGAGATCGTGCAGGTCATCGGCACCGTAGACGGCTCGGACCCGGTGGCCACCGCGACCGAGGCGGAGAGTCTGACCACGTTGATCCGGGAACGCACCCAGTTCCTGGCGACCAGTGAATTCGTCACGAAAAGCTGATGGAATGCCCGGCCGGCTGCCAAGACCCCCCAAGGCAGCCGGCCGGGCTGGTCAGCGGGTCACCTTCAGGGTGGCCTTCAACGAGTTCCGGCCGGTGGTGGCGTTCCACAGTCCGGTGTTGGCGAGCTGGATCGCGTAGGCGGGTGTGGACGCCAGCCGTGGCGACGGGTCGGGCAGGCTGAGCGCGAGCGGATACGAGCCCGCCGGGGCCGTGAACGTGCCGGTCACCGTCACGGTCCTCCCCGGGAGCCAGGTGCGCACGTCGGTGGCGAGAGTGACGGCCCGGGAACCGACGAGCAGGCGGACCGGCCGATTCTGGACCGGGGCGGCGTACCCGAGATTGGTGATCGTGAAGGAGACGCGGACCTTGGCACCCGCCTTGGCCGAAGCCGGAAGGACCGCCTTGACCAGGCGCAACCGGTAACCGAGCCGTTTCGCCGCCTCGGTGCGGCCCGTGGCGCCCCAGGAGTCGAGCACGTCGGCGTTGAACGACGGATTCAGATAGGTCCAGTGGTAAGCGGCCATCTCCTTGTTCGCGTTCGCCCACCCGGATCGTGCCGACGGATCGCACGTCTCCCCGCCGACCAGCGTCGTGGCACCCCGCGCGGCCAACCACGCCCGGTCGTCCCCGGCGTAGGTGCCGTAGTCGTCGTCCCCGGCCAGGAAACAGTCGTCGTGCACACCGACCCGGGTGTTGCCGGGTGCCAGCCGCCGGGCGAACGCCGGAGTGCGCACCTGCACCGGAACCGTCGACGGAACCGCCGCCAGCAGCGCGTCCAGCACCCGTTTGCGATCACTCTGGTCGGTGCGGGTGAAGTTGCGGGTGTAGTACCACTCGCCCCAGCGCCCGATGAATCCCGCCTGAACGGCGGCGACGACATCCGCGTCAGCCGATATCGCATTCCCGATTTGTTGGATATGTCCGACCGTGCGGTCGGGCGTGGCGTCGTGATCCGAATCGGCCGTGTAGGCGAACCGCAGCACCAGCTTCACCCCGGCTTTGCGCGCGGTGGTCAGGTCGGCGCGGAAACGGTCCAGGTCAGCGGCGGAAATCGTGTCGACGGCCTGGTATTTCTCCAGGTAGACGATCCGGAAGACGAGGGTGTGACCAGCGGCGGTGAGGTCGGCGGCGGCCAGCGGCTCCCACCCGGACCCGTCGCCGCGCAGGTGCGTCTCGGTATAGGTGAAGAACCCGCGCCCCGGGTTGGCGATCACCGCATCGGTGCCGGCATAGGTGCGGGTCACCGAGGCGGGCGCGGCCAGGGCGGGCGCGGCCCCCGAAAGGACGAGCGCGAGCGAGGCGACGCCGGCCATGACAAAACGGCCGGCCGGGAAGGAACGCATGGGCGCACAGTCGGCGCCCGGACCGGAGACCTGAGGATTCAACGCGGCGCTTCCAGGCCGAGGAGCCGGTCGAAGAGCCGGTACCGGAACACCACGGTCAACGTCAGGTACCAGAGGATCAGCGCCGGCAGCACCACCAGGAACACCGGCTTGGACGGCCCCATCAGCCCGAAGTACTCCCACAGCGCCGGCACGCACAGCACCAGGCTGAACAGCCCCATCAGGCACATCACCAGGCGGACCGGCCGCCGGTCACGGATGGGCCGGGTCCAGGCCGAGAACATCTTCGAGTACGGCAGCAGGAAGCCGATCAGCAGGAACGACGCGTAGCAGAAGAACGTCGACAGCCCGGTCTGCGCCAGGATCGTCGCGGCGGCCTCGGTGAAGTCGGCCGACCCCACCCCGTAGGTGAGCCCGGTGGAGCGTTCGAATTCGTGCACGATCCGTTCCGGGGTGCGCCCGGAGCTGAACCCGTGCTGGATCAGCGAGTACAGCGACGTGTAGATGGCGGTGCCGAAGGTGGCCGTGACGACCGCGGCGGGCACCACGAACCGGACCAGGTTGCGCAGCAGGTGCGGGTCGGGCCGGGACGGTCTGGCCCAGAACGTGAGGAACACGGTGGGGATGCCGACGGTGAACATGGTCAGCCCGACCTGGGTCGGCGAGTAGGGGAACGACAGCCCCAGCATGGTCACGGCCAGGATGACCAGGCCCTGGCTGGCGACCCGGGCGAGGAAGACGTAGAGCGACACCCCGATGCCGTTGATGATCCGGCGGCCCTCCTGCTGGGCCGGGGGCAGCGCCGCGAAACTGTCGTCGACGAGCACGATGTCGGCGACGTCCCGGGTGACCGCGCTGCCGCTGCGCATCGCCACACCGACGTGCGCCTGTTTCAGGGCGCGGGCGTCGTTGACGCCGTCGCCGATCATCGCCACGTACCGGCCCTGCCGGCGCAGCGACCGTACGATGCGTTCCTTGTGTTCCGGGGCGACCCGGCCGAACACGCTGGTCTTCGCGACGAGCCGGTCCAGTGCCGGGTCCTCCAGGCCGTCGAGTTCGGCGCCGGCGACCGGAACGTCGCGGCCGATCCCGGCGCGGGCGGCGATCGCGGCGACGGTTCGCGGGTCGTCGCCGGACAGCACCTTGATCCGGACCCCTTCGGCGTGGAACCGGCCGACCGTCTCGATCACGTCGGGGCGCAGTTCGTCGGCGAGCACCGCCAGGGCGACCGGTTCCAGCATCGGCAGTTCCGGCCGGCCCGCCGCGTCGCGCAGTCCCGCTTCCGGGTCCTCGGCCCGGGCCAACAGCAACACCCGCAACCCTTCGCCGGTACGGGTGGTGACGGTCGCGTCGTCGACCGCCCGGCGCAGGCGTCCCGCGAGCGCGTCGGGTGCCCCCAGCACCCAGGTGCCGGTGGTGGTGACCATTCCGGACCAGCGCAGCGACGACGAGAACGGCACCTCGTCGCGGACCTGCCAGACCGGTCCGGGCAGGGCGGCGGCGAGGGCGAGGGCGGTCAGGTTCGGTGTCGCCGCGTGGTGGGCCAGCCCGCCGAGCGCCTCGGCGGCGTGGTCCAGGCCGTCCAGCGGCACCACCTCCTCCAGGGTGAGCTGCCCGGTGGTCAGGGTGCCGGTCTTGTCGGTGCAGACCACGTCCACGTTGCTGACCGACTCGACCGCGTTGACCTGCTGCACCAGCGCCCCGAACCGGGCGATCCGGACCGCCCCGGCGGTGTAGGCGAGGGCGATCAGGAAGAACAGGCCGTACGGGACGAGACCGGACAGCACGGCGGTGATCTGCACGACCCGCAGCACGCTGAAGCCCTCGAGGATCGCCTGCGCCACGATCGCGCCGCTCATCAGCACGGTCAGCGCCATCACCAGGCGCACGATGAACTCGATGCTGCGCTGCAGGGGTGTCCGGTCGGTGGTGGACACCCGGGCCTCGGCGGTCAGCCGGCCGGCGTAACTGTGCGCGCCGACGTCGCGGGCCAGCTGGTGGCCGTCGCCGGCGACGCAGAGGCTGCCGGAGCGCAGTTCGTCGCCGGGGTGTTTGACCACCGGATCGGATTCGCCGGTCAGCAGCGACTCGTCGGCCTCCAGCCGGCCGCCGTCCAGCAGCGGGCCGTCCACCACGAGCTGGTCGCCGGGCCGGACCCGCAGCACGTCGCCGCGGACCACCTGGTCGGGGGTGAGTTCGACCTCGCGGCCGTCGCGCAGCACCAGCACCCCGGCCCGGTCCAGCAGCTGCAGCCGGGTCAGTTTGTGTTTGGCCCGGATCTCCTGGGCCGCGCTGATCACCGCGTTGATCAGGCCCAGGCCGACACTGACCAGGGCGTCGCTGTAGCGGCCCAGGGTGAGCAGGGCGGCGCCGATCACGAACAGGATCAGGTTGAAGAACGAGAAGACGTTGGTCCGCAGGATTTCCGGGTAGGTCCGGCCGCCACCCCGCACGGCGGTGTTGCCCTCACCCCGGCGGCGCCGCGTGTCGGCTTCGGCCGTGGTCAGGCCTTCGGCCGGCGCGAGCATCACCTGATCCATACGGTTTCACCCTACGGACCGAACCTGTGGCCCGGGGCCGGAACCGTCTCCCGGCGAGGTGCGCGAAACCGTTTGTTCGGTTTCTGTGCGCCGTCCGTCACCATGTTGCTCTTCTGCGCGGCGTCCGGCATTAACTCCCCGGCCGTCCGGCCTCCATAGCGTCGAGTCGATCACGCCCCGCCGCGCGCCGGAGACGGCCCGCCCTACGTGAGCGAGTCGACTCATGTCTGCTGAACCGGATGTCAGCGTCGTCATCCCGACCTGCAACCGCCCCGAGTTGGCGGTCCGTGCCGTCGGCAGCGCCCTGGCCCAGACCCACGACCGCCTCGAGGTGATCGTGGTGGTGGACGGGCCGGACGAGGACACCGTGGCCGCTCTCGGCCGGATCGCCGACTCCCGGTTGCGGGTGGAGGTGCTGCCCGAGCGGCGCAAGGCCCCGCACGCCCGTAACGTCGGCGCCCAGCAGGCCCGCGGCCGGTTCGTGGCGCTGCTCGACGACGACGACGAGTGGCTGCCGAACAAGCTCGAGGTCCAGCTGAAGCTGGCCGGCGGTTCGAACGCCGACTATCCGGTGGTCGCGACCCGGCTGATCAACCGGACCCCGCGCGCCGACTCGATCATGCCGCGCCGGCTGCCGGCCGCCGGTGAGCCGCTCAGCGAGTACTTCACCGTGCGCCGCGGCCTGTTCTACGGTGACGGTTTCATCCAGACGTCGACCATCATGGCCCCGGCCGAGCTGCTGCGCCGGGTGCCGTTCACCGTCGGGCTGCGCCGTCAGCAGGAACTCGACTGGGCGCTGCGCGCGGTCCGTGAGGACGGGGTGGAGCTGCTGTACGCCGAGGAGCCGCTGGTGCTCTGGCACCAGGACGAGGACCGGGAGCGGATCAGCCTGCAGAACCCGTACGAGGAGCAGCTGGAGTGGCTGCGCGGCAGTCGCGCGCTGTTCACCGAGCGGGCCTACGCGGCGTTCACTCTCAGTGTGATGAGTTCGATGGCCGCCCCCGGACGGCAGGGCAGGCACTTCCGGGAGCTGCTGGCCGAGGCCCGTGCGCACGGCCGTCCCGGCGCCCTGGACTACCTGACCCACCTGCAGATCTGGGCGCTGCCGCCGGCGGTCCGGGCCCGGGTCCGGGACCTGCTCGTCGGCCGCCGTTCGCAGCCCGCACCGGCCACCGCCCCCGAGCCGGTCGATGTCGCCTGAGAACCCGCGCCGGGTCGCGATCTGGCGCAGTGCGCTGCTGCTCGGTTCGGAGACGTTCATCCGGGCGCAGGGCGACTCGCTGACCCGGTGGAGTCCCACCTACGTCGGGGCGACCCGGATCGACTCGGCGCTGGCCCGCCCGGACGACGTGATCACCTACCCGGACGGCAGCCGGGAGTTCCTGCGGCTGCGGCTGTCCGGGACCAGCCCCCGGCTGCGGACCGTGCTCGGCGAGGTCCGCCCGGAGCTGGTGCACGCCCACTTCGGTGGCGACGGCTGGCTGGTCAGCCGTACCGCCCAGCAGTTGGGGGTGCCGTTGATCGTCACCGTGCACGGCCACGACGTGACCCGCCAGCCGCAGAGCCCCGGCCTGCACGGGGTGCGCTACCGCCGGAACCTGCGCGCGGTGTTCGGCCGGGCCGCCCTGGTCGTCGCGGTGTCCGGGGTGATCCGGGAACAGGCCGTGCGCTGGGGCGCCGACCCGGCGAAGGTGCGGGTGCACCACACCGGTGTCACCGTGCCGCCGACCGTCCCGATGGCCCCGAAACGCTGGGACGTGGTGTTCGTCGGCCGGTTCGTGGCCAAGAAGGGCGTCGACGACCTGCTCACCGCCCTGGCCGCGGTGGACTCGCCGCGGCCGCGGGCGCTGCTGATCGGGGACGGGCCGCTGCTGCCGCGGATGCGGGAGCTCGCCGAACAGCTCGGGGTGGACGCCACCTTCGTCGGCGGTCAGCCGCCCGAGTCGGTGCAGCGGCACCTCGCCGAGTCCCGGATGCTGGCGGCGCCGTCGAAGACCGCGCCGGACGGCGACACCGAGGGCCTGCCCACCACCATCCTGGAGGCCGCCGCGCTGGGCCTGCCGGTGGTGGCGACCCGGCACAGCGGCATCCCGGAAGCCGTCCTGGACGGGCAGACCGGACTGCTCAGCCCGGAAGGCGACCCGGCCGCGCTGGCCGCGTCGATCACCCGGCTGCTCGGCGACGCCGGCCTGCGCAACCGGATCGGCACCGCGGCCCGGGCCCACGTCGCGGAGAACTTCGACCTGGCGACGCAGACCCGGCGCTTGGAGGACCTCTACGACGAAGTGACCGCCGGGAAGAGCGCCGTCACTTCGCCTTGATGCGGCGCACGGCGGCCCGGGCCAGGCGTTTGCCGGTCCGGGCGCCGTCCAGCACCGCCTTGGCCGCCCGGCCGCCCGGGGTCGCCTTCAGCACCGCGATGATGCGGTTCGCGCGGGCCAGGTCGGCCTGCAGGGTCGCCGTGCGGGATTCGTACCACAGCAATTGGCTCTGCAGGTCGGTGACCCGGGCCGCCAGACGGTCGTGCGCCGCGCTGCCCTCGCGCAGGGTCTCCGGAACCGCGACCGGCAGCGGCGCGACCTCGGTGCCGGCCATCGCCGCCAGCAACTCGGCCGTCTCGTCGCCCTGGCCCTCGTCACGCAGCGCGTCGGCCAGCCGGTGCAGCACCGGATCCTTCGCCGGGCCGGTCAGCGGATGCAGCCTTCCGGCGGCGTCCACCACGATCGCGTCGGCCGGCACCCCGGCGGCGTCCCCGGACTGCCAGGCGGTCAGCATCGCCCGCATCGCCGGCCGGTCACCGCGGCGGGCGGCGGTCAGCAACTCGTCGTGCAGACAGCGGCCCGCCGGTTCCGGCCCGGCCGGCAGGATCGCCGGCAACGGCGGCGCCTGATGGCTCGGAAAAGCGGCCACCACCAGCCACGACGGGGCCAGGGCGGTGGCCAGGCCGTGCCGCAGCAGCTCGGCGGCGAGCGGGCGCGGGTCGGCCAGCAGCGGACCGGCCGGCAGCCCGGCCCGGCGCAGCGCCGACGTCAGGACACCGTGCCGCTCCGGGTCGGCCAGCGCGGTCCGGCTCAGCAGGGTCGTCGGGCGGACCGGATCCGGGTACGCCGCGTAGTCCCGTGACACCGTCAGCCCGGACGCGTGCAGCCGCTCGCACAACTCGAACAACCCGGCCGGGCGGGTGGTGTCCCCGGCGGTCACCACCCAGTCGGCGTCCCCGGCAGCCGCGGCGGTGCCGTACAGCCGGTGCAGGCCCAGCGGGTTGGCGTGCCCGAGCAGGAGCCGGCCGCCCGGGCGCAGCACCCGCAGCAGCCGGTCCAGCCCTTCCGACCAGGACAGGTCGGCGCCCTCGGTGGAGGCGGTGCGGTCCAGGCCGTCCAGAGCGACCACCGTGTCGTACGCCGGGACCGATGCCAGCTTCTCCAGGCTCCCGCAGCACACCTGCACCCCCGGCAGGCCCTCGTACGCCTCAGCGTCCAGAGCCCCCCGCAGCAGCACCGTCACCTGCCGGGAACCGATCGCGGCCACCAGCTCCGGATCGTGCGGGCCGACCACCAGGGTGTCCCCGCCGACCGTGCGCAGCACCTCGCGCAGCACGTCACCGCCGACCGGTGAGGAGTCGGACCAGTGCGGCATCTCGCCGCCGAGCAACAAGGCAGTCATGCGTCTTTTTTCCAGTTCAGCAGGTGACGGAGTTCGGCGGGGGAGAGCAGCCGGTCCGCGCCGAGCTCCTCGACGGTGATCGCGCGGGCGGTGTCCGGGTCGACCTCGGCGCCGTGCAGGTCCGCCCACTGCCGCCGGATCCGGCCCCGGCCGCCGAACAGGTCCTTCTCACCGTCCAGCTGCATCGGATCGCCGTAGACGGCCGGTTCGCAGCCGGCCAGCACCCCGTAGAAGACGGCGCTGCACAGCCGGTTCGACGCCACCCGCTGGTGTCTGCGCTGTTCGGCGAGCTGCCGGGCCAGGAACTGCGGGTCCAGGTCCTTCCACCAGCCGCCCCGGTAACCGTGGCAGATCACCCGGAACCCGGCCTCCTCGTACCGGCGGCGCACCCGTGGTGTCCGGAACTCCTGCCAGTACAGGCAGACCGTCACCGGCCCGGTCTCGGTCGCCTTGATCTCGTCGATCAGCCGGTCGTGGTCGCCCTGGACGTGCTGTCCCTCCCAGCCGTGGAAGGGGTAGTAGATGGTGCCCTCACGCGTCTGCGGCTCATCGGGTTCCATGGCGACCAGGTACGCCCACGGGGAACCGGTGACGTACAGCTGCCGCCGCCCCATCGACCAGGCCCGCCGGCGGGTCCGCTCACTCCACACGAACGACGGGATGCCCGGCGTGAACTCGTGGTCCGGGGCCATTCCGTCGCCGATGTTCCAGCCGTGCTGCAGATAACCGCGCAGCAGCGGCAGGTCCGACTCGTACCCGCAGTAGCGGGCCAGCACGTGGGAATGCCCGTAGTAGTGGTTGGCGTGGTGCACGGCCCATCCCACCCCGCGCAGGTGGACACCCGGTGAGCGCGGGGTGGCGGGCCGGGGTGGATCAGTCGGCGGGCGGGTCGGCCAGCGGCCAGCCACCGGCGGCCAGGTGTGCCGACACCCGCACCATGTCCTCCGGGGACGCCTCCTGCAGCAGCGTCGACGCGACCATCTCCTCGATGTCGGCCGGCGTGATCGGGCCGTCGTCCCGCACCGCCAGCGACGCCGCGATCTTGCGGACCTCGTCCTCGGTCATCTTGCGGCGCAGCAGCCCGAGCAGGGCCACGTAGTCCTGCCGGGGCACCCCCTCCGGGTAGCCGGCCCGCAGCCACTCGACGGCCCGGGTCACGAAGTTGGACCGCGGCTGGCTCACGTCATCACCCCTTGTCCACGACTGTCGGATACACGTTGTCGAAGTTCAGCTCCTTGCCGAAGCCGCTCGCCACGATGAACGTGATACCCAGTCCCACCCCGATCAGCACCACCGCGAAACACAGGTAGCCCAGCGGCGCGGTCCGGCGCGACGCCAGCGACCGGACCCCGGCGGCGAACAGCGCCGGCAGACCCGCCCCGAGGATCAGGCTGGTGGCCAGCACCTTCCAGGCCCCGTCCAGAGCCAGCATCAGGTTGTTCATACCGCACTCCCGACCGGGGCTTCCCATTCGTCGTTGACGTTGTCGTGGTTGACCGGCGCCTTGCGCGAGTGCAGCCACATGTAACCGGCCAGTCCGAGCAGCGCCGCGAAGATCAGCGCCGCGCCGCCGGCCCCGCCGATCAGGTCGGCCACGAACCACATCAGCGCGCCGGTGACCGCGGCCGCCGGCAGCGTGATCAGCCAGGCGGTCACCATCCGGCCGGCCACCGCCCAGCGGACCTTCGCGCCCGGCCGGCCGACGCCGCTGCCCAGGATCGACCCGGTGGCGACGTGTGTGGTGGACAGCGCGAACCCGAGATGGCTGGACGACAGGATCACCGCGGCGGCCGCGGACTCGGCGGCCAGACCCTGCGGCGGGGCGATCTCCACCAGACCCTTGCCGAGGGTACGGATGATCCGCCAGCCGCCCAGATAGGTGCCGAGCGCGATCGCCAGCGCGCAGCTGATCTTCACCCAGAGCGGGATGTTGCCGGTGTCCGACCACTCGCCGGACGCGATCAGGGCGAGGGTGATGACACCCATCGTCTTCTGCGCGTCGTTGGTGCCGTGCGCCAGCGACACCAGCGAGGCGCTGCCGATCTGTCCCCACCGGAACCCGTTGTCGGTGAACTTCGCGGCCACCCCGACGGTGATCCGGTAGACGATCCAGGTGCCGGCCGCGGCCACCGCCCCGGCGATCACCGGGGACATCAGAGCCGGAAGGACCACTTTGCCGAGTACGCCGTCCAGCTTCTCGCCGTTGCCGGACCAGTTCACCCCGGACCAGCCGAGACCGGCGATCGCGGCCCCGATCAGGCCGCCGAACAGCGCGTGCGACGAACTGGACGGCAGGCCGAGCAGCCAGGTCAGCAGGTTCCACAGGATCCCGCCGATGACGCCGGCCAGCACGATCAGCAGCAGCGCGCTGCCGCCGTCGGCTATCAGGTCCGGTTTGGGGGTGCCGTCGGAGTTCTGGATGCGGATGACCGCGTTGGTGACCGTCAGCGCCACCTCGACCGAGAGGAACGCGCCGACCAGGTTCAGCACCGCGGAGAGCAGGACCGCCACCTTGGGGCGCAGCGCCCCGGTCGCGATCGACGTCGCCATGGCGTTGGCGGTGTCGTGGAAGCCGTTGGTGAAGTCGAAACCGAGGGCGGTGACGACGACCAGAAGGAGAATGACGGTTGTCTCTGTCACTCCCGCATCGTCACGCCGGGCCCGGCGAACCGCCTCCGGAGGAGGGCACTGTTCGCCGGGCATTCATCCACGTAAACGTCAGGCGGCGGCGACCAGAGCCTTCAGGTACGCCTGGTAGCCGTCGGCGTTCGGGTGGAACGTCTCGGAGATGTCGTCGCCGACCGCGTGGATCCACGGCTCCTTGGTGCACGCCTCGTGACCCTTGAAGGCCTCCCGCACGTCGACGAAGGTGAAACCCTCCTGCGCCTCGGCCCGGCCCTTGATCAGGTCGACGAGCGAGTCGGCGCCCTCGTTCAGCGACTTGCGGCGGGCGTCGTTGAGCTGCTGGCAGGTGACACCGGATTTGCCCGGCTCGGCCACCAGGTGCGGGTAGCCCAGCACGTACACCTTCGCGTTCGGCGCGGCCGTCCGGATCGCCTTGTACAGATCGTCGAGCGCGGCCGGCAGTGTGCCCTCGGCCTTCTTCACCGACGTCTCGACCGACGTGGCACAACCGGCGTCGTCACCGAACAGGCAGTCCTGCAGGCTCCCGGTCCAGCCCGCGTCGTTGCCGCCGACGGTCAGCGTCACCACGCCGGTGGTCTCGGTGAGGGCGGGAAGCTGCTTGTACCGCACGTCGTTGATCACCGCGCCGCTGCACGCCACGTCGGTGACCTTGGTGAACGGGGTGGCCTGCTCCTTGGCGAACAGCTGCGGGTACCCGCCGTCCCTACTCTGCCGGCACTGCTTGTCGTCGCCGTAGTTCCCGGCGCCCAGACCGGCCGCGTACGAGTCGCCGAGCGCGACGAAGTCGGTGGCCACCACCTTCGTCGCGGCGTCCTGCTCCGCCTCGCCGCCGCCTCCGCAGCCGCTGACGCCCAGGGCCACCGCGAACAACAGCGCGGCTGTGGTCTGACGTGCCTTCACGACAACTCCTTCGAAATGTGCCCGGATCCCCGTGATCATGCCCGATCCCGCTCTTCCGGCATACTTTCCGTTCATGACGCGAGCACGGGAACCCCGGCTGGAGATCGAGTACTGCACGCAGTGCCGGTGGTTGATGCGTGCCGCCTGGACCGCCCAGGAGCTGCTCACCACGTTCACCACCGACCTGGGCGAGGTGGCCCTGGTGCCCGGCGTCGGCGGGGTCTTCGAGGTGCGGCTCGGCGACGAGACGCTGTGGTCGCGCAAGGCCGAGAGCGGCTTCCCCGAGCTGGCCCATCTCAAGCGCCTGGTCCGCGACCGGATCGCCCCGGGACGTTCGCTGGGCCACAGTGATGGTCACAAGCCCGGCGAGTCCGCCCCGAGTTTGGCAGAGTCGGACGGGTGATCTCCCGCTGGACTCTGTACATCCCCCTCGCGGCTCTGGCCGCCCTGATAGCGACCTTCGGCCGCGACCTGAACACCCCCGTGGTGATAGTGGTGTCGCTGCTGCTGGCCGGAGCGGTGCTGGCCGCCGTGCACCACGCCGAGGTGGTGGCGCACCGCGTCGGTGAACCGTACGGCTCCCTGATCCTGGCCGTCGCGGTCACCGTGATCGAGGTGGCCCTGATCGTCACCCTGATGGTCAGCGGCGGGGAGAAGGCGCAGTCCCTGGCCCGGGACACCGTCTTCGCCGCCGTCATGATCACCTGCAACGGCATCCTCGGCATCAGTCTGCTGGTCGGCGCCCTGCGCCGGCGCTATGCCGTGTTCAACCCGGAGGGCACCGGCGGCGCCTTCGCCACGGTCACCGCGATCGCCACCCTCAGCCTGGTGCTGCCCACGTTCACCAAGAGCAGCCAGGGCCCGCAGTTCACCCCGGCCCAACTGGCCTTCGCCGCGGTCGTCTCGCTCGGCCTGTACCTGCTGTTCGTGGCGGTGCAGACGAAACGGCACACCTACTACTTCATGCCGATCACCACCGACGGCGAGGTGATCGAGGGCGAGGACCACCTGGAACCGCCGTCGTCCAGGACCGCCCTGCAGAGCCTCGGGCTGCTGCTGGTCGCCCTGGTCGCGGTCGTCGGCCTGGCCAAGGGCGTGTCGCCGACGATCGAGTCGGCGGTCGCCGGGGCCGGTCTGCCGCAAGCCGTAGTCGGCGTGGTGATCGCCATGCTGGTGCTGCTGCCGGAGACCATCGCCGCGGTCCGCGCGGCCGCCCGGGACCGGATGCAGACCAGCCTCAACCTGGCGCTCGGCTCGGCGATGGCCAGCATCGGCCTGACCATCCCGGCGATCGCGGTGGCGATGATCTGGCTGGAGGGGCCGCTGCTGCTCGGCCTCGGCGGCACCGAGATGGTGCTGCTGGCCCTGACCGTCGCGGTCGGCACCCTGACCGTGGTGCCGGGCCGGGCCAACATCCTGCAGGGCGGACTGCACCTCAGCCTCCTGGCGGTCTTCCTCTTCCTGGCCGGAAGCCCGTGACGGAGCCGGCGTCCGCGCGGAGGCCGGGTGTCCGGGACGAAGCCGGAAGTCCGTGATCGACCGCGCCGGGTAGATTCCTTCGCGTGACGGACGCCCTGAAGACGAAAACCAGAACCAGGTCCGTCGAGGTCGAGATCCTCGCCGTCCTGCTGGTGCTCCTGGTGGTCTTCCGGGACACGATCGCCGGTCTGGTCGAGGGCGAACGCCTGCAGACCTGGACCACGGTGTTCGTCTCGGTGCTGGTCCAGGCGGTGCCGTTCCTGGTCTTCGGGGTGATCCTGTCCGCGGTGATCGCGGTGTTCGTGCCGCGCTCGTTCTGGGCGAGAGCCCTGCCGAAACATCCGGCCCTGGCCGTCCCGGCGGCCAGTGTCGCCGGGGTGGTCCTGCCCGGCTGCGAGTGTGGTGCGGTCCCGATCGCCGGCTCGCTGATCCGCCGCGGCGTCACCCCGGCGGCGGCCCTGGCGTTCCTGCTGGCCGCTCCCGCGATCAACCCGATCGTGCTGGTCGCCACCGCGGTCGCCTTCCCGGACAACCCGGAGATGGTGGTCGCCCGCGGCCTGGCCAGCCTGGTGGTGGCGGTGCTGATGGGCTGGCTGTGGCTGCGCATCGGCAGAGCCGAGTGGATCAAGCTGCCGCACCGGCCCGACCTGGACGGCGCCTCCAAGGGCCGGGCGTTCTGGTCGGCGTGCCGGCACGACGTGGTGCACGCCGGCGGGTTCCTGGTGGTCGGGGCGGCCGCCGCCGCGACGATCAACGTGATCGTGCCGGAGGCGTGGCTGCAGACCCTGGCCGCGCAGCCGGTGCTGTCCGTGCTGGCGCTCGCGGTTCTCGCCGTACTCCTCTCGATCTGCAGTGAGGCGGACGCCTTCGTCGCCGCGTCGCTGTCCCAGTTCTCGCTCACGTCGCGTCTGGTCTTCCTGGTGGTGGGTCCGATGGTCGATCTCAAGCTGATCTCGATGCAGGCGGGCGTTTTCGGTCGCGGCTTCGCCACCCGGTTCGCCCCGGCGACCTTCGTGGTGGCGATTCTGGTGGCCGTCGGTTTCGGGGCGGTGCTGCTGTGAACCGGCAGGCCCAGGCGGTGATCCTGTTCCTCTTCGGCGGTGCGGTGCTGAAGGCGTCGCTCGGCGACCTCTACCTGCGCTACGTCAAGGAGGGGTTGCGGCCGTTCCTGATCGCCGCGGGTCTGGCACTGGTCGCGGCCGCTGTCATGACTCTCTGGTACGAATTCCGCAAGCCCGCCGCGTCCGGGGCCGCCTCTTCCGGTGCCGATTCCGCCGAGGGCGACGGCGAGCACGGCGGCGACGAGCACGCCGACGATCACGGCCACGCACACCACGAGCCGCGGGTCGGCTGGCTGCTGATCCTGCCGGTCCTCGGCCTGCTGCTGGTGGCCCCGCCCGCGCTCGGCTCCTACACCGCCGGCCAGTCCGGAACCGTGCAGGTCAGCGCCGACTCGGACTACGCCCCGCTGCCCGAGGGCGACCCGGTGCGGGTGAGCCTGCTCGACTACGCCTCCCGGGTGATCTACGACGAGGGCCGCAGCGTCACCGGCCGCCGTCTCGCGCTGACCGGTTTTGTCACCACCGGGCCGGAGGGCGTGATGCTGGCCCGGATCGTGGTGAGCTGCTGTGCCGCCGACGGCCGCCCGATCAAGGTCGGTCTCGACGGCGGCCCGGTCGTGGACGTCCCGGCCGGCACGTGGCTGGAGGTCACCGGCAGACTCAGCGCCAAGCGCGGCAAGGACCCGGTCAACCAGGCCGACATCGCCTACCTCGAGGTCGAACAGTGGAAGCCGGTCGCCGCACCGAAGCAGCAGTACGAGTGAACCCTCTCCGACGTGGCGAGGCCGGGACCTCCGGCCGGCGACCGGCAAATCCGAGGGCGTATCTCGGGCTCGGCGCGGCCCTGGTCGCGGCCGGGGCGCTGCTGGCGGGCACCGTCCCGGAGCCGCCGGTGCCGGAGGCGGGCACCGGCACCCGGATCACCGTCGAGCAGGCCTGGCCGGACGCCGACCGCGCCGACCTGCGGGACCTGACCGTCGAGCCGGTGCACTTCCTGGACGCCACCACCGCGGTCGGCACGATCACCGCCGGCGACCGGGTGAAGCTGCTGATCGAGAAGGACGGCATCGCCCGTGAGCTGCGGGACCTGCCGGCCGACGGCGACCCCCGCTTCGAGGGCATGACCGCCGCCGACAACCGTCTGGTCTGGGCCGAATCGGTCAACGGCAAGCCGGTCGAGATCTGGTCGGTGGGCACCGACGGCGCGAAGCCCCGGATGCTGACCGCGGACACCGGCAACACCCTGTTCTACGGCAACCAGCACGACCTGGTGATCGCCGGCGGCCGGGTGCACTGGGTGGCCGGTGAGGGCGACGCCACCACCCAGATCCGGTCGGTGGCGCTGACCGGCGGCGCGGTGACCGTCCGGGAGGAGAAGGGCCAGTGGGCGATGTCCGCCTGGCCGTGGATCACCGACGACACCGGCGGGCAGTCCGGCCGGATCCGGATGTCGAACATGGACAGTGGCGCCACCATCGAGGTGCCGTTCACCGGCGCCGAGTGGGGCATGTGCGGGCCGGTCTGGTGCCGGGTCAGCGTGATGACCGGGGAGGGCACCGCCCGGATCGACCTGATGCACGCCGACGGCACCCAGCGCCGACGGGTGGCCGGCACCGACACCCAGGCCGCGGTGAACGACGTGGCGGTGCTGGACCGGTTCGAGATCCTCTCGGTGCCCGGCCCGGAGGCCGACCTGACCGGCACCGCCGCCCTGCTGGTGCACGATCTGGCGACCGGCCGGGACGTGCCGCTCGCGGTGGCCGCCGATCTGGCCGCCACCAAGGACGGTGTGCTGTGGTGGTCGACGGGATCGCAGGAGGCAGCCGTCTGGCACACCCTTGACCTGCGTACTATCTGACTCTGAGTGTTCACTCCTTTGCGGAGAGTGGTGACGACGGATACGTTGGGGGAGTGCTCCCCCTGACGCCGAGGATCGGCCCGGTCACGCAGTCCCTGCTCGCCGAGGGCGACCTGCTGCGACAGCTGGTGACCGGCCTGGGTTCCCCGGTCAACGTGGTCCTGCCCCAGGCCGTGCACGCCAACGTCGCGGCCTTCCGCGCCGTGCACCGGCGGCACCGTCTGGGCGGGCGGGTCCACTTCGCGCACAAGGCCAACCGGTCCGCCGCCCTGCTGCGTGAGCTGGCCGCCACCGAGGCCGGAGTGGACGTCGCCTCGCTCGGCGAGCTGCAGCACGCCCTCGGCGCCGGGTTCGCCCCGGGGCGGATCATGGCCACCGGGCCCAAGGACCGCGCCTATCTGTGGCTGGCCGCGCGCGCCGGGGTGACGGTGAACGCGGACTCGGTGGCCGAGCTGGCCGAGCTGGCGGTGCTGGTCCGCGAGCACGGGCTTCCCCGCGTACGGACGATGGTCAGGTTGTCGGGTTTCGAAGCCGCCGGGGTCCGGGTGATGAGCCGCCGCAGCCGGTTCGGGGTGCCGTTCGCCGAGTTCGAGACGGTGCTCGACCTGATCCAGAAACACGAGCGCGAGCTGGAGCCGGCCGGGGTCGCCTACCACCTGGACACGATGGCCCTCGCCGAGAAAGCGGTCGCCCTGGAGGGCTGCCTGGCCGCGCTGGAGCGCTGCCGGGCCCGGGGGCTGCGGCCGTGGACCCTGGACGTCGGGGGCGGCTTCGGCCTGGGCTATCTGGCCGACGAGGGGGAGTGGGAGCGGTACACCTCCGAGCTGGCCCAGGCCGTGCTCGGCAACCGCCCGCCGATGACCTGGAACGGCTACGGCTACGGTCTGCGCGCCGAGTCCGGCACGCTGCGCGGCTCACTCGCGCTCTATCCGGCGTACCGCGGGATCTTCGGTGCGGACTATCTGGACGCGCTGCTCGGCACCGGCACGCCGGCCCTCGGATCGCTGCTGCTGGACCACATGTACGACCTGGACGTCGAACCCGGCCGGGCCCTGCTCGACGACTGCGGTGTGGTCGTCGCCGAGGTGCTCGAGGTCCGCGACGACGGCGACGACACCCTGGTCCGGCTGGGGCTGAACGCCCGGGACGTGGGCCTGGAGGAGCACGGCGTCCTGATGGACCCGGTGCTCGTACGGCGGAATGATTTTCATTTTGACCCGGTCGGCGTTTATCTTCTAGGGAATCTCTGCCTGGAATCCGACCTGATCACCCGGCGCAAGGTCCACCTGCCGGCCCGGCCCGCGACCGGAGACCTGCTGGTCTTCGTCAACGCGGCCGGTTACTTCATGGACCTGACCGCCACCTCGGCCCTTCATCAACCGCTCGGCCGGAAGGTTGCCGCCTTCCGGTCGGGCGGGTCGTGGCAATGGAGCCTCGACGAACAGTATTGGCCCATCCACCCGCCCTCGGAGCCCCCATGAGATTCGACGACATCACCGAGTCCATCGGCAACACCCCGCTGGTGCGCATCGAACCCGCGGTGCACGGCCTGGCCAACATCGACCTCTACGCCAAGCTCGAACTGCTCAACCCGTTCGGCTCGGTCAAGGACCGGGCCGCGTGGAACATGGTCCGCCCGCTGCTGCCCGGCGCCGTCGACCGCGGCGACACCGTGGTGGAACTCTCCAGCGGCAACACCGCGAAAGCACTGGCGCTGATCGCCGGCATGCACGGACTGAAATTCCGCAGCGTCACCAACCGGATGCGGGTTCCCGAGATCAAGGACCTGCTGCTCCTGCTCGGCGCCGAGATCGACGAGCTGCCCGGCCGGTCCGAGTGCCTCGACCCCAGCGACACCGAGGACCCGCTCACCCGGATGTACCAGCGGCTCAACGCCGACGGCGGCGGGTACGTCCACACCGACCAGTACTTCAACTCCCGCAACGTGGACGCGCACTTCAACGGCACCGGCGCCGAGATCGTGAAAGATCTGGACGGGAACGCGCCCGACTATTTCATCGCCTGCGTCGGAACTGCCGGATCGTCCACCGGGGTGGCCCGCGCGCTGCGCCAGCAGAACCCGGACACCCGTGTCGTCGGGCTGGTCGCGGCCAAGAACGACTTCATCCCGGGCATCCGGACCATCGACGAGGTGCACGAGGTCGGGCTGTTCGAACCCACCGTCTACGACGAGATCCGCTCCGTCAGTGCGGACGACGCCGTCGACGGGGTGCTCACCCTGGTCCGCCGATGCGGGATCCTCTCCGGGCCGACGGGGGGAGGTGCTTTTCAAGGCTCACTTCACTATTTGCGTACGATCGACGCTTCGCTTTCGTCCCGTCGGTCCGCGGTTTTCATCGTCTGTGACCGGGTCGAGTCGTATCTCAGTTACTTCAAGGATCGTCGGCCATCGTTGTTCGGGCGGCCGCCGCGGGCGAACGACCTCTCGTCCCTGCCGGACAATCCGGACTTCTCGTCCATCTCGGTTTCCGCGGCGCCGGCTTTCGCTGCTGACGCCCTGGTGATCGACATCCGGAACCCCTATGCCTACCAGGCCCTGCACATCGACGGCTCGATCAACATCGCCGACGAGGTGTTCGCCGACATGCTCCAGGCCGGACTCCCGTTCAGCCGCCGCCGCCCGATCCTGCTGGTCTGCCCGGTCGGCGAACGCTCGGCCGCCTACGCCGCCCTGCTCACCCGGATGGGCCACCCGGACGCCCGCTCGCTCGACGGCGGGATCATCGCCTGGCGTGACGCCGGCCTCGAACTGGTCCGGGACTGACCATGACCACACTCGACGACCTCGCCGTCTGGCAGCGCGTGCTCCGGGACCAGTTCCCGATGATCGAGGCCAACCCGGACGTGGCCTATCTGGACAGCGCCGCCACCTCGCAGAAGCCGCAGTCCGTGCTGGACACCGTGATCACCTATCTGACCACCGGGAACGCCAACGCCTCCCGGGGCACCTACCCGTGGGCCAACCGCACCACCGCCCGCATCGACCAGGCCCGCGACCGGCTGAAGAGTTTCCTCGACGACCCGCTGCCCGACCAGTCGACGGTCCAGTTCGTCAGCGGCACCACCGAAGGACTGCGGGCGGTCGCCCGGGACTGGCTGCTCCCGCAGTTGCGCGACGGCGACGAGATCGTGGTGCCGTTCGCCGACCACAACGCCAACAGCGTGCCCTGGGTGGAGGCGGCGTCGCTGTCCGGGATCGCGGTGCGGGCCATCCCCTACGACAGCGCCCACGACTACGACCACCGCCGTTTCACCGTCACCCCGCGGACCCGGCTGATCGCGCTCACCCACGTGCACCACGTCTACGGCAACGACATGAACGTGCAGCGCCTGCGGGCGATCGCCCCCGACGTGCCGATCTGCCTGGACGCGGCACAGAGCTTCGGCCACATCCCGGTCTCGGTCCGCGAACTCGACGTCGACTTCGTGGCCTTCTCCGGGCACAAGGCGATGGCCCTGCCCGGCACCGGCGCCCTCTGGGCCCGCAACCAGCGCGGCCCCGCCTACACCCCGGCCGGCTGGCAGGGCTCGCCGAACACCAGCGGCATCATCAGCCTGGCCGCCGCGATGGACTGGCTGGAGAAAGCGGACCTGACGAAGATCGCCCAGTGGAACCAGGCGCTCGGTGTCCGGCTGACCGAGGGCCTGTCGAAGATGGCCGCCTACGAGGTGCTGGGCTGCCAGCGCAGCCTGACGTCGGATTCGCTGGTGCAGCAGCGGCACGGCATCGTGACGTTCCGGCACCACTCGATCGGGTCCAACGACCTCGGTTTCATCCTGGCCGGCGACGGGCTGCTGGTCCGGGCCGACGGTCACTGCCAGGGCGCCCAGGGCGAGAAGACCGCGTCGGTACGGGTGAGCCTGCACGTCTACAACACCGTCGAGGAGGTGGACCGCCTCCTGGACGCCCTGGCCCGTCTGGACCATTGAGTCCCGGGAAACGTGACCATCGGGGCCCACGACTGGTTAGAAACGATTGTCGTTGCTGACCAGTCGTGCCCGAGGTAGCTGATGCCGTCCACCGCACTCGACCCCACCGGCCATCGCGCGGCCTGGAACAGCGTGATGACCGGTTACCTGCCCGGCCTGGCCGACCTGGAACAGGTGATCACCACCGCCGCCGAGCGCCGCACCGGCCCACCCGCCCGCATCCTCGACCTGGGCGGCGGCCCCGGCCTGTTCGCCGAACGCCTGGCCACCCGCTGGCCCGCCGCCCGGATCACCGTGGCCGACCTGGACCCGGTGCTGCTGGCCCTGGCCCGGGCGGCCCTGCCCACCACGGTGACGACGGTCGAGACCGACCTGACCGACCCGTCCTGGCCCGCCACCACCGGCACCGGTTACCACCTGGTGACGGCGGTGATGACGGTCCACTACCTGAACCCCGCCGCCATCCGGTCCTTGTATGCGGAGATCCGCCGCATCCTGGCCCCCGGCGGCCTGCTGGTGGTGGCCGACGTGATGCCCGACGACGGCCTGCCCGCGCTGATGACGGCCCTGGAGGCCCCGCCGGGCCAGGCCTGGTCGCACTGGTGGTCCCAGTTGGCCTCGGCCCCCGAGTTCGCCCCGCTGATGGACCGCCGCACCGAGATCTTCCGCTCCCGCCCACCGGCCGAGTTCACCCCGGCCCTCTCCTGGCACGCCGCGGCGGCCCGTGCGGCGGGCTTCCCCGAGGCCGGAGCCCTGTGGCGCCACGGCCGCCACGCAGCCCTCGCCGCGTGTTGATCGATATTTGGAAGATCTCGGGAACTTCGATGCCGGTGGTGGCGACTAACGGTCGTTCCCCGTACGGGGGAGAAACGATCTTTGGGAATGTGATGCTGACTCGCACTGTCGTCGCCGTCGCGGCGCTCGCCCTGACCACCCTGGCCGGCTGCGGCTCGTCGTCGGACGCCACCGCCTCGTCGGGCGCCCCGGCGGCCGGCTCGACCTCGACCTCGGCGTCGTCCGCGGCCCCGGCCGCCGCGCTGACCGTGCGTGACCCGTGGGTCAAGGCCGCCGACAGCGGGATGACCGCGGCGTTCGCCACCCTGGTCAACAACACCGGCGCCGATGTGACGGTCGAGGCGGCGACCTCCCCGGCCTCGCCGATGGAGCTGCACACCATGACGATGAAGGACGGCGCGATGGTGATGGAGCCGAAGGAGGGCGGCTTCGTGATCAAGGCCGGTGGCAGCCACGAGCTGTCCCCGGGCGGCGACCACCTGATGCTGATGAAGCCGTCCGCGCCGATCAAGGCCGGTGACGAGCTGTCGTTCACGCTGAAGCTGACCGGTGGTGGGACGGTCGACTTCACCGCGGTGGCGAAGCCGTTCGCCGGTGCTCAGGAGAGCTACGCGCCGGGGCACTCGTGACCGTCAGTCGCCGGGCGGTGCTGACCGGAGGCGCGGTGGCCGGGCTCGGCACGGCCGCCGCGGCCGGCTATCTCGCCGCCGCACCCGCCGCCACCCCCTCGGTGGCGGCGGTTCCGGTCGCCGACTTCCAGGACATCGGCACCGGGATCATCCCGTTCCACGGCGAGCGGCAGTCCGGGATCACCGACGAGCCGCCCGCGCACGGCTCGTTCGTGGCGCTGACCCTGGCCAAGGGCACCGACCGGGCCGCCCTGGGCCGGATGATGCGGCTGCTCACCGACGACGCCGTGCGCCTGACCCGGGGCGAGCCGGCGCTCGGCGACACCGACGCCGAACTGGCCCGGCACCCGGCCCGGCTGACCGTGACGTTCGGGTTCGGCCCCGGTCTCTACCGGGCGGCCGGCCTGGAGTCGCCGGTCGCCGACCTGCCGGTCTTCTCGATCGACCGGCTGCAGGACCGCTGGTCCGGCGGTGATCTGGTGATGCAGATCTGTGCCGACGATGCGCTCACCGTCACGCACACCCAGCGCATGCTGATCAAGGACGCCCGGCCGTTCGGCGCGGTCCGCTGGGTGCAGCGCGGGTTCCGGCGCAGCGCCGGGGTGCACAAGGCCGGGTTCACTCAGCGCAACGTCTTCGGCCAGCTCGACGGCACGGCCAATCCGAAGGACGCCGAGATGGCGGCCGCGGTCTGGAACGCCGACCACAGCACCCAGCTGGTGGTCCGCCGGGTCCGTACCGACATCGAGACGTGGGATCTGCTCAGCGTCGGCGACAAGGAGAACTCGACCGGCCGGCGGATGGAGTCGGGGGCGCCGCTGACCGGCGAGGCCGAGCACGACGAGCCGGACTTCGAGCGGACCGACTCGACCGGGCTGCCGGTGATGCCCAACTTCTCGCACGTGACCAGGGCACATGTCACCGATCCGAAGCTGAAGATCCTGCGGCGGCCGTTCAACTACGACGAGGCGCCGGACGCACAGGGCCGACCCGACAGCGGGCTGGTTTTCGCGTCGTACCAAGCTGACATCGTCCGCCAGTACCTCCCCATCCAGCGGCGGCTAGCCGAGAAGGACCTGTTGAACGAATGGACAACACCGATCGGATCCGCGGTCTTCGCCGTTCCTCCGGGCTGCGCCGAGGGCGGCTGGATCGGCGAGCGGGTGCTCGCCTGACCCGTGCCCTGCTGGCCTTCGCCGCGATGCTGTTCGTGCTGGTGCCGGGGGCGCCGGCGTGGGCGCACAACGCGCTCGCCGAGGCCAGCCCGGACAAGAAGGCGACTTTGAAGGAGGCGCCGGCCGAGGTGAAGCTGCGGTTCCTGCAGAAGCTGGACCCGGAGTACACCATCATCGCGGTCAGCGACTCCACCAAGCGGAAGGTGGCCGCGTCGGAGCCGAAGGTGGACGGCACCACCGGTGTGATCACCATCGAGGAGGAGCTGGCCAACGGCGTCTACACGGTCGCCTACCAGGTGGTCTCCACCGACGGGCACACGGTGAAGGGTTCCTACGAGTTCACCGTCGCGAACCCGACCGCGACCGCCGCGCCCTCAGAGGCGCCGTCGGAGGAACCGTCCGTGGCCCCCACCACGGAGGCGCCCAGCGTCGCCCCGACTCTTGCCGAGAAATCGGATGAGTCAGATTCTTCCGGCTCCACCCTCATCGGCATCATCGTCGGCGTCGTGGTTGCGGTGGCCGCCGTCGCCGGTTTCCTGTTCCTGAAGCGTCGTAAAGCATGAGAGGTTCCCCCATGAAGCAGACAGCCCTGCGCCGAGCCGCCACCGTGACCGCGGTGGCGGCCGCGTTCGTGTTCGGCCTGGCCGGCCCGGCGTCCGCGCACGTGACCGTCAACCCGGACACGGCGACCCAGGGCGGCTACTCGAAGGTGACCTTCCGGGTGCCGAACGAGAGCGACACCGAGTCGACCAACAAGCTGGAGATCAACCTGCCGGTCGAGGCCCCGATCGGGTCGGTGTCGCTCAAGCCGACGCCGGGCTGGACCGCGGCCACCGAGAAGTCGAAGCTGGCCACCCCGGTCAAGGTGCACGACAGCGAGATCACCGAGGCGGTCACCAAGATCACCTGGACGGCGGCGGCCGGTTCGGAGATCAAGCCGGGCACCTTCCAGGAGTTCGACCTGCAGCTCGGCCCGCTGCCGGCCACCGAGCAGATCGTCTTCAAGGCCCTGCAGACCTACACCGACGGTACGGTCGTGCGCTGGATCGACGAGCCCAGCACCGACGGCACCGAGCCGGAGTCGCCCGCCCCGGTCCTCAAGCTGACCGCGGCCGGGGTCGAGAAGACCACCGCCGTCGAGGGGACCGCGGACACCGCAGCCGCCCCGGAGAGCGACGGCGGCAGCGGAGGCGGCTCGGCCTGGGGCATCGCGGGCCTGGTCGCCGGTCTGGTGGGCCTGGTCCTGGGCCTGCTCGCCTACCGCAAGGCCGCTGCGCCCAGCGCCTGACGGGTCACGACTCGGGGCCGGCCACCAGACCGGCCCCGAGTTCGTCCGGGGCCCGCATCCGCCAGGCGTCGGTGATCAGTTCACTCAGCCGTTCGGGCGAAACTTTCTCCAGCCACACCATCACCAGGGGTAGTCCGTCGTATCCCGGTGTGGTGAAGAACATCTCCGGCTCGCCGAGGAGCAGCGCCTGCTTCTCGGCCTCGTCCCCGACGAACAAAACCGCCACATCCGTACGGATCACTCGCGGCTTCCCGGGTAGACGTTCCGGATATGACCAGACGAATCCCCTCCCACCGACCCGGAAGTCGAATCCGGCACTGTCGATCTCCTCGACCCCCGGCAGGGACAGGGCCAGCCGTCGTACGTCGTCAGCGTCACTCACGGTGGCCATTCTGCAACATCTCTGTCATCCCACGTAGCAATCGATGCCTTGCCTATTGACCAGGTAGGCTTCTATTCTCCGATCCAAGAAATAGGAATTCCCCTGCGTCCCTGGCGGTCGGCACATGCAGAAACTCCTCCTCCTCGCTCTGGTCGGGCTCGGCGCACAGCTGGTCGACGGCAGCCTGGGCATGGCCTACGGCGTGACCTCGACGACCCTCCTCCTGGCGATCGGCACCAACCCGGCGGCCGCCTCGGCGACCGTGCACCTGGCCGAGATCGGCACCACCCTGGTCTCCGGCCTCTCCCACTGGAAGTTCGGCAACGTCGACTGGAAGGTCGTCCTCAAGATCGGCGTCCCGGGCGCGATCGGGGCCTTCGCCGGAGCCACCTTCCTCTCCAGCATCTCCACCGAGACCGCCGGCCCGCTGATGGCGATCATCCTGCTGGCCCTCGGCCTCTACGTGTTCCTGCGCTTCACCTTCCAGGGCCTGCCCAAGGGCCAGCTCGGCAAGCCGCTGCGCAAACGCTTCCTCGCCCCGCTCGGCCTGGTCGGCGGCTTCGTCGACGCGACAGGTGGCGGCGGCTGGGGCCCGGTCGGCACCCCGGCGATCCTGGCCAGCGGCCGGCTCGAGCCCCGCAAGACCATCGGTTCGATCGACACCAGCGAGTTCCTGGTCGCGGTCGCCGCCAGCCTCGGCTTCATCTGGGGCATCGGCAGCGAGAACATCGACTACGGCTGGGTCCTGGCCCTGCTGATCGGTGGCGTGATCGCCGCACCGGTGGCCGCCTGGCTGGTCCGGCACATCCCGCCGCGGGTCCTCGGCGCCGCGGTCGGCGGTGTCATCATCCTCACCAACACCCGCTCGCTGCTGCGCAGTGACTGGATCGACGCCCCGGACGCCGTCCGCTACGTCTTCTACGGCGTCATCTACGTGGCCTGGGCCGCCGCGATCGTCTACTCGGTGCTCCAGTACCGCAAGAACGCGGCCGAGGAGCGGCAGATCATCGCCGATTCCGCGGAAGCCGGCATCTCGGACGGCGACGACAAGGACAAGGCCCCGATCGGCGCCTGACCCGCGTGTCACGGGTCGCCTGGCCCGTGACACGGTGAGTTCGGCCTTTGTGACACGGTGAGCTCGGCCTGTGTGACACGGTGAGCCGGGGCCTCCCAGGAGGCCCCGGCCGCAACCGATTCCCTCCGTCGCCGCACCCGATCCGGACTCGCCGCGGCCCGGACGGCGCCGAACGGTCCGAGCGTGACCCTCACCGCCGCCCGGAAGATCCTGGCCACCGCCGTACTCGCGGTGACCGTGCTCGCTGCGGGAAACATCCCCGGCACCCCGGCGGACGCGATGGTCCCCTGCCGGGCCGGTGAGCGCCCGCACGCACCCGCCTACACCCCGCCGGCCGACCCGGACACCGTGCGGATCATGCCGCTCGGTGACTCGATCACCCGCGGCATCGGGACCATCCCGCTCGACGGTTACCGCACCGACCTGCGCTCCCGGCTGGCCCACGCCGGCTGGAAGGTCGACATGGTCGGCGCCGGAACCGACGGCACCGGCCCGGACGGCGACCACGAGGGCCACCCCAGCTGCACGATCGCCGACGTCACCACGATCGTGGCCGATCGGCTGGCCACCTACCGGCCGGACGTCGTCCTGCTGCACCTGGGCACCAACGACATGCGCAGCCCGGCCGAGGCGGCCGCCGCACCCGCCCGGATGCGGGAACTGCTGGCCACCATCGCCGGGAACGCGCCGGACGCCGAGGTCTTCGTGGCCCAGATCATCGGCGTGCAGTACTACGGCCCGAAGAGCCCCGGCGCCGCCCGGCAGCGGGGGACCGACACCCTGAACCGGGCCATCCCCGGCCTGGTCGCGGCGGCCGGCCCCCGGTTCCACGTCGTCGACATGCGCGACATCGGCGGACTCGACCTCAGCGACCTGGTGCACCCGGACCGCTACGGCTATCTGAAGATGTCGTGGCGCTGGTACCAGGCGATCCGCCGGGCCGGCGACCCGGCCGGCTACGACCCGTACACCGCCACCCGGATCCGCCGCTGTGTCCACAGCACCGCCGCGCCGTTCGCCCGCGCCGCCCTCGGCTGCCACCTCTGGCACCGCGCCGCCGGCGCCTGGCGGGTGAAAACCACCGCCGGCTGGGTCACCGGCTGGTAGCGAACCTAGTGGTCCGGGGTCTCCTGCGAGGCCATGATCCGCAGCGCGTTGGCGTCCACCGCGATCCGCAGCGGGGTGGAGCCGCACGGTTCGCCGTCCACCTCGACGTGGGCCGGGCGGTCGGTTTCCAGCCACAGCTCGCCGACCGCGATGAAAGGGCGTTCCCGCAGCGTACGACGGTGGCCGGTGAGCGCGTTGCGGGCCGTCTCCCGGATCAGCTCCCGCTTCGGGCCGCCGCCCACCGGGTACGCCACCAGCAGCCGGTCGTCGGCGTGCGCGTCCGCGGTGATCGGGCGCCCGGCGTGGAAACCGCCGTTCGCCACGTACACCTGGTGGGTGGTGAAAACGATCTCCTGGCCCTCGGCGCGCAGCGTGGCCTTCAGCGGCTGGTGCCGGGACAGCAGCCCGAGCGCGGTGATCGGGTACGCGATCCGCCCGATGATCCGTTTCAGCCGGCTCGGCACGTTGATCATGATCTCGGCGGACAGGCCGACCCCGACGTGGTTGGTGAACGGCATGTCACCCGCGATGCCCAGGTCCACGTCGATGACCTTGCCCTCGACGATGGTGGCGATCGCCTCGTCGAGACTCGGCGGGATGCCGACCGTACGCGCGAAATTGTTGGTGGTCCCCAGCGGAAGAAGCCCGAGAGCGATGTCCCGGTGCGCCAGCATCCGGCCCGCCGTGCTGATCGTGCCGTCGCCGCCACCGGCCACCAGCAGGTCCGGCCGCAACGCCAGCGCGGCCCGCATCGAGTTCTCCAGCTCGCCGGGACGATCGACCGCGTACGCTCCGAGCAGGTCGAACCCGGCGTTGCGGAGACGGTCACGGGCGTCCGCGTACAACTGGCGGCCCCGCCGTGACCGCGCGTTGACCACCAGCGCGGCCCTCCGCTTCGCCCGGATGTCCTCGGTCAGCTCCTGCTTCGTCCGCACCGGCCGACCCTATCTGCTGGAGATCACGGGAAGCTGAGGCGCACGGAGGCATAACCGCGCAGAACGAAGCCCGGATTGCGTACGGGGTCGGCGGCCAGCTCCATCCGGGGCCCGTGGTCGAGCAGGGCGCCGACGGCGGCCTGCAGTTCGATGCGGGCCAGCGGCGCGCCGAGGCAGAAGTGCAGTCCCGCCCCGAAACTCAGGTGCGGGTTCGGATCGCGTCCGGCGTCGAAACGGTCCGGCCGGTGAAAGGCCGCCGGATCCCGGTTGGCCGCCCCGAGCAGCGCGGCCACCTCGCCCCCGGCCGGCACGGTCACCCCACCCAGATCGACATCGACCGCGGCGGTACGGGTGAACAACTGCGACGGCGAGTCGTACCGCAGCATCTCCTCCACCGTGGCGGCGACCAGCCCCCGGTCGGACCGCACCCGGGCCAGCTCACCGGGATGCTCCAGCAGCGCCACGATCCCGTTGCCGAGCCCGTTCACCGACGCCTCGTGCCCCGCGTTGAGCAGCAGGATCGCCGACGCCACCAGCTCCTCGCCGCTGAGCCGGTCGGATCCGTCGCGCACCGACACCAGGTGGCTGACCAGGTCGTCGCGGGGTTCCGCGGCCCGGCGGGCGGCCAGCTCGGCCATGTACCCGGCGAACTCCCGGCACGCCCGCACGGCTGCCGCCTCGGTCTGCGGCGTGCGGCCCATCTCGTACATCCGGACCATCGCCGCCGACCACGGCCGGAGCCGGTCCCGCTCGCCGGCCGGAACCCCCAGCAACTCCGCGATCACACTGACCGCGAGCGGCTCGGCGAAGTCCGCCAGCAGGTCGAACCCGTCCCCGGCGAGCGCCAGCAGCCGTTTCGCCTCGGCCGCCACCGCCGGGCGCAGCCGCTCCACGTGCCCACGCCCGAACGCGGTGGCCACCAGCCCCCGCAGCCGGGTGTGATCCGGCGGCTCGTTCTCCATCATCTGATTGCGGTGCAGCGTGTTGAACGGCTCGAACTCCCCGGCCGGCGCGACGTCCCGCCAGAACCGGCCCAGCCGCCGGTCCCGCAGCACCGCCCCCGCCATGGCGTGCCCGGCGGCCAGCCACCGCCCACTGCCCGGATCGAACACCAGCGGCCCGCGGTCGCGTAGCGTTCCCAGCATCGGGTACGGGTCGGCGAGGAACCCGGGATCCGCGAAATCGATCGGCACACCCGAAACGCTATCGTCCAGCGAGGGGCTTTTGATGAGCGACTGGAACGACAAGATCATCGCCGAGTTCCGGGCCAACGGCGGCGAGGTGGGTGGGCCGTTCGCCGGCGCGCCGATGGTGCTGGTGCACCACACCGGCCGCAAGTCCGGGCGGGAGATGGTCAGCCCGATGATGTACCTGCCGCACGAGACCGACGGCGACACGATCTACGTGTTCGCGTCCAAGGCCGGCGCCCCGGAGAACCCCGGCTGGTACCACAACCTGACCTCGGCCGGTGTGGGCAGTGTGGAGCGGGGCACCGGCAGCTACCCGGTGGAGGTCCGCGAGCTGACCGGCGCCGAACGCGACGACCGCTACCGCGAGCAGGCGACCCGCTACCCCGGTTTCGCCGAGTACGAGCAGAAGACCGCCGGCATCCGCACCATCCCCGTCCTGGAGCTGACCCGCAGCGCCGTGCGGTGAGTTGCTAACGTGCCGCCCCATGGACAACGACGACCATCTCTCCTCGTTCGCCGGCCTGCCCGCCCTGGAGTACTACTCGGGCCTGCCGGTGGCCGACCCCGCCGCGGTCGCCTGGCGTCTCAGCTGGGGCGGCATGTGGACCGGCGGCTGCCCCTGCTCGACATGCGAGGAGGACCGGCGACGGCGCCCCGAGATCGCCGGGCGCACCTGCGGCATGGACCTGGAAGGCTTCGTCACCGAGTGGGGCGACCGGGCCACCACCCTGATCATCTCGGACGGTGACGACGACGCCCCCGACTACGAGCGGATCATCGAGGCCATCACCCGGATGCCGCGGTTGCGGGCGTTGTTCCTGGGTGACGTGATGGATCGGGAGGCCCAGATCTCCTGGGTCCATCAGGCCGACGTGACACCGGTGCTGGCCGCCGCGCCGAACCTCGAGCATCTGCAGGTACGGGGTTCCGAGGGCCTGGAGTTCACCGGCCTCCGCCACGAGAAGCTGCGCCGCCTGGTCTTCGAGGGAGGTGGCCTGCCCGCCGGCGTGGCCCGGGGTGTGGGCGCCTCCGACCTGCCCGCACTGGAGCACCTGGAGCTGTGGCTGGGCACCGAGCACTACGGCGGCAGCGCCACCATCGTGGACGACCTGACCGCGGTCCTGGCCGGCGCACGGCTCCCGGCGCTGACGTACCTGGGCCTGCGCAACGCCGAGCTGGCCGACGAGGTGGCCGCGGCGGTGGCGTCCGCCCCCGTGGTGGCAACGCTGCAGGACCTGGACCTGTCCCTGGGCATCCTCTCCGACGACGGAGCCCAGGCCCTGCTGGCGGGCCAGCCGCTGACCCACTTGAAGTCCTTGAACCTGACCCACAACTACCTGTCGGACGACATCGCGGCCTGGCTGGAGGAGTCCCTGCCCGGCGTGGAGGTGAACACGACGGACCGGCAGACCCCGGACGAGGACGGCGACCGTTACATCAGCGTGAGCGAGTAGACCTGTCAGGGAGCCCCGCAGACGAAGCGGGGCTCCGGGTCGTACTTCCAGGTGAACTTCTCCCGCTTCTCGACCTTGCCGTCCTTGTGGAACAGGCGCCACGCGTCCTGGGTGAAGCCGTTCAGGCCGCTGGTGGAGATGCAGCTGGGGCCGGCCGGCTTGGTGACGGTGGACGGGGAGGTGATGTCGCGCCGTTTGCTCCACTCGGTGGTCACCTCGTCCCACACCTTGGTGCTCCACACCGAGACGGTGATGGTGCTGCTGGTCCAGGCCGTGTCGATGAGGACGCCGTGGGGGCTGTCGTTCTTGAACTTGAAGTCGAGGTCCGGCCAGAAGATGGTGCTCTCGATGACCGACGGGTAACGGTCGAAGTAGTACGAGTGCGGCTTGTGCTCCACGTCCTTCAACCCGGCGTAGTAGGTGGCGTTGAAGAGCGTCGTGGTGAACTGGGAGACCCCGCCGCCGACCCCGGGCGTGAGGTGACCGCCGACGATCACCGGTGCGTCCTTGTACCCCTGGGCGTACCCGCGCTCGCCGGTGAACTTGTTCAACGAGAACGTCTTGCCGGGCAGGACCAGGGCACCCCGGACGTGCTTGGCGGCGGTGACGATGTTCTGGCTGCGCGGCGACGACAGACCACCGGGGAATTTGGTGGTGAACGTGGACACCTTCTCCTGGACGCCGAGTTTTTCCAGTTCGGCGGCCCCGAGGGCGGGCGCGGCGGTGGTCAGCGTCGCGTCGATCGTACGAGAATCGCCGCTCTGTGCCGCGGTGAGCAGGGACGGCGCCAGCGCGGCCAGGTCCAGCCCTTTGCCGTCCTTCCCTTCGACGATCTTGGGTTTGCCGGCGGAGAACGTGAATTTCGCGTCCGTCGCCGCGGTCTCGACCTTGGCCAGCCGGCCGGCGATCGCGGTCCGCAGCTTCCCGGCGTCGATCCGCGGCGTGATCAGCCCGGTCTTGTCGGCGGTGAGGACGAGGCTCTTGGCGATGGCGGCCGGCGGCACGGTGACGGTGCCGGCGCCGGACCTGATGGTGAGCGGCGCGGCGACGGCCGGTTCGGCGACGGTCTTCACGAGCTGGTCGACCTCGGCGGCGGTGGTGGCCGCGTGGGTCTCGACGAGCGGCACGATGACCGGCCCGCCGCTGAGCCAGCCGGCTTTCACGGTGTCGGCGGTCCTCCGCGGGTCGAGTCCACGCCCGGCCTCCGGGTGGACGGCTTTCGGGGTGAGCCCGGTGAACGTGATGGCCGGCGCCTTCATCGGGGTGCCGACGGTGCCGACGGCCTCGGTGAGGGCGGTGTCGAGCCGTTCGGCGTCGACGGTCACGACCGGGGCGACGACACGTTCGCCGAACAGTTTCGGGCTGCCGGCGGCGGCCCCGGCGACGGTGGCGTCGACATCGACGGCGAGACCGATGTCGGCGGGCCGCAGGGTGGCGCCACGGCCTTCGACCTGGATGTCGACGGCGGCGGTGGTCCGCGCGTCGGCGGCGAGCCGGGTGCGGATCGTGTCGGCGGCCTCGGTACGGCTCAGGCCGCCCAGATCGGCGCCGAGCACGGTGGTGCCGTACGGGATGTCGCCGCGGAAGACGTAGAAGGTGCCTGCGGCCAGCGTCACAGCGATGATGCCGCCGATGATCACGAGCCGGCGTCCACGCCTCGACCGTGGGGTCACGGGCGGTGACGGCTCGATGTCGTCATGTGTGGGAATTGGTTGTTGCGGCAACCGTACTGTCGGCTGGCGGTCACTGGCGGTGGTCACCAGGCCTCCTCGGAGGTCGTGGGCGGCGGGCCGGAAACTCTAATCGCCGCTGATCACGGGCAGATCAAGCGATCATGCGGATTGCCCGGCTCCGAGCGCGGTTCGTACCGTGGTGACCAGCTTGTCGCGGTCGAAGGGTTTCGCCAGGATCGTCGATCCCGGCTCCAGGTTGTTGCCGTTCTCGTCGAACAGCGACTCGGCGAAACCGGAGACGAACACCACCCGCAGGTCGGGCCGTCGCCCGGAGGCGATCCGGGCGAGCTGGCGGCCGTCCATGCCCGGCATCATCACGTCGGTGACCAGCGCGGCCACCTCGCCGCCGTGCCGTTCCAGCAGCCGCAGGGCCTCGGCCGCGTCCGGGGCGGTCAGCACCCGGTACCCGGCGCCGCCGAGCATCCGGGCGGTCACCTGCAGGACGGCGTCCTCGTCGTCGACGAGCAGCAGCGTCTCGCCACCGCCCTTCTCCGTGATCACCGGGACCGGGACGGGTGGCGGCGGAGCGCTGCCGGCCACCACCGGGAGCGTGATGGTGACGGTGGTGCCCCGGCCGACCTCGGACTCCAGGACGATCTGCCCGCCGGCCTGGCTGACGATGCCGTGCGCGGTGGACAGGCCGAGCCCGACCGTGCCGGTGGTGGACTTGGTGCTGAAGAACGGTTCGAAGACCCGGTCGAGAACCTCCTGCGGCATGCCGGTGCCGGTGTCGTGGACCTCGATGACCAGCCCGTCGTCGCGGATCGCGGTGCGGACGGTGATCGGGCCGCCGTCCGGCATCGCGTCGCCGCTGTTGCGGACCAGACTGTGCAGCACCTCGGAGAGCTGCTTGGGGTCGGCCTTGACCTGCGGTGAGCCGGGGGCCAGCCGGAGCAACAGCTGGTTCTGCGGCCCGGCGGCCGCGGCCAGCGAGACGGTGTCCTCGGTGATCATCGCGTTGACGTCGACCGGGACCGGCTTGTTGGCCTCACGACGGCCGAAGGCGAGCAGCTTCTGGGTCAGGGTCTTGGCCCGTTCACCGCCCTTGACCACCTGCTCCAGGTCGCCGATCAGCGACTCGACGACGCCGGGCGGGATGGTGCCGTCGTCCCGGCCGTCCTGGATCGTCTCGATGGCCAGGTTGGTGTAGCCGAGGATCGCGCCGAGGATGTTGTTGAAGTCGTGGGCCGTCCCGCCGGCCATCCGGCGCAGGCTGACCAGGCGCTCGGCGTCGCGGTGCCGGGCCTCGTCCTGGCGGCGGCGGGTCTCCTCCAGCAGCCGCGCCTCGGCCAGGGTCACGTCGGTGACGTCGTCGATCATCAGCACCCCGCCGCTGAGCCCGTCGTCCTCGCCGTGGGTCTGCCGCAGGTGGATGCGCAGCGACCGGACGCTGCCGTCGGACCAGGTGATCCGGTGGGTGAACCGGAGTTCGGTGACGTCGCCGTCGCCGCGCAGCAGCCGGAGGGCGGCCTCCTGGGCGTTGTCGCCGAGGCAGACCAGCCAGCCGCGGTCGACGAGCCGGCTGACCGGCTGCTGGACGATCTCGGCGAGCCGCGGGTTGACGTAGTCGGCGTCACCGTCCCGGTTGATGATCCCGATGCCGACCGGGGAGGCGACGGCCATCGCCTCGAAGAGCCGCTCGGTGTCGTGCAGCTTGCGCACCTTCTCGATCAGCTTGGCGTTGACCGTCTGCAGGTGGGTCTGCGCGAACTCCTCGTCCGCGGTGGCGTTGACGTCGACCGGCCCGCCGGCCAGGGCGGTGTCGATCGCGTCGAGCAGCGCGTCCGGGTCCTGGGAGCGCAGCACCACCTGGCTCACCCCGCACGCCTCGGCGATCGGCCGGGTCTCCGGCTCCAGGTAGTTGGCGGTGTAGAAGATCACCGGCGCCTGCGCGGCCTCCCGGTCGGGGTCGGCGCGCAGCCGGTGGACCAGCTCCAGGCCGTCTATCCCGGGCATCAGGACGTCCGACACCACCACGTCGGGGTGGTGGGTGTGGGCGAGCAGGAGCGCCTCGGCTCCGTCGTGTGCCTCGATGACGTCGTGTCCCCGGATACCGAGCAGCATGCGCACGATGTCCCGGTTGACCGCCACGTCGTCGACGACCATCACTGTCGCCACGGAGACTCCCTTGCCGCGGGCCTGAGGGTGCTATGTCCCTAATAAGGCTAAAGCAGAGAAAGGTCGCAGGTACCGTGATGCTGAATCGGATTCGGATCCCGCGGGGGTGGCGTGTTTCTGGGCAAGGCCGTGTACCTGCTGGCCGGAGCCGCCCTCGGCGGGACCGCGGTGCTGGCCGGCCGCCGGTCCCGCCGCGCGGTGATCGACATCTCCGCCGTCGCGCACGACATCACCGCCCGGGTCCGGGCCGATCACCGCCACCGTGCCGAACGCGAACAGCTCGAAATGATCATGCAGGCGGCCAGCGACCCGTTCTTCACCATGGACGGCGCCGGCCGGGTCACCGAGTGGAACCGGCAGGCCGAGCAGGTCTTCGGCTGGACCCGGGCGGAGATCCTGGGCCGTCCGGTGACCGGCACCATCCTGCCGCCCCGCTACCGCCCGTCGCTGGACCGGCTGCTCGGCGGACGGCTGGAGTGGCTGCTCGACCGGCCCACCGAGATGGCCGCCACGCACCGCGACGGCCACGAGATCGACGGCCACGAGATCCCGGTCGAGCTGACCACCTGGTGCCTGCGCAACCACACCGGCCCGCACTTCCACGGCTTCGTCCGGGACATCACCGCCCGGCGGCAGACCGCGCAGGCCCTGGCCCAGGCCCGGGACCAGGCGCTGGAGACGGCCGCCCTGAAGTCACAGTTCCTGGCGTCGATGAGCCACGAGATCCGCACCCCGATGAACGGCGTCATCGGGCTGACCGGGCTGCTGCTCGGCACCGGACTCGACGAACGCCAGCGCCGGTACGCCGAGGGCATCGGCGCCGCCGGATCGGCCCTGCTCGCGGTGATCAACGACGTGCTGGACTTCTCCAAACTGGAGGCCGGCAAGGTGCTGCTGGAGGAGGCGAACTTCCCGCTGCTCCGGCTGATCGACGACGTGGTGGCGCTGGTCGCCCCGCCGGACACCCACGACGGGCTCACCGTCACCGGCAGCTGCGACCCGCTGCTGCCCGGGACCGTCCGCGGCGACCCGGCCAAACTGCGCCAGGTGCTGCTCAACCTGGCCGGCAACGCGGTCAAGTTCACCCCGGCCGGGCAGGTCACCGTCACCGCGGTGCTGGACACCACACACGGGTGCGGGCCGGGGGAGGTGCCGGTCCGGTTCGAGGTCCGCGACACCGGCATCGGCATCGACGAGCACCAGCGGGAGGAGCTGTTCGAGGCGTTCACCCAGGCCGACGCGGGCACCACCCGGCGCTTCGGCGGGACCGGGCTGGGCCTGGCCATCAGCCGGGACCTGGTCGGCCTGATGGGTGGCCGGATCGGGGTGGCGAGCGCACCCGGGCGGGGCAGCACGTTCTGGTTCACCGCCACCCTGCGCAGCGCCCGCGAGGACCTCGACCTGTCCGACCGGCACTCGCTGGACGGCCTGCGGGTGCTGATCGTGGACCGCGACCCCGACGACCGGACCGACCTCGCCGAGCAGCTCAGCGCCTGGTCGATGGATGCCGTCGGGGTGCCCGACACGATCGGCGCGGTCGCCGTGATGAAGGACGCCGCGGCCACCGGCCAGCCGATCGACCTGCTCATCGTCGACCAGCACACCATGCCCGGGGACACCGTGGCGATCGTGCCGCCCGGCTGCCCGGCCCCGAAGACCATCATGCTCGCCGAGGACCCCCGGCACCTGCCCGGCGAACCCACCCGGGCCGGGATGTCGGCCGCCTTCACCAAGCCGCTGCGGCAGTCCCAGCTCTACGACGCCCTGGTCGGGGTGCTCAGCCAGCCGGCCGCCGACCGGTCCGCCGGCACACCCACCGGAACCCCGCCGCCGCGAACCACCCGGCCGGCACGTGCCGATCATCGCGCTGACCGCCAGCGCCCTGGCCGAGGACCGGGCCCGCTGCCTGGCTGCCGGAATGGACGAGCACCTGGCCAAACCGCTGATCCCGGCGGACGTCTCCCGGGTGCTGGACCGGTGGGCCCGCTCGGCTCCCGGCGGCGACGTGGCCGCGGTGGCCGCCCAGATCGGCAGGCGCCTGGACCCAGCTGCGCGGCCCCGACCCGGCGGCCACCGCCGACGCCCTGGACGGGCTGCTCACCACCCTGACCGGCAAGATCCCCGAGCATCTGGACCGGATGCAGCAGGCCCTCGCCTTCGACGACGCCGACCGGTTGCGGGTCGAGTCGCACCAGCTGATGGGCGTACTGGCCAACCTGGGCGCCACCGACGCGGCGGCCGCCTGCGGGCGGGTCGAGACCGACGCCCGGGCCGGCGACCTGGCCGCGGCGGTGGCCTCGTTCACCGACGCCCGCCCGGCGATCACCACGGCCCGGGCGGCCGCCGTCCGGCTGCGCCGCGCCCCGGTCACGAGGTGAGGGCGCGTTCCTTGCGGTCGGCGTACAGGCTGGTCGCGGTGACCGTGGCCAGCGTGACGCCGATGACGCCCAGGGACGCCGCGGTGGGGATGTCCGGCACACCCGCCCAGATGCCGTGCGCCCAGTGCAGCAGCAGCTTCACCCCGATGAACGCCAGGATCAGCGCCAGCCCGTAGTTCAGGTGCCGCAGCTTGTCCAGCACGCTGTGCAGCACGAAGTAGAGCGCCCGCAGGCCGAGCAGCGCGAACGCGTTGGTGGCGAACACCAGGTACGGGTCCTCGGTCACGCCGTACACCGCGGGCACCGAGTCGACCGCGAACACCAGGTCGGTCACGAACACGGCGACCACCACCAGGGCCATCGGGGTCAGCGCGCGACGGCCGTTCTCCAGCACGGTCAGCTTGCCGCCCTGGTACGTCCCGGTCACCGGCATCAGCCGCCGCATGAACTTCACACTGCGCATGCTGTCGATGTCGACCTGCTGCTCCTCGTGCCGCATCGCCTCGCGGAACACCTTCACCGCGGTCAGCAGCAGGATCCCGCCGAACAGCAGGAACGCCCACGTGCCGCTCTGCAGCACCGCCGCGCCGGCCGCGATGAAGATCGCCCGCAGCACCAGGGCGCCGGCGATGCCGTAGAGCAGCACCCGCTGCGCCAGCTCCGGCGGCACCGCGAACGCGGTCAGCAGCAGCATGAAGACGAACAGGTTGTCCACCGAGAGGGACTTCTCGACCACGTACCCGGTGTAGAACTCCATCGCCGGAGTCCCGCCGTACAGCTGCCAGATCAGCACCCCGAACGCGGCCGGAAGCGCGAGGTAGAACACCGACCAGCCGACCGCCTCGCGCATCGCCACCGCGTGCGGGCGCCGGGTGATGACGAAGTCGATCGCGAGAAGCGCCAGCAGCACGGCGATGCTGATCGCCC
This sequence comes from Actinoplanes couchii, assembly GCF_016862075.1. GTDB lineage: Bacteria > Actinomycetota > Actinomycetes > Mycobacteriales > Micromonosporaceae > Actinoplanes > Actinoplanes couchii. The sequence continues at coordinate 32,760 of NZ_BOMG01000041.1, read as the reverse complement.
ACAGCTGTGGAGACGCGATGGATGGCAGGTTTGACACGGTGGAGCCCCCTCGGACACGTGTGATCGTCCGAGGTCTCCCTCACCCGCCCGGCGACCGGATGGGCGAACGGACGAGGGCACTCATGTCGTGCCCGTGATGACCGCCGCGTTCTTTTAGGAGGTACTCCCCTCGCCCCGCACAATAGCCAGCCCCGGGCCGATCTGCCAGGCCAACCTGTGGGTAACCGGTGTGCGTAAGGTGTGCGCACGTGCCAAACCTCACCCCGTGGCGAGCCGTCCTGGCCTTCGGGTTTGTCAGTCTCGCCGCCGACATGGTCTACGAAGGCGCCCGTTCGATCACCGGCCCGCTGCTCGCCGGGCTCGGCGCGTCGGCGCTGGCCGTCGGCCTGATCACCGGGGCGGGAGAGGCGGCCGCGCTGCTGTTCCGGCTGGTCTCCGGCCCGCTCGCGGACCGCACCGCCCGCTACTGGGCGTTGACCATCTTCGGGTACGGGCTGACCGCGATCTGTGTGCCGCTGCTGGCCGTCGCCCCGTTCCTCGGCGGCGCCGGGCTCGCCGTGGCCGCCGTTCTGATCATTTCGGAGCGGATCGGCAAGGCGGTCCGTTCACCGGCCAAGTCGGCACTGCTCGCCGAGGCGGCCGGAGCCGTCGGGCGGGGCCGCGGATTCGCCGTGCACAAGGCCCTCGACCAGGTCGGGGCGTTCGCCGGCCCGCTGATCGTGGCCGGTGTCGTCGCACTCACCGCCGGGGTGATCTGGCCCGCGCCGGCCCTGCTCGCGATCCCCGGGGTGGCGTCGATGATCCTGCTGGTGTGGCTGCGGCCGCGCTTCCCGGCGCCGGCCGCCGTGCACAGGTCGGACGTCGCCGGCGAGGGTCGTCTCCCGGCCCGGTTCCACTGGTTCGCCGCCTCGGCCGGGCTGGCCACCGGCGGCCTGGTCACGTTCGGGCTGATCTCGTTCCACGCCAGCCGGACCGGCCTGATCCCGCTGGCCCTGGTGCCGGTCCTGTACGCCGGGGCGATGGCCGCCGGCGCCCTGTCCGCCCTGGCCAGCGGCCACCTGTACGACAGGTGGGGCGCCCGGGTCCTCTACGCGCTGCCGGTCCTCGCCGCCGCCACCCCCGCGCTCGCCCTCTCCGGCGGCACCGCCGCGATCGTGGCCGGCACGCTGCTCTGGGGCGCCGCCGTCGGCGTGCAGGACTCCACCGTCAAGGCCCTGGTCGCCGACCTGGTGCCGGCCCCGCGCCGGGCCACCGCGTACGGCGTGTTCGCCGCCGTCCAAGGGGTGGCCGCGCTCGGCGGCGGCATCGTCGCCGGCGCCCTCTACGAGCAGTCGCTGACCCTGCTCGCGATCGTGTTCGCGGTCGCCCAGCTGGTCGCGATGATCCTGCTGGCGATCACCCTGCGGAAACGCTGAGCACCCGGTTCAGGAAGTCCAGGCCCTCCCGGACCAGCGGCCCCAGGTCGGCGCCGACAAAACAGTGGTCGGCGCCGGGGACGATGCGCAGTTCGGCGGGGGCCCCGACCGCGGTGAGGCGGCCGTACAACTCGCGGCTCTGCCCGGCCGGGACGACCCGGTCCTGGTCACCGTGCACGATCAACATCGGCGGCGCGTCCGGGGAGACGTAGTGGACCGGGCTCGCGGCCGCCGCCTCCTTCGCCATCTCCTGGACCGGCCCGCCGACCAGCCGGCTCTCCGGCGACTCCGGGGAATCGTGGTCCTGCAGGCCCTCGGGATGGTTCTGGGTCGCCATGGTGAGCAGGTCGCTCGGCCCGTACCAGATGACTCCGGCCCGGACCGCCTCGGCCGGGTCCTCGCCGGTGAGGGTCACCAGCGAGGCCAGGTGCCCGCCCGCCGACTCGCCCCAGATCGCGAACCGCCGCTCGTCCAGCCCCAGGTCGGCGGCGTTGCGGCGCAGCCACCGCACCCCCGCCTTGACGTCGTCCAGCTGGGCCGGGAAGGTGGCCTCGCCGCTGAGCCGGTAGGTGACCCGGGCCAGCGCGTACCCCTCGGCCAGGATCCGGTGGCCGATGCCGGCCGGGGCCAGCTGCGGCCCGTCGTGTTTGTTGCTGCCGAACCGCCAGGCGCCGCCGTGCACCCAGATCACCAGCGGAGACGGGCCCGGGCCGGCGGGCCGGAACAGGTCGAGCGTGAGCGGCCGGAATCCGGGATGCTCGGCGACGATCGCATCGATCACCGGAGCCGGCGGTTCGGGATGAGCCACGAATGCGCAGTGCCCACCCCGGCCCGGCCGAAACGCGCTATTGATGAAAGATGAATCGACGACTGTTGCTCACCGCGGGCTCCGGTGTACTCGGGGTGACCGTCCTCAACACGATCACCGCGTGCTCCCCCAAGGGTGAGACGGCGCCCGCGACCAGCACGGCGGCCTCCGCGAACCCGAACGCGGTGACCGGCGGCTGGCAGCGGGTCAACCTCGACTTCGTCTCCGTCTATCTCCTGGTCCGCGGCGGTGAGGTGGCCGTGGTCGACACCGGCACCCCGGGATCGGCCGCCTCGGTCGAGGACGGGCTGAAGGCGGCCGGGCTGGGCTGGTCCGCGGTCAAGCACGTCATCCTCACCCACCAGCACCAGGACCACGCCGGTGGCCTGGCCGACATGCTGCCGCTGACCGGCGCGGCCCTCTACGCCGGCGAGGCCGACGTGGCCGGGATCGCCGACCCGGGCGGCGGCCGGAAACTGCGGGCGGTCAAGGACGGCGACGAGATCTTCGGACTGCAGATCATCGGTACGCCCGGGCACACCCTCGGACACGTCTCGATCTTCGAACCGGCGACCGGGGTGCTCGTCACCGGCGACGCCCTGCGCAACCAGGACGGGCTGGCCGGTTCCGCCCCGGAGTACACCGCCGACCAGGCCCGGGCCGCCGCGTCGGTGAAGAAACTGTCCGCCCTCGACGTCAAGGCGATCCTGCCCGGCCACGGCGAACCGCTCACCACCGGCGCCCGTGAGGCCCTGCAGAAACTCGCCGCCTCACTGTAAGGATCCTGGCCGGCAACCGTCGCGCACCCGGGCCGCGCGATCGTGAGCCGGTGACCTTGTGGTTGGACGGGAACCGTGGCCGGCGCCGGCTGCTGCTCGCCGGGGTGCTGCTGGCCCTGGCCGCGCCCCTGCTCTCCGGCACGGCGCGGCAGGCCGCCTACGTGGCGGTCTCCGCGACGGCGCTGACGGCTGTCCGGAACGGGCTGCGCCGCTATCCGCGGTCGCGGCGCTGGGCGTGGTGGCCACTCGGCGCGGCGATGCTGTGCTCGGTGGTGGCCAATGCGATCTGGGGCGCCGGAATGGCCGCCGGGATGCCGGTGCCCGACCAGCTGACCGTGGTCGACGTCGTCTACCTGGCGATGTACCCGCTGCTCGCGGCCGGTCTGCTGGCGATGCCGGTGGGTTCCCGCCGGCTCGGCTGGACCGGCATGACCGAGGCCGGGATCATGCTCTGCACCGGGACGGTGCTGGCGTGGACACTGCTCTACAACCCGTTCGTCGACGACTCGGGGCCGTGGCCCGGAGCGGTGAGCGTCCTCGCGTACCCGCTGCTCGATCTCCTGGTCCTGGCCGCCGCGACCCGCATGATCGCCGTGCGCCGGACGCTGACCTGGCCGGACCGCGCTCTGCTGGCCGCGGTGTCGGTGCTGACCGTCGCCGACGTCGTCTACTTCGTCTCCACCGCCACCGGCGGCTCCTGGTCCGGGTCCGGCTGGAGCGCCACCGGCTGGCTGCTCGCCTTCCTGCTGATCGCCGCGGCCGCCTGGCACCCGGAAGCCGCCGGCGTCGCCGTCCCGGACCGCCGCGCCCACGGCCGCAGCCGCCTCAGCCTGGCCGGCGACGTCGGGCTGGTCCTGCTCGGCCCGGCCGCCACCGTCTGGCTGAAACTCACCGAACAGCAGCAGTCACCCCTCGACCTGGTCGACCTGGTCCTGCCGCTGACCACCACCGCGTGCACCGCCCTGCTGCTGGTCCTGCGCCTGATCCACACCGGCGGGCTGGCCGGCCGGCGGGCCGCCGAACTGCGCGAGGCCCAGCGGGAGATGACCCACCGGTCCCGCCACGACGCGCTCACCGGGCTGCCCAACCGCGCCGCGCTGGAGGGGCACCTGACCGGCACGTACGCCGGCGCCCTGATCACCGTCGACCTGGACGGTTTCAAGGACGTCAACGAACGGTTCGGCCACCCCACCGGCGACGCCCTGTTGACGGTGGTCGCCGCCCGGCTGCGCGAGGTGACCGCCGCCGGCGAGACCGCGGCCCGGCTCGGCGGCGACGAGTTCGCGCTGCTCATCCCGGCCGTCGGCACGCTCTCGGCGACCGACCGGGCGGCCTGCCTGCTGTCCCGTCTGCGCGAGCCGATCGAGGCGGCCGGCCACACCCTGCACCTGACCGCCAGCGCCGGGATCCGCGTCTTCGACCGCACCGCCGACCCGGTCTCCGTGCTCGCCGACGCCGACCTGGCGCTCTACGCCGCCAAGGCGGCCGGAAAGGATCAGGCCACGCTGTACGACGTGGCGTTGCGCGTCGAGCAGGCCGAACGGATGCGCCTGCTGGAACGCCTCCGTGAATCCGTCGACGCGGGCGAGTTCGCCGTGCACTACCAGCCGATCGTGTCCCTCGACGACGACCGTCCGGTAGCCGTCGAGGCCCTGGTCCGCTGGACCCCGCCCGGCCGTCCCCCGATCAGCCCCGACCGGTTCATCCCGGCGGCCGAGGACAGCGGCCTGATCGTCGTCCTCGGCGAATGGGTGCTCCGGCAGGCCTGCGCCGACGCGGTCGCCTGGCACCGCCGCTGGGGCACCACCCTCACCGTCAACGTGTCCCCGCGCCAGCTGGTGGACCCGCAGTTCACCACGAAGGCGCTGGCCGCGCTCCGCGACAGCGGCCTGCCGCCGCAGGCCCTCACCCTGGAGATCACCGAGGGGGTCCTGGTCAAGGCCGGGCCCGAGGCCCACCAGGCGTTGCTGCACCTGTCCGCGTTGCGGTCCGAGGGGGTCCGGGTCGCCATCGACGATTTCGGTACGGGCTACTCGTCGCTGGCCTACCTGCGCGATCTGCCCATCGACGTACTGAAGATCGACCGCTCGTTCATGCCGTCCGACAACACCGACACCCAGCAGGCGGCCCTGGTGCGGGCGATCGTCGACCTGGCCGCCGGCCTGGGCCTGACCACGGTCGCCGAGGGCGTCGAGACGGCCGACCACGCCGACCTGCTCCGGGACCTGGGCTGCGAACGGGGCCAGGGCTACCATTTCGCCCGCCCGATCCCGGCCGCCCACCTGACCGCCCTGCTGGCCGACACCGACACCGACACCATCCACCCGGACCCGGCCACGGACCAGGACGCCGCCACCGCCGGTGACGGTGAGTCTGCCCCCGATGGTGTGCGGGCGGGAGGGTAGGGCGGGCGGTGCTGGGGAAGGATTACGGCGTGACCGAGTTGAACCGCGCGCCCGACATCGCCCGGACCGTTGCCACCACGGTTCTGGACCGTGATCCCGGAGTGCTGTCCGCTGTGGACAGCCTCTCCCATCATGTGTTCCTCAGCCCGGACGTCGTGGTGAAAGTCATCGACGCAGGGCAGCACACGCGGCTGGAGCGGGAGATCGCGCTGGCGCCGTTCCTGCCGGAGGGGATCACCGCACCGCTGCTGGTCAGTGGCAACCACCAGGGGTACCGGTACGCCTGTTACACCCGGATGCCGGGGACCGCGCCGGGCATGGACCTGCCGGGTGTCGACGCCGGGACCGCGCGGGCCCTGGCCGTGCAGGCGGTGCACCGGCTCGGGATGCTGCACCGCTGGACGCCCGGGGAGGCCGCCGCGGCGACGTTGCGGGAGACGATCGAGCACGGCGGGTTCGTCAACCGGGCGGGACTGTTCACCCTGATCGAGAACATCCGGGACGCCGACCGGGACGGTGTGGTCGAACCGGCGCTGCTGGACGGGCTGGACCGGATCGCCGAGGGCGCGCCGCTGCACTCGGACACCATCGTGCCGGTGCACGCCGACAGCCACTGGGGGAACTGGCTGGCCGAAGGCGATCAGGTCACGGTGCTGCTGGACTTCGAGTGGGCCCGGTTCGGCGTACCGATGGACGACTGGTTCTTCGTGATCGGGACCAGCGGGCCGCACCGGGACGTGGTCCTGGACGTCGTCGCCGGCGAGACCGGGACCGCGCCCGAACTGATCCGCTACGAGTGCGAGGTCCGGCACGCGACGCACGTGGCCTCGGACATCCTGCTGGCGCTCACCGTGCTCGAGGGGCGCGAGGCCGGGCTCCTGGGAGCCCGGCTACGCGGCTTGAGCGAGATCGTCGTGGACCGCCTCTGGTGGCACTGATCAGGCCGGATCGGGAACCGGACCGTCCGAAGAAGAGGAGGACGCCGGAGAGGGCGTGGGCGCGGGCGGGGGAGACCCCGGCTCGGCCGGGCCCTCGACGGGCGGCCCCGGATCGGTGAGCTGCTCACGCAGGTAGATCCAGAAGACCGCGACGATCGCCGCCGCCGGAACCGCGAGCAGCGCGCCGACGATCCCGTACAGGCTGCTGCCCAGGGTCACCGCCAGCAGCACCACACCGGCGTGCAGGCCCAGGCTGCGGCTCTGCAGCATCGGCTGGAAGACGTTGCCCTCCAGCTGCTGGACGATCACGATGATGGCCAGCACGATCAGCGCGTCGGTCCAGCCGTCGGTGACGAAGGTGATGATGACCGCGACGAACCCGGCGAACAGCGCACCCACGATCGGCACGAACGCGGTGACGAAGGTCAGCACCGCCAGCGGCAGCCACAGGTCCACCCCGAGCACCAGCAGACCGAGACCGATCAGGACCGCGTCGAGCAGGCCGACGATCGCCTGGGATCGGACGAACGAACCGAGCACGTCCCAGCTGCGGCCGGCCACGGTGGGCACGTCGCGGGAGAGCCGGCCGGGCAGCTGCCGGGACAGCCACGGCAGGAACCGCGGGCCGTCCTTGAGGAAGAAGAACATCAGGAACAGCGCGAGTACGGTGTTCAGCAGCCCGTTGAAGAACGAGCCGACCCCGGTCAGCGTGGCCGAGGCGATGCTGCCGACACTCTCCTGCAGCTTGGCGACCCCGGTGTTGAGGTATTCGTTGACCTCGGCGTCGCTGATGTTGAACGGCGGCCCGTTGAGCCAGTCCCGCACCTGCCCGATGCCCTCGACCACCTGATCGGCGAGCTCACCGGACTTCGCGCCGACCGGCAGCGCGATGCCGACGATGGTGCCGATCGCGATCACCAGGAAGAGCAGCGTGACCAGCGCCGCGGCGAGCGCCGGTGGCCAGTTGTGCTTGCGCAGGAACCGCACCGGTGGCCAGGTCAGGGTGGTCAGCAGCAGTGCGATGACGATCGGCCAGATCACCGACCAGGCCTGCCCCAGGATCTGGAAGGCCACCCATGCCATCAGCAGGACCAGCAACACCTGCAACGAGACGCTCGCCGAGGTCCGCAACGTGTTCCTGGTCTTGCGGGAGTTAAGACCGGTACTCATGTGATCACCCTAGAGAAGACAGGCCCGGGACCGCGCGCCGAGACGCGCGATCCGGGCCGGTCTTTCTCAGAGATTGAGCGCGAACTTCAGCAGGTCACCGGTGCGGAACTGGCCGAGCAGGGGTGCGATCGGCGCGCTCGGCCGCCAGAACGGGTTCACGCTCAGGTAACCGGCCCGGTCCATGGCGAGGATTCCGAGGATGACCTCGGCGACGATCCGGCCGCCGACCGGGCCGAGCCGTTGCCCGGCGTACGTCAGCTCGGCCTCCTTGAGGACGTAGAACCAGAGCGGCGCCCTGCCCTTCCAGCCCGGGTTCGCGGCGTCCGGCAGGCCGAGCTCGCCGTTGGTGAGCGGGGTGACGCCCATCCGGGTGGCCACGTCCTGGCCGGACGGCAGGCCGAGCCGGCTGCCGCGCAGCAGGTTGCGTTCGGCCAGCGAGACCACCTCGTCGTCGACCACCGTCGACGGCAGGTTGAACAGCGGCAGCGACAGTGACCCGTCGATGCGCCGGGACTGGTTGCGCGGCGTGCCGGGTTTGCCGGGCACGTCGAAGAAGTGCCACCAGTCGATCTCCAGGTTGGCCGGCAGCGGGCGGTTGCCGCGCAGGTCGAAACCCTCCTGGCCGAAGATCGCGGCGGCGCCGGGCGGGGTGGTGCGGTTGTTCAGCAGGTAACCGGAGCGGACCATGCTGTGCCCGAAGCGGTACGCGGCCACCGAGTACTCGATCGGCATGAACGGCCGGTTCCGGTTGCGCGGCCGGTAGTGCTCGTTGCGGACCCGGCCGAGCCGGCCCAGGTAGCGGCCGATCACCTCGGTGCCGACCACCTTCTCCAGGAAGTCGTGCACGATGATCCACTGGAAGTGCCAGCGGGTCAGCCGCTGGGCGTCGGCCAGGTTGCGGGCGATCCGCCGCTCCAGCAGCCGGTTGTGGAACTTCGCGAACGCCACGTGCAGCTGGGCGACGATCAGGTTCTCGTCGTTGCGGGGATCACCCAGGTAGGCGGCGCCGTCGGCCCGGCGCGGCAGGTCGTCGACACCGTTGGCGTTGCGTACGACACGCAATCGGGTCCGGTCGGCCTCGTAGAGGTCGGGGTCCAGCCGCGGACCGCGACCGTAGAGCGAACCCAGGTCGAAGTGCGGGGTGTCGAAGTTGACCAGGGCCAGCGGGTCGGCCCGGGCCTCGGCGAGCGGCGTCCGGTCCAGGGTCATGTCGTGGTCGATGAACTGGCCGAGGAACGTGAAACCGGCCGGGATCCGCGGGTTGTCGAAGTCGACCGGGTTCGGCCCGGTGGGCTCGCCCATCTGCGCGGCCAGCGAGCGGAGCAGATCCTCCGGCGGCTGGAAGGCGGGGGCGTTCTTGAACATGACGCCGAAGCGGCCCTCCCGGCTCCGGCCGCCCCCGCTCCGGACGGCGATGTCGCATCCGCGGGTGACGGCGGCGACCGCGTGTTTCCAGTCGCGCGGCGCACGGGGCGCGGCATGGGCGGCGGCGCCACCGAAGGGGCAGCCCCCCGCGGAGACGGCGGAAGCCGCGACGGCAGCCGCCGCGCTTCCGGCGAGAACGGTGCGGCGCTCGATGGTCATGTCAGCCATGTGGGCTCCTAGATGGCTCGGGTGCCCAGGAAGGTAGCCAGACATCGGCAGATATTGCGATACAAGACGGCGACAAGCGGCCAATACCGACTGGACGGGTTAAACCGACACGTCAGCCTTCGATTCCGACGGGGCAACGCCCGCAACCGACCCGTCGGTAGGACGTTAGAGAGCGGCCCCCGGAACCGACGGTTCCAGGGGCCGCTCTCTCCACGGTGGTGACTAGCTCGCCGAGGTGGAGGCGGGCTGGCCGGTGATCTCCTCGGTGCGGCTGCCCGCGGCGTGCCGGGGAGAGGCGGTGCGGGCCGAGGTGACCAGCAGCAGGCCGACGATCAGCAGGATCACGCCGAGCGTGGACAGGCCGATCGGCACGTACCGGCTGATCAGCAGGACCTGCGCCTTGGTCGCGCTCGCCGACTCGACACTGTTCGCGACGGTCTGGTCGGTGTACACGAAGACACCGTTGAGCAGCTCGGTCGGCTGGCCGGTGCTCGGGACCAGCTTCTTGTTCTGCTGCTCCTGCACCTTGATGAAGGTGCCGCCGACCGGCTCGACCCAGATGGTGCGGGTGTTGGAGTAGACGACCTGACCGCTCGTCGCGTCCGGGCCCGCGAACGCGCCGAGCAGCGACTTGATCCGGTCCTCGTCGAAGTCGAGGGCCGTCTCCGGGATGGCCTGCTCGAACTTGTAGGTCTCCAGACCCTGGATCGACTCGATGCCCTTGAACTCGATCGGGAAGGTCCGCTTCAGGTCCCGGTCGAAGTACTGGTACGTCTTCTGTTCCGTGTTGAACGGGAACTTGTAGAGCTGCCCGCTGAAGCCGACGGTCTCGACCTCCGCGGTGGTGTCCAGGCCCTTGGCGACGTCGTCGAGCTCCTGGCCGGGCCACTTGATGGCGCCCGCGGTCTGCCGGTCCAGGGCCAGGCGTGCCTCGTACGCGCTGACGACCTTGTCCTTCTCGGTCCAGATCACCGTGCCGAACGCGTTCCAGATGACCGTGTTGTCATCGATGGCGCCGTTCTTGATCTCGTTGTTCGTGGTGTCCACGAGCGGCTTGATCTCGGTGGTGGACTGGAGGGTGCCCGTCGCGATCTCGACGACCGGGGTGGTCCCGCCCTCGGTGTTCAGGAATCGGGCGTTCTTGGCCTCCGCGACGCTCGGCTTCAGGCAGTCCTCGGTGACCTCCGGGGTGCACAATTTCAGGTCGTAGGGCAGCCGGGCCGCCGACGGCGCCACGTAGAACGCGACACCCGCCGCCAACACCACGGCGAAAAAGCCGATGCCGAACAGCACGGCACCCAGACGAGCTTTCACTGATCCTCCTATCCAGACGGCCGACCGCTGTCCCCATCAAGGGCGCCGTCGCCGATAATGACCGGAGGTTACTCGCCGGTTACATGCTTTCGGAACCCTTGGACGGCACATGTCTGCACCGATTTCTACGCCTACCCTGCATCGTGTCCCGGCCCTGGATGTGGTCCGGGTGATCGGTTCGGTGGCGGTAGTCGGACATCACGTCGGCTTCGCGACCGGCGTCAATACCTCAGGCGGCGATTGGGGCGGCTGGCTGGCGCGCTTGGACGCCGGCGTCGCCGTGTTCTTCGTACTCTCCGGATTCCTGTTGTTCCGTCCGTGGGTGCACGGGAAAACGACCGGAAAGGCGCGCCCGGCCACCGGAAGGTATCTGTGGCGCCGGGCCATGCGGATCCTGCCCGCCTACTGGGTGGCCGTCACGGTCTGCCTGCTCGTCCTGCCGCGCAACGCGGACGTCGACCGCACCGACTGGATCCAGCATTTCACGTTCACCCAGATCTACCAGGCCGGCGACCTCAAGCACGGCCTGAGCCAGACCTGGAGCCTGGCCACCGAGGTCGTCTTCTACCTGCTGCTGCCGTTGTTCGGCCTGCTGCTGACGGCCGGCAAGCCGCGGACGCCGGGCCGGCCGTGGGCGATCGTGGTCGTCTCGGTGCTGGTCACCGGGGTCTGGGTGGGCCTGATCGGGAACGGGACGTTCACACCGACCCCGCACACGATGTGGCTGCCGGCCTACGCCACCTGGTTCGGCGCCGGCATGCTGCTGGCCACCGTGCACGTGGCGCTGCAGGACGGCCGGATGCGGCGCTGGGCGTTCCTGGACGCGATGGCCGCCGCCCCGCTGGCCTGCTGGACGGCCTCGGTGGCGCTGTTCGCGATCTCCACCACCCCGGTGGCCGGCCCGTTCGGGCTGAGCGAGCCGAGCGCCGGTGAGTTCGCCGTCAAACTGGCCCTGTACATGCTGCTGGCGGTGCTGATCGTGGTGCCGCTGGCGTTCGGCCCGCCGACCCGGACCAAGCAGGTTCTCGGCGGCGGGACCGTCCGCTGGCTCGGTGCGGTCTCCTACGGCCTGTTCCTCTGGCACCCCTTCGTGCTGGAGTCGATCTACTGGGTGACCGGGCGGCCGGAGTTCACCGGCTCGTTCGCCGAGACGTTCGCGCTGACCGTGGGCGGCGGGCTGGTGCTCGCCGCCCTCTCCTACTACCTGATCGAGGAGCCCTGCCAGCGCTTGAGCCACCGCTGGCCGCGCCCGCCGCGGTTGAGCAGCACCGAGAGCCAGAGCAGCACGGCGCAGCCCAGCGCGGTCAGCTGAGGCAGGGCGGCGGTGTGCCCGCCGAGGCGCACCGCCGACCAGCCCGCGGCGGCGAAGAAGACCACCGGCAGCAGCCACGCGGTGAGCCGGCTGAGCCAGGTGATCCGGCTGCGGTCGTACGTCCCGAAGTACGGCCGCAGCACCCGCAGCATCAGCAGCCCGGCCACCGTGATCGCGGCCAGTCCCGCCGCCGCGACCCCACCGACCAGGAGCAGGGCCACCCCACCGAAGATTGCCGGTACGACCAGACGCCGCCGTACCCGGACCACCGGAACCGTGGTCCCGTTCCCGGGCCAGCGGCGTGATCCGGACAGCAGCGCCACCATCACCACCCCGGCGAGCAACCCGGCGCCCACGCCCATCGCCAGGGTGTAGACCCGGTCCGGCGCGAAGCGCATCTCCACCTCACCGGACGCGCCGGCCGGCACGATCCAGGCCTGCTGCCAGCCGTCCACCACCAGGCTCGGCAGTCGCTTGCCGTCGAGGGTGGCCACCCAGCCGGGGTTGGTGTTCTCCCGCAGCGCCAGCACCCGCTGCTGCGACCACCGGCTCAGGTTGACCCGGCGCTCGGTCGCCGACCACGTGTCGATCCGTACCGGCGTCCGGACCGGCTCGGTGGTGACCGCGTACCGCGCCGGGCGCAGTCCGTTGGCCGCGCCGGCAGCGGCCGGTTTCGCGGCCCGGGGGGTGAGCGCGACCTGGATCGGCACCGCCACCGCCGACGGGGTGGCCAGCACCCGGGTCTCCCCGGCGGCGACCGGCACCGCGGCGGTGGCGCCGGCGCCGCACACCACGGCGTCCACCTCCCGCAGCTGGAGCAGGTCCCGCCGGTTGGCGACCAGCGACGTCTGCCGGACGGTGCCGTCGACGGTGACCTTCGGCCCGCTGCCGCAGCCGAGCTCGACCCGGGCGATCGCCGGGTTCTGGACCGGCACCTGGTCGGGCAGCGCGGTGAACTCGCTGACCCCGACCGGGAGGACCCGCTGGACGTTGCGGTACGGGTCGTAGGTGGCCGCCGGCACCGAGTCGGAGATGACCACGGTCATCTCGTCGGAGGTCATCGGCGGGTTGAAGACCAGGGTGCCGCCCTCGTCCAGGAAACCGGTCCGGATGTCGCTGTCGCCGATCACGGTGACCTTCCACGGGCGGGCCGCCGCGGTGCCCTCGGTGAGGGTCAGGCGTACCCCGCGGATCTCCCGGCGGGCCGGCCAGACCAGCCGCAGCCAGGGTTCCCGGTCCTCGTCGGAGGCGAACCAGGTGGTGCCGGGGTCGCCGTCGGAGACCGCGCCGGGCCGGGCCGCCGGCTCCGGCACGCCGACGCTGGAAGCGGTGACGGTGGGCCGGATGCCCCGCGCGACGGCCGCCTTGCCACCGGCGTCGAGCAGGGCGTTCAGCGCCGCGCCGGGACGTGGCCGGGCCCGTACCGTCAGGTCGTAGGAACCGGCCACCGGCTGGGTGGTGACCCGGTTGAGCTCCGAGCCGTCCTCCGAGGTCCGGGCCAGGTCACCGTTGCAGACGGCCCGGTCGTCCTCGTCGAAGTAGCAGGCAGGCACGGTCGGGGCGGCGGTGAACACCATGCCCGGCGCGGTCCCGGCGAGCGGGGACGCGGGGGTCCGCAGGACACGTTCCGCCGACATGCCGGGCAGCACGAGTTCGCTGATGCCGACCCCGCCGAAGCCGAGGCGCCTGTCGAACACCTCGTCGAAGGAGATCCGCAGCCGGTCGGTGGGGACGGTGCCGCTGAGCACGACGTTGGTCGGGGCGTTGGTGCCGACGTTGCGGCTGACCGGCGCGTTCTGCCCGGCGGTCACGGTGATCCGGGCCGGCACCGAGTCGGTGCCCAGGTCGAAGGTGATCCGGGCGGACCGGACCACCCGGGGCGTGGTGAACCGCACCTCGAACCACTGCTCGGTGGCGATGGTCCCGGGCGCCGACCGCCAGGACGTGCCCGGCTCGCCGTCGACCGCCGCGTACGGCAGGTAGCCGGGCCTCGATCCGGTCAGCGGCTGGGCGTCGGAGAAGGCGCTGGACGCGACCACGTCCTCGATGCCCCGGTACTCGGCGACCGTCTCGTGGCCGTCGGCCCACTCCGGCAGGTAGTCCCGGGCCGGTGCGCCGAGGCGGGCCTGGTCACCGGCCTGCATGGTGGCCGAGGCGCTGTCGTGGGCGAGACCGAAGGCCACCTCCTTGCGACGCAACCCGTCGGTGGTCAGCACCGGGCCGTCCGGGGTCTCCTCGGTGCGGTCCCCGGCCAGCACCACCGGGCCCGCCGGCAGCACCCCGGCGGCGGCCGCGGCCAGCACCGACTCCGGCCCGCCGACCACCGTGGTCAGGGCCGACGCGTCGTACGCCACCACCGGATCGGTCTCCTCGCCGACCTCCCAGATCTCCAGCGTCCGCACCTGCACGTCGAAGCCGTTGTCCACGTAGATGCCGGGCAGGTGACCGCCGCCCACCGACGGGCCGAACGACTTGATCTGACGCAGCCCCGGGGAGCGGGACAGCGCCTGCTTGACGATGACCGGCTGGGTGGCGCCGGACCGGCCGTAGTTCAGATCGGAGCGCAGCAGCAGGTAGCGCACGCCGGAACGGCGCAGGTACTCGGCCAGCCCCGGCGATCCGGAACCACTGCTCAGGGTCTGCTCGATGGCGTCCAGCACCCGGACGGTGGCCGGTGGCGTCAGCGGGATCGAACTGCGCACACCCCAGCGCTTGTCCAGCAGCGGCTGGGTGATCTCGTCGCTCGGGCTGCCCCACAGGTACCGCGGGAACCGTGACCCGGGCACCACCAGCACGTGCTCCTGGTCCAGGTTCTTGTTGAGCCACGCGGACGCGTCCCGCCAGTACCCGGGCACACTGGCGAAACTGCCCTGGGCGGCCAGCCCGCCGCCGAGCGCCGGGGCGGCCACGCCGAGGATCGCCACGGCGGCGACGCCGGTGACCGCGACCGCGCGCAGCTGGGCGAGCCGCAGCTGCGGGGCCGGGGCGGTGGCCGCGGCCCGGCCGGCCAGCGCCAGCAGGTGGGCCATGCCGAGGATCAACGGCAGCCGGAGTACGACGTCGAACTTGTGCACGTTGCGCAGCGGCGCCCCGGCGGCGTCCAGGAACGCCCGCTGCGCCTCGGGCAGGAACCCGGCGACCGCGCCGACGTGCCCCAGCCCGACCAGGGCCAGCCCGCACAGCAGGCCGGTGATCAGGAACCAGCGGTGCGGCATCCCGCGCCGGGCCAGTCCGGCGACACCCAGCCCGGCGACGACCAGGGTGGCCAGGATCAGCGACTGCTCGGTGGCGATCCGCCAGCCGGCCGTCCACGGGGCGCCGAACGAGCTGGACAGGTACGCGTGCCAGTGCGACGCCCCGCGTAGCACCGACACCATGTCGGTCGGCGCGGTGGTCACGTCCGCGGTCTCGATGTAGTCCAGGAACGGCGGGCTGTACCGGCCCAGCACCAGCAGCGGGATCAGCCACCAGGCGGTGGCGCAGGCGACCGCGACACCCCAGGCCAGCAGCGCCTTGACCCGCCGGGAGAACGGGTGCAGCCCGGCCAGCCACAGCCCGGCCAGCGGCACCACGGCCAGCACCGCCGTCGCGTTCACCCCGCCGGCGCAGGCCACCGCGACCGCCGAGCAGGTCACCGCCCGGATGATCGGCTTACCGTGCGCCAGCCCGACCAGCGGGATCAGCACCCACGGGGCGATCGCGCTGGGCCAGGCCTCGACCGAGATCGGGCCCAGCTCGGTGATCATGCGGGGGGAGAGGGCGAACGCGACACCGGCCAGCAGCCGGGTCCACGGCGAGCCGATGTTCAGGCGCTCGGCCAGTTTCACCACACCGGTGCAGGCCATGATCATCACGACCGACCACCACAGGCGCTGGATGATCCAGGCGGGCAGGGCGGCGGTCTTGCCGGCCAGGAAGAAGGCACCCATGGGCCAGAGGTAGCCGTACGCCTGATTCTGCAGTTGCCCGAACGTCCCGCTCGGATCCCAGACGCTGAGCGCCCGGCTCAGCCACCCGGCCGGATCGACCGCGAGGTCGACCTTGGTGTCGATGACGATCTGTCCCGGGTCCTGGAGAAACGCGAGCGCGGTGAGGCCGAGACAGACGGTGACCAGACGCATCCGCCAGACGGCGGCCGCTGCGGGGGCGGCCGGAGCGGGCTCGAGCATGTTTCTCCCTGTTCCGCCATTGCGGAGTTACTGGACAACCCCATAGTGTGACGCGACCCGCGAATGCTACTCGCTAGTAGAGGTGATTGTGGACATACCGGCCGCCGCCACTCGGCAAGTCTTGTTCCTCAACTGGCGGGACACGCGTAACCCCCACGGTGGCGGATCAGAAGTGTACGTGGAGAAGATCGCCGCGGAACTGATCCGCCGTGGTCACACCGCGACCCTTCTCTGTGCAGCTCACAGCGAGGGCCCGGCCGAGGAGACCGCTCCGTCCGGGCTCCGGGTGCTGCGCCGCGGCGGCCGGCACACGGTCTATCTCCAGGCCGCCTGGCTCTACCTGATCGGCGCTCTCGGCTTCGGCCCGCTGAGCCGGCGGCGCGGCGCCCGCCCCGACGTGATCGTGGACGTCGGCAACGGTTTGCCGTTCCTCTCCCCGCTCTGGGCCTTCTGTCCGGTGATCGCGCTTGTGCACCACGTGCACCGCGAGCAGTGGCCGGTGGTGCTGACTCCACGGCTGGCCCGGATCGGCTGGTGGATCGAGTCGTGGCTGGCCCCGCGGGTGTACCGGCGGTGCCGCTACGTGACGGTCTCCGCGGCCACCCGGGACGAGCTGGCGGTGCTCGGCGTCGACGCGGAGCGGGTCACGATCATCCACAACGGCACGCCGGAGATGGCGCCCGCCGAGCCGGTGGCCCGTACCGCCGAACCGTCGTTGGTGGTGGTCGGCCGGCTGGTCCCGCACAAGCGGGTGGAGATGGCGCTGGACACCGTCGCCGCTCTGACCGATGAGCTTCCCGAACTGACCCTGACCGTGGCCGGTCAGGGCTGGTGGGAGGACGAGCTGCGGGAGTACGCGGTGAAGCTGGGCATCGCCGAGCGGGTGCGGTTCGCCGGTTTTGTCAGCGACGAGGAGAAGCGGGTCCTGATGAGCCGGGCCTGGGTGGCGCTGACCCCGTCGCTCAAGGAGGGCTGGGGACTGACCATCGTCGAGGCGAGCGCGGTCGGCACCCCGAACATCGCGTTCCGGGGCGCCGGCGGCGTGGAGGAGTCCCTGGTCGACGGACGGACCGGGATGCTGGCCGAGGACCAGGCCGACTTCACCGCCAAGACGCGCCGGCTGCTGTGCGACGACGTCCTGCGGGCCGGGATGGGCAGTGCCGCCCGTGCGCACGCCGCCAGTTTCACCTGGCCGGCGGCGGGGGAGAAGTTCGCCGCGCTGGTGATGCGGCCGGTGATGGTCCCGGCACCTTCGCCGGGACCGCGAACTCACCTGGTGCCGTAGACACCCGTCGTCAGGGCGGCCTCGTCGACGCCGGCCGCGGCTTCGGTCGGCGAGCTCTTCACGCTCGACGCGAGGGCCGCCGTGCCGAGGACGCCCAGAGCCAGGGCGGCGATCCCGGCGAGGATCAGGGGTAGGGACTTGCGCATAGGGGTGACGCCTCCTTGGGGTCATTTGCTCTGCGTGCGCGGCACGCTACCACGTAGTAACTTCCCTGCGAAGGGTGTTCTCGAACAGATCCAGGTCCGGCCCGTCGTGCACCTGCCGTAATCCGGCCAGAGCCGCGGCCGGGGGCGCCGCACCCCCGATGACGTGCTGAACCACCACCCAGCGCACGTCCAGAGCGGCCAGCGGAGAACCCTCCGCGAGCGCCCGCCGCACCGCCGCCGCCCGCGCGTTCTCGCCCCGCACCACGATCGTCCCGACCACCAGCCGGTCGTCGGTCAGCACCTCGGCGTCCAGATAGCGCGGCAACGGATCCAGGACGGTACGGCCGTGATTCCAGGAGTAGGTGTGATACGCCGACAGCGGCAGCGACAGCACCGGGCCGGGATCGGCGGCCACCAGCTCCGCGACCGTCGCGAAGTCCGCCGGGTACGCCACCGGGCGCAACCGGTTCCCGGCCCCGAACGCCAGATCCGGCTGCACCGCCACCGGCAGCAGCAGCATCCCGGACAGCACCACCCGGCCGGCCCGGCGGTCGGCGAGCCGGGCCGCGGCGTACTCCGCGCCGAGCGCCACGGTCAGCGCGAGCAGCAGGGCGTACGGCATCACGAACTTCTGCCCGTCGCGCAGCAGCCCTGCCCCGGGCACCGTGCCGACCAGCCACTCCAGCAGTGTGCGCGCGCCGGGCAGCACCCCGAGCATCGCGAGCACGAGACCGCCCGCGGCCGCCACGGTCAGCCGGGCCGCCGCGCCGGACGGCCACCGTCGCCACAGCACCCGGATGCCGTACCCGGCCACCACCAGCAGGATCAGCGTCCCGATCGGGGCCAGCACCGATGCCCGGCTGGGCAGCACGGTCTGCGCGTTCCAGGTCCCGCCGGTGCCGAGCAGCGCGCCCAGCGGCCCGGTCCAGTCGTTGCCGCGCGCCGCGAACGCCGCCACCCCGGCCGGATCGCTGCGCCCGTCCGCGTCGGTCAGCGCGGCGGCGGCCAGCCACGGGGAGTTCAGCAGCAGGGTCACCCCGGCGGTCGACCAGCGTGGCGCCAGCAGCAGGGCGGTGACCAGGGCGATCACCCCGCCGGTCGGGGTGATCGCGGCGAGCGCGGCCCAGCCGGCCAGCGGCAGCAGCGCGCGACGCTCCCCGGCCCGCACCCGCAGCGCCGCCGCGGCCAGCCAGGGCAGCGCGGCGTACGCCAGCAACAGCCCCCACTGCCCGAGCAGCAGCCGCTCGGCCAGGTACGGCGCCCAGGCGTAGGTCACCGCCGCCACCAGCCGGGTCAGTGTCCGCTCGGCCGGCACCAGGCGCCCCGCCCCGAGCGCGGCGAGCAGCAGGATCGCGGCCAGCACCAGGCGTTGCAGCAGCCAGCCGGGCATCACCTGGGTGGCCGTCGAGACCAGGGCGTCCAGCGGCACCGCCCGGGGCAGGGTCGCCGACGGCAGCACCAGATCGGCGCGCAGCGGCTGCGACGGCACGAACACCATGTCGTAGGAGAGGACGTAGCCGGGCGCGGCCAGCGGCGCCAGCACCAGCGCGGTGACGATCGTTGCCGTGATCGGCAGGGCGAGCCGTCGCAGGGCGGGCCTCCTCGTGTCCGACCGATGACCCTAGTGTGACCGGCATGGCGAAGCGGAGTGGCATCGGTACGGCGGGTCTCGCGGTCACCGCGGCGGGGGTTCTGGCCAACGGGCTGGCGTACGTGGTCCCGGTGGTCGCCGCCCGGAAGTTGAGCCCCGCCGACCTGAGCGTGCTCGCCACCCTGCTGGCGATGACCGCGATCGTCGGGGTGGCCAGCACCGGCCTGCAGATCGCGATCGCCGTGCACCGGGCCCGTAACGGACCGGTCCCGGCCGGTCGCTCGGCGCTGCTCACGGTGGCCGCGTCGGCGGGCGCGCTGCTGCTGGTGCTGCCGATCGCGGTGTCCGTGCTGCGGCTGCCGGTGACCGCGACCGCGCTGGCCGCCGTCTCCACGATCGGTGTGGTGGCCGCCGGGCGCTGGCTCGGCGAGATGCAGGGCGACGAACGGTTCCTGCCGCTGGCGGCCGGGCTGGCCGTGGTCGCCGGTGGGCGGTACGGCGGCGTGGTGCTGGGCCTGGCCGCCGGCGCGAGCCTGACCACCGCGCTGCTGGCCGGGGCGGCGACCGCGATCCTGGCCCTGCCCGCGCTGCACCTGCTGGCCCGCCGGCCCCGCGACGAGCAGCACCTGACCGGCGAGCCGCTGGCCGTCCGGGCGATCTTCACCGCCGGCGCCGCGACCCTGGCGACCCTGGTCGTGTCGTACGCCGACTTCCTCCTGGCCCGCCGTTTCCTGCCGGCGGACGTCTCCGGCGCCTACGCGGTCGGCACCATCCTGACCAAGGGCGCGCTGTGGGCCCCGCAGGTGGTGACGGTGCTCGCCCTGCCCCGGCTGGCCCAGGGCGACCGGCGCACGCTGCGGCTCGGGCTGGGCCTGGTCGGGTCGTGCGGTGCGATCCTGGTGACGGCCTCCGCGGTCGCCGGTGACCTGGCGTTCCGGCTGGCGGGTGGCCCGGACTACGCGTCCCTCGGCCGGTACGCGCCGGTCTTCGCGGCCACCGGCGCCTGTTACGGGCTGGTGTTCATGCTGGTCAACGCGCAGGTGGCGGCCGGGGCCCGCTGGCCGTCGGCACCACTGTGGGTGGTCACCGTCCTGCTGGTGGCGGCGGTGTGGCTGGTCGCCCCGCGGACCGTTCCCGGGGTCGCCTGGAGCGCGCTCGCCGCATCGATCACCGCCTTGATCGCGACTGGTGTACTTGTCGCAGCGAGGATTCGGGCAGCCGTTACCGAACCGCGATCTCAGGGTGAAAACCTCACCGTCGAATAACGACTGACGGGGGTCATCGCATTGCAGAGGGTGAGTAGACGGGTTCTGGCCGGAGTGGCCGCCGTCGTGATCGTGGGGTCGGTGGGGGCGGCCGCCGCCACCCGCTGGCTGGGCTCCACCGAAGAGGACGAGGGCGGCGCCACGGCGGCCGGCCTGACCGCGATGTTCCAGGACTACGGCAACACCTCCGGCACCTGGCTCGGCGCCGACCGGACCGCCTCGGTGCCGCTGGCCGGCGGCCGGACACTGTGGCTGTTCTCCGACACCTTCCTCGGCCGGCCCGCGGCGAACGGCGCCCGGCCCGCGGAGTCCGGCCTGATCAACAACTCGGCGATCGTCCAGCAGGACGGCAAGCTCGGCCGGTTCTTCTACGGCGGCACCGCCACCGCGCCGGAGGCCCTGGTCCCGGCCGCCGCCACCGACGAGTTCCACTGGATCGGCGACGCGGTGGCCGGCGCCGGCGACACCGTGCAGGTGCTCGCCAACCGGTACCGCCGCTCCGGCGCCGGCCCGCTGGACCACCAGCTGATCGGCACGGTGCTGGCCGGCTTCAGCACCGACGCCCTCACCCCCGGCCCGGTCCGGGAGCTGCCGCTGGGCGACCGGGTCTCCTGGGGCTCCGAGGTGATGCCGGACGGCGGCCACACGTACGTCTACGGCACCGAGGTCGCCGGGAAGATGAAGTTCGCCCACCTGGCCCGGGTGGCCGGCACCGACCTGGGCGGCGCGTGGGAGTTCTGGACCGGCAGCGCCTGGTCCACCACCGAGTCCGAGTCGGCGCGGCTGCTCAGCGGCGTCGGCACCAACTACGGCGTGCGCCGGGTCGGGAATCAGTACGTGCTGGTCACGCACGAGAACAACCTGATCTTCAGCGCCGACTTCGTGGCCTACACCGCGGACAACCCGGCCGGGCCGTTCACCGGGCCGCATTATTTGTTCAGCGCCCCCGAGGTCGGTTCCGGGCACATCGTCTACGACGCCGACCTGCACCAGGACCTGTCCCCGGACGGGCGGCTGCTGATCTCGTACAACGTCAACAACCTGGACGAGGCGGTCACCTACGCCGACTCGAGCATCTACCGGCCCCGGTTCGTCGAGGCCGCCTGGCCACCGGCCGGCCCCTCGGGGAAGGCCCCGGCGGTTCCGCAGGGGCTGACCGCGGCCGCCGACGGCGCGGGCACGGCCAGCCTGAGCTGGCAGCCGGTCACCGGCGACGACGTCACCTACCGGGTCTGGCGGCGCGACGTGACAGGCGGACAGACTCATTTCGTACGCCTGCCGGGCGACGGTCCGGGTGCGGCGACCCAGTTCCGGACCGATTTCCTGACCAACGACCACGAGTACGAGTTCGCCGTGACCGCCACGACCGAGGGCGGCGAGAGCGAACGGTCCGCGGTCGCTCTGATGAAGGCCACCGTCCCGCCCCCGGACGCGCCGTCCGGCGTGACCGTGAAAGCCCACTCCGACGACGGGCGTGTCACGGTCCGCTGGAACACGGTGCCGTTCGTGCAGCTGTTCAAGGTGTTCCACCGGGATCTCACCGCCGGGCAGGAGAAACCGGAGCCGGCCGGCAGCTACCCGGGGACGAGCGCCACCGTCGGGCCGCTGGTGCACGGGCACGACTACGAGATCACCGTGGTCGCGGTCGGTGGCGGCGGGGACAGCAAGCCGTCGGACGGCGCCCGGGTCGTGCCGTCGGTGGCCCGGCCGCCCGCGCCGGGGCAACCGGTCGCCGAGGCCCGCGCCGACGGGTCCGTGCACCTGACCTGGGCCGGGGTGGCGCCCGGGTTGTCGTACCAGGTGTTCCGCCGGGACCTGAGCACCACCAACGAGGTCGGCCCGCCCGGTCTGGCGAAGGACACCCGCTTCGACACCGGAAAACTGATCCACGGCCACGAGTACGAGTTCACCGTCGCCGCCGTCAACTCCGGCGGTGTCGGCGAGCAGTCCCCACCGGTCCGGGTCCGGGCCGAGGTGGCCGCACCGACCGACTCCCCGGCCCGGCTCCGGGTGGAGGCGCGCCCGCCCGGCGTAGTCGCGCTGAGCTGGCAGTCCACCGGCGCTAAGTGGTACCGGATCTACCGCCGGGACCTCACCGCCGGGCAGACGGAGTTCGTCAAGGAGGAGATCCCGGTCGAGGGCACCAGCTCGCTCGTGCACAACCTGGCCAACGGGCATCAGTACGACTTCGCCGTCGCCGCGATCGGGGACGGCGGCGAGGGCCCCCGGTCCAAGCCGGTGCGCAAGCGGATGCCGTCGTCGCTGCCGTCCGGGGTCACCGCGCGCAGCGACGAGCCGGGCGCGGTGACCGTCACCTGGCGCGAGCCGTGGACCGGGATCAACTACCGGGTCCAGCTGCGGGACGCGACCGCCGGCGAGGACTGGCGCACCGACCCGTTCCCGGCCAGCAACGGCAGGTTCCAGACCGCACTGCTGACCAGCGGCCATCGGTACGAGTTCCGGCTCCAGTCCCCGGACGGCGACAACTCGGCGACCGCCGCGGTCACCGTCAAGTGACGGCTCACAACGACGGGGATCACGACGTGAGGCCGGGGTAATCCCCGGCGCACTTCACAGTGACCCGGCGGAAACCGCGTCTTCCTAGGCTCGGGAGCGTGGATGCCGATGTCACCCAGGTGCGAACCGTATGCGGCTACTGCGGCGTCGGCTGCGGCATGGTGCTCGACGTCGGGCGCCGTGACGGCCGGCTGACGGTGATCAAGGCGGCCGGAGACCGGGACCATCCCGCGAACTCCGGCCGGCTCTGCACCAAGGGCGCCACCAGCGCGGACCTGCTCGCCGCGCCCGGCCGTCTGGACAGCGCGCTGATCCGGGCCGATCGGGGCGGCGCCCCCGCCCCCGCCCCGATCGGCGCGGCGATCACCGAGACCGCCCGGCGGTTGCGCGCGATCGTCGACGAGCACGGGCCGGACGCGTTCGCGATGTACGTGTCCGGGCAGATGACCCTGGAAGCCCAGTACCTGGCGAACAAGCTGGTCAAGGGCTTCATCGGGACCAACAACATCGAGTCCAACTCACGACTGTGCATGGCCAGTGCGGGCACCGGTTACAAGCTGTCGCTGGGTGCGGACGGGCCGCCCGGGTCGTACGACGATCTCGACCACGCCGACACGTACCTGGTCATCGGGTCGAACATGGCCGACTGCCACCCGATCCTGTTCCTGCGGATGATGGAGCGGGTCAAGGCGGGCGCCCGGCTGATCGTGGTCGACCCGCGGCGCACCGCCACCGCCGACAAGGCCGACCTCTTCCTGCCGATCCGGCCCGGCACCGACCTGGCCCTGCTCAACGGCCTGCTGCACCTGCTCCTGGCCGCCGGGTACGTCGACCCGGACTTCATCGCCGCGCACACCGAGGGTTGGGCGGCGATGCCGGAATTCCTCGCCGACTACCCACCGGACAGGGTCGCCGAGATCACCGGCCTGACCGAAAAGGACATCCGCACCGCGGCCACGTGGATCGGCACGTCGGGCAACTGGGTCAGCCTCTGGACCATGGGCCTGAACCAGAGCACACACGGCACCTGGAACACGAACGCCCTGATCAACCTGCATCTGGCGACCGGCGCGATCTGTCGTACCGGCAGCGGGCCGTTCTCCCTCACCGGCCAGCCGAACGCGATGGGCGGCCGGGAGATGGGTTACATGGGCCCCGGCCTGCCCGGCCAGCGGTCGGTGCTGGTCCCGGCGGACCGCGCGTTCACCGAACAGGCGTGGGGCCGGCCCGCCGGGACGCTGCGCACCGAGGTCGGCCGGGGCACCGTCGACATGTTCGAACAGATGGCCGCCGGGAAGATCAAGGCCTGCTGGATCGTCTGCACCAACCCGGTCGCGTCGGTCGGCAACCGGCGCACCGTGATCGCCGGTCTGGAGACGGCCGAGCTGGTCGTCACCCAGGACGCGTTCGCCGAGACCGAGACCAACGCCTACGCCGACATCGCGCTGCCCGCGGCGATGTGGTCCGAGGCGGACGGCATCATGATCAACTCGGAGCGCAATCTCACTCTGGTCCATCCGGTCGTGCCCGCACCCGGCGACGCCCTGCCCGACTGGCAGATCATCGCCCGGGTCGCGACCGAAATGGGTTACGGCGCGTCCTTCGCCTACGGTTCGGCGGCGGAGATCCTCGACGAGATCAAAACCTTCACCAACCCGACGACTGGGTACGACCTGAGCGGCGTCACGTACGAACGGCTCCACCGCGGCCCGGTCCAGTGGCCGGCCGCCGCCGGGGGCCCGTCCCGCAACCCGATCCGGTACCGCACCGGCGCCGGCCTGCGATTCGCCACCGCCTCCGGCCGGGCCGTCTTCTTCGCCCGGCCACACACCGATCCCGCCGAGCTGCCCGACGACGACTATCCGTTCGTGCTCAACACCGGCCGTCTCCAGCACCAGTGGCACACCATGACCAAGACCTGGAAGATCGCCAAACTGAACCGGCTGAACCCGGCCCCGTTCCTGGAGATCAACCCGTCCGACGCGGCCACGTCCGGCATCGTCGCCGGCGACCAGGTGGAGATCGCGTCCCGCCGCGGGCGCGCGGTGCTGCCCGCCGTGCTCACCGACCGGGTGATGCCCGGAAACTGCTTCGCGCCCATGCACTGGAACGACCTCTTCGGCGAGTACGTCAGTGTCAACGCCGTCACCAGCGACGCCGTCGACCCGCTCTCCTACCAGCCGGAACTCAAGGTGTGCGCGGTGTCCCTGACCCGGGTCGCCCCCACCCACCCGAACCCCACCACGCCGAATCTCGCTTCCTCGACCGACGAGGGATCGGACTTCGCTTTCCCGAGCGGAGGGGCGGCGGATCCTGCCTTCCCTGGCGGCGCGGCGGCGGACTTCGCTTTCCTCGGCGGTGGGGCGGCGGAGCCTGCTCTTCCGGGCGGCGGGGGGCTGCACGCCTGGCTCGGGCTTGATCCTTCGCCGCCGGTGCTGGATGAAGGGCAGCGGCGTTACCTTGCCGGGCTGCTGGCCGGGGCGGTGACCCGGTCGGGGCCGCCGGTGCTTCCCGCGACGGCGCCGTTCGACCCGGCCACGGCCATGTGGGTGAACGGGTTGCTTGCGGGGCTGTTGTCCGACGTACCGGCGCAAGGTCGGGAAAGGTTTGGATCTTCCGGATCTTCCGGTGTGGAGGCCGGGCGGCTGCAGGTTCTGTGGGCCTCGCAGACCGGGAACGCCGAGGAGTTCGCGTCCACCGTGGCCGGGCGGCTGGCGCAGACCGGGCGGCGGGTGAGTGTGCTCGGGATGGACGGGCCGGCCGCCGACCTGCTCGATCCCGGAGCCGACCTGCTCGTGGTGACCAGCACCTTCGGGGACGGGGACGCGCCCGACAACGGGACCGGGTTCTGGGACTCGCTCGCCGGTGACGCGGCGCCCCGGCTGGACGGGCGCCGGTACGCGGTCCTGGCCTTCGGCGACTCCAACTACGACGACTTCTGCGGCCACGGCCGCCGACTCGACGAACGCCTGGCCGAGTTGGGCGCGGTCCGGCTGGCCCCGCGCGCCGACTGCGAACCCGACTTCACCGAAACCGCCGACGGCTGGCTCTCCTCAGTCCTGGCCGCCCTGACCTCCGTGCCCGCCCCGACCTCCGCGACTGCCCCGACCCCCGCGTCCGCCCTGACCCCCGCGTCCGCCATCGCCCTCGCGCCTTCCGCCCTCGCGCCTTCCGCCCTCGCGCCTTCCGCCCTCGCGCCTTCCGCCCTCGCGCCTTCCGGCAAAGCGGCTCCCATCGACGCGGTGCTCGTCGGGAATCGGCTGCTCAGCCGGGACGGGTCCGGGAAGGAGGTTCGGCGGTTCACCTTCGACACCGGGGGACAGCTCGGCTATGCGGCCGGGGACGCGCTCGGGGTCTGGCCGGTCAACTGTCCGTCGCTGGTCGAGGAGTTCCTGGACGTGACCGGGCTGGACGGGGACACCACGATCGAGGTGGACCGGGTCGGGACCGTGCCGCTCGCCGACGCGCTCAGCCGGCACCTGGACATCACCCGGATCACCCCGGGGCTGCTGCGGTTCGTGGCCGACCGGGGCGGCTCCGGCCGGCTCAAGACCCTGCTGCGCGCCGACAACAAGGGCGAACTCGCGAAGTGGAGCTGGGGCCGGCAGGCCGTCGACGTGCTCACCGAACACCGGGTCGACGCCACCGCCGCCGACTGGGCCGGGGTGCTGAAACGGCTGCAGCCCCGGCAGTACTCGATCTGCTCCACCCCGCTGACCGATCCCGCCCTGGTCAGCCTGACCGTCTCGGTGATCCGTTTCGACAACCTGACCGGCCGCTCCCGCAAGGGTGTCTGCTCCACCCACCTGGCCGACGCGCCGGCCGGCACCGAGATCCCGGTGTACGTGCAACGGGCCCCGCACTTCCGCCCGCCCGCCGACCCCAACACGCCGATGATCATGGTCGGTCCGGGTACCGGGGTGGCCCCGTTCCTCGGTTTCCTGGAGGAGCGCCAGGCCACCGGCGCCCCCGGCGGCAACTGGCTGTTCTTCGGCGAACAGCGCAGCAGCACCGACGACTACTACGCCACCGAGCTGGCCGCCCTCCGCGACGACGGCATCCTGAGCCGCCTGGACGTGGCGTTCTCCCGCGACCAGCGCACCAAGGTCTACGTCCAGGACCGGATGCGGGAGAAGGGTGCCCAGCTGTGGGCGTGGTTGCAGGCGGGCGCCCACTTCTACGTGTGCGGCGACGCCATCCGGATGGCCCGCGACGTCGACCGGGCCCTGCACGAGATAGCCGTCAACCACGGCCGCCTGTCCGAGGACGAGGCCCGCACCTACGTCAAACAACTGACCACCGACAAGCGTTACGCCCGCGACGTCTACTGACGCCGGTCGGCTCCTCCGCCGGCGCAGCCGTCGACGTGTCCGGGCCCGTCACACCGGCTGGGGCGCCGCCGGTTCCGGGTCCTCGGCGCGGGTGGCCAGCGGCTTCTCCTTCAGGGTGAAGGCCAGGATCAGGCCGGCCACCAGCACCGGGATCAGGTAGCCGAAGATCGGGACCAGGGCGTCGGCGTACGCGGTGACCACGGCTTCGCGGACCGTCTCGGGCAGGGCCCGGACCAGGGCCGGTGTCAGGGAGTGGCTGTCGGTCAGGGCGCCGCCGGTCGGGAGGGCGGTGGCGAGCCGGTCGGTGAGGCGGCTGGCGAAGACGGCTCCGACGACGGCGGTGCCCAGGGTGGCGCCGATCTCGCGGAAGAAGTTGTTGGCCGACGTCACGGTGCCGACCTCGCTCTGCGGGAAGGCGTTCTGCACGGCCAGGACCAGGGTCTGCATCATCAGGCCGATGCCGGCGCCGGCGATCACCAGGTAGGCGCAGATCACCCACAGTGGGGTGTCGATGCCGATCCGGGAGACGAGGGCGGCGAAAACGATCAGTAACCCCGTACCGGCAATGGGATAGATCTTGTATTTTCCGGTGCGTCCGAGCAGTGCCCCGGAGGTGAGCGCGGTGGCCATGATGCCGACCACCATCGGGAGCATCAGCAGGCCTGATTCGGTGGCCGACACGCCGTAGACCATCTGCAGGTAGGTGGGCAGATAACCGACGATCGCGAACATCGCCACGCCGACCACCAGCATGCCGAGCAGGGTGGCCACCACGAAGATCGAATTGCGGAACAAGTGCAGCGGGATGATCGGTTCGGCGGCGCTGCGCTGTGACAGCAGGAACGCCGCCCACGTGGCGACCGCCGCGGCTCCGAGTCCGAGAATGATCGGGTCGGACCAGTCGTATTCGGTGCCGCCCCAGGTGGCGAACAGGACGGTGCAGGTGACCGCGACGGCCATCAGTGCGGTGCCCGGGTAGTCCAGGCGCACGGTCCGGTTCCGGCGGGGCAGGCGGAGCGCGAACAGGGCGACGCCGATGGCGACGGCGCCGAGCGGCACGTTGATCCAGAACGCCCACCGCCACGAGTGCTGGTCGGTGAACCAGCCGCCGAGCAGCGGGCCGGCCACCGAGGCGATGCCGAAGACGGCGCCCATCGGGGCGAGGAACTTGGCGCGTTCGCGGGGCGGGACCAGGTCGGCCACGATCGCCTGCGAGATGATCATCAGTCCGCCGCCGCCGAGGCCCTGCAGTGCCCGGCCGGTGATCAGGGCGGGCATGCCGCCGGCGAGGGCGGCGACGACCGATCCGGCGACGAAGAAGCCGATCGCGGCCACGAACACGATCTTGTGGCCGATCAGGTCGCCGAGTTTGCCGTAGACCGGCATGCCGATGGTGGCGGCCAGGATGTAGGCGGTGGTCACCCACGCCATGTGTTCCAGGCCGTGCAACTCGCCGACGATGGTCGGCAGCGCGGTGCTGAAGATGGTCTGGTCGAGGGCGCCGAGCAGCATCGCGACCAGGAGTGCGGCGTACACGAGCAGGAAGTTGGGTGGCATGGGGGTCTCCGTTTTTGTGGAGACGGCGTCTCCGGTTAAGCGAACCTAGCACTAAGCGGAGAAGAAGTCTCCGGTTGTTAGGATCGTCTCCATGCCCCGCCCCCTGCGCGCCGACGCAGCCCGCAACCGCGAACTGCTGCTCCAGGCGGCCCGCGAGGTCTTCGCCAGACGCGGGCTCGACGTCACCCTCGACGAGATCGCCAGGCACGCCGGAGTCGGCGTCGGCACCGCCTACCGCCGGTTCGCCAACAAGGAGGCGCTGGTCGAGGCGCTGTTCGAGGACCAGCTCGACCGGATGGTGCATTTCGCCACATCGTCCCTGCACCGGGTCGACACCTGGGACGGGTTCGTCGGCATGGTCACCGCGTTCAGCGAACAGATGGCCGCCGACCGGGGCCTGCGCGAGGTGGTGTTCCGCAACTACGGCCGCGACGACCGGATGGCCCAGATCCGGGAACGCTTCGTCCCCGCGATGGAAGCCGTCGTCCGGCGCGCCCAGGACGCCGGGGTGCTCCGCCCCGACGCCGCCCCCACCGACCTGCCGATCATCGAGATGATGCTCGGGGTCGTCGACGTCTTCGCCGAACCGGTCCGGTCCGGCCTCTACCCGCGCTACCTCACCCTGATCCTGGACGGGCTGCGGGCGCGGCCAGGGCTCACCCCGTTACCGGTGCCAGCCCTGACCCACGACGAATTCGATCGCCTGACACTGATCCCGCCGCCGCCCGGCCTGTGACAGCCTGGCTCTATGACAGCCTGGTGATCGCTTTATGACAGCCTGGTGATCGCGCCTTTCAACCGGGCCAGATCCCGGCGGCGCTGCTCGATGGTGGTCGCGATCCCCACCAGCAGCAGACCGCCGACGGCCAGCGGAACCCAGCGCGGCACCAGATCCCAGAACTGCACCAGCTCGTGCAACGCCACCAGGATCAGCACCCCGCCACCGGTCACCACCGGTGCCTGCAGCCGGGCCCGCGCCCCCAGCAGCAGCACCACCAGGGCGCCGACCCCGAGCAGCAGCCGCCGCAGATACTGCGGATCGTCACTGGCGCTGTACGCGATCACCGCCAGTGACGGCAGGAACGTCGCCGCCAGGGCCGGGCCGTAAGCCGACCACGACGGCAGCTCCGGACGACCGCGCCGGGCCAGCCAGCCGGCCGCCAGCGCCAGCAGGGCCGCCGGCAGCGTGTACGCCTCGGCGGTCTCCACGTCCCGCTCCCACAACAGCAGCCACCAGCTGATCAGGGTCAGCGCGGACGCGGCCAGACCGTACCCGGACCGGACCGCCCGGCTCTCCCGCGGCCGCAGCGCCCGCACCACCAGCACCAGCGCCCACAGCCGCAACACGTGCGCCGCCCAGCTCGTCGAATCGGCGAGCAGCAGCGCGATCAGCGCCGCCGAGTGCGCCACCACGAACGGGGCGTCCGCCTCGGCCGGGCGCCGGCTCCGCAACACCGCCTCCAGGGCCACCACCAGGGCGCCCGCCACCAGGACGGACACCGGAGCGGCCGGACCGCGATCGATCAGATCACCGACGGTGTACGCCACGACGACCAGCGCGACCGACCCGGCCGTCCAGCCCGTCACCCGCGCCACCGCACCGGCACCGGCCACGCCGACCACCGCGGAGGCCACCACGACCAGCGCGAACGCCGCGATCGTGGCCCCGTGCCCCGCCAGCGACCCGGCAGCCCCGGCCGCCGCCAGCACACCGCACAGCACCGCGGCCAGATCCGTCGAGATCCGCCGGGCCGAGGTCAGCGCCGCCGCCGTCACCCCGAGCAGCCCGCAGACCAGGGCCGCAATCGGCATCGCCGGCCACGGCACCGCAGCCGCGGCCAGCACCAACGGCACGAGCAGAGCAACAAACGGAGCCAAAGTCCTTGCCAGTACGCCGCCCCGAGGCGCCGTCGCTCTCCCCGCTTCCGCCGCCGCTGCTTTCTCCGCTACTGCTTCCTCTGCCGTCGCTTTCTGCGTCGCCGGCCTCGGGAAAGTCAGCAGCCGGGCCAGAGCGACCGCGACTCCCGCCACCGCGATGGCGATCACGCTCGACCAGGCCACCGGCGACTGCACCGGCGCGACATCCGACCAGATGTCGGTAGCGGCCGTCCACGGCTCGAAGACGACGACGGCGACGTCCGTGAAGGTCAGCCCCAGCAGGGCCAGAGCCGGAAGAATCGCCGGAACCAGCACGACAGCCGGCCCGTTGGCACGAACCGTCGGGGCAGGCATCAGCGCGACGACAAGCACCAGAGCCGCGGCGGCGTAGTAGACCACCGGATCCGACCCGGGCAGCGACCACAACGGAGCACTGACCACAACGGCCACGGCGACCCCGAGCGCATAGAATCCGTACCCCGGAACCGCCCGGGCAATCAGATGCGCCACCAGGCACAGAACAACGGCGACCAGCAGCGAGGCCCGAACCTGAGTGGTCACGTCGGCGTCGGCGGCCAGCAGACCCAGCCACACGGCAGGCCCCAGCGCGACCAGCCCCACCACGAGCGACCCGGCCCCGACGTCCCGCCCACGCGCACCGGCCCGAACCGCCAGCGCCACACCGACCCCGAGCAGCACCACCGACCCGAGCACCGCCGCCACCACCTCGGCCCGCCCGGCACCGATCAGGACGGCGTAGGAGACGAACGCGCCACTGAGCAGAACCCGGAAGACCGACTCGGTAGGGGTACGGGACCAGGCGGCCCGCCCCAGGGCAACGGCGGCCACCAGCATCCCGGCAACAGCGGCAGACCACCAGACAAGCCCGAACGACGCCGGAACCAGCAGCCCCACCCCACCAAGAACACCCAGCGCAAGATCCCCATGCACCCGCCGAGGAACAAGCAGCGCATAGGCCACAGCCGTCACGAGTAGCGCAACAACAGAGTCCGCCCCGGGCCCGTAACCAACCACCCCACCCGAAGCATCAAGCAGCGGCCGGGCGATCTCGAAGCTACGTCCCATCGAGGCAACAACAGCAACAAACAGCCCCACAACCGGAAGCGCCCCAGCAACGAGCGCCCCCACCCAGGGCCCCTCCCCACCACCCCGCCGAACAGCCCCCAACAGCCCACGCCCCCCACGCGAACCGCCTACCGCCCGCACCGGCCCTGCCGCACCTGCCGGCCCTGCTGCACCTGCGTGGCCTGCTGCACCTGCCGGGTTCGCCGCCCCCGTCGGCTGCGGCGCACTTGCCGTCCCTGCCGGTCCTGCCGGGCGCGGCGCACTTGCCGTCCCTGCCGGTCCTGCCGGGCGCGGCGCTCCTGCCGTCCCTGCCGTCCCTGCCGTCCCTGCCGTCCCTGCCGGTCCTGCCGGGCGCGCCGGACCCGCCGCCCCCGTTAGCGCCGTTGCAGTTCCAGCACCAGTTCCGGCCGCCTCAGTTCCGGCCGCCTCAGTTCCAGCCGCACCAGTTCCAGCCGCGGCGTCGCTGTCGCCGCTCCTATCGGCTTCACCGTCTCCAACTGCTTCGCCTTGAGCGTTACCTCTGCCCTCTCCGTGTCCTTCGCCAGCAGCGCTAGCTGGGCTTTCGTTGCTAGATTTTCTTTCATCGCTAGCTCGGGTGTCACTGCTAGCTCGGGTGTCACTGCTAGCTTGGGTGTCACTGCTAGCTCGGGTGCCACCGCTAGGTTGGCTTTCGCTGCTAGGTCGATCTTCGCCATCGATGGCGTCGGGGTTGGCCTTTGCGCGTGGGACGCTGCCGTCTTCTGAGGCGTGGTCTCCGTTTTCACCTGCGGGCGTGGGCATCGTGCCGGTGGCTGTTGAAGTAGCTCCGGCCAGCGAGGGGCGCGGCCGCAGATAGGCGCCGACGACGGCGATCAAGAGCGCTACCAGGGCGAACCTCGTCAGCAGCCAACCGGAATTGTCTGCTCCGATCTTGATCTCGACCACCCAGCGGAAGCCGACTACCGCTGCGGTCACCACGAGCAGTGCGGAGGTGATCCGCCGAGCCACGGTGAGCCGGGACAATACCGTCCAGGCCATCAGGGCGATCGGTACCAGCTGCAGAACCGCGCCGGCCCGGATCACCGGCCCCGCACCGTCGACACCGACCAGATCGATGAAGGCGATAAGACCCGCAAGCGCCGCCGCGACGGTGCCGAACGCGTGGGCGAACCCCCGCATCACGCTCTCGACAGTGGTCGGCGGAACCGCCGCGACCTGGAAT
>NZ_BOMG01000040.1 GCF_016862075.1 Actinoplanes couchii | reverse complement strand
CCCACCGGCATACCCAGGCTGGCCGGCAAAGCCCGGCCCACCGGCGGATCCCGGCCCACTGGCAAAGCCTGGTCCACCGGCAGATCCCGGTCCACCGGCAGATCCCGGTTCACCGGCAGATCCCGGCCCACTGGCAAAGCCTGGTCCACCGGCAGACCCCGACCCATCGGCAAAGCCTGGTCCACCGGCAGACCCCGACCCATCGGCAAAGTCCGGTCCACTGGCAGACCCCGGCCCGCCGGCAGACCCCGGTCCACCGGCAAAGCCTGGCTGTCCGAGCTGACCCGGCGCGGAGGGCGGCATGGCCGTGGCCAGTTCGCCGGCAGAGGCTGGTTGTCCCGAAACGGGAAGTGGGGTAGTGGGCGTTTGCCCACTTGCCGGGGCGCCGTTGGAACCGGCGGCTGGGGCTGTGGGGCGGCGGTAGCTGGGGAGTTGGAGGAAAGCGATGTTCAGCAGCAGCACGGCAAGGAAGGACAGGGACCAACCCGTCGGGCCGGCGTCGGTGGCGGTGGCCAGTAGTGGGAAGACCGGCTGGGCCAGCAGGAGAGCCGCTATGCGGGGGCCGCGCAAGCCGGTCAGCTTTGCATAACCGGCGGAGATCGTGGCGGTTGCGGCCAGCACCCCGGCCGTGTACCCGGACGGGTCCACATCGCGCACCCACAGTAGACCGACCGCCCAGGCGGCGAAACCGTCCAGCAGGATCATCAGCAGGCCGACGATCGCGAGGGTCTCGGCGGCGGCGCGCAGGCCCCGGCGGGTGGCGAACGGGGGGACCGCCAGCACCGCGGTAGTCGCGGCGGCCAGCAGCAGTGCGCGGCCGGTCACGCCCACCTGGGCCCAGGCGACCGCGGTGAACACCGACGCCGCCACCAGCAGCAGGATGCCGCCGAGGGTGAACAGGACGTTCTGCACGGTGATCGTGCTGAGCTTCGGCTCCGTGTGCTGCCCGGAGACCGGCGCATGAAAGGGCCCGGGAACAGGCGCAGAAACCGGAGCCGAAACGGGTGCCGGGCCGGGTGCGGCAACGGGCGCCGGGACAGGGGTGGGAGCGGGCGCCGGGACAGGCGTGGGAACAGGCGCCGGGACAAGCGTGGGAACGGGCGCCGGGACAGGCGTGGGAACAGGTGCCGGGACGGGAGCCGGCGGTGGCAGGGTGTTGCGGCGGGCGACGACCCGGGCCGCCAGGTCCATGCGCCGGTTACGGATGTCGTGGATTCGCGTGCCCAGCTCGGCCACCCGGGTGCGGGCCGCGGTCAGCTGCTGCCCGAGTTCGACGATCTCGCCGTCGAGACGGATCACCTCGGCGGCTTCGGGATCGGGGCCGGCCCCGCACGCCGGGCATCCGTCCGGGAGGGCTGCGGGGGCGCCGCAGCGGGGGCAGGGGTACGAGGTCGTCACGGCGTTCCCGGGGTAGCAGGGGTCAGGTGCACAGCTTCGCGTATCGACGCAACTCTGTACGACGGATATCGCCTGGTGAGAGTGGTTACGGCCGGGTTCCGGACAAGGTGTGTGAACCCGGACTCCGATTCGCCGGTACTAAAGGTCGAGGGCCGCCGTGCGGAGGGAGCGCCACGTGAGCACCGCCGATCTGATTCTGATGGCCGACCGGATCCACACCCTGGCCGGCGACGGTTTGCCGACCGCGATCGCCGTCGCCGACGGAGTGATCACCGCGCTCGGGGACCGTTCCGGCGCCCGGGACTGGCGTGGACCGTGCACCGAGGTGATCGACCTGGGTGACGCCACGATCACCCCGGGCCTGGTGGACGGCCACTTCCATCCGGTCATGGGTATCGGGCTTACTCGTGGAGTGGACCTGTCCGGCGTACGTACGATAAATGATCTTGAATGTGCTCTGCGGGGTGTGGCAGTCGAACCCGGAGGCTGGCTGGAAGGGTGGGGACTCGACCCCAACGTCTTCGCCGGCGCGCCGATCACCCACGAACCGCTGGTGGCCGCGGTCGGCCCGGACATCCCGGTCTTCCTGCTGCTCTTCGACGCGCACTCGGCGCTGGTCAGCCCGCGGGCGCTGGAACTCGCCGGGATCACCGGGCCGCGCACGTTCACGTCCGGCGCGAGCGTGGTCTGCGACGCGGCCCGGCGGCCCACCGGGCACCTGCTCGAGATCGAAGCGTTCGACCTGGTCCGGGTGCTGCTGCCGGACGACGGGCCGGCCGACCGCCGGGCCCGGCTCGCCGCCCTGTTGCGCCGGATGGCGGCGTGCGGCCTGACCGCCGCCAACGCGATGGACTTCGAAGCCGACTCGCTCGACCTGTTCGGCGCCCTCGAAGACGACGGTGACCTGCCGGTCCGCTGGCGGTGCGCCCCGTTCGTGATGCCCGGCGCCGGCCGCGACGGGCTCGACGACGTGATCGCCCGGCAACACCTCGCGGGCCGTCGCTGGGAAGTGCGAGGAGCCAAATTCATGATTGACGGTACGATCGACGGAGGCACCGCCTGGCTGGACGAACCCGACAGTCACGGCGAATCGACCGCCTGCCTGTGGCCCGACCCCGCCGGTTACGCGGCCGCCGCCCGGTTCCTGGCCCGGCACGACATCCCGATCGTCACCCACGCCATCGGCGACGCCGGGGTCCGGTACGTGCTCGACACCTACGCCGGCCTGGCCCGCACCACGGTTCCGCACCGGATCGAACACCTGGAGACCATGCCGACCGAGCTGATCGACCAGCTCGCCGCCCTGGACGTGACGGCAAGCATGCAACCCACCCACTGCACCGGCTACGTACGCGCCGACCACACCGACAACTGGTCCACCCGCCTCGGCAAACGCCGCGCCGACCGGGCGTTCCGGGCCCGCGACCTCCGCGACCGCGGCGCCCGCCTGGTCCTGGGTTCGGACTGGCCGATCGCCCCGTTCGACCCGCGCGAGATCATGGCGGCGGCCCGCCTACGCCGTCCCGCCGGCTCCCGCGACGTCGAACCGGTCCTGCCGGAACAGGCGCTGACCGCCCGGATGGCACTGGAGGGCTACACGTCGGAGGCGGCGGCAGCCGAGGGCCTGTCCGACGTGACGGGCCGCCTGATCCCCGGCCATGCGGCAGACCTGACGGTCTTCTCCCGAGACCCCCTGACCACCCCCGCCGACGAGCTGTCCGAAATCGATTTCCCCATGACCGTCGTAGGAGGACGGATAGCCCACCGATCCTGACCCACCACCCAACGCCTGGCACACCCTCTGCCCGGCACACCCTCTGCCCGGCACAGCTTCCGCCCGGCACACCTTCCGCCCGGGACGCGGTGGACGCTCATGTGCCAGTCGCCGGGGTATTCCTGGTACAGCGTCCGGGTGATCACCGCGGCGAGTTCCAGCTCATCTTCCGCCTGGCTTACCCTCCGCCCGGCCTAACTTCCGACTACCTATCTTCCGCCCGGCCCACGCCTGGCTTGCCCTCCGCCTGGCTTACGCCTGGCTAACCTCCGTTTGGCCCATGACTGGCTCACCTCCGCCTGGCCCATATTCCGCCTGGCCCATATTCCGCCTGGCTTGTGCCTGGCCCATCTTCCGCGCGTGTCCGCGTTTGACCTTCCCTTTGCGCGCCCGCCCTTTGCGCGCCCGCCCTTTGCGCGCCCGCCCTTTGCGCGCCCGCCCTTTGCGCGCCCGCACTTGCTCTGGCCCTGGCCTGCCCGCGCGCGCTGGTCCTTCGTCCCGTTCGTGCCGGACCGTCGTTCGAACCCCAACGTGATCACGTTGATCACGGTCCCACCGGCGTGCGGTGAGCTGCGGGTCGAGCCACCACGTGGGGTGGCGAGAGGCCTTTGCGCGGTGGGGGTCATCGGGATGGCGGGCCAGACTCCGCGTGGTGTGGGTCAGTGGGGTGTCGGTGGTGTGGTGCGGATGCGTTCGGCCTCGGCCAGTTGCAGGCGGCGGCCCGCGTTCAGGACCTCGGTGATCAAGGCCAGTTCGGTGGGGGAGTAGCGGGACAGGAGGGCATGCCCGGCGCGGGCGATCGGGCCGTACAACCTGTCGAGCTGTTCGGCCGTGCCCGGGGTGATCGTGACCGCGGCCCGGCGGCGGTCGGCCGGATCGACCTCACGGCGCAGATGGCCGGCCGCGGAAAGGCGTTGGATGGCCGCGGTAGTGGCAGCCGGGCTGAGACGGGCCGCGGTGGCCAGGTTCCCGGCGGTCACCGTCCCGGCTTCGACAACCAATCCTAG
The DNA here is from genome assembly GCF_016862075.1 of Actinoplanes couchii. Lineage (GTDB taxonomy): Bacteria > Actinomycetota > Actinomycetes > Mycobacteriales > Micromonosporaceae > Actinoplanes > Actinoplanes couchii. The sequence continues at coordinate 69,981 of NZ_BOMG01000040.1, read as the reverse complement.
GATCCGCAGATCGGTCCGGTTGACTCCGAGCGCTTCCGCCGCGGCCTCATCAACCTCGTCGGTAGAAGCCCCGAACCCGGCAGCAGCCTCTGCAGCAGCCGAAGTGGCATCGAAGCCGGCGGCCCCAGCGATCCCCGCCCTCGGCCCACCCCGAAACCCGGCCCCAAATCCCGCAGTACCGCCCGCGCTGCTCGCGGTCGTGTTCACGCTGCTGCCCGCCCCGCTCCTGGCTATGCCCGCGTTGCTCCCGGTTGTGCCCGTGTTGCTCGCGGTCGTGTCCGCGCTGCTCCTGGCTTTGCCCGTGTTGCTGCCGGGTGTGCCCGCGCTGCTCCTGGTACTGCCCGTGCCTTCTTCGAAGTTCGTGGTGTCGCCTGCCCGACCTTCGATTTCAGCGGTATCGGTGGCAACGCCCTTGAAGTCCGCGGTCCCAGAGGCGTCTGAGCTGGTGAGGAGGCTTGGAGCGGCGAGGCTGTCCGGGGTGGCGGGGAGGTCTGTGCTGCCGGCGCGGCTTGGAGTGGCGAGGGCACCCGCGGCCCAGGGGAGGTCTGTGCCGGCGGGCCGGCTCGGGGTAGCGAGGGCACCTGGGGTGGCGAGGGCACCCGCGGCCCCGGGGAGGTCTGTGCTGGTGGGTCGGCTCGGGGTGGCGAGGGCACCTGGGGTGGCGAGGAGGTCTCCGGTCGCCTCGTGGGCGGGGGTGGCGTCGGCGACCAGCGGCCCCGGTGCCGGGACGGGCGCCGAGACGGGCGCCGAGACGGGCGCCGGGACGGGTGTCGGGACGGGCGCCGAGACGGGTGTCGGGACGGGTGCCGGGACGAATGCCGGGCTTGGCACCCGGCTGGACGCCGGGCTGGACTGCGGGATAGGCGCCGGCCTGATCTGCGGCGGCACCGGGCTGGACTGCGAGCTGGATGCCGGGATGGGCGCCGGGCTGGATGGGGGGACGGCTGGGGGGCTCGGGGCGTGGTGGGCCGACGTGGTGGGCCCGGCAGGTGGCGGCGATTGCTTCGACACTCGAAGGAATATACCTTCTAGGAAAAGCTTCGATCGTCGAAAGGAATTTGGATGTCTCGGCGTGTCGTGTCCGGGCTGCCCAAGTGGCTGCCGTTCGCCAATCGGGTGGTTCGGGGGCTCAGTCGGCTAGGGGTGCCGCTGGGGACCGTTCATGTGCTCACCGTCGCCGGGCGGCGTAGTGGGCGGGAGCGGGTCACCCCGGTGTCGCCGTTGACCGTCCGGGGGCGGCGGTTCGTGGTGGCGGGGCTGCCGGACGGGGACTGGGCCCGGAATGTTCGGGCCGCCGGTCGCGGGGTGCTTGCCGCCGGGCGGAAGCGGAGCGTGGTCGGGCTTGTCGAAATCACCGATCCGGGGCTGAAGGGGGCGGTGATGCGGGCGTTTCCCACCGAGGTTCCGGGTGGGGTGGCGTTCTTCGTCAAGCTCGGGCTGGTCACCGCGGGGGATCCGGGGCAGTTCGAGGCCGCCGCGGGCCGGGTCGCCGTTTTTGAAATCGTTGTCGGGCATTCGCCGGATGGGCGGAAAATTGCTGACTAGGGTGAGGGAATGGGGGTATTAAAACACAAAATAATCGTGCTTCCGGCGGCATTCGTGCTTTCCGCCGGACTGGGGCTGACAACTGTGGTGGGACCGGCCGCGGCGGCTCCAACGGCGCCGGCCGCGGTGGCCCCGCCACCACCGCCGGGCGCAGATCAACCCGATGACCAGGACGGAGCGTCGCATCACGTCGGCCAAGGCGGAGAGCCGCATCGCGCCGATAAGGGCGGAGAGCCGCATCGCGCCGACAAGGGCGGGGCGCCGCAACGCGCCGACAGGGGCGGCGTGCCGCGACCCGTGGACAAGGGCGGCGTGCCGCGACCCGTGGACAAGGGCGACGCGCCGCGACCCGTCGACAAGGGCGACGCGCCGCCTCCCCCTGACAAGGGTGGAAAGGTAGCGAAACAGCTCGAGAAGGCGGTGCTCTCCGAGGACGACGTGCCGAAGGGCTACGTCGCCCAGGACATGCCGCACATCGACGAGATGTTCGCCGCGATGGTCGGTGGTTACCGGCTGAACGCGGATCCGTGTGCGACGCCGCCGAAGTACACCGGGAAGCCCGACGGTGTGCCCAGTGCCACCGCCCTGTTCCTGAACGAGAAGAAGAGCGTCGTGGTGGTCGAGATGCTGGCCGCGACCGGCCCGGAGGTGGCCTCCGACATGGTCACCGACACCGAGACGGTCCTGGACGAGTGCCCGGTCACCAAGTCGCCGGGCACCGAGCTGGAGATGGAGGCGCTGGACTGGAACCCGAAGCTGGGCGACGAGTCGATCACCGTGGGGATGCGGTTCGATGTGAAGGAGCCCGACCTCCGGATGAGCATGCGCGGAAAGGTGGCCTTCGTGGCGTACCGGGACCTGTCGTTGACCGTGGGGTTGATCGGGGTCAAGGAGCCGTCGGATCGGGACTTCAAGAACGTGGTCCGCACCGCGGTCCGCAAGGCCGTTCTCAGTACGCCTGTCGCTACCGAGCGTCGGATGTGAGGGCCCAGGTCGGGCCGGTTCCGGAACGGATCGGCCCGACACACGGGTGGTGACCTGATTCACATTCGAGGAGGCCCGTCCCTGCACCCGGCCCTGTCGGCGGTGCCCGGACCGCCCGGCCGCGATCACGCGGTGTCCTTCGTAGGCCAAGATATCGCGCGGCGATCACCGAGTCGCGTGGGTCACAGTGAAGGCGGAGGGTTCCGGAGTGGACGGGCGCGACGGTGAGGGGGCCGGGGAAACCGGTAGGGAACAGCAGCGGAAACCGTCCCGGGCGGACAGTCTGCGGCTCACCCGGATGCCGCAGATCCCGCGCACGAATCCGACCGGCGCCTATCCCAAGGTCATCCCGAGGTCCACGGTAGAAGCTCAGGAAATAGCGGTAGATGCCCAGGAAAAACAGCCGGATAAAAGACCGGATGAGAAGAGGGAAAAGGGTGAACCGCGCAAGCCCGGAAACCGCCGCCTGATCCTGATAGCCGCCGGAATCGCGGTGGCAGTGGCCATTCCGGCCGGCTTGATCGCGGCCGCCCTCCCACAGCGAGGCGAGGCCGTGGCACCGGTCTCCGAGGACCTGACCACCACCGCCCCCACCGGACCGGTCTCGGCGGAGGCGGTGGAGAGCGCATCGAGCGCGAGTGGGAACACAAGCCCGAGCGCGGGCGCAAGTCCGAGCGCGAGTCCGGCCGTGAGCGCGAGCGCGGAGGTGCCGGGTTCCGCGGAGCCCACGACCGCCCCCACCGAACAGCTCACCACCGAACCGGCGGCCGCGGTGCGGACCACACCCCCGGGCAGAGCGAACCCCTCCGGCACCAACCTGGCTCTCAAGGCCGCGGTGTCCGCCTCGGACTCCGAGGGGGAACGATGGCTCCCGGCCTACGCCTGCGACGGTGACCCGCTGTCGCGGTGGTCGAGCGGTTTCACCGACGCCCAGTGGATCAAGGTGGACCTACGGGACCGATGGCAGCTCTCCCAGGTCCTGCTGAGCTGGGAGAACGCTCACGCGACCGCCTACCGGGTGGAGATCTCCGCCGACGGCAGGCAGTGGCAGCGGGTCTTCTCGACGACGACCGGCACCGGCGGCGAGCAGACGATCTCGCTGGCCGGCAGCGTGGCCCGCTACGTGAAGATGACGGGCGTCAGGCGCAGCAATCAGTACGGCTATTCGCTGTACGAGATCGAAGTCCGATAGCCACCACGGGCGATCAGCCAGCACCGATCACACAAAGTAACCAATATTCGGGTATGACGGCGGCCCCACCCGGGCCGCCGTCACTCGTAAGCCGGAATGCAGGACTTCGAGAAAAATTTCCGGAACCGCACAACCCGCCCTCTGAACAGGACTTTCACGCCTCGGTAAGGGGTGGTCCATCGAGGATTCGACAAAAGCCGTTGAACCCGTGGGCCACCGGCGCCCGTATCGCACCCCGACCGACGACATCGAAGTCCCACGACGAGGAGTGATTATGAGGCCGCGTTCGTACCGACGTAACCCGGACAATCGGCGGAAGGTGATCGGCGCTTCGGTGGTCGCGGGAGTTCTCGTTGTCAGTGGCATTGTCGGTGTGCAGCTCGCCAATGCCGGTACTGAAGCGAACCCCGGAGCCAAGGGCGCGGCCGGTGCCGAGGGCGCCGCTGCCGCCGGTCTGGTGAACGTCGACGGCAAGCAGTTCGACATCTCGAAGTGCGCGCAGCTGGAGATCAACGCCGGCGCCGTGATCTGTGACGGCGAGGAGCTCGCGCCGGTCGAGGCGGTGGGCGCCGGTGAGGCGGCCGAGGCTTCGGCGGTGGCGCTGGAGGCGGCGTGCGATACGTTCGCGGCCGATGTGGCGGCGGTGGGTGCCGAGAACGGCAACGCCGAGGAGGAGGCCGGTGCGGCCGAGGACGCGGCGGCCGAGAAGGCTGAGAACCGCGCGCAGGCCAAGCGCTACGCGAAGATCGTCCGCGCCGCCAAGAAGGAGAAGCGCGAGCAGGCCGCCGAGGCCGCCGAGAAGGAGAAGGGCAAGCAGAAGGGCGAGGCCGCCGAGCAGGAGAACGGCGCCGCCGAGGAGGAGGCCGTCGACGCCGCCGCCGCGGTGACCGCGGCTCAGGCCGTGTTCCTGCAGTCCTGCCTGGACCTGGCCGACGCGAAGCTGGCCGCCGCTGCCGACGCCGGTGCCGAGGACGCCGAGCAGGGTGCCGAGGACGAGGCCGGCGCCGAGGACGCGGGTGCTGCCGAGGACGCCGAGGCGGGCGCCGAGGAGAAGGCCACCAAGCGCGGCAACTGATCCCGCGAGTGAGCCGGGACGGTGGCAAGGGTGACTGGGCGGATCCCGAACCACCGTCCCGCAGTATTCACAGCAGTGCCGAGAGCCAGCGTTTGAGCTGGAGATGAACCTGATCGGCCCCGTACAGGAGGCCGTCGGAGGAGAGCAGATCGTCGTCCACCGGCCAGTCCCGCGGGTGGACCAGGACCGCCTCGTTCTGCCCGCCGCCGAGCCCGCCGTGGCACCCCACCAGCTCCTCGAAGGCGTGCACCTCGTCGGTGCTCGGGTCGAGCGTGGAGTGCACCAGCAGATCGGCGGCGTTGTCGAAGCCGGAGACGCGCAGCAGGTCCCCGGCGGCGCGTGGCCCGAACGGCGCGAGTGGATCCTCCCCCTGTACGGTCCCGTCGGCCAGGACGTGCACCCCGCGGGGCCCGATGGCGAGGGGACCGCGGGCGCTGTCGGCGACGAGGAAGCCGATGCCCGGTTCGCCGAGCAGTCCCGGGATCAGCAGCGGATATCGTTCCCGCAGATCCTCCAGGGTGACCGGGGCGGCCAGCCGGGGGAACCAGACGAGACCCAGATTGCCGGAGCCGACCACGACGAGATCCCCGGTCGCGGCGGTGGCGGGCGGTCCGACGAGCATCCCGGCCTGGGCGCCGGTGGAGCGTTTCCGGGCGAAGAACCCCAGCGGCCCCTGGGTGCCGAGCAGGTCGGCGAGCAGCGCGTTGACCAGGCCCCACCCTTCGATGTCTCCGGTGGCGGCGACTGTCGAGGCCGGGGAGGACAGCAGATCACGGACCACTTCCTCCAGCGTACGGCCGGCGATCTGGCGGAATGTCGGCCCTTGACTCTGACCGTGATCGGAGAGGACGACGAACCGGTAGCCCCGTGGCGCGGCCGCCGCGATCTGTTCCAGGGTGCCGAGGACCCGGTCGACTCCGGCCAGCGCGTCCAGGGATTCCGGCCGGGCGACCCCGGCGTGGTGGGCGATCTCGTCGTAGTCCACGAAGTCGACGAAGATCACCGGCGCCCCGCCCATCATGTGTTCGGCGACCAGGGCCACGTTCAGATCCCGCAGCAGCACGTTGGTCAGCCCGCGCAGCAGCGGGTACGCCCCGTGCCGGTGGATCCGCGGCTCGATGCCCCGCATCCGCTGCTGCCGCCCCTGCCAGATCTCCTTGACGATCTCGCCGACGGTCAGCACCAGGGACCGGACCAGGATGAACGGCCGGGCGAAGAACCGCAGGTAGTCGCCGCCCGGCCCGAGCCCGCCGCGGCGACCGGCCCGGCTCATCACCATCAGCGCGGTGGTGGCGTCGCCGCTGAACATGTTGGAGATGCTGACGCCACCGCCGGCCAGCAGCCCGTGCCCGTCGGAGGCGCGTTTCTCGATGAGTTCGGCGTCGGCCGGCCGGTTGGCGACGACGAGGCGGCCGAGCGCCCGGTCGTACCAGCGGAACGCCGGGATGCCGTCGTTGGTGCCGTGCAGCAGGGCGGCCTGGCTGGCCGGGGTGGTCGACGGCACCCGGGCCCACCAGGCGGTCGCGTCGTGGCTGCCGGACCGGACCCAGCGGGACAGGGTGGGCAGCACCCCGCTGGTGATGCCGTGCCGCAGCAGCGGGTGGGACAGCCCGTCGATCTGCACCACGACCAGCCCGGCGCCGTCCCGGGCCGAGCCGGCGCCCTGCCGGCGGGCCCGGCGGAGCAGGTCGGCGACCAGGTAGGAGCTGTCGTTCACGCCGAGCACCCACTGCACCACCACTGAGACCACACCGACGACGGTGAAGGCGACGAACACGGTCTCCCAGCCGTCGATCCGGATCCGCGGGATCCAGATCAGCGTGAAACCCACGATCAACACCTGCGTGAGTACGCCGAGCAACAGCGCCGCGACCGCGCCGTACCAGCGGGCCAGCAGTCGCAGCACCGGCCGGGTCAGCCCGTCACCGACCGCGACCACCGCCGCCACCGCGAGACCGGCCCACCAGTAGCCCAGGTCCAGCCCGGCGAGCAGCCACGATGCCACGGTCAGCGCGAGCGCGGTCGGCACCAGCCCGAGCACCGCGTCGCGGATGTCCTGCCCGGTGACGCTCACCATAGGGACGTTAGGCCCTACGGTGCCGGTCCCGGCGCGGGTTGACTGTCCCCAGCGGCGCCGAACGTGTGCCGCCGGCAGAGGGAACAGCAAGCAGGACCGCAGATGATCCCTGTCGTGACCGGGTTGCCGCCCGGTCACGACATCCCTCGCCCATCGACATGCGTCGTTACCGACCGGTTCATCGTCGATGCCTAGCGTGACGAGCATGCGCAGAACCTCGACGTTCGCACTGTCCGCACTCCTGGTCCTGGCCGGCCTGGTCACGCCGTCGGCGGCCCAGGCCGCACCCTCCGTCCCGCGGGCGCGCGCCCGGCGCTGCGGTCATCGTGGTCGCGCACCGGGGCGCCTCCGCGGTCGCGCCGGAGAACACCCTGGCCGCCACCCGGCTGGCCCTGGCGGCGCGTGCCGACTGGATCGAGACGGACACCCAGCCCAGCCGGGACGGTGTCCCGTTCGTCCTGCACGACCGCACGGTCACCCGCACCACGAACGGCACCGGCGCGATCCGCAAGCTGACCGCGGCCCGCCTGAAGAAACTCGACGCCGGTTCGTGGTTCGCCCGTAGGTTCACCGGGGCGCGCCTGCCGACCCTGGCCCAGCAGCTCGCCTACGTGCGCCGCCACGACGGCCGGATGATCGTGGAGATCAAAGGGCCACACACCAAAACCCAGATCCTTGCTGTCGTACGCGTGATCAGAGCCCAGCAGATGACCGGCCGGGTCCTGCTGCAGAGCTTCGACGAGGTGTCCCTGCGCCGGGTCCGCCAGCTGGCCCCGGAGCTGCCGATCGCCCTGCTCCGGACCACGATCGACAAGGATCCGGTGGCCGTGTCGAAGCGGCTGGGGCTGGCCGCGTACAACCCGAAGGGCAGTGCTCTTCTGGCCCGTCCGGGCGTGGTGGCCCGGCTGCACACGGCCGGTGTCGCGGTGTTCGCCTGGACCGAGGACTCGGCGGCCCGCTGGAAGCGCCTGGACGCCATCCGGGTCGACGGCATCATCACGAACAAGCCGGCCGACCTCGTGCACTGGAAATCCCGGCAGGTTGGCATCTAACATTTCAGTTGTGGAGAACATCGGACGGCATCTGCTGCGGGATGCCGCCTACGGTCGGTTGCGCCGCGCGATCGTGGACGGCACCCTCGCTCCCGGCTCGGCGCTGCGGCCCGACGACCTGGCCGAGCGCCTGGGCCTGTCCCGCGCCCCGATCCGGGATGCGATCACCCGCCTGACCAGCGAGGGCCTGGTCGAGTCGAAACCGCAGAGCTACACCCGGGTCACCGAGGTGGTGGCCAAGCAGGTGGAGGACGCGGCGGCCGTGCTCGGGGCGATGCACGATCTCGCCGTACGACAGGTGGCGACCGCCCTGACCCCGGACCACCTGGACGCCATGCGCCGGGCCAACACCCGGTTCGCCGCGGCCGTCACGGCCGGTGACGTGGAGGCGGCCCTGGCCGCCGACGACGAGGTGCACGCGATCCCGCTGCTGGCCTACGGCAACGCCGCCGCCTCCGGCACGGTCGAGCGCTACACCCCACTGGTCCGGCGGGCCGAGCGCCTGCTCTTCACCTCGGCCGACGCCGGCCGGTCGGTGCGGCTGCACGACGACCTGATCGCGGCCCTGGCCGCCGGCGACGAGACACGCGCCGTCGCCGTCAACACCGAGATCTGGGGACACCTGCACCACAGCGTCACTCTTTGATCGACAAGTTAGGTGGTCTCATGGGCATCTCCGAGTTCCCGCGTCACCCGCTGCTGTTCGGGCCCTCGCCGGTGCACCGGCTCGACCGGCTGACGCGACACCTGGGCGGCGCCGAGATCTGGGCCAAGCGGGAGGACGTCAACTCCGGTATCGCGTACGGCGGCAACAAGACCCGCAAGCTGGAGTACCTGGTCGCGGACGCGCTCGCCCGGGGCGCCGACACGCTCGTCTCGATCGGTGGCGTGCAGTCCAACCACACCCGCCAGGTGGCCGCGGTCGCCGCCGCCACCGGCCTCAAGTGTGTGCTGGTGCAGGAGAGCTGGGTCGACTGGCCGGACAGCGTCTACGACAAGGTCGGCAACATCCTGGTCAGCCGGCTCGCCGGGGCCGACGTGCGCCTGGTCAAGGCCGGTTTCGGCATCGGCTTCAAGGAGAGCTGGGAGCTCGCTCTGGCCGAGGTCACCGACAACGGCGGTACGCCGTACGCGATCCCGGCCGGCGCCAGCGACCACCGCCTCGGCGGGCTGGGCTTCGCCAACTGGGCGTACGAGGTGATCGAACAGGAGAAGCGGCTGGGCGTCTTCTTCGACACGGTGATCGTCTGCTCGGTCACCGGCAGCACCCAGGCCGGCATGATCGCCGGGTTCGCCGCCGCCGGCGGACCGGCCCGCCGGGTGATCGGCATCGACGGCTCGGCGAAACCGGCCGAGACCCACGCGCAGGTGGCCCGGATCGCCCGGAACACCGCCGCGCTGATCGGCGCCCGCGAGCTGACCGACGACGAGATCATCCTGGACGACCGCTACCACGGCGGCGTCTACGGCATCCCGGACGAGGCGACCCTGGACGCGATGAAGCTGGCCGCCCGCACCGAGGGCATGGTCACCGACCCGGTCTACGAGGGCAAGTCGATGGCCGGCCTGATCGACCTGGTCGGCCGGGGCGAGATCGGGGCGGACTCCAAGGTCCTCTACGCCCACCTGGGTGGACAGCCCGCTCTGAACGCGTACGCCGGACTATTCTCCTGAGCCATGCCCGTCCGTCCCGCGCTCCCCGCCGACGCCGCCGAGCTGGCGGAGATCCACGTCCGGACCTGGCAGGCGGCGTACGCGGGGCTGATCCCGCAGGACTACCTGAACTCTCTCGAACCGGCCCAGCGTGAACCGGGCTGGCGGCGGTGGTTGTCCGAACTCCGGCCACCGCACGCCATCCTCGTCTGGGCCCCCTCCGACCCGGCCGGGACCGCCAGCCCGGCCGGGTCCGGGTTGGCCGGTTTCATCACGGTGGCCGCCAGCCGCGACCCGGAGCCGGCGGCGCGGGGGATCGGTGAGGTCTATGCGATCTACGTGCGGGACGCGCACTGGGGGAGTGGCGCCGGGCGGGAGCTGATGGCCGCCGGGTTGCGCAGTCTCGCCGCGTCCGGATTCACCGAGGCGACCCTGTGGGTGCTGGCGTCCAACGTGCGGGCGCGGCGGTTCTACGAGGCCGCCGGTTGGGTGCCGGACGGTGCGGCGAAAGTGGACTCCAGTCGGGGCTTCCCGCTCGAGGAGATCCGCTATCGCCGTTCAGGGTTTGCGGCCCACGGCGCCGTAGATGCCGATCTCCTCGGGTGACGGGCGCTGGTGGGCCGGGACCTCGGGGAGCCACTCGGAGACCGGGACCACGCCGGGGCCGATCAGGCCGAGACCGGCGAAGTACTCGCTGAACTGGGCCTTCGTTCGCGGGTGCGCGTCGGACCGGCCCCTGGCGATCATGTCCCGGGCGACGGCGGCCTTGGCCGGGGCGGTGAAGTCCAGGGTGAAGTTCGAGGCGGCCAGGTAACTGCCGGAGGGCAGGGCGGCGAGCAGTTCCCGCACCACGTCCCGGGCCTCGGTGTGGTCCTCGATGAAGTGCAGCACCGCGATCAGCACCAGCGCGACCGGGCGGCCCAGGTCCAGGGTCTCGGTCAGTCGCGGGTCGGTCAGGATCGCGGCCGGATCCCGCAGATCCGCCTCGATGTACCTGGTCCGGCCCTCGGGGGTGCTGGTCAGCAGGGCGCGGGCGTGCACGCTGACCATCGGGTCGTTGTCCACGTAGACGATCCGGGCGTGCGGCATCCGGCGCTGTGCGACCTCGTGCGTGTTGTCCGCGGTGGGCAGGCCGGTCCCGATGTCGAGGAACTGGCCGATCCGCGCCTCCTCGGCGAGGAACCGCACCGCACGCTGCAGGAACGCCCGGTTCTCCAGGGCCGAGAGACGGACCGTCGGGTGCACGCTCTCGATCAGGTCACCGGAGGCCCGATCGGCGGGGAAGTGGTCCTTGCCGCCCAGCCAGTAGTTGTAGCGCCGGGCCGGGTGGGCCGTCGTGGTGTCCAGCCCGGCCGGCACCGTCTCCTCCACCACGGGACCTCCTCGATCGACGTCGAACGATCACCCTACCGCAGAATCACCGTCCGTGATCCTATGTGGACAGCGTGGATCGGTCGTGTTGCGCGGCTGTTACCTCATCGCCTAGGCTCATTCATCGAAGCGCTTCGATCAGATCATCTCCTCCCCCAAGGAGCATCCCCGTGCGCAAACTCCGTATCGCGCTGTCCCTGCTGATGGCCTCCGCCCTGCTCCTGGTCGGAGCGAACCCGGCGAACGCCGCGGTCTGGTCCAGCACCGCCCAGTGGGGCAACTGGACCAGCGGCGCCTACACGATCTACAACAACATCTGGGGCAGCGGTGCCGGCCCGCAGACCATCTGGGCCAACTCCACCAGCAACTGGGGTGTCTGGGCCAACCACCCGAACACCGGCGGCATCAAGTCCTACCCCAACGCCAGCATCACCGTGAACAAGAGGCTCAGCGCGCTCAAGAGCGCCACCAGCAGCTTCAACGTGACCGTGCCGACCAGCGGGGTGGCGTTCACCAGCGCCTACGACATCTGGGCCGACGGTCACACGTACGAGATCATGCTCTGGATGAACAAGTACGGTGCGGTCGGCCCGCTCGGCACCTTCCAGACCAACGTCACCGTCGGTAACCACAGCTGGGCCGTCTACAGCGGATCCAACGGCTCCAACCAGGTCTTCTCGTTCGTCCGGACCAGCAACACCAGCGCCGGCACCGTCAACATCAAAGCCGTCATGGACTGGATCAAGACTCGTGGCTGGTACGGCGACGTGACCCTGAGCCAGGTCCAGTTCGGGTACGAGATCACCTCGTCGAGCGGCGGCAAGGACTTCGTCACCAACAGCTACTCCGCGACGGCGAGCTGATTCATGCCCCGTTGACAGTCCGTCACAGGAGGCCCATAGCTTCCGCTGGTTATCTGTTCGGGTAACACCCACCGAGCGGCAAATCGGAGGAATTGTGAGCCCCAAGCAGAATCCGACCTATCAGGGGCGCCCACTGCCCCACCCCGACGAAGAAGTCTTCGACCAGGGGCTGGGATTCGACCTGGGCACCCTGATGGGCCGGCGGCAGATACTGCGGGCCTTCGGCATCGGCGCCGTAACCCTGGGCCTGGCGGCCTGCACCAACGAGTCGTCCACTTCCGGGGCGTCGGCGACGTCCTCCACCGGGACGGGCTCGACCTCCTCCACGGAGATCCCGGACGAGACGGCCGGGCCCTACCCGGGCGACGGCTCGAACGGGCCGGACGTGCTGGAGCAGACCGGCATCGTGCGCAGCGACATCCGCTCCAGCTTCGGCGACGCGTCCGGCACCGCCGAGGGCGTCCCGATGACCCTGGAGCTGACCATCACCGACCTGGCGAACGGTGGCAGTCCGTTCGCCGGGGTCGCGGTCTACGTCTGGCACTGTGACCGGGCCGGCCTCTACTCGATGTACTCCGAGGGTGTCACCGAGGAGAACTACCTGCGCGGTGTGCAGATCGCCGACAGCGCCGGCAAGGTGAAGTTCACCAGCATCTTCCCGGCCTGCTACACCGGGCGGTGGCCGCACATCCACTTCGAGGTGTACCCGGACGAGGCGAGCATCACCGACAACACCAAGGCGATCGCGACCTCCCAGGTGGCGATCCCCAAGGAGTACTGCGACACGGTCTACCAGGAGGCCGGGTACGAGTCGTCGGTCACCAACCTGGCTCAGCTCACCCTGGAGACGGACAACGTCTTCGGTGACGACGCCGCCGTCAAGCAGCTCGCCACCGTGACCGGTGACGTCGCCAGTGGATACGCGCTGGCCCTGACGGCTCCGGTCGACACCACCACCACGCCGACCGCGGGCGCCGCCCCGGCCGGTGGTGGCGGTCCTGGCGGCGGTGGCACCCCGCCCAGCGGTGGCCCCGGCGGCGGTGGCACCCCGCCGAGCGGTGCTCCGGGTGGCGGCGGTCCGGGCGGCACTCCGCCGTCGGGTGCGCCGCCGGCCTGATCCACGCGGCTTCTGTCGAGGTTCCGGAAACTGTTCGGAACCTTGACAGAAGATCGGCGCTGATGGATGAATGCGACATGCGCCGTCTCGTAGCCCGTACCGCCGCAATGGTGGTTTTCGCCGCCGCCGGCCTTGCCGGAGCCGCATCCCCCGCCACCGCCGCGATCGTCCCCAAGACACCCCCGCTGACCACACCCTGGAGCGCTCAGGTCTCCACCACGAATCCGCTGCCGGAATATCCGCGCCCGCAGATGACCCGCCCCGACTGGCAGTCGCTGAACGGGGAATGGGAATTCCTCAACCCGGCGACCGGCACGGGCGGAACCGTCGACCGGAACGCCGCGCCACCGATCGGGCAGACCCTGCCGGAACGGATCCTAGTGCCCTACCCGGTGGAATCCGCGCTCTCCGGGATCATGCGCAACGACAACCGCGACCTGATGTTCTACCGGCGCACCTTCACCGTTCCGCCGAACTGGTCCGGCCGCCGGGTCCAGCTGCATTTCGGCGCGGTCGACTACGAGGCCACGGTCTGGGTCAACGGCGTTCAGGTCACCACCCACAAGGGTGGGTACGACCGGTTCGAGGTCGACGTGACGCCGCAGCTCAACGGTGGGACCAACGAGATCGTCGTCCGCGTCTACGACCCCACCGACGGGCGCGGTGAGAAACAGCCGGTCGGCAAACAGACGAACAATCCGAGCGGCATCTTCTACACCCCGAGTTCGGGGATCTGGCAGACCGTCTGGCTGGAGCCGACCGCCACGTCCTCGATCTATTCCGCCGACATCTACCCGAACATCACCGGCAACACCGTTCGGGTACGGGTGTTCACCCGCGGAAACGTCAGTGGTCACACGGTTCTGGCCGAAGCCCTGAACGGCTCGGCAGTGGTCGGTTCCGCCACCGGGGGATTCACCGACTTCACCGTCCCGGTGCCGAACGCCCGCCGCTGGTCCCCGGACGATCCGTTCCTGTACAACCTGCGGATCTCGTTGCGGAACGCGTCCGGAACCACCGTCGACCGGGTCGTCAACTATTTCGGCATGCGTGAAGTGGGAACGAAGCTGGTCAATGGCGTGCTGCGGCCGACCCTCAACGGCGAGTTCGTCTTCCAGGCCGGAACCCTGGACCAGGGCTTCTGGCCGGACGGCCTCTACACCGCGCCCACCGATGCCGCGCTCGCCTTCGATCTGCAGAAGCACAAGGATCTCGGCTTCAACATGGTGCGCAAGCACATCAAGGTGGAGCCGGCCCGCTGGTACTACCACGCCGACCGCCTCGGCCTGCTGGTCTGGCAGGACGTGCCGTCCACCCCGCCGTTCGACGCGAACCGGACCGCCGCGCAGATCGCCCAGTTCGAGACCGAGGCCCGGGAGATCGTCGACGAGCACCGGGCGTTCCCGTCGGTGATCACCTACGTGCCGTTCAACGAGGGCTGGGGTGAGTGGAGTCTCGCCGACACCCGCTCGGTGACCTCGTCGCTGAAGGCCTACGACCCGACCCGGCTGATGAACGCGCACAGCGGCTTCAACTGCTGCGCCTCCCAGGGTGACCCCGGTACCGGCGACATGATCGACTGGCACGTCTACACCGGACCGGACGCCCCGCAACCGTCGTCGTCGCGGGTGTCGATCCTCGGCGAGTTCGGCGGCATCGGGCTGCGCACACCCGGCCACGAGTACAGCCCGAACGGGCAGTACTTCGCCTACGAGCAGGTCTTCAGCGGCGCCCAGCTCACCGACCGGTTCACCGGCATGATCCGCGACTCGCAGCGGCTGCTCACCACCAAGGGCCTGTCCGGTTTCGTCTACACCGAGATCACCGACCTGGAGGGGGAGTACAACGGCCTCCTGACCTACGACCGGCAGATTCAAAAGGTCGACACCGCGGCCGTACGGTCGGCGCTGACCGATCTGATCCGGGCCTCACGCAACCAGAACGCGACGGTGCCGCTCAGTCTCGGGCACGTGCGCTCGTTCCGGGTCACCACGCCCGGCTACACCGACCGGTACCTGCGGCACGCCTCGTCGCTGGCCCGCACCGACGTGATCAGCGGTGACGGGCCGCGGCAGGACGCGTCGTTCCGTACCGTCGCCGGTCTGGCCGATCCGCGCTGCTACTCGTTCGAGTCGGTCAACTTCCCCGGCCAGTACCTGCGGCACGCCTCCGGCCGGGTCCGCATCGACGCCGCTCCCGACGCCGGCGACGCCACCTGGTGCGCGCGCCCCGGCCTGGCCTCCGGCGGCGTGTCGTTCGAGTCGTTCAACAACCCGGGTTCGTACCTGCGGCACGCTTCGGAGAACGTCTACCTGGCCGCCGGCGACGGATCCGCGTCGTTCGCCGCCGACGCCACCTGGAACGTGTCCGAGCCGGCCCGGTGGCGGAGCTCGGTGCTGCTGCCGTTCGACGTCCGGCGTTCACTGCAGGTGGCCACGTGGGGTTACACCGACCGCTACCTGCGGCACGCCGACAGTCTGGGCTGGACCGAGGTGGTGAACTCCGGCAGCAGCGCCCTGCTGAAGGCGGACGCCACGTTCACGCTGCGCCGGGGGCTGGCCGACAATTCCTGCTACACGTTCGAGTCGGTCAACTATCCCGGCCAGTACCTGCGGCACGCCGCCGGTCGCATCCGCCTGGCGTCGAACGACGGATCATCACTGTTCGCGGCCGACGCCACGTTCTGCGCCCGGCCCGGCCTGAGCGGCACCGGCGTCACCTTCGAATCGCTGAACTTCCCCGGAAGCTTCCTCCGTCACTACGACGCCCAGGCACACATCGCCTCCGGTGCCGGCACCGGCGCTGATCGACCGCTGACCCTGACCGCCGACAGCTCGTGGACCGTCGCCAACCCCTGGACCCCGTAGCCGCCGGTCAATCGTCGAGATCCGCCGCCTGCAGCCGGGCGGTCAACTGTTCCAGAGCGGACAGTTCGTCGCGGAGGGCACGCCGGCCGTCACGGGTGAGCTTCACCCAGGTGCGCGGCCGGTTCCCCTCGTACCCTTTGGTCAGTGTGACCAGGCCGGCGTCGACCAGAACCTGCACGTGCCGGTTCAGGTTGCCGTCGGTCAGGCGCAGCTCGGAACGCAACGTCGAGAACGCGCACACCGGAATCTCGGCGAGCATCACCAGAACCCCGAGCCGAACCCGCTGATGCGTGACGTCGTCCAGCCCCACCGCCGGATGAGCCGGAGTCCCGCCCACCGCAGCTTCGGCCTCGGGTTTCCTGCTCACCTCAGCGCGCCGAGCGCGCGCGGAAAGCCCGGAAGAGGCCGGTGAGCAGCAGCGGAAGCGACATGAACAGCAGCGCCGGCCCCGGCTGGTCCAACCCCAGAATCGTCAACTGGCCACCCAGTGCCGGGCCGGACCCGCCACCCAGCACCCACGTCTGCCATCCGAAAAGCCCTCCCACCTGACCCATGGCACAGAACTGCCAGGCTACGGCAGCCATCCACGCGCCGGACAGCGCGATGCCGGGGCTGCGCTCGACCACCCCGAGCGCGATCGCGGCCACCGCGACACCGAGCAGCGGAGTCAGCAGCCCCTGCCACCACGAGGTGGTGAAGGTGGGCTGGCCGGTCGGCGCCGCGATCAGCGCCAGCAGGAGGAACAGCGCGATCCCGTTGGCCGTGGCCGGAACCTTCCAGGCCACCCGGACGCCGTGCTCCCGTTCCCGCCGCCGGTACCAGTGCGCGACCACGGTGAACGCCAGAGGCGCGGCGACCATCCAGAACAGGAAGGACCCCATGCTGTTGCGCTGCTGCTCGGGAAGCCCGGCCCAGTACGGGTACCCGACACTCCCGCCACCTCCGTTCCCGTCCCCGCCCCGGTCGAGCACCGAGGAGAAGGGACTCCGGTACAACACGATGCTCAACACCGGCAGCGCGGCGAGCACAAGAGCAGGCAGCCAAGCGCCACCCCGCCCGATCTTCCGGCTCCGGGCCCGAAGCGCCCCCATCTCAGCAAGCACAGCCGAGGCGTCCTTTTCGTTCCCGTTCATACGATCCTCTGCATCCCAGAAAACTTTGGATTACAGAGTGAGTCCCGCGACCGTCGATGTCAACATCACCGCAGGCAGGGTGCCGGAGCCTTGACCAGGTCCGGAGAAAGGGGTCGCTACCTGCCCCGGGTGTCGGTCTGCTTCGGGTGTCCCGTGCCGGCCTGCGTGATCCACAGCGTGCGGTTGCCGTCGTCGATGGCGTACCAGATGCGGCCCGCGCCGGTCACCTCGAACTGCCACTGTTCGAGTGCCGCTCCGCCGAGCTTCACGACGCCCAATTGTCCTTTCAGCGGGTGCTGGCGCCGGTCGACGTGGCGGGGATCGCTGGTCATGGCCGTCCATGCACGGTCCAGGTTGTCCGGGACCGCGCTCAGCAGCCGCTGCCATCCCACGAAGGCCTGACGATCTGCCGCGCGCACGGTCCACGGTCTGGGGCGGGGGATCTCGGCGCCGCGTCCGCTCATGTGGGGATCTCGGCGGGCCGCCCGATGGTGGGGCCGTCGCCGGCGAACGGACCCTGCAGCCTACGGGCGAGCTCCGGGTCGGACCACGCCTCGGCCGTCGACCGCCACGAGGCGAGATTGCGGGCGAACGGGATCAGGAGGCCCGTGTCGGCGCCGGCCAGCAGATCGGCGAGTAGTTCCCGGACGCAGGTGACGCGCTCCTCGGCCGGTAGCCAGGTCAGCCAGGGCAGTTCCTCGGCGAGTGCCTCTTCGGCCAGGTCCTGATGGCGCCGGGCGAGGATCGCCAGCGACCGCGCCGCGATGCGGAGGCCGGTCGAGACGGCTTCGAAGCGCTCGGCCCGGGTGAGGACGAGATTCTCCTCGTCGCGCCGTTCCAGGATGACATCGGCGTCGGTCAGGGACGGCAGGACCTGCGACGGGCCTCGGAGGAACGCACTGTAGGAGAAACTCTGCACCGTCATGTTTTCAGCGTATCTGAAGTAGTTCAGATAAAGCAGCTCAGCGACGGGTAGGGGGATGCCGGCCATCTTCGCCTCTCTTGTCTCGTGCCTCCCGTTCGGGCGGGAGTAAAGGGGATCACCGGGTGGCGGTGGCGAGTCGGACAGCGTGTGAGGCCGGTGGAAGGGAAGGGGCTTTTCGGACTGGTCTCAAGTGGCGGTTGGGGCGGTAAAATGTTTGGTTATGGGAGCGCTCCCAGAAAGCGCTCCCAGGCCGACGGCGATGGGCCGGGCGGGAACGACTGGCTACGCGGGAGGACCTGTTGCGCTACGGGCAATTCGACGATGAGCAGCGTGAGTACGTCATCGATCGGCCGGACACGCCGCTGCCGTGGATCAACTACCTCGGTACGGACGCCTACTTCGGGATCGTGTCCAATACCGGTGGTGGGTACTCGTTCTACCGTGACGCCCGGCTGCGGCGGCTGACCCGGTACCGCTACAACAACGCGCCACTGGATCTGGGTGGGCGTTACGTGTACGTACGTGACGACGCGAGCGGTGACTACTGGTCGCCCACCTGGCAGCCGACTCCGGAGCGGGAACTCGACGACTACGAGTGCCGGCACGGACTGTCGTACACGAAGATCGCGTCGTCCCGGGGTGGAATCCGGGCCGAGACGCTCTACTTCGCGCCACTGAACGAGACGCTCGAGGTCTGGCGTGTGCGCGTAACGAATGATCGTACGGAAAATGCGGATTTGTCGCTTTTCTCGTCCGTCGAATTCTGTCTCTGGGACGCCCAGGACGACGCCACGAACTATCAGCGGAACTTCAACACCGGCCAGGTCGAAGTCGTCGACGGCGTGATCTACCACAAGACCGAGTACCGCGAGCGCCGCGACCACTTCGCCTACTTCGCGACGTCGGCCACCGAGGACCTGGTCGGATTCGAGACGCAGCGGGAATCGTTCCTGGGGCCCTACCGGGGCTGGGATCGGCCGATCGCCGTGGAGAGCGGGAC
The DNA here is from genome assembly GCF_016862075.1 of Actinoplanes couchii. GTDB lineage: Bacteria > Actinomycetota > Actinomycetes > Mycobacteriales > Micromonosporaceae > Actinoplanes > Actinoplanes couchii. Next base: position 51,127 of record NZ_BOMG01000040.1, on the reverse strand, counting down.
GGCGAAGAACAGCATCGCGCATGGCTGGCAGCCAGTGGGTAGCCACCACGTCAAGGTCAGACTGGAGCCGGGCGAGACCCGCGAAGTGATCTTCGTGCTGGGGTATGCCGAGAACCCGAGGGACGACAAGTTCGACCCGCCGGGTTCGCAGACCCTGAACAAGACGCGGGTCCGCCCGATCATCGACCGCTGGCTCGACGGCGCCCGGGTGCAACGTGGCTTCGACGACCTGCGCGCCTACTGGGACGACCTGCTCGGCTCGCTGACCGTGCGCACCCCGGACGGCGACACCAACCGGATGGTCAACGTCTGGAACGCGTACCAGTGCATGGCCACCTTCAACCTGAGCCGTTCGACGTCGTTCTACGAGTCGGGCATCGGCCGGGGCATGGGTTTCCGGGACTCCAACCAGGACCTGCTCGGGTTCGTGCACATGATCCCGGAGCGGGCCCGGGAGCGGATCCTGGACATCGCGGCCACCCAGAAGGCGGACGGCGGTGCGTACCACCAGTACCAGCCGCTGACCAAACGCGGGAACAACGACATCGGCGACGGCTTCAACGACGACCCGTTGTGGCTGATCCTGGGCGTGGCGGCGTACCTGAAGGAGACCGGCGACCACGCGTTCCTGGACGAGCAGGTGCCGTTCGACAACGTCGAGGGGTCGGAGCGGAGTCTCTACGAGCACCTGCAGCGCAGCCTGCGATACACCCTGGACCGGCTGGGCCCGCACGGGCTGCCGCTGATCGGCCGCGCCGACTGGAACGACTGCCTGAACCTGAACTGCTTCTCGGACACCCCGGGCGAGCCGTTCCAGACCACCGAGAACGCCTCCGGCGGGGTGGCCGAGTCGGTGTTCATCGCCGGTCTGTTCGTGCTCGCGGCCAAGGAGCTGGCGGTGATCGCCGGACTGCGCGGGCAGGACGGCGAGGAGGTCGTCTACCGGGCGGCGGCGGAGAAGATGGCCGGCACGATCACCGAGCACGGCTGGGACGGTTCCTGGTTCCGGCGGGCGTACGACTTCCACGGCAACGTGATCGGCTCGGGTGAGAACGACGAGGGGCAGATCTTCATCGAGCCGCAGGGCATCTGCGTGCTCGGCGGGGTCGGCCTGGACGACGGGCTGGCCACAAAAGCCCTGGACAGTGTGGCCGAGCGGCTGGCCACTCCGCACGGGATCGTGTTGCAGCAGCCGGCCTACTCGAGTTACCGGATCGAGCTGGGGGAGATCTCCTCGTACCCGCCGGGTTACAAGGAGAACGCGGGCATCTTCTGCCACACCAACCCGTGGATCATGATCGCCGAGGCGATGGTGGGCAACGGCGAGCGGGCGTACGACTACTACCGCCGGATCAACCCGTCGGCGCGTGAGGCCATCAGCGAGGTGCACCGGACCGAGCCGTACGTCTACGCCCAGATGATCGCCGGTAGGGACGCGCCGACCCACGGCGAGGCCAAGAACTCGTGGCTGACCGGCACCGCGGCCTGGAACTTCGTGGCGATCACCCAGTGGATCCTGGGTGTCCGCCCGGACTTCGCCGGCCTGCGGATCGACCCGGTGCTGCCGGGGGACTGGCCCGGTTTCGAGGCGACCCGCACGTTCCGCGGCGCCACCTACGAGATCACCGTCCGGGGCGCCGGCCGGGTGACACATCTGCTGGTCGACGGCGAGCGCATCGACGGCACGCTGGTGCCGCCGGCCCCGCCCGGAGCAGTGGTCCGGGTAGAGGCGATCCGCGAATAAGGAGGATGCCGGGGGCTCAGAGGGCCCCCGGCACCACCAACCCGGACTCGTAGGCGGTCACCACCGCTTGGGCGCGACTGGACAGTCCCAGTTTGGCCATCAGCCGGTTGAGGTGGGTTTTCACCGTCGCCTCACCGAGTGTCAGGTCGGCGGCGATGTCGGCATTGGACCGCCCGGTCGCGACCAGCCGCAACACCTCCAGCTCCCGTCCGGTCAGCGCGGCCAGAACGGACGGGACACCTGTCGAGGCGCCGGTGTGCGTGTACGCCTCGATCAGCCGCCGGGTCACACTCGGCGCGAAGATGGTGTCCCCGGCGGCGGTGGTGTGAATGGCCTGGATGAGCCGTTCCGGGCTGATGTCCTTGAGCAGGAATCCGCTGGCCCCGTTGCGCAGCGCGGCGTAGACGTACTCGTCCAGGTCGAACGTGGTGAGCACCAGGATCCGGGTGCGGGTGCCGCCGAGGATCCGCGACGTGGCGGCCACCCCGTCCAGGCCGGGCATCCGGATGTCCATCAGCACCACGTCCGGTTGCAGGGTGGCGGCGAGGGCGACCGCGGTCAGCCCGTCGGCGGCCTGCCCGGCGACCTCGAGCCCGGGCGCGGCGTGGATGAGGGCGACCAGTCCGGCCCGGATCAGATCCTGATCGTCGACTACGAGCACACTGGTCATGGGTACGGCAGCGTAGCGGAGACCCGGAACCCATCCGTCCCCTGTGGACCCGCATCGAAGGTTCCGCCGTAGAGCGCGACCCGTTCCCGCAGCCCTACCAGGCCGTGCCCGGTGCCGGGGGATCCGCCCGCCGGGACGCCGTCGTCGGTCACCGTGATCGCCAGCCCGGACGAGGAGAACCGCACGAGCACGGTGGCACGGGCCGGCCCGGCGTGTTTGATCGCGTTGGTCAGCGACTCCTGCACGATCCGGTAGGCGGTCAGCGCGATACCGGGCGGCAGCGGCCGGGACGTCCCCTCGACGGTGAGCGTCACCGGCAGCCCGGCGCCCGCGACCCGGGCGGTCAGATCGGGCAGCCCTTCCAGGCCGGGCAGCGGCTGCCTGATGTCGGCCTCGTCGGCCTCCCGCCCCAGCCGGAGCAGCCCGAGCATGCGGCGCAGCTCGTCGAGCGCCTCGGTGCTGGTGGTCAGCACCGCGTCCAGGGCGCCGTGCGCGGTGTCCGGGTCGGAGCGCAGCACGTACCGGGCCAGCCCGGCCTGCACCGAGATCACCGACATGTGGTGGGCGACCACGTCGTGCAGTTCGCGGGCGATCCGCACCCGCTCGTCGACGAGCACCCGCCGGGCCAGGTCGGCCTGCCCGCGCCGCAACTCCTCGGTGGCGTCGGCGAGCCGCCGGTTGGTGACCTCCAGCTGCCGGGCGCCGTGCCCGATCCACCACACCACGAGCGGGATCGCCAGGCCCTGCCCGATCACGCTGGCGATCGACGAGCCGGGGGTGACCCAGCCGCCGTAGATCCAGACGGCGGTGCCGAGGACGACTCCGGTGGGCGCGGTCCATCGCGGACCCACGGCGGCGGCGGTGTACAGAGCGATCAGCAGCGGGTACGCGATGACAACCGGCCAGTAACCCAGGCTCACATAGCCGAACCAGACCACGTGCCCCCACACCAGGACCACGCCCGGTGCCCGTCGGCGCAGGGCCAACGGCACCGTGACGGCCAGGATGAGCAGCACCGACCACCCGTCCAGCGGCGTCCACTGCTCGACCGGGGTCTCCCGGGCGAGCAGCAGGCTGATCGCGGACATCGCCACGGCCAGGGCGCCGTCGGCGAACAGGGGGAGGGCAGGCATCGACGAACCCTAACCCGTCTACCGCATGGGTTTACCCCGGTCTCCATCCTCAGGTGGATGACGACGGTGCGATTCCGGATTAACTTTCTACCCGCGGGTTCCACCGGGGGGCCGGGATCCGCGCGGCCTGATCAGCTGGCGGGCTGATCAGGTCAGCGCTCTCACCGGGGCAGCCGCAGATCGGACATGCCGCCGTCCACGGCAAGCGACATCCCGGTGGTGGCGCCCGACGCCGGCGAGACCAGGTACTGGATCGCCGCGGCCACCTCGTCCGCGCTCACCAGGCGTCCCGTGGGTTGCCGCGCGGCGAGCCGCGCCTTCTCACCCTCGGGTCCTCGGTGCGCGCCAGCAGCCGCCCGACCCACGGAGTGTCCACCGTGCCCGGCGCCACACAGCACACCCGGATCCCCTCGCCGACCAGGTCGGCGGCCATCGACAGGGTGAGCGCGTGCACCGCGCCCTTCGACGCCGAGTAGAGCGCTCGCTGCACCAGGCCGGCGTTCGCCGCGATCGACGACAGGTTCACGATCACCGGGCTCCTACTGCGCCGCAGGTAGGGCAGTGCTGCTCGGGAGGCGCGGGCGATCCCGGTGACGTTCACGTCCAGGACGCGTGCCCACTCGGCGTCGTCGTTGTCCTCGACCGTGCCGACCGAGCTGATCCCGGCACTGTTGATCAGAAAATCGATGCCGCCGTACGCCCCGGCCAGCTCGGACATCGCCGCGTCCAGTGATCCGCCGTCGGACACGTCGCACTTGATGAAGTGGCCGGCTCCCGGGTTCAGGTCGAGGATCCCGACCTTCGCCCCGGCCAGAGCCAGCCGTCGTGCGGTGGCCGCCCCGATGCCCGAGCCGCCGCCGGTGATCGCCGCGACGAAACCGTTCAGCTCCATGCCGCCCCCTCCGGGTACGAATACCGGAGCAGCGATTCCGGCCGCATCCGGGTCGAGGAACCGGGCGCGGACGGAGCCCGGTAGGCGCCCCGTTCGATCACGACCGGGTCGATGAAGTGCTCGTGCAGGTGATCCACGTACTCGATGACCCGGTCGTCGAGACTCCCGGACACCGCCACGTAGTCGAAGAAGGACAGATGCTGCACCGCCTCGCACAGGCCGACCCCACCGGCGTGCGGGCACACCGGTTTGCCGAAGACCGCGGCCAGCAGCAGGATCGCGATGTTCTCGTTCACCCCGGCCACCCGGCACGCGTCGAGCTGCACGAAGTCGATCGCGCCGGCCTGCAGCAGCTGCTTGAAGACGATCCGGTTCTGCACGTGCTCGCCGGTCGCCACCCGGATCGGGCCGCCACCGGGCGCCGCCGTCAGCAGGCCCCGGCGGATCGCGGCGTGTCCCAGGATGTCGTCGGGGCTGGTCGGTTCCTCGATCCACCACGGGTCGTAGGGGGCGAGCGCGGCCATCCAGTCCAGGGCCTCGCCGACACCCCAGCGCTGGTTGGCGTCGACCGCGATCCGGATGTCCGGGCCGACCGCTGCCCGGGCCAGAGCGAATCGGCGTACGTCATCGGCCTGATCCGCACCGACCTTGAGTTTGATCTGCCGGAAGCCGGCCGCGACGGCCTCCCGCGCCAACCTGTCGATCTTCTCGTCGGAGTAGCCGAGCCAGCCCGCCGACGTCGTATAGGCCGGGTATCCGATCTGCTGGATATGCGCCGCGCGTTCCGCCCGTCCCGGCACCGCGTCGGTGAGCAGATCGCGGGCGGCCGCCGGGGTGATCGCGTCGGTCAGGTACCGGAAGTCGACCAGGTTCACCAGCTCGTCGGGCGACATCTCCGACAAATACCGCCACAGTGGCTTTCCGGCCTGGCGGGAGACCAGGTCCCAGGCCGCGTTGATCACCGCGGCGGCGGCGAGGTGCATGACACCCTTCTCCGGCCCGAGCCAGCGGATCTGCGAGTCATGGGTGAGCCGTCGGGAGAAATCCCCCAGGTCCGACAGGTCCGCGCCGATGATCAGCGGCGCGAGAGCGTCCAGCGCCGCCCGGCAGACCTCGTTGCCCCGCCCGATGGTGAAGGTGAAACCATGACCTTCCAAACCTTCATCCGCTTTCAGTACGACATAAGCCGCGGAATAATCCGGATCCGGGTTCATCGCGTCCGACCCGTCCAGGGAGAGCGACGTCGGGAACCGGATGTCGTGACTGCTGACCGAGACGACCCTCATCCCTTGACCACCGACCGCAGGCGCAGCGGGAGGGTGACCTCGTCCGGCGTGATCAGCCACGGCCCGAGCGGGTTGAACGTCTCGCACGACTTGCCCTTGGACCACTGCCCGCCGGACCTGTCGAACGGAAACTCCCGCTCCGACACGTCGTCGACCAGCGCGTATCCGGCGACGCCGGCAAGCGCCTCCGCGGGGGAGGAGAGGTACCGGGCGGTACGGCCGATCACCACGCCCAGCTCCACCTCCCCGTCGGTACGCCCGGAGTTGCGCGGCAGGGCGATGTCGTCCTCCGGCCCGGCCACGGTGTTCGGCGCCTCGTGGAAGACGATCGGCGGGCCCACCCGGGCGCCGTCCACATCGGCCGCCGGCAGGTCGGCCGGATCACCCCGGAAACCGCCCGCGGCCAGGAACGCCGCGTCGATGTCGGCGGTCACCGAAGACAGGTCGTAGAGCGAGCCCTCGGACCAGAGAACCGGACGTTCCGCGCCGGGCGGGCCCACCCGTAGATACCTCAACTACCGCTCCCATCGATAGACACGGGCCGCGTTGCGCCCGAAGATCCCGTCCGGGCGACCGCCCAGAAGCTCCGCCGTCACGTCCACCACCTGCTGGTACGTGGCGGTCAGCCGGCACACCGGCCAGTCCGAGCCGAACATCAGCCGGTCCGGGCCGAACAACTCCAGCGCCGTCTCCACGAACGGCCGCAGATCGTCCGCGGTCCACGCCGGGCCGGCCTCGGTGACCAGGCCGGAGAGTTTCGCCGTCACGTTCGGGCGGGCGGCCACCGGCGTGATCAGATCCCGCCACTGCTCCAGCTCGCCGCCGGCGATCGACGGCTTGCCCAGGTGGTCCAGGACAAACGTGGACTCCGGCAGGTCGGCGGCCGCCCGGGCCACCGACGGCAGCTGTGCGCTGCGCACGACCAGTTCGTTGACCAGTCCGGCCGCGGCCACGGTGGCCAGGCCCCGGCGTACCGCAGGCTGGTCCAGAAGGTCGTCGGGACCGGCCTGGACCTGGTCGCGGACCCCGGCCAGCAACCCGCCCCCGGTCCGGCGGCGATGGGCCGCCAAGGTCTCCGCGAGATCCGGATCGGTCAGGGACGCCCAGCCGACCACCGCCACGATCTCCGGCGTGGCCGCGGCCAGTTCCAGGAACCGGATCGTCTCGTCGCCGGTGCAGAGCCCGGCCTCGACCAGCACGGTCCCGGTGAACCCGGCGGCGGCCAGATGCGGCAGCAGGTCGGCCGGCCCGAAGTCCTGCCGCAACTCGTCCGGCAGCCACGGATAGCCGGCGGTCCAGAAGTGCTGATGCGCGTCGATCACGGGGGAGAACGGATCCACTGACCGGGTCCTTTCGTAGATCCTATAGGATCTACGAAACTGTTTAACGGGTGTCGATGCGGAAAGTCAACCGGCAGGGAAGAGAAATGATCCGCCGCTCAGTCCTCAGCGACGACGTCCACGAGTCGCTGAAGTCGCTCATCCTGGACCACCGGCTCGCGCCCGAGGACCGGCTCAACATCGACGCGCTCGCCCGCGAGCTGCAGGTGTCGCCCACCCCGGTCCGCGAGGCCCTGGCCCGGCTGGAGTCCGAAGGGCTGGTCCGGAAACGGCCGCTCGCCGGTTACACGGTCAGCCCGCTGCTCACCCGGGACGAGTTCACCCAGATGTTCGACATGCGGATGGTCCTGGAGGGGCCGGCCGCCCGCTGGGCCGCCCGGCACGCCACCGCCGATCAGCGCGCCGCCGTCGCCACCGAGGCGGCGCTGCCGTTCCCCGAGCCGTCCGGGCCGGAGCACGCGCTGTTCACCGCCCGGGACGCGCGTTTCCACGACCTGGTCGCGGTCGGTGCGGCCAACCCGCTGCTGCGCGACGCGATCACCCGGCTCCACGCGCACCTGCACATCCACCGGCTGTATTTTCCGTACTCCGAGACCGGCAGCACCGTCGGCGAGCACCAGCGGGTGGCGGCCGCCGTCGAGGCCGGCGACCCGGACGCCGCCGAGACCGCGATGCTCGCCCACCTGACCGCTGCCCGGGCACGGCACCTGCGGGTGTTCGATTGACCACGACGCTGCTCGGGGTGGCGGCTGTCCTGATCGTCGCGGCGCTCGCCCAGGCAGTCACCGGGTTCGGGTTCTCGCTGCTCGCGGTGCCGTTGGTCGGGCTGCTGACCGGGCCGGTCGAGGCGGTCGCCGGCACCACCGTGCTGGCCGCCGTGATCAACCTGTTCGCGGTGGTGAAGGACCACGGCGAGGTGCGCCGGCGTACGGCCGCAACGGTGTTGATCGCGGGGTTGACCGGTCTGCCGTTCGGCCTGCTGCTGCTCACGCTGTTGCCGGCCCGCACCCTGACGATCCTGATCGCGGTGTGTGTCCTGGGCGGGGCGGTCGCGATCTGGCGGGGTGTGCGGATCCGCTCCGGTGGGCCCGCGGTCGTCGCCGCCGGGTTCCTGTCCGGTGTGCTGACCACCTCGACCGGGGTGAACGGCCCGCCGATGGCCGCCGCGTTCAGCGCGATGGGCCTGACCCCGCGGGAGTTCCGGGCCACCCTGGCCGCGGTCTTCGTGATCGTCGGCCCGGCCGGCGTGATCGGTTTTGTGCTGGCCGGCCAGTTCTCCGCGGGCGCGCTGGCGATCGCCCTGGTCGGGCTGCCGGCCATCGCGATCGGCTGGTGGGCCGGCGACCGCCTGTTCACCAGGCTCACCGACCCGGCCCGCTACCGCACCGTGGCCCTCTGGGGCCTGGCCGCCGCGTCGGCGATCACCCTGGCCCGGGCGCTGGTCGGCCCGGCGTGACTAGGCGGCCCGGCGTGAGGTGCCACGTTTCGCCTCGTACATCCGGGCGTCCGCGGTCGCCAGCAGTTCGTCGGGCAGCACGATCCGGCGTTCGGTCCACAGGACGGTGCCGACCGCCGCGGTGACCCGCAGGGTGCGGCCGGACCAGCCGACCGGTTCGGCGATGGCCTGCGCGGCCCGGCCGGCGATGGCCCGGACCGTAGGTTCGTCGGCCGCCGTGCAGAAGATCAGGAACTCGTCGCCGCCGATCCGGGCCACCACGTCACCGGGCCGGACCGCCTCGGCCAGCCGGATCGCCGTCTCCCGCAGGATCGCGTCACCGGCCTCGTGCCCGTGCTCGTCGTTGACCGGCTTGAAGCCGTTCAGATCGCAGTAGATCAGCGCCAGATCCCCGGGCGCCCCGCCCGCGTGCGCGGTGATCGCCGTCCGCATCACGGTGAACAGGTGCCGCCGGTTGACCAGCCCGGTCAGCTCGTCGTGGGTGGCCTGATGCACCAGCGCCTGCTTGAGCTTCGAGATCCGGACCAGCACCAACGGTATGCTCAGCAGCGGCCCGACGGTGAGCAGCAGCCCGTCGGCGGGCTGGCCGAGCAGCTGCGCCAGGCCACCGCAGAGCGGGGTCAGCATCAGGGCCGCGCCGAGCCGGCTGAGCTGCAGACGCGGGGTGGACTGGCCGGGCCGGGCAGCCGGTTCGCTGAGCCGCCGGACACTCGGGTGCAGGCCGGCCGCGCCCAGCGACAGATAGCCGAGCGCAAAACACAGCGCCGGCTGCCCACCCGGCGCACCCAGGTTGACCAGGGCGATCCCGAGGATGGTGAAACCCAGGGCGGCGAACAGCAGCCGCAGGCACTGTTTCGCCGAGCTGGTCCGGGACACCCGGATCAGCGAGCCGCAGATCCCGAGCAGCACCAGCAGCTGGATCAGCACGATGGACTGCTGGCCGCCGCCGGTCCCGACGGTCAGCAGGTACGGGCGGAACAGGAACTCCCACATCGGCGCGGCCAGCGCGATGCCCCACACCGCCGCGTCGATGGTGCCGCTGGCGTCCCGGGGCGCGTGCCGGAGCACGATCATCAGGCTCGCGGCCAGCATCAGGACGTAGCCGCCGAGCTGCATCGGAATGGCCAGCGCGTCCGGCGCCTGATCACCGCCGCCGGGCCGCATGGTGACGATCAGCCACGCCGTGTTGGCGACGCTGAGCAGCAGCAGCGCCAGCACCACCAGCAGCCACGGGCGCTGATCGGTGACCCGGTGCCGGCGCAGCCCGGCCGCGATGGCCACCGCGGCCAGGATGCTGGAGAGCAGCATCAGCCCGTTGCGGACCGCCGGCGACCCGACAGTCCAGCCGGCGGTGAAGACCACCAGCAGCACGGCGAACCCGACGACGACCGGCCGGGACAGATCCCGGCCGGTCCGGGGGCTCGCCGGTACGTCCACGGGGTCAGCATCGTCGGCACCCGGCCGATCATGAGAGTTCTCAGCGTGACGGCAGTCCCAGCCGTTCCAGGACGTCACGCAACACGTGCCGCCCGGACAGCGAATCCGGGCCGCGCAGCCGGGCCAGCACTCGTTCGCTCCAGCCGCCGGACTGCCCGTACCTGCTGTTGTACGCGGTGAGGCGTTCGTCGTACACCGGGATGTGGGCGTCCGCCGCACCCGCGTCGTACCTCTCGTGGTCCACCCCATGAACGCCGCCGGAGCCCTCACTCTCGAACACGAGCGTGACGAGTTCGTACGCCAGAACTTCGCCCCGATCATGTTCTCGCTGATCGCACAGGGAGCCTCGCGGGAAGATGCGGCCGACGCCACGCAACAGGCGATGATCCGCACCTGCCAGAAATGGCCGCTTTACCGGTGTGGCGCCGATTCCCCCGACGGCTCGTAAGAATGGTGCCCACCGGACCATCAGTCCGATGGGCACCATTTCTTGCTGGGTTCGATGTCACCGCGTCTGGCGCGTTGCTCTCCGCGCGCAATCGTGATCGGCAGGCCACTCGTCGCTGAACTCGCAACCCTGTCCAGTCGGCACTCGATCATGGCTGACTTTGGCGATCGGCCGGCATGGCGCGGCCAGATCCGAGCTCCACGCCCTCCTCTGAGAGGGCGAGGGGCGACTCTCGTCGAGAATGGGATCTGATTTTTGGACCTTAATATGCGGATTCACTGCGATCATGAACTCACGTTGCCGCAGGAGCCAGCCATGTTCGTTTCCACCATCGTGATCAAGAACTATCGGTCGTGCCGCCCGGTCAGCGTTCGCCTGCGGTCTGAAGCCATTGAGGTGATCTCAGCGAGCTTAGGGTAGGTATCGGTATGCGAAGTGCATGAGGTGACGTGTGGCGACGACGTCGCCGATTCGGCTCGGGCTGATGGTGCTGTGCCGGAGTTTTCTCCATCGGCCGGTCAGTAGGGCTCCGCCATGCTGACCGGCCAGCGCAGGCCGCGTAGCAGCCGGTTCACGGTGCCGTTGGCGATGGCGATGGGTTTGCCGGCGGCGGGTTGCCGGGGCGGGGTCCTGATGCCGTGGCTTGCTCCTTCGTAGCCGGCGTCTGCCAATTGCGGGGTTCCGTTTCTGGCCCAACGTTCCGAATACCGTGGCACCCCGGTCACGGGCGGGTCCTCAGGCGCGAAGCAGGCTCAGGGGCGGTGCGGCCTTGTCGGGATTGGGAGAGACATCCTTCATTGATTGATACCTTGCAGCCGGACAACAAGATAAGGGGCCGCCATGGCGGCCCCTTATCTCAGGAGACGACGCGGAACGTGGCGTCCGCCTTCTCGGTCGTGGTGCTGATCGGATCGATGCGCAGCAGATAGTTGTAGTGCCGCAGGTACCGGGTCGGGTAGTTGTACGACTGGAACGACGACCACGAACTGTCGGCCAGCCCCGCCACCTGCTTGAACGTGGCGTCCGCCGCGAACGCCGTGGTGCCGTCGTTCGCCGCGAGCTGCAGGTCGTAGTCCCAGTGCCGCAGGTAGTGGCCCGGGTAGTTGACCGACTCGAACGACACGTACCCGGAGCTGTTCGCCAGCCCGGGCACGACCCGGAACTGGCTGTCCAGGGCCGGGCTCACGCTCGCGTCGATCCGGACGTCGAAGTTCGAGTGGCGTACGTACCGGGTCTGGTTGTTGTACGACTGCAGCCGCTTCAGCACCGCCGACGTGCCCCACTTGGCCAGCACCCGGGTCTCCTCGGCGGCGGTCAGGTTCAGGATCGACCCGTGCCGCTTGGTGGTGGTGCCCAGGCTGTAGCCGGTCCGGGTGGTGAAGTTCGTGGCCGCGCCCAGATTCGTCGACCGCACCGGCATGTACCCGCGGCCGGTCGCGTACTGGTCGACCCACAGGTGCCACTCGTTCTGCCCGTTGGTCTGCGCCCACATCGGGCCCTCGACGACGTTGCCGCCGGTGGCGCCGTTGGAGATGCCGAGGTGCTGCAGGTCGCCGAGCCTGGTCCAGGTGCCGAGGATCGTGTTGGCGCCCTCGATGGTGATCTGCCCGTCGGCCGATGCCCGGTAGTAGCGGTAGCCGCCGAGGCTGTTGGCCACCTCGACGATCTGGGTGTCGATGATGCCCTGGCCGGATCCCCGGTCGATGTAGAGCTGCGGTGCGGTCACGGTCTTGAAGTCGCTGGTCCGGACGTACCAGATGCGGTGTTTGGTGACGCCGTTGAGAGTCGAGTTCGTCGCCCAGTAGATGACGTAGTCGCCTGTCGCCGGGTTCCAGATCGCCTCGGGCGCCCACGCGTCACCGGCGCCGGAGATGCCCCCGGCCACGTTGATCAGGCGGGGCACCGACCAGTTGACCAGGTCGGTGGACTCCCAGACGACCAGATTCTTGCTGCCCTTGGTGGAGGCGTCGCCCCACGAGGTGCCGCTGGCGATCCGCAGGTCGGTGGCGATGATCCAGTACTTGTCACCGTTGGGGGAACGGACGATCGCGGGATCCCGGACGCCCTTGGTGCCGACGGTGGACAGCAGCGCGGGGCCGCCGGCGTTCAAGTCGGTCCAGTTCAGACCGTCCTTGCTGTGGGCGAGATAGATCTGCTCGCCACGGGCCGACTCCCCGATGAAGTGTGCCATCAGGTAGCCGGTGAACGGGTCGAGGGCGCTGGCGGGGGCGGCCAGGCCGGCGAGGAACAGGACGGAGGTGGCGAGGATGTTGCTGATGCGGGTGAGGATTCGGGGCATCAGATCTCCGAACAAATGTTAGCGCTAACGCTACGGGGGAATGTTTCGAAGTGTTGATGCCCGTCACTTTCTTGTCAAGGACAGGAAACGTCAGCACTCGATGACGTTCACCGCGAGCCCGCCCCGCGCGGTCTCCTTGTACTTGTCCTTCATGTCGGCGCCGGTCTCCTTCATGGTCTTGATGACCTTGTCCAGGGAGACGTGGTGCCGGCCGTCGCCCCGCAACGCCATCCGGGCCGCGGTCACCGCTTTCACCGCGGCCATGCCGTTGCGCTCGATGCACGGGATCTGTACCAGGCCACCGACCGGATCGCAGGTCAGGCCCAGGTTGTGCTCCATCCCGATCTCGGCGGCGTTCTCCACCTGCTCCGGCGTGCCGCCCAGCACCTCGGCCAGCCCGGCCGCCGCCATCGCGCACGCCGACCCCACCTCACCCTGACAGCCCACCTCGGCCCCGGAGATGCTGGCGTTGCGCTTGAACAGCAGCCCGATCGCGCCCGCGGTCAGCAGGTAGCGGACCACACCCTCCTTGTCCGCACCCGGCACGAAGTCCAGGTAGTAGCGCAGCACCGCCGGGATGATGCCGGCCGCGCCGTTGGTGGGCGCGGTCACCACCCGGCCGCCTGCCGCGTTCTCCTCGTTCACCGCCATCGCGTAGACGGTCAGCCACTCCATCGCCAGCTCGGCGCGGTCCCCGGCGACCCGCAACTGCCGGGCGGTGGTGGCGGCCCGGCGACGGACCTTCAGACCCCCGGGCAGTACGCCCTCCGCGTCCAGCCCGGCGTCGATGCAGTCGTTCATCACCTGCCAGATGTCCAGCAGACCGGATTTGATCTCCGCTTCGGTACGCCGGACGCCCTCGTTCGCCAGCATCAACCGGGAGATCGACAGCCCGGTGGCGTTCGTCTCGGCCAGCAGCTCGGCGGCCGATGAGTAACGGTGGGGTGCGATCGTCCCACCGGACCCGCCGACCGAATCCACCACGAATCCGCCGCCGACCGAGAAGTAGACCCGTCGCAGCAACTCGGTACCGGTCGCGTCCAGCGCGGTGAACAGCATCCCGTTCGGGTGGCCCGGCAGGGACTTGCGGCGGTGCAGCACCAGGTCGACGCCGATCTCGCGCTCGCGCATCAGCCGCAGCCGGCCGTCGGCGTGGATCCGGGCGGCCCGGGCGTCGGCGGCGATCACGTCCACGGTCTCCGGGCTGTCGCCCTCCAGGCCCAGCAGTACGGCCTTCGGAGTGCCGTGCCCGTGCCCGGTCGCGCCCAGCGAACCGAACATCTCGGCGCGCACACGGGTCACGCCGGGGATCGAACCGGCCCGGGCGGCGAACATCCGGGCCGCCCGCATCGGCCCGACGGTGTGCGAACTCGACGGGCCGATACCGATCGAGAACAGGTCGAAAACGGAGATGTGCTGGTCAGAGCTCACGATGCACTCCTTTGTGCGCCGGCGGCCGGGGGTGGGGATACCGACGGAGTTGGTTACGTGAGCGAGGTCGCCGGCGGTTCAGCGGCCGACTCCGACTTGACCCTATGTAGAGTTCCGATAGAGTGGCGGCATGCGGATCACCGTACCGACCGCGCGGATTCTCGCCGCGCTCCTCGCCGACCCCGGAGCGGACCGCTACGGTCTCGACCTGATGCAGGCCACCGGGCTCGCCAGCGGCAGCCTCTACCCGATCCTGCACCGCCTCCAGGACGCCGGCTGGGTCGAGGCCCGCTGGGAGGAGATCGACCCCGCCGAGCAGGGCCGCCCGGCCCGCCGCTTCTACCGGCTCACCGCCGACGGCGCGGTCAGCGCCCGGCAGGCCCTGGCCGACCTGCGCGCCCAGACCGCCGTTCCCGGCGTGAACCCGCAGGTCAAACCCGCCTGATCGCGGTCAGTCGACGGCTTCGGCCATCGGGTTCTTGCGGACCACCATCGGCAGCTCGTGGCGCCGGTGATGGTTGGTGTGCAGCCAGCGCAGCACCGGGAACATCACCAGCAGCAGCCGCGCGGTCATCCAGGCCCGCGCGTACGACCCCCGGCGCAGACGGCCGATGTGCTGGGAGTACCCGCGCTCGGTCATCAGCAGGTACTGCCGGAACCCGGAGAAGTCACCCTTGACCCGGCGTGACGACGTCCCGGCCACCAGTCGCCGCTCGTACCGCACGGTGTGCCCGCCGGCCCGCAGGTGCATGCCCAGATCCAGGTCCTCGTGCACACCCTCGCCGTCGCAGAGCCCCGCCGACACCGTCTCCCAGGCCGTCCGGCGGATCGCCATGTTCGCGCCGAAGATCCAGTCCAGGCGCCCGTTCGGCACCGTCCAGATGCTGCGGACCAGCGCGTCGCCCCGGGCCACCGCCCGCGGCATCGGCACGTCGTAGTACTGCACCGGCCCGGTCGCCGCGTCCACCATCGGGTCGCTGAACGTGTCCTCCACCGCGGCCAGGTGACCCTTCGGCAGCCGGGTGTCCGCGTCGATCCGTACGATCACGTCCCCGGTCGCCGCGTTCAGTCCCCGGTTACGGGCATGCTGAACCCCCTGCCGCGTCTCGTCCAGCACGATCACCGTCCCCCGGAATTCACGCAGAATTTCCGCGGTCCGGTCGGTCGAATTGTTGTCGACGACGATGATCTTGTCAGCGGGCCGGGACTGCCCCAGAACGGCATTCAGGCACGGGCCGATCATTGATTCTTCGTTGTACGCGGGAATGACTACGGAAATGCGCGGGCGGGCCATCGGTCCTCCGAGGGTTCTATTGGCGAGCATGATTCCGCGCAGGTGGTGAAGGGGACAACGGACGTCCGGCGACAGGCGGGTGGCAGTTTGATGAGCGGCCGGGGACCGGTAAGGTCTGTCGATGCGCGGATCATGAAGCGCTGATTAAGACGCCCCTAACCAAAACTTAAAACAATCGAGGAAAAGGACATGCGAGCCCGGAGAACCCTGCTTGCGGCTTCCATTGCCGCACTTGCCGCTTTTGTCATGGGAGCGTGCTCACCCGCGCCGTCGTCCTCGGCTGAGGAGACCGCCGCTCCGGCGAACGGCTCGCTGCCCGCATCGGCCCCGGTCTCCGCGGCCGCGGCTCCGGCGAACGGCTCGGCACCGGCTACCCCGGCCGCCTCCGGCTCCGCCCCGGCCTCGGCCTCCGCCGTCGCCGGGGCGAAAACGACTGCCGGCGGCTGCGCCCGCCCGGTCGCCGCCAAGCCGGCCACCAAGGTCACCACGGTCAGCCTGCCGTCCAAGGTCACTGGCTACGGCAACGAGGGCGACACCGAGAAGCTGCCGATGGCGCTGGCCGCCCGCCCCGACGGCACCTCGTGGCTGGCCTGGCTCGGCACCGACGGCAAGGTCCACCTCGGCCGACTCGGCTGCGACGACAAGCTGGTGGGCACACCGACCAGCTTCACCGGCATCGACCTGCAGGATGTCCAGGCCGACGCGACCGGCGGCGTCATCCTGCTCACCCGCAAGGGCAACTGCGGCAGCGGCCCGCTCTGCGGCGGCGAGTCCAGCCCGTGCAACACCATGCACATGATCCGTTTCGACAACAACGGCAAACAGGTGTGGCAGCGCCAGGTCACCAACCTGACCGGCAGCCGCACCGGCTACTCCGACGGCGCCCGGTTCGTCTGGTGGTACCAGCACCACGGCCGGCTGGCCACCAACGGCTCCGACTGGGCGGCGTACTTCGGCGTCGCCATCACCGTGAAGAACGGCAACTGTGTCGACATCCACCAGGGCGACCGGATCCAGGTGGTGAACAGGAGCGGCAACCTGGTCGCCGGGCACAAGGACGCCGCCGAGGTCGGTTGCAGCCACGCGTGGACGTCCCGGATCGTCTGGGATCCCCGGACGAAACGATTCGCCGCCGTGTGCGCGACCGACAACGATTGCCGGATCGCGCAGCCGAACCCGTACCGCACGGTGGCCACCGGCACCTGCGACGGCACCCTGTTCGGCGGCGACCTGATCCTGGCGAAGTCGAAGGGTTACTGGACGGCGTGGAGCCAGGGCGGCACGGTCCGCCTGGAGAAGTTCACCACCGGCAGATCCACCACCACGATCCGGACCGGAGTCGCGTCGAAGCACCCGCACCTGGTCACCTACGGCCCGAATCGCATGCTGCTCTCCTGGCAGTCCGGCGCCGGCCTGGCCGCCCAGGTCTACGACGCGTCCACCGGCAAGGCGGTAGGCGCCCGCCTGTCACTGTCCGCAAAGGATCACGACTACCAGGCCTTCAAGTCGTACCCCGACGGCAGCGCCGCCTACCCGGCCACCGGAGGCACGACAACAACGATCAAGATCGCCCGGGTGCTCCCCCAGTCCTGACCGCCCGGCCGCCCCGGATTTGCGTCCGGGGCGGTCATTTCTTCCATTCGCCGGTACGGAACACGGCGCCCCCAACCTCGGCCCGGGAACAGGCCGCGCGGCGCACGGGGTGACCGCGATGGCGTCGGCGTACCCCGGCAGTCACGGGGATCCAGGGGGTGACCGCGACGGCGTCGGCGTGCCCCGGCGGTCGCGGGGCGGCCGGGAGGGCACGCCTGCGTCGCGGGGACGGGACAGGGCCTTAGACGGGCGTACGGAGAAGGGGAAGAAGTTGATCTCCTTGTCTTTTGATCTCCGGGAGGTACGGCGTGTCGGACAGGACGAAGTGGCTGACGCCGAGCGCCTGGTATCTGCGCAGCGAGCGCGCCACCTCGGCGGCCGTGCCGACCAGCCATGTGGTGGCCGCGCCGCCGCCGCCGAATCTGCCGGGTGTCGTGTAGAGGTTGTCGTCGAGGACCTCGCCGCGGGCCGCCAGGTCGAAGAGGCGCTGCTGGCCGACCGCGGTGGTGCGGATGTCGCGGTTCGGGGCGATCGCGCCGGCGGCCATCTGCTGGACCTTGGCCTCGGCGTCGGCCCACGCCTGTTCGGTGGTGTCGCGGATCAGCGTGGTGATGCGCAGGCCGAATTCGAGCGGGGCGTGGTCCCGGCCGACCTCGCCGCTGAGCTGTTTGAGTCGGTCGATGCGCCCGGCGACACCGTCCAGGGGCTCGCCCCAGAACAGTTGCACGTCGGCCTCGGCGGCGGCGACCCGTTCGGCGGCCGGGGACGCGCCGCCGAAGTAGAGCCGGGGCGGCCGGGGCGGGCGCAGCGCCAGGGTCGAGTCGGTGACCCGGAAGTGCTCGCCGTGGAAGGTGACGTTCTCCTCGGTCCAGAGCTTGCGGGTGAGCTGCAGGAACTCGCGGGTGCGGGCGTAACGCTGCGCCTGGTCGTCCTCGGCGTCCCCGTAGGCGGCGAGTCTGTCCTGGCCGGAGACGATGTTGACGAGGACCCGGCCGCCGGACAGATGATCGAGGGTGGCGGCGGCGGCCGCGAAGTTCGCCGGCTTCCAGTAACCCGGGCGGATCGCGATGAGCGGCTGGAACGTGGTGGTGCGGGCGGTGAGCGCGGTGGCGACGGTGAAGGTGTCCGGGCGGCCCCAGCCGGTGCCGAGGAGGGCGCCGCCCCAACCGTGCTCCTCCAGGGCGAGCGCCTGCTCGGTCAGGGTGTCCAGGCTGTTGTGACCCGCGACGACGTCGTCGCCACGGTGCCCGGGGTCGGCCTGGTTCGGGATGTACCAGAGCAGTTCGAGGCTCACGGCATCTCCTATTCGCTCTATAGGATTGCTAGTCTAACCGGATGAGCCGCTATGACAATCTCGAATATCGCCGGGCCGGTCGTTCCGGGCTGGACCTGCCGGTCTTCTCGCTCGGGTTGTGGCAGAAATTCGGGACCGATTTCTCGTACGACACCCAGCGCGCGATCGTGTTGCACGCCTTCGAGCTGGGGATCACCCACTTCGACAACGCCGACCGGTACGGCCCCCCGAGCCGCGCCGCCCAGCAGTTCTTCGGCAAGGTGCTGCGCCGGGACCTGGCCGGGCACCGCGACGAGCTGATCCTCACCACCAAGGCCGGCAACCCGATCGGCGACGGGCCCTACCAGCAGGGCGGCTCCCGCAAGTCGCTGCTGTCGTCGCTGGACAACAGCCTGCGTGACCTGGGCGTCGACTACGTGGACGTCTTCTACCACCACCGGGCCGACCTGTCGACGCCGCTCGAGGAGACCGTCGGCGCACTGGTGTCGGCGGTGCAACGGGGCAAGGCGCTCTACGTGGGTGTCTCGAACTACGACCCGGCGCGGACGGCGGAGATCGCCGCTCTCCTCAGGGTGGCCGGAGTCCCGCTTCTGGTGCACCAGCCCCGCTACTCGATCCTGGACCGCAGCATCGAGGAGAACGGGCTGCTCGACACCGCCACCGCCGACGGGTTCGGGGTGGTCGTCTACTCGCCGCTGGCGCAGGGGCTGCTCACCGACAAGTACCTCACCGGGATCCCGGCCGGGGCGCGCGCCCGGACCAGCGCGTTCCTCAAGCCGGAGCAGATCACCGACGAGTACCGGCGCCGGGCCACGATCCTGAACAAGCTGGCCGCCGACCGCGGTCAGACCCTCGCCCAACTGGCCCTGCAGTGGGTGCTGCGGCGGCCGGAGATCACCTCGGCGCTGATCGGGGCCAGTTCGACCGGGCAGCTCGACCACAACCTGGGCGCTCTCGCCTTCCCCGCCCTGACCGACGACGAGCTGGCGATCATCGACGGGGCGATCTGACCATGTCGATCACCGCACGGTACGGCGATCCGGAAGCCGGCGCCCTGGTCAACGATGTGTTGGCGGTGCAGTTCGCGCACCGGTCGGTCCGCCGATTCGGCCCGCGCGAGGTCACCGGGGCGGAGCTGACCACGCTTGTCGCGGCCGCCCAGTCCGCGCCGGCCTCGTCCAATCTGCAGGCGTGGAGTGTCGTCGCGGTCCGGGATCCGGAGCGCAAACGGCGGCTGGCGAAACTGGCCGGGAACCAGGAGTTCGTCGCCCGGGCGCCACTGTTCCTGGTCTGAATCGCCGACCTGGGCCGGGCCTGCCGACTGACCGGGCGGCACGACACCGTGGTGGACGGCGCCGACTATCTGGAGACCACCGTCATCGGATTCGTCGACACCGCCCTGGCAGCACAGAACGCCGTGGTCGCGGCGGAGTCGCTGGGGCTCGGCACGGTCTTCGTCGGCGCCGTCCGGAACCATCCCGAGGAGGTCGCCGACGAGTTGGGGCTGCCGCCGCACGCGGTCGCGGCCTTCGGCCTGGCCGTCGGGGAACCCGATCCGGACGAGGCGGCCGGGATCAAACCCCGGTTGCCACAGGCGGCGGTGCTGGAACATCATGTGGGGCTCCTGTCTGTGGTCTACTCCGCCCCGGCGGTAGGAGCGGGGTTTCTTGCTGTTTCATCGGGGTCTCCTTTTCTCGCAGCCCTGGTCGGGCCCAACCTTTGATTGTCAAAGGCCCTGGACAACCGGGCCGAGCATCGGCCACCGGATGAAGGTGGTCACGTGATGCCCCGGCCGGTTCTCCGCAGCCGTTGTTCGCTACAAGACCGTGCTAGCAGGTCCAGGCGTGCAAAGCACGCCCAGAACTTTTTCAGCGGCGCCGCCGGCTCAAGATGTGGGCGATGGCGGCCACGATCGCCAACGCGGTCGCGACCGGTGTGACGAGGATGGACTTCGACGTGGTGTAGGCCAGCGGCACACCCACCAACCCGATGTTGGCGAGCGTCACCAAGCTCGCCGTGTCAGAGCCCGGCGAAGAGGATTCATAACCGGCGGGCAGCTCCGGCTCCCGCACGAACTCCGGGTTGTGGTCATCAGTGCCGAAAGACCCTCACCGCCGAAGAAGGTCAGAGACATCGCCGCGTGAACCGCCCCGGCACTGTCGCGAAGGGCTCATGCTTTTGCAATCTCAGTAGCACCTGTGGGTCGACCAGTACGCGACCGGCCGCGGGTACATGCCGGTGCGATCGACGAATCTGGGCGCCACCACCAAGCGGCACGGGTCGATCCTGAACCTGACCGCTGCCGAGGAGGCCCGGGTGCTGGCCAAGAGGGGCACGTCGGCGGTGCTGAAGCGGCTCCAGTCGTACTACGACCAGACCCGGTACCTGCGGCACTATACAACTACCTGCTGCGGATCGACCCGATCAGCACGACAACCGAGAAGGCCGACGCCACGTTCCACGTCGTCCCCTTTGTTGCTCGTACCTTGCGGCGCAAGGTACCTTGTCGGCGTGAGTGACGAAGCGGCACTGACCACGGCCCTGCGCCGGGGCACCATCGAGTACTGCGTGCTCGCGCTTCTCGACAAGCGCGAGCTCTACGGCGTCGAGCTGGTCCAGCAACTGAGCGCCGGCCTCGGCATGACCACCAGCGAGGGGACGATGTACCCCCTGCTCTCCCGTCTGCGGCGCAACGGCCGGATCGCCACCACCTGGCGCGAGGCACCGGCCGGGCCACCCCGGCGCTACTACACCCTGACTCCGGACGGCGAGGCGGCTCTCACCCACTTCCGCACCGAGTGGGTCACCTTTCGCGGCGGCGTCGACCGCATCCTGGGAACGGAGAAATGATGATGACCGAGACCGATCACCTGATCGCGGTGTACCTGGCACGGGTCGACCAGGCCGCGATCCGGCTGCCGGCCGCGCGGCGTGAGGAACTGGTCAACGATCTGCGCGAGCACATCGAGATCGCCCGCTCCGAGTCGGAGGTGGACAGCGAGGCGTCGATCCGGACCATCCTGGACCGGCTCGGCGACCCGGAGAGCATCGTCGCGGCCGCCGACACCCAGACCGACCTGCCCCGGGTGACCGTTCCGCCGCCGGTCGCCGCTCCGCCCGGGCGCAACCCGAAGACGGTCTGGATCATCGCCGGCGCGCTGGCCGTCGCCGGCGTGGTGGTGCTGTTCTGTCTCTTCGCGGCCTTCGCGATGAACACCGAGATCTCCGAGCCCGCGCCCGGCCCGGCGATGACCGCGCCGGCCGAGCCCGCCGTGGAGTTGCCCGCTCAGGAACCGACCACAACCGCTCCGTCGGGATCCTGACCCTTAATCGACCCTGATGATCGATTCATGGGCCCCCGTCCGGGTTACTACAGATATGCGGGGCCGGTGGCGGACGGCAGGATTAAGGCCATTCTCATCTGGGGAGGCCGTCATGAGATTCACCCGTCCCGCCACCGCCGCCGCCCTGGCCGCGGTAATGCTGCTCGCGGCGTGCGGTTCGCAGTCCGAACCGGACGCCGCGCCGGACACGAACAACGCACACACCACCCACAGCGGTTCGGCACCGCCGCCGACACCGTTACGTGACGGGGAGCGGTTCGTCGACGTCGGTCTGTCCACGCCGTACACACCGAAGGCCCCGAACGGCGGCACCGACGAGTACCGCTGTTTCCTCGTCGACCCGAAACTGACCAAGCAGGCCTTCCTGACCGGCAGCAGCTTCAAACCGCAGAACGCGGCGCTGGTGCACCACGCGATCTTCTACCGGCTCGACCCGGCACAGGCCGGCGAGGCCGCGAAGGTCGACGCCAAGTCCGAGGGCGAGGGCTGGACCTGCTTCGGCGACAGCGGCGTGCAGGGCCAGACCGCCTGGGTGGCGCACTGGGCGCCCGGCGCCGGCGAGACCCTGATGCCGGCCGGCTTCGGGTTCACCATGCCGCCCGGGTCCAAACTGGTCATGCAGGTGCACTACAACCTGCTCGGCGCCGGTGACGGCGCGGCCGGTTCGGACGCCTCCGGCATGCAGATGCGGCTGTCTGACTCGGCCGCCCTCAAACCGTTGGAGACCGGCCTGGTGATGGCGCCGGTCGAGCTGCCGTGCGAGCCGGGTGGCAGCGGGCCGCTGTGTGACCGGACGGCCGCGGTCGCCGACGTGAAGAAGCGGTTCGGCGCCCCGTCCGAGGAGCAGGTGAACCAGCTCAACGCGTGGTGCAACAACGGCGGCGCGCCGAAACCGGGCACCACCCAGAGCTGTGACCAGCCGATCGACCAGGGCGGCACGGTCTACATGGCGGCCGGTCACATGCACCTGCTGGGCCGGGCGATCAAGATGGAGCTGAACCCGGGCACGGCGAGCGCGCAGACGCTGCTCGACGTGCCGCAGTACAGCTTCGACGAGCAGGCGCTCACCCCGCTGGCCACACCGGTCAAGATCACCAAGGGTGACAACGTCCGCGTCACCTGCACCCACGACGCGACCCTGCGCAAGCAGTTGCCGCAGCTCAAACAGCTCCCGTCGCGGTACGTCGTGTGGGGCGAGGGCACCAGCGACGAGATGTGCCTCGGCATCCTGGTCGTGGCACCGGAGTAAAAGTGGGTATGGGACGGTGCATGACCGAGTACGGCATCCACGCCTCCCATGAACAGATCCCGCCCGGCGCGCTTCTGGACGCGGTGATCGCCGCCGAGCGCGCCGGGTTCGACGCCGCGATGTGCTCCGACCACTTCTCGCCGTGGAGCACCCGCCAGGGCCAGTCCGGGTTCGCCTGGTCCTGGCTGGGTGCCGCACTCCAGGCGACCAACCTGTCGTTCGGGGTGGTGAACGCGCCCGGTCAGCGGTACCACCCGGCGATCATCGCGCAGGCGATCGGCACCCTGGGCAGCATGTACCCGGGGCGGTTCTGGGCCGCGCTCGGCTCCGGCGAGTTCAGCAACGAGCACATCACCGGCGGCAAGTGGCCGCGCAAGGAGGTCCGCGACGCGCGGCTGATCGAGTCGGTCGGCGTGATCCGGGAACTCCTCGACGGCCGGGAGGTGTCCCGCGACGGCCTGGTCACCGTGGACCGGGCCCGGGTGTGGACCCGCCCGGCGGTCGCGCCCCCGCTGATCGGCGCCGCGGTCAGCGTGAAGACCGCCCGCGCCGCCGCCGAATGGGCCGACGGGCTGGTCACGGTGAACGCGCCCGAGGAGCACCTGCGCGAGATGATCGCCGCCTACCGGGACGCCGGCGGTCGCGGCCCGATCAATCTGCAGGTGCACCTGAGCTGGGCGCCCACCCAGCACGAGGCCGAGTCGATCGCCCACGACCAGTGGCGCAGCAACATCTTCGTGCCGCCGGTCTGCTGGGACCTGGCCACCGCCGAGGAGTTCGACGTCGTCTCCGAGAACGTGACGGTCGACCAGGTGGCCAAGGTCGTGAACATCTCCGCCGACCTGGAACAGCACGTGGCGTGGCTGCGCGGCTACGACGACCTCGGCTTCGAACGGATCTACCTGCACCACGTGGGCCAGGACCTGCTCCCGTTCATCGAGACGTTCGGCACCAAGGTCCTCCCCGAACTGCGCTGACCGCATCGCCACCGCCGGGACCGGGGCCGCTGCCCCGGGCCCGGGGCCAGGCCTCGTCCCGCGGATCCCGCCGGCGAACAGCCCGGGGTCAGGCCTCTTCCCAGCGGGTTCCGCCGGCGAACAGGTAGCGGCGGGTCTCGGTGTCGCCGTCGGTCCGCTGCACCACGGCTCTGATCGCTCCGTCGACGATCTTGTACGAGCGGAACAGCATGCGGTTCGCGGGGCTGGTGGGCGGGTCGGCCTCGATGTGGCCGGTGGCGTGGCGGGCCTTGCCGTCGTGGCTCAGTTGCACCGGGATCAGCGCCTGGGTCGCCGGGGCTGCGCCGCATTCGATCACGATCAGGGCGTCCTCGGTGGCGGGGCTGTTCGCCGGCTCCTCGGCCAGGTACTCGCCGTAGGCCGGCTGGGTGTCGAACGGCAGCATCGTGCACGTCGTCGCGCCGGACTTCGCCTGGCCGTTGCGGAACCTCAGGTCGCCCAGGTCCTGGAAGTCGACGTTCTCGATGGTCACGTTCATCCAGTCGGTCCGGCGGATCACGCTGGCGACAGTGGACTCTACGGGATCTGCTGAACGTGGCGGCGCCGATGACGGGGGCGGTGACGGGGGCCGTGACGACGCCGGTGGTGCGGATGCCGGAGTCGTGGCGGACGGTGCCGGGGCCGTTGACGACGACACGGCGGTGGTCGTGGGAGTGATGCCCGCCGGTTTTGCCTCCCCGCTCAGGCGTTCCGGTGTGGGCGTGCAGGCGGTCAGAGCCAGAACCGTCAACGCCAGAGGCAAGACCCGCATCAGGTTTCCTTTCACCGGGAAGAAGACATCTACCCGGTGTGATGCGGGATCTCGACCGTTGGTTCGGGAATCGGACTCGGAAATCTCACGGCGCCCCGGGCCCGGAACCACCGCATCCGGCCCGGCGGACGCGGGTCGGTCCGGAGTACCGCCTGGCTCGCGCGGTCGGAGCGGGGCTGATGAGTGGCGTACCGAAAAAAGGTTTATGCGGTTATCGGCGTCCAGGTCGCGAACTTGGGGTCGCGGTTGTCACCCGAGGAACGGCCCCGCAGGCGGCGGTTGATCCACGGGAGCACATGGGTGCCGTAATAGCGGGCCTCGGCTGCCAGGCGGAACGACTTGGGGCCGGACGGGTCCAGCACGTGGGCCGCGGTCTCGTGGCCCAGGCCGGCCAGGACCAGGCTGGCGACGCGGCGGTGGCCGTTGGCGTTCAGGTGCAGGCGGTCGGGGGACCAGTAGTCGTGGCGGCGCAGCTCGCGGTCGCGGAAGCAGTCGACGAACGTGACGTTGTCGTATTTCGGCAGGATCGCCGCGACCGCCTCGGTCAGCTCCTCGCCGCGACGGCGGAACGTGCTGCCGAACGGGATGTGATCGGACGGGTCGGCGCCGCTCAGGACCACCGCGTGCACACCCGCGTCGCCGATCCGGCGCAGCCCCTGCTCGGTCAGGTCGACCAGGTGGGCGATGGTGACGCCGCGGCGGAGCATGTCGTTGCCGCCGCCGTTGAACGAGATCATCGTCGGTTTCGGGTCGAGCGCCAGCGCCCGCTCCAGCTGATCGTTGACGATCGGGGCCAGCAGGCGGCCGCGGATGGCGAGGTTCGCATACTCCACCGTCTCGCCCTTCGCCGCCAGCGAGACGGCCAGGCCGGCGGCGACCAGGTCGGCCCAGCCGCGCTCGGTGCCGTCCGGCTGGGTGTCGCCGAGGCCTTCGGTGAAACTGTCGCCGATCGCGACGTAGCGTGTCATGTCGTTGCGCTCCAGATCCCCGTACCAATCGGTAACAACGCTATCCGATTCGCCGTCCGGGGCAATACCGCCGGGGCGGGTCGCGGTGTCTCGCGCACCACAACCCACCCCGGATCGGCTAGGGCCAGTCGACGCTGAGGTACTGGGTCTCCTGGAACTCGCGCAGGCCCTCGCGGGCGCCCTCCCGGCCCAGGCCGCTCTGCTTGACCCCGCCGAACGGCGCCGACGGGTCGGACACCAGGCCACGGTTGACACCGACCATGCCGGCGTCGATCGCCTCGCCGAGACGCAGCGCGCGCAGCAGGTCGCCGGAGAAGACGTACGCGGCCAGCCCGTACTCGCTCTCGTTGACCAGTTCGAGCAGCTCCTCGTCGGTCGACCAGGTGGTGATCGCGGCGACCGGCCCGAAGATCTCCTCGGCCAGGATCGGCGCGTCCGACGGCACGTCCACCAGCACGGTCGGCGGGTAGAACCAGCCGGCCGCCTCCGGAACCGGCGCCCGGTGGCTGATCCGGGCCCCGGCGGCGACCGCCTCGTCCACACTCGCGGTCACCCGCTTCAGGGCGGCCTCGCTGATCAGCGGGCCGATCGCCGCGCCGTCGGCGGCCGGGCCGACGGTCAGCTTCTCGACCTCGGCGCCGAACCGGGCCACGAACTCGCCGACGACGTCCACGTGCACGTAGAACCGGTTCGCCGCGGTGCACGCCTGACCGCCGTTGCGGAACTTGGCGATCATCGCGCCGGCCACCGCCGCGTCCAGGTCGGCGTCGTCGGCGACCACGAACGGCGCGTTCCCGCCCAGTTCCATCGACGAGTTCACCACCCGGTCCGCGGCGTGCCGCAGCAGCACCCGGCCGACCGGGGTGCTGCCGGTGAAGGAGATCTTGCGGACCCGGGGGTCGTCCAGCCAGGCGCCGACCACACCCACCGAGTCGGTCGTCGGCACCACGGTGACCACGCCGTCCGGCAGGCCCGCCTCGGTCAGCAGTTTCTCGATGGCCAGCGCGGTCAGCGGGGTCTCCACGGCCGGCTTGACCACCGTGGTGCAGCCCGCGGCCAGCGCCGGGCCGATCTTGCGGGTGATCATGGCGGCCGGGAAGTTCCACGGCGTGACCAGGGCGGCCACCCCGACCGGGCGGTGCGTGACCAGGGTGCGGGTGCCGCCGGCCGGGGACTCGCCGAAGTCGCCGCCGGGGCGGACCGCCTCTTCGGCGAACCAGCGGAAGAACTCGGCGGCGTACGTGACCTCGCCCGTCGCGTCGGAGAGGGATTTGCCGTTCTCCCGGGTGATCAGTTCCGCCAGTTCCGCGCGGTCCCGGATCATCAGCTCGTAGGCCCGGTGCAGGATCTCCGAGCGGCGGCGGGGTGGGGTCTTCTTCCAGCTCTTGAACGCTGCTGCGGCGGCGTCGACGGCTTTCGTTGCGTCCGAGATGTCGTTGTTTTTCACGACATCTACGGTTTTCAGCGTCGCCGGGTTGAGCACGGTGATCGTCATCGGGTTGCCTCCAAGGCCGCGGCGAGCACGTCGAAAGCGTCGTCGAGCAGGGCGTCACTGATCGTCAGCGGCGGCAGGAACCGCAGCACGTTGCCGTAGGTGCCACAGGTCAGCACGATGACGCCCTGCGCGTGCGCGGCCTTGGCGACGTCCTTGGCCAGCTGCGGGTCCGGCTCGGTGCCGCCCGAGTTGACCAGCTCGACGGCGAGCATCGCCCCGCGGCCCCGGATGTCACCGATCCGGTCGTCTTCGATGTTGCCGAGACGCGCCTTGACCAGCGTCTCGATCTCCCGGGCCCGCTCGACCAGCCCGTCCTGCTCGATCGTCTCGATGGCCGCGAGCGCCGCCGCGCACGCGATCGGGTTGCCGCCGTAGGTGCCGCCCAGGCCACCCTCGTGCGGCGCCGACATGATCTCGGCGCGCCCGGTCACCGCGGACAGTGGCAGTCCGCCGGCGATGCCCTTGGCGGTCACGATCAGGTCCGGGGCGACACCCTCCCGGTCCGAGGCGAACATGTCGCCGGTCCGCGCGAACCCGGTCTGCACCTCGTCGGCCACGAACACCACGCCGTTGTCCCGGCACCACGCGGCCAGCGCCGGCAGGAACCCGGGCGCCGGCTCGATGAACCCGCCCTCACCCTGCACCGGTTCGATGACCAGGGCGGCCAGGTTGTCCGCGCCGATCTGTTTCTCGATCTGGTCCAGCGCGCGGGCGGCGGCGACCGCGCCGTCCCTCTCGTTGTCGCGGTACGGGTACGAGCCACCCACCCGGTACACCTCGGGGGCGAACGGGCCGAACGTGTGCTTGTACGGCTTGTTCTTCGCCGTCATCGCCAGCGTCAGGTTGGTCCGGCCGTGGTACGCGTGGTCGAACACCACGACGGCGTCCTTCTTCGTGTACGCCCGCGCGATCTTGACCGCGTTCTCCACGGCTTCGGCGCCCGAGTTGAACAGGGCGGTCCGCTTGTCGTGGTCACCCGGGGTGAGCCGGTTCAGCGCCTCGGCGACGGCCACGTAACCGTCGTACGGCGTCACCATGAAACAGGTGTGCGTGAACGCCGCCACCTGCTCGGTCACCGCGGCCACCACGCGCGGGTTCGCCGCGCCGACCGTGGTCACGGCGATGCCGGAACCCAGGTCGATCAGTTGGTTGCCGTCGACGTCGACGATGATGCCGCCGTCGGCCGCCGCCGCGAAGACCGGCATCGTGGTGCCGACGCCGCCGGCCACCGCGGACACTTTGCGGGCCATCAGTTGCTGGGATCGAGGGCCGGGAAGTTCGGTGACCAGCCGGCGCTGCTGCTCAATGCTCACGCTGCCCAGTCTCGGGCCGGGATGCCATGCTCGTCTATTACCATCTCGGCAGATTGGCTATGCCTGGGAGGCATGATGGAGCTACGACATGTCCGTTATTTCGTAGCAACGGTTGATGCTGGGACGGTCAGTGGGGCCGCCAGTCGCCTGCACCTCACCCAACCTGGGCTGTCCCGGCAGCTCCGGCAGTTGGAGAAGGACCTCGGGGTGCGGTTATTCGACCGGGCCAGTGGGCGTCTCGAACTGTCGGCCACTGGGCGGTCGCTGCTGCCGCAAGCCCGGGACCTGCTGCAGCGGGCGGATGCGCTCAAGATCGCGGCGTCGTTTCATGCCCAGGGGCGGTTGGAGCGGTTGACCATCGGGGCGCCTACGGTGACGTTGACCGATGTGGTGGCGCCGTTCATCGCCACGTTGGCGCCGGATGATCCGACGGTTGACGTGGTCGGGTTGGATGGGTCGTCGCCCGGTGAGGTGTTGCGCCGGGGGGTGGATCTGGCGATCGGGACGATTCCGGCATCGGTGCCTTTTCACGAAATGTCGCTCGCAGTGTTACCTGTGTGGGCTTACGTTCCTGCCGGTCATCCGTGGGCCTCGCTGGGGAGTGTGGCGCTGGACGATCTGCTGGACGAGCCGTTGATCCTGTTACCACCGGCATTCACGGCTCGACAGGCAATGGATGTTGCCATTTCCGACAAATCGTATAAGTCGCCCATCGATGCGGCCAATGGCACCGTGGCCCAGGCCCTCGCAGCAGCCGGCCGCGGCATCGCCATCGCCTCCGACGACCCTCGCTTCGGCCTGATACCCCTGGCAGTGGACTTGGGCGATCGCCGCCTGTCGATCCGGCTGCGAGCGGTCTGGGACTCCCGCCACCCGGCCGCCATCACCCTGTCCGGTTTCGCGAGCCGCCTGGGCCACTTCATCCGCGACCGCTACAACGTCCCAAAATCCTGAAAACCCTCTTCTGGTACGCCTGTCAGGTCCCGCCGAACCACACCTCCCGTGGCTACGCGCGAGGTCAGCGGTGGCCCAGACCGTCCAGCGTCCGCCGGGCCGATGCGCGGGTCACGGCGTCACGGCGATAGCGGCCCGGTGGGGTGCCGGAGCGGCGTTTGAAGGCGGTGGCGAAAGCGAATTCGGAGGCGTAGCCGACCCGGGCGCTGACGGTTGCGACGGTGTGGTCGGTGGTGCGGAGCAGATCGGCTGCCAGGGTCAGCCGCCACCAGGTCAGATAGGTCAGCGGCGGCTGACCGAGGGCTTCGGTGAAACGCCGGGCGAACGGGGCCCGGGACAGACCGGTCTCGGCGGCCAGCGCGGCGACCGCCCAGGGATGAGCCGGTTCGCGGTGCATGGCCCGGAGAGCGGCACCGGTCACCGGGTCGGTCAGGACGCCGGCCCGGCCGGATGGATGCAGGGGCGTCGACGCTCTCACCGTGGCCAGCACGTGCTGGTCAACGGCGCCGGCACGATCGGCCGCTTCGCCATCCAGTCGGCCCGGCACGCGGGCGCCCACGTCACCGCGATCACCTCGCCCAGAAGCGCACAGGCAGCCGAGTGGGTGGGTGCCCACTCGGTGAACCCGGCGACGCCCGACCCGATCGACGCCCTGATCCATCTGGTCCCCGAGACCTCGCCGCAGACCGATCGGATCCGCCCCGGCGGCGTACTGATCTCAGCGACCACCCCGGCGACCGAACTACCACAGGGCGGTTTCCGGGCCAACCCCTTCATCGTCCGCAACGACCCCACCGACCTGGCCGGGATACTCGCCCTGACAGCCACCGGCCGGCTCCGCATCGACATCGCCGCCCGCCGCCCCGTGACCGATCTGCCGAGAGTGCACGAGGAAGCCGAGAACGGTCATCTGCCCGGCAAGACCCTGCTCGGCAACGAGTTCACGGACCCGCCGGCGTGACGGTTCCAGCCAGGTGCAGCAGCCCGGCCCGCGTCCGAGCCCAGGGCCGAACCACGGCCGGATCGGTGCCGAACGCGCGCGCGTGCAGAGCACTGAGCTGCCGGTCGTCAACGGGAAAACGGGCGACGAGTCGAATGGTCACCCCTCACCGGAGTCCTGTCCGGGCTCAGTAGAGACTGATCGGATTTCCGCTGTTCAAGGAAGCTTCGCAGAGCCGCCGCAACGGTCCCACAAGGTAGTCGTAGCGTGCCGGATCCCCGGCCCGTGTCTCCACGCCGAACCGGCCTGGAATCGGCCCTTCGAACTCGCCGATG
Organism: Actinoplanes couchii; assembly: GCF_016862075.1. Lineage (GTDB taxonomy): Bacteria > Actinomycetota > Actinomycetes > Mycobacteriales > Micromonosporaceae > Actinoplanes > Actinoplanes couchii. The sequence goes on along the minus strand of NZ_BOMG01000040.1, from coordinate 20,445 downwards.
GGCCGCATGTCGAGTTGGACGATCTGTTGCCCGTCGCTGAGTTCCAGCCGCCCGTCCGGCAGCATCCGCTGCTCGAAACGCCGGGCCCGGAACACGGTCTCCGGAGGTTCGGTGGCCGGGTCGAGCACGAAGAACCCGTCGTGATCGACGCCGTAGGGGTGCGGTCCGTAGCCGATGATCCCGTCGTACACGCCGATGAACCGGTGCCGTTCGTCGCCGGTGTCCGCGTCGACCAGCCAGATCTCGTCCGCCAGCCGCGCCTGAAGAACGAAGAAGTCCAGCTCGCCGAGAATCCGCCCGACCACCTCGACCGGCACGTCAGCCCCGTCGTCCAGCGGCAGAAGCGATGCGACGGCCGGGAAATGCTCCCACCCGGCACCGTCCAGAGCCTGCACGAACGCCCGAAGCCCACCCCAGTTCGTCACCGCCTCGTCGGCGAGACACATCCCCGGATGCGAGCAGGCAGTCCGTTTCCACTCATGCACAGCCTCGTGCTCATCCGAGAACCCGTCGTGCGGTTTGACCAGCCAGAGCCCGCCGTCGTCCCCGACCGCAACCGGCCCGAACGGCGGCACCGTCCCGACCAGCCCGTCCACCCAACACCTGCAGGCAACATCCCCATGCAGCGACATCCGAAGATCGTAGAGACCGCGCCGGCCGCGTGAGGCAGCGGTGGCGGCGAATGTCCACCGACTGCCTCAGCGCTCACCCGGTCCTCCAGGAGAACCCGGCGCTGATCCCCGGGGCGGTCGAGGAGTTCCTGCGGGTCCGGAGCAACTTCATCAACAACGGCACCAAGACTCTGCCGGTACGGGTGACTCCAGCTCGCGGGTGACGGCGTGCACCACATGACCGCCCGGGGTGCCGGTCGGGACGGCGTCCCGTGGTTCGAACCAGCGGGCCGCCATCTCGTGCGGGCCGATGTCGTCCAACTTCCCGAAGCCCCCGGCCCGCAGGACCGTGGCCAGGTCCTCCGGCCGGAAGTAGGTCCGGAACGGCTCGTCCACACTCGCGGCCCGTTTCGCCTGATCCTCCAGGGCGGCCCGGTCCGCGGCGGGCATCGACGAGGGCGGCATCGTGTAGTCGAAGACCACCTCGGAACCGGGCACCCCGGCCACGTACCGCAGCGTCTCGTCGAACCCCGCCCGGTTCAGGTAGGGCACCACACCGAGCCAGACGAAGAACGACCGCTCACCCGGCAGCACGTCAGTGAGCGACTGTTTTTCGAAGTCGATCCCGGCATAGGCGACCGATTCCGGCACCGCGATCCCCGCCTCGGCGAGGAGCTCCCGCTTCCAGGCCTGGGTGTCCGGGTGATCGACCTCGACGACCCGCACGTCCGGGAACGGGTTGCGGTAGGCGAACGTGTCGAGCCCCGCCCCCAGCACCACGACCCGCCGAACCCCGGCCCGCACCGCGCCGGCCAGCGCATCCTCGGTGAACCGGGAGCGCCCCGCGAGGAACAGCCGGATCGCCCGGCTGCCGGGCGCCTCCGGATCGATCAGCGCCTGATCCCGGGGCCGCCTCTCGACGAGCCGGACGGCCAGCGGATCAGCGAAGACCCGCCCGCCGTCCACCACCTGATGCGAGGCCCGGAACACCGCAGCGGCCCAGGCCGTACGACTGGCTTCCCCGACCTTCATCCCGCAACCTCCACCGCAGAGCGACACCAGCGGCGAAGGTTATCGCCCCGGTCCGCACCCCGCGACCGATTTGCGAGACGGCTCAGGCGTCGGCGCCGCCGGTGACCGGCAGTACGGCTCCGGTGACAAAGGAGGCGCGGTCGCTGAGTAGCCAGGCGGCCGCCTCGGCGATCTCCCCCGGGCGGGCGGCCCGGCGCAGCGGGATCTGGCCGGTGATCGCGGCGGTGACTCCCGGCTGCTGTCCCTCCCGGCCCGCTGTCATGTCGGTGGCGGTGAATCCCACGGCGATGGCGTTGACCCGGATCCCGTCCGGGCAGCGAATTTCCGCAGCCTGACTTCCGTGGCCCAGGCGTACGGCTAGCTGTCCTTGCGGTCTTCGATGTCGGTGACGATGGTGCGCAGGGAGGCGGTCAGGTCCTTCTTGCGGCGGTCGGACCGGCCGGTGATCATCGCCAACTTCACCACCCTGATCGGTGGGACCGCCTCCACCGCCGCGTGGCTGATCGGCACCGTCCCCGCGGTGGCCCTGGCCGGGCTGGCCCTCGGCGCGGCTCGACGGAAGGTGATCGCGTAGCTTTGCGCACGTGGAAGCACTGCGGCTGATTCTTCTTCTCATTCACCTGGTCGGCTTCGCCCTGTTGCTCGGCGGCGCCGTCACCCAGCTGGTCTCCGGCCGGATCCGGATCACCCCACCGGTTCTCTGGGGCTCGATCATCCAGCTCGTCTCCGGCATCGCCCTGTCGGCTCCGCTGCGCGGCGGCGGGGACCACGAGCCCGACCCGATCAAGCTCGGCGTGAAGCTGCTCTTCGCCGTGCTGATCTTCATCATGGTCTTCGTCCCGCGCAAGCGTGAAGAGGTCAACAAGGGTCACTTCATCGGCATCGTCACGCTGACCGTGGTGAACGCCGCCGTCGCCGTCCTCTGGCACTGACCTGGCCTCGGGCCGGTCCGGCACGACCGGCCCGGGACCAGAACTTACGCCTTCGGGCGCGATACCGTGCGGGGAACGGAATAACCCGCGTATAGGTGTGATGCGGACGCCGGAAACGTGCGTGTTCATCCGGGCCCCGGTAGTCTCGCGGAGATTCTCGCGGGTAGGAGCCCCGTAAGATCACGCCTAGGGCAAGGGAAACCGAGGAGCACGATGCCGCTCACTCCAGCAGACATTCACAACGTGGCTTTCAAGAAGCCGCCGATCGGGAAGCGTGGATACGACGAAGAGGAGGTCGACGCCTTCCTGGACGAGGTAGAGGGCGAGTTGACCCGCCTCCTGGAGGAGAACGGCGCTCTGAAGGACACGCTGCAGCGCGGCGGCGGCGGTGCCGGTGGGAACCCGGCGGCGACCATGGTGCTCAACAATGAGTTCGCCGACCTGACCGCTCAGCTCGAGCGTCTGCAGGAGGCCCGGGCCCGGGCCGAGCAGAACGCCCGCAGCGTCCAGGACCAGCTCCAGCGCGCCCGCTCGCAGGGCCCGTCCGGCGCGCAGCCGGCGCTCTCGGCCGGTGACGACGACCGCAACTCGCGGGTGCTGATGATGGCCCAGCGGACCGCCGACGAGCACATGCGTGACGCGCAGCGCGAGTCCGAGACGTTGATCTCGGGAGCCCGGGACAAGGCCGACCAGCTCACCAGCGAGGCGGCCATCAAGGCCGCGACGATCGAGGCCGACGCCCGGCGCAACCACACCGAGGCGATGGACAGCCTGGTGGAGAAGCGGTCCGCCGCCCTGGACGAGATCGAGCGGCTCGGCCAGCTGGCCACCTCCTACCAGGAGGCGCTGACCAACCACGTCACCCAGCAGCTGATGGACCTGACCGCGGCGCCGGAGCCCGGCGGTCGCGAGATCTGAGGGGGAGGGCCCGCCCCGGCGGGCCCTCCCGTTACTCAGGCTGACGGTTGGTGATCGTGCGGGGCGTGCCCGCCGTCCGTGACGAAAGTTCCCCGCGGCCCGGCCGGAGCCGGCAGTCTGATCGGCTTACCCGGGACCGGCTTGCCGCGCACCCCGTTCACCGACTCGGTCGAGAACGCGAAGGTGAGCTGCGCGAACGCGATCAGGTCGCTGTTGATCTCCAGGGCCCGCCGGTCCAGGTTGGTGATGGTGTCGCCGGGCTGGTGGTAGTTCGGGTCGAACGAAACGCCCGCCGTGCCACTCCAGATCGCTGCCTGCTCCGCGGTCTTGACCACCTCGGCGCCGGTGAAGAGGCCACCGGACGGGATACCGGCCTCGATGAACGCCTGGTAGTCGGAGCGCCCGGAGAACTCGGCGTCGTCGTACGGCAGCTTCTTCCAGGTGTAGTACGACTCGAACAGGTCCTCGATGGCGGTCGAGCCGGGCGGCACCACGACCGGGGCCGGGAACGACGACTCGTCCGCGTCGTACACCTGGAAGATGTAGTTCGGCGAGCCGACCATGTCGTAGTTCAGGTACAGGGCGATCTTGTCCTTCTCGGCCTGGGACAGCTTCGCGACGTACGCCGCGGAGCCGAGCAGGCCCTCCTCCTCGGCGCCCCACCAGGCGAACCGCAGCGAGTTCTGCGGCTTGCTCTTGGCCAGGGTCAGCGCCGTCTCCAGGATCGCCGCCGAACCGGAGCCGTTGTCGTTGATGCCCGGCCCCTCGGTGACACTGTCCAGGTGCGAACCGGCGAAGACCACGTTGTTCCGGTTCCGGCCGGGCAGGTCGGCGATCACGTTGACGTCGGTCCGGGTCTCCGGCGGCAGCACCCGCACGTGCGCGGTGGAACCGGCCGCGGCCAGGGCGGCGCCGTCGGCGAAGCTGGCGCCGACGACCGGGATCGTGACACCCGGGTCGTCACCGAGCGTGCCGACGATCAGGGTCTCCCGGGACGGGTCGTTGCCCTGGTTGAAGATGATCACGGCTTCCGCGCCGGCCGCCTGGGCGTTGCGGGCCTTCACCACGAAGCCGCAGGCCGAGCCGTCCGGCAGGGTGCCGCCGCGCTGGATCAGCGCGATGTCGTTCGGGCCGCTGAAGTCCAGGCCGGTGAAGTCGTCGGCGGTGCAGCCGCTGGTGGTGGCGCGGTCGCCGGTCAGGTTGACGTCGACCGGGACGACCGGGCCGGTCACCTCACCGGGCGGGGCGTTGGTGAACGAACCCGAGCCGTACGTCGCGGCGGCCGGGGTCAGTTGCTGCAGAACGACCGGAAAGAAGAACTGGAACTGGAACGGGTCCAATGTCACCTTGTAGCCCGCTTTGCGGAGCAGCCCGGAGACGTATTTGACGCTTTCCGCATATCCTTTCGTGCCAGCCGCCCGAGTGCCCGGATAGTGCGGGTCGGTGCTCCGGTCGGCGATCCTCTGGAAGGTTTTCAGGTGGTTCAGCACGCCGTCGAGCGTCACGCATCTCAGCACTTCGGCGTAGGTGTCGTTGACCTGCTGGGCGCATGGGTCGCCCTTGCCGCCGCCGTGACCACCGGCCGAGGCGGCGGTGGCCGGAGCGACGATCAGCGTGGTGGCCATTACGGCCACACCGAGCTTTTTCCGGAGACTCATCTACGAACTCCCCCTGTTCAGACGGGAACTCCGCCACACGCTAGTAAAGGTGAGTGTCGATGGCTAGAGGGGTGTTCGGGCGGCTCATTCATCGATCTCTTTAAGTCCGGAAAGTCTACCGCGATCGCAGTACGACAGGTGACCGCGAATGGACGACGACAGCATGATCCGCGGTGACGAGGCTGAGGGCTGTGACGACAACCGCGGTTAAGGGCGGCCGGGCGACTCTGCGCGCGGTGCTGGTGCTGCTGCTTCTCGTCGTGGCGGCGATCGCCGTGCGCGACAGGCTGCCCGATCTCGGCGAGACAGTCGTCGTGCTGGGGGAGGTGGACGGCTGGTGGGCGACGGCCGCGGTGATCGCGGCGCTGGCCTCCCAGCTCGCGTTCGCCGAGCAGCAGCGCCAGCTGCTCGCCGGGGCGGGGGTGGCGGTGCCGGTCAAGCGGGTGCTCGCGATGACCCTGGGCCGGTCGGCGATGAGCATGACGCTGCCGGCCGGGTCGGCGGTGTCGGCGGCGTTCGCCTACCGGGTCTACCGGCATCACGGGGCGGCGACCTCGGTCGCGGTGCGGGTCACGGCCGTCTCCGGGGTGTTGTCGCTGGCCGGGTTGGGGTTGCTCTACCTGGCGGGGTGGCTGCTCTCCACGCCGGCGGCGTGGTCGTGGGCGGCGCTGGGTGCGGCGACGCTCGGGCTGCTTGCCATCCTATTCTGGGATAAATCGGTCATGGCGCGACACGCGATCGGGCGAGCGGAAGGCCGGGCCCTCGCCGCCGCCGTGATCAACTGGGCTCTCGACATGTTCTGCCTGGTCGCGGCGGCCGCCGCCTGCGGGGTGACGCTGGGCTGGTGGCAGCTCGCGCTGGTCTACCTGGCGGTCCAGGTGGTCCGGCAGATCCCGCTGACCCCGGGCGGCCTCGGCCTGATCGAGGCGAGCATGCTGACCGGCCTGGTCACCGCCGGAATGCCGGAGAGCACCGCGGCGGCCGTGGTCCTGCTCTACCGCCTGGTCTCGTTCTGGATGATCCTGCCGCTGGGATTGACCGGTTGGATGGCCACCCGGCGGACTTAGGTCCTGTGTGGCAGACCCGCGGGGTCTCCCACACAGGACCTAGCATCGGGTCATGGCCATCGCTAGGTTTCCCAGCATCGTTCTGGACTGCCCCGACCCGGCGGCGCTCGCGCGGTTCTACGGCGAGATGCTCGACTGGAAGATCGAGACTTCGGACGGGTGGGCCGACGTCCGCGCCGAGTACGGGCAGTGCCTGTCGTTCCAGCAGGTCGCGGACTTCCGGGCGCCGGAGTGGCCGGGACAGGACAGGCCCCAGCAGATGCACCTGGACGTGATCGTCGACGACCTGGACACCGCGGAGACAGCGGTGCTGGCGCTCGGGGCCACCAAGCACCAGCACCAGCCGGGCACCACGTTCCGGGTCTTCCTCGACCCGGCGGGTCACCCGTTCTGTCTCTGCGTCAGTTGACGAACTGTCAGCTGAGAATCCGGTAAACCGTCCGGTTCGCGCCGTTCTCACTGGTCACGGTGACTGTCCGGGCCTTCTTCGACGAAGCGACCGAGACCGTGGCGTACGGATCGGTCGCGGTCGCCGTGATCTTGCCGTGGGACCGGACCCGGTAGGTGAGCTTCGCCGGGTCGAAGCCCTTGACCGGCTTCTTGTCGACCAGGATCGCCGACGCGGTGGCGATCGTGCCCACCCCGGGCGCCTGGGCGTAGACCTGCAGCTCGGAAGCGGTCAGGTACCCGTCCGGCGTCGGCGTGAGCTGGAGACAGAACGTGGACGCCGGCGCGGCGAGCGGGATGTCGACGACGGTCGAGGTGACAGTGATCGGCGACCCGGTCACCTGACAGCCGTTCGCCGACGGCACCCCCGCCTGCACGGTCGCCGCGACTCCGCCCCCGGACGAGTTGTCCCGGTAGAAGTGCAGCACCGCGCGCCCGGCCGACGACCCCGCGGGCAAGGTGGCGGTCAGTGTCTCGACCGGGTTGCGGCCTGATGCCTTCCAGTTCGACCAGGCCTTGTCGGTCAGGTTGCCGTTGGTGAGACCGGCCGTCGAGTAGCCGCCCTCGGTGAACGACGCGGTCACCGTGACCCCGGCGGCCAGTCCCTCGGACGGTTCGGCGACCTGCACCCGCGCGGTGGCCGGCAGGGTGCGGCCGGGCACCACGGTGGCGGTGCCGGTCACCGGGACGATGCCCAGCGCCGGGTATTCGGCCTGCCGCCAGGTCACCGGAACCGTCGCCTGGCCGCCGTGGCGTCCGAGAGCGATCACCGTGGCGGGGAGTTCCGGCTGCCCACCGGGCCAGGTCCTGGCCCGGCCCGGGACGGTCGCGGTGAAGACGTCGACGGTCACCTTCGCGGTGGCCGGGACGGCCTGTCCCAGCGCGCCGGTCGCGGTGCCGCGCACCAGCACGGTGCCCGGTTTGCGCCACTGCGACGCGGGCGGCAGGGTCCAGGTGACCGGCAGGGCGCGGCGTTCACCGCTGGGCAGGACGGTGGTCACGGTCGCCGGGAGCGCGGGCGCCAATCCCGGTTCGGTGTGCGAGAGCGCGGTTTCGGTACGCCCCACCGTCTCGTCCCTGAGCGTCCACCGCTGGTTCGCGGCCGAGGTGGGCAGATAGGTGCCGACCGGCGAGCCGTCCGCGGTGGCCTCCCCGTTGACGTCTAGCAGCCGCCGGGCGCCCAGGTTGACCAGTGTGTACGTGCCGTCCCCGGTGGTCGGGAAGACCCAGCGGGCCGCGTCGTCGACCGCTCCGGCGGCCTCCGTGACGGCGTTGCCGCCCCGGACCGCGAGGCGCTGTCCACTACCCGCGTTGATCAGCTGGTAACGGTCCGCACCGGCCGGCTGCACGGTCCACAGCTGGTCGGCGGCGGTGGCGCTGTTGGTGCGGATCGCCACGCCGGTGCCGGCCGGGGTCAGCGAGCGCCCGCTGGCCACGCCTTCGAGGCGGTAGGTGTGGTTCGCGGCCAGGTGCGCGGCACCCGGGTCGGTCACGCCGCTGACCAGGAAGGTGGTCACCGACTGTCCGGGAACGGTCAGCGTGGCCTTCTTGCCGGCGACCTTAACCGGAGCGCCCTGGACCAGCTTGCCGGTGGCGCTGGTGACGACCGGAGTGATCTTCGCGCGCGCGGAGACGGTGAATCCGGACAGGTCGACCGTCACGCTCTCCCCGGCCGCGGCCGGGTTGGCGTGCACGATCGTCGCGCCGGTGCCGGAGACCGCCGCGATACTCCGGGTGCCGTCCACCTTCACCAGGTGGTCACCGGGCTTCACGTAGTGGGTGAAGTTCCGGATCGTGTCGAACTTGGTGTTGGTCCGGATCGGGCAGGTCTCAAGCGTGTCCGTTTCGCGACAATCGAACGGAACATGAATAGATCCCCACTGCAGGTTGCCCTCGGCGACCATGTTCTTCGCGTCCTCGACCGGCTGCCACAGCACCCACGCCGACGGCTCCAGCTCGCGCAGGTCGTCGATGATCCGCTGGGCCATCCCGAGACCCGAGTCCATGCTGGTGAAGTCCTTGCCCCAGCTGCCCTCGATCTCGCTCATCCACAGCGGCTTCTGCTCGGCCTTGGCGATGTCCCGCACGCTGGTGCGCCGCCCGGTGCCGTAGGTGTGCACGTTGATCCGGTCGACGGCGTCCCGGGCGGCCTGGGTGTAGCCGTACCAGTTGGTGACCAGGGTGCCCGGGTTGGTCTCGTCGGGCGCGGCGATGGCCCGCTCCGGCGCGATCCCGTGCAGGGCCTCGATGACCGCGGCCTGCAGTGCCGGCCCGGCGTGCGCGCCCTCCTGCCGGCCGCCGGTGGGCTGCCCGTCGGCCCCCAGCGTCGTACGCCAATAGTTGGTGTTGGGCTCGTTGAGGGGTTCGATGGTGTCGACGGTGATGCCGTGGGTCTTCTCCAGGTGCTCGGTCACCCGGACCATGTAGGTGGCGAAGTCCTCGAGGCTCTCCGGCCGGATCTGATCAGTGGTGGCGTCGAATCCGCCGCTCACGTAACCGCTGACGGTCTGGAACCAGGGCGGCGAGTTGCTGAACGTCTCCCAGTGGTCGACCTGCCCCTTGATCCGGTCCACCCACCAGCGCTGGTTGGCGTCGGCGTCCCAGTTCCAGTGCTCCGGATCGTCCGGATCCCACCAGTCCTTGTCGGCGGGTGTGTAGTCGGCGGGCGCCCGCCACCAGCCGGGGACGTCGCCGCCGGGCCGCAGGTAGGAGCGCACGGTCGGGGCGTTGCCGCCGCCGATGTTGTAGCGGGCGATGTTCAGGTTCAGCCCGTCGTCGCTGAACAGCAGGTCGGCGAGCCGGTTGCGGATCTCGTCGGGGTAGCCGCCGGTGGCGTGGCCGAGCCAGGCGAGGCTGGTGCCCCAGCCCTCCCAGTCCGGGCCGCGGTACGACGGATCGATGGTGATCGTGGTGGTCGCGGCCGCGGCGGTGGCCGCCGTGGGTGCCGCGAGTCCCGTGACGGCGAGGGCGGCCGTCGCGAGCAGTGCTCGTAACTTCATCGAAGCCCCTGGGGTCGGAGAACGGATGTTTACGTAAACATTGGGCGATGTGGATGTCAACGAGGGTCGCCCCCCGTTGACATCCGACCTGTCAGCTGACGATGCCGCCGCCGTCCTTGATCCCGCCCTTCGCGACGAACGCGAAGTCGGTCTTCCCGGTCCAACCACTGCCGGCCAGGTAGCGGCCCTTCGGCTCGTACACCGCCACGAACGGCAGCGTGCCGGTGGCGACACCCCCGTCGTCGTCGCGCACCGTCACGGTCGGCCGGTAGAGCCCCGGCTTCGTGTACCGGTGCCTGACCACGCACACGCCGCCGGCGACCGTCCCGTTGGCGGTGCCGCCGTCACCCCAGGTGGCGGTGCAGGTCAGGACGTCCCGGCCGGCATCGCGTACCGGCAGGCGGTGAACGATCTCGGTGTTGACCTTGACCGGCGCGCCGGGAGCCGGGTGACCGCCCGGCACCGTGACCACCGGGGCCGCGTTGGCGATCGTGACCGTCGCCGAGTCCGAACTGCGCCCGGCGGTCAGCGTGACCGTGAACGTCCCGTTGTCCGCGCAGGTCAGCGTGGTCTTGGCGGCATGCGGGTCGGCGATCACACAGCCGGTGCCGGTGACCGTCCAGAGCGGCCGGTTGGCGGTGTTGGAGACGGTGCCGTTCAGGACGACGGCGCCGCCCTCGGTGCCGCCCACATCGGGTCCGGCCGACACGATCGTCACCGGGTCGATGCTCTCCAGCGTCGGCGTCACCGGCTTGATCGCGCCGTCGGCGGCGAACTCCAGGCGGTCGATCGTGGTCTCCCGGTGCGTGCCGTCGCCGCCGGGGATCGCGAACCGGTGATAGGCCGTGTACCACTGATCAGTTCCGGGCACCCGCACCACCGAGTGGTGGCCGGTGCCGAGGATGCCCAGGGACGCGTCCTTCGACAGGATCACGCCCACCCGGTCGCTCCACGGCCCGGTCGGGGAGGTGCCCGTCGCGTACGCCACCCGATAGTCCGCGCTGCGGGTGTCGTTCTCCGACCACATGAAGTAGTAGACGCCGTTCCGCTTGATGACGAAACTGCCCTCGTTGTAGTTCGCGGGCTTGTACGTCTTCACCAGCGCCGGATCGAAACCGGTCATGTCGTCGTTCAGCGGAACCTGGTAGGCGTTGCCGTTACCCCAGTACAGGTACGACTTCCCGTCATCGTCGGTGAACACCGCCGGGTCGATCATCTGACCGGCGTAGGTGCCGCCCTTGACCAGCGGCCTGCCCAGCGCGTCGGTGAACGGCCCGGCGGGGGAGTCGGCGACCGCCACCCCCAGGTGCTTGGTGGTGTCGCCGGTGGCCGGCCCGCCGGAGAAGTAGAAGTAGTACTTGCCGTTCCTTGCGGCGATGGCCGGGGCCCAGGCGCTGTTGTCGGCCCACGTGACGTCCGGGCCGAGGTCCAGGATGACGCCGTGGTCGGTCCAGTTGACGAGATCTTTCGACGACCAGGCGTGGAATTGCGTACCGGACCACCCGTCGAACCCATCGGTCGTCGCGTGGATCCAGAACGTGTCGCCGAAGACCGAGATGTTCGGGTCGGCGTTCAGGCCGGGCAGGATCGGGCTCTTCATCACCAGGGCGCTGACCTGCCAGGCCTTGGTCGTCCCGTCGGCGCCGGTCACCGTGTAGGTCACCGGCTCGCTGAAGTCCCGCACCGTACCGGACGCCGGGGTGATCGTCGCGCCCTTGGCCAGGGTGAACGACGGCGCCAGCTTCGTGACGTCGGTTCCCGGCTTCACCGGCAGCTTCACCGTGCCCGCCGCGTCGTCGATCAGCGCGTCGGCCTTCAAGGAGTCAAGAGCGACACCCCCGATTGCTGTCGTACGCCCGGCCAGCTCCAGGATCTCCACCGCCGGCAGTGCCGTGTCGTAGATCCGGAAGTCGTCCACCTCGCCGGCGTAGTACGGATCCGCCGCATAAAGAGAGCGACCGATGTAACCGCTGTGGGACTTCGATGCGTCGTACAGATCAGAGGGCTTCACCGTCACGCCGCTCGCGCTCGCGATCCGGGTGCCGTTCAGATACATCGCCGCGTTCGTGCCGTCGATGGTGACCGCGATGTGCTGCCAGCTCCCACCCGGCAGGGCGGCACTGTGCGACAGCTTCGACTCGGCTTGCCATGACCCGCTCGTGATCGCCGAATAAAGCACGTTGCTGCCGTTGCGCGGCCCTGTGAACAGGTATTTGTTGCTGTCCGGCCCGAGGCTGTAGATCCACTGGTTGACCGTGGTGGACGCGGTCCACTTGGCCCACACCGAGACCGTCGCCGCCTGCGCGCCCTTGAGCACGCCGTTCGGGATGGTCACGTGGCTGCCGCCGGCCAGCTTGACCGCGCCGTCCCGCACCCCGGGGCCCCAGGTGGGCGTACCCACGTAGGTGCCGTTGAAGTTGTTCCCCGAGGTGTCCCGGGCGACCGTGCCGCCGGTCTCGTCGAACTGGTAGCGCAGCCGCAGACCCTGCGTGGGCGTGGGCGGCTCCTCGTACTTCGCCGAGATCCGGTCGTACTCCGCCTTCGTCACCGGCAGGACCGTGCCGTGCCGCGGGCGCGACGGCAGGCTGTACGTGGCCTCCGGCGTCCACACCCCCGAGTCCAGGTCGGTCGTCGAGAACGGGACGTAACCACGGCCGCCGTACTCGTCGATGAACAGGTACCACTTGTCCTCGGTGTTCGACTTGAACACCAGCGGGCCCTCGCCCCGGGCCAGCGCGCCCGAGCCGATGCACTCGGCTTCCAGATCCCAGTTCAGGTCCAGCAGGTCGGTGGCCCTCTCCTGGATCAGGAACTTGCTGCACGGCGAATCCGACGAGTTGTTCCGCTCGTCCTTGGTGATCCGGTGGTAGACCCCCTGGTGCTCGACGATCGTGGAGTCGATCACCGAGTAGCCGGGGTCCTTCCAGATCTTCGGCTCACTGAAGGTCCGGAAGTCGCGGGTGGTGGCGTACATCATCCGGTTCCAGGTGCTGCCGGTGTGGTTCGGGTCGTTCTCGGCGTAGAGCTTCGACGCCCAGAAGACCACGTACGCGCCGAGGTTCCGGTCGTAGAACGCCTCCGGCGCCCAGGTGTTGCCGGCCGTGTCCGGGGAGACCTTGACCAGTCGCTGATCGGTCCAGTTGACCAGGTCGGTGGACTCCCACACCATGATCGACCTACTGCCGGTGCGCTGCGAGGCATCCCAGTCGCCGTTGCCGTAGATCTTCAGGTCGGTGGCGATCTGGTAGAACTTGTCGCCCTCCGGGGACCTGATGATGAACGGATCCCGCAGGCCGTTCGTGCCCAGCGTCGACGTCAGCACCGGATTGCCGTTGTTGATCTCGCGCCAGCTCAGCGGGTCGTTGCCGTTGCTGAGCGCGTTGTAGACCTGCTCGCCGTTCGCGTAACCCTCGCCGGTGAAGTAGCTGAACAGGTAACCCCGGTACGGCTCGGCCCTCGGCAGCGGCGGGACGATCGCGGTGAAGTCACGGCTCGCACTCGCCGTGCCGTAGGTGACCGTGGCCGTCAGCGTGACCGTTCGTGATTCCTCACCGGCGGCCGGGCGGTGCACCTCGCCGGTGCTGGTGATCGTCGACGGCTCGCTCGACACCCACGCCGCGTTGGCCGGCAGGGTCAGGTTCCCGCGTACGTCATCGAGGTTGTGGATCGTCAAGGCCCGGACCGCGGCCTCCGCGTTCGCCGCGTCGTCGAACTGGGCCTTGACGGACACCGCGAAGGTCTTGGTGCCGGTCGCGGTGCCGCGGGTCAGCGTCGCGGTGAGGGTCGCGTGCGCGTCCGGCTCACCTGCTGCCGGGCGGAAAACCTTCCCGGCGTCACTGATCACGTCACCGTCGCTGCTGCGCCAGGTCACCTTGGCGCCGTACGGTCCGGTCGACGGCAGTTCCAGGTCGGCGGTGAGCCCGCTGACGTCACCCGGATCCAGTGCCGCGACGTCGGCTTTCACCGCCTCGTCGTTGGTTTTCGCGGCCAGTTCGGTCACCTCGCTCCCGGACAGTGCCCGGTCGTAGACGCGGACGTCCCGCAACCGGCCCTTCAACAGCCGGTCGCCGGTGTAGTTGGACCGGCCGAAGTAGTTGGCGGTGGTGGACCCGCCGCCGATCGCGCCCGGCAGGACACTGATCGCGGTGTTGGTGGCCACCGCGATCCCGTCCTCGTAGAGCGTGCCGGTGGTGCCGGACTGGGTGTAGGTGACCGTCTTCCAGGTGCCGCGGGCCAGGTTGTGGCCGTCCGCCGGGCGGGTGTTCTGCTCGCCCGACCAGTTGCCTGTCGAGATCGCGTTCCGGTACCCGTTGCCGGTCGCGAACAGGTAGCCGTTGCCGTACCCGGTGGCCGCGTCGGTGTTCCCGAAACCGTAGAGGAAGTACGGCGTGGCCTGCGACGCGTCAATGTTGACGTCGAAGCTGACACTGACCGCGTCGAGGGATTTCAGGAGGTCGTCCGGGGCTTTCACGTAGGTGTCGGTGCCGTTCAGGCCCAGCCCGTCACCCCACTGCGGGGTGCCGGCGACCGTGCCGTTCCGCCCGTGCCCCGACGAGTCGACGGCGGTGGAGCCGGCGCTTTCGTCCATCTTGTACCAGAGGACGAGGCCGTCATCGGCGGCGGCGGTGGCCGGAGACGGGGCGGTGAGGATGCCGGCCGTGACGACCAGCGCTGCCATCAGGGGTCTACGGCGCCGCTGACGCCTGCTCATCTGCATGGTTCTCCCAGCCGAGAACGACGCGCCCCCAGGGGGAAATCCAGGCGGCGCGTAACGGGGGTGTTGCCAGAGTGTTAGCGCTCACAGCCCCGCCGTCAAGAACTTGTCACCGCACGCCCACATCCACAGTGTCTTCGTCCCTCATCGATCAGTGAGCGGTCGCTGCCGGGGTGGGCGCTGCCAAACATGCCGTCCGTCATGCCACCTGTTCCATAGATCAAAGTGCTCAACGATCACTACCGGACCGCCATCGGGACGGAAATGTCGGCATGGGGCACGAACGGACCGCTCGTCCGAGGTGGAGGGTTTACCGTTGGCTAAAGTGACGCGGCGGTTGATCTGCGAGGGGGGTTGTTACGTGATCGAATGCGCGGTGCGCGGCGACGGCGTGACCTCTCCCGCCGCCTCATTCCTTGACCACCTGAGCCAGGGCACCTGGGTGGAGGATCCGGATTTCGGTGACGACTTTCCGGACGACGCGCAGATCAGTGATTACGACAAGATCCTGACCTTCTTCCAGGTGCTGGCCGATGAGGGTGAGCCCTGTTATGCGGGCGCCGTGAACGATCTGAACAACGGCATCTGGGAATTCAAGTTGGGCGCCAAGCGGCTGTCCTTCTTCGATACACCCGGGGACGGCTCCTACAAGCCGAAACCACGGCCCGCAACCGCCGCGGATGCGAGTCGCGGGAAGTACTACTGGTTTCCGGATTTCGACGAGTACGTGCGCCTGGGTCATGCCTTCCCGAAGACCGGGCAGCGGACGACCGATGACGATCTGGAGTTGACCCTCCGCGTCAGAGAGGAGGACGTCGAGCATGACCGGCTCCGATGACAGCCCTTCCCTTTATCAGGAGCGCGCCTCCACTCCGCGGGGACGGCTGGGGCTCGCCGCGGCCTCGGCGGCGGCGAAGATCGCACGCCTGCTGCACGCCGCGAAGACGGCCTCCGGGATGACCTCGAAAGAGATCGCGACCGGGCTGGACGTCACGGAGGGCCGCGTCTCTCAGGTCCTGTCGGGCGACGGCAACCTGCACATCGCGACGATCGCCCGATTCGTCCGGGCGATGGGCTACGAACTGCAGGTCACCGCGGTGCCGATCGAGCCGGGCCGACCGGCATTGGACCTCCTCGGCCGACGTTCCCGGCGGAAGGGTTCAGGGCGGGACGAGAAGACCTACGAGGTCTTCCTGCAGACGTTCCTGACTCACGAGGGTCCGGTCCGTGTTCCTATGATGGTCGCCGCCGACGAGGTTCTCCGTCCCGCGCCGCACGGCGCTCCCGATCAGGTCGCCCGCGTGCGAGTCTCGCCACGCGGCCACATCCGCCGTCTTCCGGCGTCGTCCCGCTCCGACGGCTGGCGAACCGGAGCTGTCGAAGTGACCCGGACGGCCGAGGCTCGAAATGAGTGACCTCGTCGAGGAATTCACGTTGGAGACCCTGTTCCTGAACGAGTGCCGAGTGGTGCGCGGAGAAGCGGACGAGGCGACTCCCGGCCGGGTCGAGCAGAACATCGACGTTGAATTCTCGGTTCAGGACGTCTTCATTTTCGATATTCGGGCCGGCTTCCGATTCCTGAACGCCGATGAGGTGCTCGTCGCGCAGATCGAAGCCAGCTTTGTCGCATCGTATTCGTATGAAGGCGCTCGCCCCGGACAGGCCGAGATCGAGGATTTCGCGAACGGTCCGCTGCTCGTCACGGCGGTTCCGTTCATCCGCGAGTTCCTGGCGTCGATGACGAATCGACTGGCCCTTCCCACCTTCTACCTTCCGATTTTCGCGCATCGCGGATCCATCGGCCGGATCAAGGCCGGATACGACTCCTGATCAAGGAGTAGGAAAAGGGTGTCTCAGGCGGGCGTAGGTGTCTTTGTAGGTTCGGGGGCCCAAGGTCGGGAGCAGTAGGTCCCGGAACCATGGGGGGAGGGCTGCTACCCGGGCGAACTGGGCTGTGGCTGCTCGGACGTGGGTTATGCGGGGGTGACGTAAGGACTGGTATTGCTCGCCTGCCTTGTCCCATGGCGACGTTGTCAGGACGTCTGCCAGGACCAAGGCGTCCTCCACCGCAAGAGCCGCTCCCTGGGCCCAGAACGGGGCCGTGGCGTGGGCCGCGTCGCCTATCACCGTGCAGCGGCCTGCGGACCACGTCGACGTGTGGATCTCCTCTGCTGGCGACTGGTGGACGGTGGTCAGGGTGGTCAAGGTCTGCTGTACCAGCGGAGGATAGGAGTCGAACGTCTCCTGCATGTCGGTGCCGGATGAGGTGGTGGCGTAGCCGTAGACCTGCGTGTCGTCCACCGGGGTCAGCAGGAACGCGGAACCGCTACCCGACCACAGCGTCCAGCAGTCGACGCCCGGGTTCGGGGCCAGGAAACGCCAACCGGGGGTGCCTGCCGTGGGTGGCGGTGCGGATGGGTCGACCGCCGCCCTCACCAGGGAATGCGTGCCGTCGGCTCCGGCTATGTAGCCGTACCGGCGCTGGGTCTGGTCCGTGAATCTTGCCTCGCCGGACGGGTGGACCTCGGTGACCTCGAGTGGTGTGCGGATTCGGTCGTCCAAGCCTTCGGACAGCATGGTCAGCAGGTCGGCTCGGAGTACGCATCTCGGGCGGGCCTCGGGGCCCCAGAACGCGTCCTCGTCGACTGTGAACAGCAGGCGGCCCCGGCGGGTGCGGTACTCGCGGCGGGTGGTGGGGCGGCCCAGTTTCTGCAGGTCCTCGGCCAGGCCCAGGGCGGCGAACGCGGCTATCGCGTTACCGGGCAGGTTGATCGCCAGGCCGGTGTCCGGGGCGGTGCCGCGGTCGGCGACGGTCACCGGCACGTCCCAGCGGGTCAGGGCCCGGGCCAGCGCCAGGCCGGCGATGCCGCCACCCACCACGAGTACGTCGTCCATGACGATCCAGAATGCCCCTCATCGATCGTCATCGGTGACCCATGTGCCGACAATTGGACAATAAGTGGGCGACGGCAACACCGGAGGGCTAGGGGCTGTTTCGAAATTCCGCCGGGGCTACGGCGTGGCCCAGGCGGCGCCTGACGGCATCCGAACAAAGGCCACATACAACACCGGTATGCGACCTTTGTCCGGTTGGCGCCAGCCACCACCTGGACCTCGCCTCGCACTCGGCCGAATTTCAAAACAGCCCCTAGAACCTGAGGTCGGCCCAGACCAGACGGTGGTCGGACGTCGGGTAGCCGCCGACCGCCGCCCACGCCGGGTCGTAGACGCCGGACAGGCGGGACAGCGGGTTCGCGCGGACCGGCCAGAAGACGCCCGCGTCGCGGATCTTCAGACCGGCCCGGGGGAGTACGTAGTCGGCGCGCAGGTTGCCGGGGGTGGTGTCGGCGAAGTCAGCGGTGTCGTACGCCGGATTCCCCTGGTGGGTGAGGTTCGCCCCGGCCTGCAGCACCGCCGCCTCCGGGCCGCCGGCGCTGTCCGGGGTGACCCGGGTGTTGATCAGCGGGTGGTTCACCAGCTGGCGGATCGCGCTGCCGTACGAGTCGCCGTCGAACGGGTCGGCGTTCTGGTCGCCGGCGATCACGAAGTCCGCACCGGCCCGCAGGCCGCCACGACGGCCCCTGTCGTCGTAGATGTACCTGGTGCCCGGCTTGACGTAGTCGGCCCAGAAGCGGATCTCGTCGTGGTTGCGCCGCCCGTTGCGGTCCTCGGGGCCGTCGAAGGTCGGCGGGGTCGGGTGCGAGGTGAGGAAGTGCACGGTCCGCTTACCGATTCTGATCGGTACGTCCCAGTGGCTCTTGGACGACAGCCGCAGCACCGCCCGCTCCTGTGCCGCATAGAACTCGGCCGGGATCAGGTTGCCGGGCATGTCCTTCCACTTGAACAGCTGGAAGGTACGGATCGCGGAACGGTCGATCGGGTACTTCGAGTAGACGACCATGCCGTACTGGCCGGGGAAGACGCCGTAGCCGAACGAGTCGTCACCGTACGAGCCGTCGCCGGGCGTGGTGTCGACGACACCGTCGTTGTTGAGGTCGAAACCGGACGGAACGCCGGTGTTCGACGGGGCGGTGTACCGGTACCGGTAGTGCTGGGCCGGTGCGCCGTTCTGCGAGACGGCCAGGAAATTGTCGGCGAACAGCCGGGCCGCCTCCGGATCGTGGTCGAACTCGTTGATCAGCAGCACGTCGGGTGCGGCCCGCTGGATCACCTCGGCCACGTTGCGGGCCTGCCGACGGTAGACGTCGTCGACCCCGGGCTCGGCCAGGTGCTGCCGGAGCAGGCCCTCGCTCGCCCGGTTGAGGGACAGGTTGTACGTTGCGAACCGGACCTCGCGATCGTGGTGCCGGCCGCCGGCGACAGCGGGGGTGCCACCGCCGATCAGGGCCGCACCGAGGACCGCGGTGAAGAGTAGACGCCTCATTCCCCCGTGGATACCGGACCGTCCGAGCCGGGCGCAATGGCGTTCACCGATCGGTCACCGCGGTCGCGAAGTGTTCACTCATCCTCACTTCATCACGAGGTTCGTCGATGCGTAGCCTGCGCTCGAATGTGGACGTACCGTTTGGAAATGGTGCGCTGGACGACCCGTAGCCTGCAGTCACTGGTGGACTCCACCGGGCCGATCGGGCGGGCCGAAGCGGTCGCCGAACTGCACGCCGCCATCGCCGGGCGGGAACCCCGCATCGCCAGCGACATCGACCCCGCCGACGCCGAGATCACCCGGATCGCCGCGGTCCTCCTCGACGACCTCAGTGAGCCGCACCTGCTCCAGCTGCGGGCCGTCGACCGGCCGGACGCCACCCGCCTGGCCACCACCCCGGCCGGGCGCAGCCTGCGCGGGCTCCAGCTGCGGCACGCCGAGCGGATGCGCCGTCAGGCCGTCGCGGTGCTGTGTGCCGAGCCCACCGACGCGCCGGAGGCCACCCACGTTCGGTACCTGACGACGGCGACCGGGATGCTCGCGTTCGGCGACTACTACGAGCTGGTGGCGCTGATCGTGACGTTCCCGTTCGCCGGCGCCGACGATCCGCGCCGTCTGCGGGGCGCCCGGGAGATGAGCATGGCCGTGCAGGCGACCGCCGCCACCCGGACCCTCTTCGAGGTGGATCTGGCCGCTCCGGTCTTCGACGCCGGGTACCAGTCGATGTGGATCCGCCTGATGGCCGACGCCCGCGAGGACGATCTGCTCCCGAGGCTGGCCCAGTGGCGGCAGTGGGCTTCCGGATGTAAGCCACATTGACTTTCCGTCTTGGAATGTGATTGAGTTTCCAACATGGAAAACAACGCAGCGGAGCAGCTCGCCGCCATCTCCGACATCCGCGCCTCGGTCGCCGACCGCCTGGTCACGCCGGTCTGGTACCACCCGGCGCTGGGCTCGGCCCTGGCCGCCTACGTGGTCGCCATCAGCCTCGGGAGCAGCGCTGTCCGTGCCATCGCCGGTGGGCTGTTCGTCGCCGCGGCGGCTCTGCTGGGGCGGGTCTACCGGCAGCGCACCGGCATCTGGGTCTCCGGCCACGGCGCCGGGCCGGCCCGCTGGTGGGCCGTCGCGATGGGCGCCCTGATCGGCGCGGTCGTGCTCACCGCCTGGGCGACCGGCGCCTACACCGAGGCCCGCTGGCAGGTGCCGGTGCTGGCCGTGATCGGGTTCGCCGGCACGATCGTCCTGGGCCGGGCCTTCGACAACGCCGTGCGGGCGCAGCTCCGGGTCGCGTCGTGACCGAGTCCTGCGACGACGCCGTGCGGGCGCAGCTCCGGGCCGCGTCGTGACCGAGCCCTTCGACGAGGTCATCCACGCGCCCAACCGGTTGCGGATCTGCGCTTTCCTGGACGCGACCACCAGCACCGAGTTCAGCGTCCTGCGCGACGTCCTTGGCGTCGCCGACTCGGTGCTGAGCAAACACGTGAAGGTCCTGCAGGACGCCGGCTACGTCCACGTGGACAAGCCGACCGGCCGGGGCCGTGTGAAGACCTGGCTGTCGCTGACCGCCGAGGGCAAGGAGTCCTACGCCCGGCACGTGGCCGCGCTCCGGGCCCTGATCGACCCCACCTGAGGGCCGCCGCCGATACCGGCGCGCCGGCCGGGCGGAGGACCCGCCGGCCGGGC
>NZ_BOMG01000039.1 GCF_016862075.1 Actinoplanes couchii | reverse complement strand
GGGATCACCGCGGGGCTGGATCCGCCGCGCGGATGAGGGCGGTCAGTTGGGGGTGAACAGGCCCTGGATGCCGACGATGATGGCGATGATGCCGAAGACCGCGATCAGCAGGGCCGGGCCGGACAGATCGGCCGGGGCCGGGGCGGGGGCCGTCTGGGGTGACGTGGCGGTGGCGTGCTCGGGCGGGCTGCCGGCCGAGGGCCAGCCGATCCCGGGCGACGAGGTCCCGGAAGAAGCGGCGCCGGAAGAGGTAGTGCCGGAGGATGCGGCGGCGGTGACCAGGGGCTTCTTGCCGGTCAGGCGGTCCCAGGCGAGGATCACGCCGACCGCGATGCCGACCACCTCGAAGTGGAACAGGTGCGGCCCGGAGATCAGGTGGACGATCAGGTAGTAGCCCCCCGCGACCAGGGCGACGATCCCCACCAGCCACTGCCAGCGGGCCAGCGGCCCGGTGATCCGGGCGACGACCGGGAACCTGCCGAGGATCGGCAGGGCCAGCAGCAGTCCGCCGATGATGTTGGCGGCGTCGAGTAGCAGGGCCATCAGCATGTGGAGCCGACCTCCGATCATGGTCCGCGTCCGAGTTTAACTTGGAGCGCTCCCAAACGCATGTTGACGAGATCGAGACGCGGCTATACGTTCCGTGACATGCGGCGTCGTACCCTGCTGGGGGCCGCCTCCCCATTGCTGATCATCGATTCCGGACCGCCGCCACGACCCCGCTGGATCCATGCCTGGACCGCTGCTCCGCAGCTCACCGAACGCCACAACCTGCCACCGGAACCGTTCACCGCCCTGTCCGGCACCACCCTGCGGCAGACCGTGCGGGTCGGTCTCGGCGGCCGCGGGGTGCGGGTCCGGTTCGCCAACGTGTTCGGCGCCGGTGACCTGTCGATCGCCGCGGCCGCGGTCGCGGTGCCCGACGGCGGCCGGGCCGGTGCGGTGCGGATCGAACCCGGCAGCAGCCGTCCGCTGACCTTCGGCGGCGAGCGGGGTGTGACGGTTCCGGCCGGGGCGCAGGTGGTCTCCGACCCGGTCGACATGGCGCCGGCCGCACGGGCGAACCTCACGATCACCACGTACCTGCGGGAGGGTCTGGACGGCGGGCTGACGTCACATCCGGGATCCCGTACGACATCGTGGTTGATCGAAGGGGACCGGCACGCGGACGTGGAGTTGCCGGCCGCGGTGCCGATCGACCACTGGTACCTGATCAGCGGCGTCGAGGTGCTCACCACCGGCGCGTCGGCCCTGGTGATCCTGGGCGACTCGCTGACCGACGGCCGGGGATCGACGACGAACGGCAACAACCGCTGGCCCGACCTGCTGCAGGACCGGCTGCGCGACCCGGGACTGGCGATCCTGAACCAGGCGGCCGCGGGCAACCGCGTACTGCGCGACGGTCTGGGCCCGAACGCCCTGGCCCGCCTGGACCGGGACGTGCTCGCCATCGGTGGCGCCGCCCGCCTGCTGGTCTTCGCGGGGGTCAACGACCTGGGCACGACGGTGGCGTCGGAGGCGGCGCAGCGCCGGGTGGCCGCCGAGCTGATCGCCGGGTACCGGCAGATCGTGGTCCGGGCGCGGGCGTGCGGGCTGCGGACGTTCGGGGCCACGCTCACGCCGTTCGGCGGCAACATCTACGACGATCTCGCCGGCGTACGGGAGACCGCGCGCCAGTCGGTGAACAGCGCGATCCGGGGCGGGCTGTTCGAGGGGTACGCCGACTTCGACGAGGCGGTCCGTGATCCGGTCGCGCCGTGGCGGCTGCATCCGGGGTTCGACGCGGGTGATCACCTGCACCTGAACCCGGTGGGGCACGCCGCGCTGGCCGCCGCGGTGCCTACCCGGCTCGCCTCAGTGCCGGCCGGGTCAGCCAGGTAGCGATGAGCGCGACCACGCAGAGCCCGGCCAGGCTGAGGAATCCGGCCCGGAACGATCCGGTGCTGTCCTTGACGGCGCCCAGCGCGTAGACGAAGGCGAAACCGCCGAGGTTGGCCCAGAAGTTGCCGAGGCCGCTGATCAGGCCGGCGTTGCGATCACCGAGGACCTGCAACGGCAGGGCGAACAGCGGCCCGAAGTAGACCTGGATCGCCACCGAGATCAGCGCGACGACCCCGATCACACCCAGGATTCCCGGTACGTACGTCAACAGGCTCAGCCCGGCGGTGAGGATCGTCAGCGAGCCGCCGATCACCAGCAGCGGCCGGTTGATCCGGTCGGACAGGTAGCCGCCGAGGTAGTTGACCGGCGCGCTGATCGCCGACGCCACCGCCGCGACCAGCCCGGCGGTGGCCAGCGACTGCCCGCGGTCGACGACCAGATAGCTGGGCAGCCAGAACGTGAAGCCCTGGGCCACCGAGAGCCGGGTGAACTGGATGACCGCGGTGAGCTGGACGATCCGCTGCCGGAGCAGGCCGGGGATCTCCCGGAACCGGACCGGATCACCGGCCGGCTTCGGTGCCGACGGCGGGGCGAGGAAACGGTACAACCCGATGGTGAGCAGCCCGAACGCCGAGAAGATCAGGAACAGCAGCGGCCAGCCGAGCGGTCCGACGAGCAGCGGGCCGACCGCGCTGAGCAGGATGTTCGACGAGAAGCCGCCGACCACGTACAGGCCCATCGCACTGGCCCGCCGCCCCGGCGGGAACAGTTCGGTCATCAGCAGCATGCCGGGCATGAAGACCAGGGCGCGGAAGATCCCGGCCAGGGCCTGATCGATCAGGAGCAGCGGGTACGCGTCGAGCACGGCGAAGAGTGCGGACAGCACGTTCAGCCCGACCATGCCGATGATGAACAGCCGTCGCGGCGGGAACCGGTCGGCGAGATAACCGGACGGCACCTGCATCAGCGCGTACGTCAGGTTGCTCACCGCCGCCAGGGTGCCCGCCTCGGTGAAGCTGATGCCCAGATCGGTGCGGATCAACGGCAGGAACAACCCGATCCCGCCGAAGATCAGGCCGATGCAGCTCTGGCAGACGACCAGCAGCGTGATGACCGGCCGGCGCCGGGAGGAGGTGTCACTGATCGTCACTCGCGGATCCTAGACGGCTACCGTGCTGTCCATGCCTGTGAGCATCGACATGCCCGCTTATCTGACTCGTCTCGGTCTGCCCGAAATGGAGGACCATGAACCCAGCGTGACGGCTCTCGCCGCGTTGCACCGGGCACACGCCGAACGGGTGCCGTACGAGGTGCTGTGGATACCGCTGGGCCGTCAGGTCACGGTCTGCCCGCGCGAGGCGGTGGGCCGGATCCTGGCCGGGCGTGGCGGCTACTGCTACCACCTGAACGGGGCGTTCTCGCTCCTGCTGCGGGCTCTGGGTTATCGGGTCACCAGGCATGTCGGCGGTGTGCAGGGGTGGCGGGACGAGCAGGCCGGCGCGAACGGGGGCCACCTGGCGCTGACCGTCTCCGGGCTGCCGTCGGACGCGTCACCGGACGGGGAGTGGTTCGTCGACCTGGGCATGGGTGACGGTTTGCACGGGCCGTTGCCGCTGGTCACGGGGGAGTACGAGCAGGGGCCGTTCCGGTACGCGCTGCGGCCGTCGGAGGCGGAGCCGGGCGGCTGGCGGTTCGACCACGATCCGGTGGGGAGCTTCCGGGGCCTGGATTTCCGTACGGAAAAAGCAAGAATGTCGGATTTTGGGGTCAAGCACGAAGAAATGTCGACCTCGGCGACCTCGAGTTTTGTGCTGACTCCGATGGCCGCCCGGCGGGACGCGGCGGGGGTCGACGTGTTGCGGGCCCGGAATCTGCGCCGGATCGATGACGGTGACGTGCTGACCGAACTGGCGACCGAAAGTGAATATTTCGCGGCCCTCGACGGTGTTTTCGGCATGACGTTCGACGCGGCTGAGCGGGCGATTCTGTGGGAGCGCGCCTCCGCGGCGCACGACCGCTGGCTGCGGGAGAAGAAGCCCTGAGTTAACCTTGTGAAACCGGCTCTGGTTAGGTAAGGCTTGCCTTATTGGAGCTAAACGGAGGTTCAGGCGTGGGGGCACGCGAGGAATCAACCAGTTCTGTCGTCCTTGCCGAGAAGGTCGACATCGATGAACTTGCGGCGGTGTATCGACGGGTTCATGTCGCCGACCTGCACCTGATCGACCACAGTGAACCGTCGGTCGAGGACCGTCTGATCGCGACGGTGCGGGCGCCGGGAGCGCAGACCGCACTCGGCTATGTGGATGGTCAGCTGGTCGGTGCGGTGATGGGCTGTCCGCTGCCGGCCGAGACGCTGTGGTGGCGGGACCTGACCGATGTGGATGATCCGAAACTCGTCGAAGAGTGGGACGGGCGCACGTTCGCCATCTGTGAGGCGTTCGTCGACCCGGCCGCCCAACGGCACCGGATCGGGGTGCGGCTGTTCGCCGAACTCCTCGACCAGCGGACCGAGGAACGCACCTCACTCGCGGTCGCCGAGACCAACACGCGGGTGTGGCGCGCGCTGCAGGGCCTGAAGTTCCAGCACGTCGGGGATCTGATCCCGTTCCCCGGCTGGCGGTCGCACCGGATGCTGGTCCGGGCGCTGCCGCTCAGTTCGTCGCGATGACGTCACGATGATCCCGATCCGGTCCGGGGACGTGCTCCCGGGCCGGGGCGGGGCTGGATCGCGCGTTTCTCCGTCACGGGGTGGCCGTCGGCGCACACCACGTCCAGGGTCAGCTCGGCGCCACAGTCGCGGTGGGCGTACGAGATGGGGGGTCCTTCGGGGTCGGCCAGGTATCTGTTGCCCCACTCGGCCAGCGCGATCATCACCGGGTAGAGGTCGAAACCCTTCTCGGTGAGGCGGTACTCGTGGCGCAGGCGGGCGCCCGGCTCGCGGTACGGATCGCGGCGCAGCACCCCGTTCTCGACGAGCGTGTGCAGCCGGTTGGTGAGCACCTGGCGGGGGATGCCGGTGCGCACCCGCATGTCGTCGAAGCGGCGGATCCCGGCGAAGACCTCCCGGAGCACCACCAGGGTCCATTTCTCCCCGAGTACGCCCATCGCCCGCTCGATGGTGCAGTTGTCGACGGACCAGTTCAGGGCGACGGGAGATGTGCTCGGCACGCTCGGCATGTGGGAAAGGCTAAGTCTCGTTGACAGACGCAGCAAGCCTCTGCGAGCCTGCATCCATGACGCAGACTCAGGACGGCACGCGTACCCGCACGTTCGGCTGGTCCGACCCGGCCGAGCACGCGCATCTGGTGGGCCGGCGCAGCGGACTGGAACTGCTGCAGGCGATGTCCACCGGCGAGCTGCCGCCGCCCCCGGTCATGCACCTGATCGACGGGCGGAACATGCGCGCCGAGGAGGGCACCGTCACCGTCGAGCTCGACCCGCAGGAGTTCCACTACAACCCGCTCGGCACCGTGCACGGCGGTGTCCTGTCCACCCTGCTCGACACCGCCGCCGCCTGCTCGGTGCACAGCACCCTGCCGGCCGGGGTCGGCTACACCAGCATGGACCTGAACGTGAAGTTCCTGCGCCCGGCCACCATCGCCGGCGGCCGCCTGACCTGCACCGGCACCGTCCTGCAGCGGGGCCGCCGCACCGCCCTGGCCGAGGCCCGCATCACCGACACGGCCGGCCGCCTGATCGCCCACGCGACGTCCAGCTGCATGATCTTCGACCTGCCGGTCGCCTGACACGCCCGGCGCATGGTCCCCGGGCCGCCGCGCTAGCGCCGGCGGCGGTGGCCGGTGAGTAGTTCGGTGATCGGTAACGGGGCCGGGGCGGCGCGGCGGTCGGCTCGGGAGGCGATCGGGGCCCGGGGGTCGGCGAAGCGGCCGCCGAACCAGGCTCCGAAACCGGCTACCGCTACGCCTGTCACCTCCAGGAGCAGGAGGGCCGGCTCGGCGTTGCGGTCCGGGGAACGGGTTCTGGTCAGGGTCAGGACGGCGAAGACGATCAGGACGCCCACGTCCAGCAGGAGGCTCAGGAAACCGGTCCGGGACGCTGCCGGGCCGATCGCCGTCACCGCGTCGAAGCCGGTCGCGACCGTGGCCAGCAAGCCACCGGAGAGGCCGGCCAGCAGGTTCCAGAAAGCTACCGTGCCCACCATCGCCGGAGCGCCCAGGAGTGTCGCCAGGTCGAGGACGAACGCCATCCAGAAGAGGCCCAGCGGGAACATCAGCAACAGTGGCTGAATCCCGTGCCCGGAGATGCGGATGCGGCTCTGCATCACCTCAGCCTGGGGCGGTGGGCGCCGAACCGCGTCACCCGCACGGGGTGCACCCCGGTGCTGAGGGGTGAAAAGCAGCAAACCCTCAAGGCCCGCGCGGGCCCGCCGATGGTGCACGTCGTGGAACGCGGAACCCCGAGAGCGGGCCGGGAGTCGCGGCGGCAGTCGCTGCGGGCCTCGGCTGTCTACGGCGCGGTGCCGGGGGTCCTTTCGGCGGCGTACGCCATCAGCACCTGCCGGCTCCTTCTGCTCGTCGTCTCGGCCGCCCTGATCGGGTTCGCGCTGTTCGGCTGGGCGACGGCCGGGCTGGTGGCCCGGACCCGCTGGTGGATCTGGATCCAGCTGGCGGGCGCGGCGGTCAACCTGGCCGGGGCGGCGGCGCTGGCGCTGCTCGACAGCGGGCTGGGCGGGCCGCTCGGCTCGTTCATCCCGCTGACCGTGGTGCTGATGGCGATCGTGGTGCCACCGCGGGCGTTCGTGCTGGTCTCGGGACTGGGACTGGCCTCGTACGCCGTCGTCTGGATCTGGGGTGATCCGGCCCCGCCGGGTTATGCGCTGGTGCACGCGCTCGGCTACGGCTGCGTCGCGGTGCTGTGCCTGCGGCATTCGAGTGTGCTGGCGTCGTTGCGCCGGCGGCTGGCGAGCAGTTCCCGGACCGATCCGCTGACCGGCTGCCTGAACCGGCGCGGTTTCGACGACCGGGTGGCCGCCGTGCTCGCCGACGGCAACCCGGCGACCCTGGTGCTGTTGGACCTGGACCGGTTCAAGGAGGTCAACGACACGTACGGCCACCGCGCCGGCGACGATCTGCTGGCCTGGGTGGGGCAGGAACTGCGAGCAGATGACAGCAGCGTCGCGGGCCGGCTCGGCGGTGACGAGTTCGCGGTTCTGCTGACCGGCCCGGACACCGCGCAGCGGGTGGAGCGGCTGCGCCGGTGCGCGCCGTTGAGCCTGGGCCGGGCGGAGTTCCCGGCCGACGCCACCGACCTCACCGCGCTGACCCGGATCGCCGACGAGCGGCTCTACCAGGACAAGTTCGCGCGGGTACGCCGGACCCCGACCGCCGAGACGGTGGCGGCCGCCCGCGAGGGGGTGTGCCGGACCGCCGCCGACGAGGTGGAGGCGGGGGAGCGCCGTCGCCATTCGATCGCCGACCCGGGCTGGATGTCGATGACCCAGACCTGTGTGGCGCTGGTCTACGTGGTGCTGCCGGCCGCCGATCACCCGCACCGGTTCGGCCTGATCGCGCTGTCGGTGTGGGGTTTCCTGACCGGGCTGGCCGTGGTGGCGGGCGCGGGCTGGCTGAGCCGGTCGCGGGCGGCCCGGCCGTTGATGCTGGCGTTCGCGGGCAGCGCGTTCGTGAGCTGTGCGGCGGTCGCGACCCTGGACGGCGGGGTGGATCACGCGCTGGGTGTGGGGATGCTGCTGTCGATCCCGCTGCTGATGCTGGGCATGCGCCCGGTGGTGGCGGCCCCGGTGGCGCTGGTCGCCGGGGCGCTGTACCTGCTGGTGGGGCTGCGGGTCGGGGACGCCACCGGGTGGTACGTGGCGATCCACCTGCTGGGCACGGCGGCGGTGGCGTGGGCGTGTGCGATGCAGGGGCGGGCGGCGGCCCGGCAGCGGCGGATGCTGACCCGGCTGGCGCGGGTGGACGTGCTGACCGGGGTGCTGAACCGGCGGGGTTTCACCGAGCTGTTCACGCGTACGCCGAAAAGCCTGATGGTTCTGGATCTGAACGGCTTCAAACAGCTCAACGACACGCACGGGCACGCCGCCGGCGACGAATTGCTGACGTGGGTGGCCACCACGCTCGCGTCGTACGGGGAGGTGGGCCGGCTCGGTGGTGACGAGTTCGTGGTGCTGACCGCGGACCCGGACCCCGAGGGGATCCGCGAGGCGCTGGCGGCGCGCACCGGCGTGAGCGTCGGGGTCGCGGCCCCCGGTGTGGACGGCGACGACTTCGACAGCCTGTACGCGGTCGCCGACGCCCGCCTCTACCAGGAGAAACCTGTTCGCACCCGAGTGTGACCCGGGCATGCACCCGGACCGATCTGAAATGGGGTTCTCCTTCGATCAGATCGGACGTCATCTTGAAGCGTGTGCTCGTCATGCTCGCCGCGATCTCTTCCCTGGTGGTTGCCCAGCCCGGTGTGGCGCAGGCCGCCGCCGGCAGTGCCAAGTCGTACGCGTTCATGAGCCAGTCGCAGGGTTCCGGGCTGATCGCCCGCTGGGATCCGTGTGGCGGCGCGATCGACTACCGGGTGAACCTGGACCGGGCGCCGAAGGAGTCGCTGTCCGAGGTGAAGACGGCGATCAGCCGGATCAGCGCCGCGACCGGTCTGACCTTCCGGTACGCCGGCACCACGAGCGTCATTCCGCAGGCGGAGAAGGGGTACAACGGCACGTACCCGAAGGGCACCGAGATGGTGATCGCCTGGGTGAACCCGGGCAAGCAGAGTAAGTGGCTGCCGGCCGGGGCGCGGGCGCTGGGCATGGGCGGCGGCTCGTGGCAGTCGGCGTACACCGCGAACGGCGCGGACGCGCTGAAGATGGTCGAGGGCGCGGTCGTGCTGAACGCTCCCGGGGTGGCCAAGATGAAGCGCGGTTTCGGCGCGGCGAACGGCGGCGTGACCGGTGCGGTGCTGATGCACGAGATCGGGCACGCGATCGGTCTGGCGCACCCGGTGCAGGAGGACAAGAGCCAGATCATGTACCACACGATCACCTCGAAGAAGGCGGTCTGGGGCGCGGGCGACCTGGTCGGCCTGGACAAGCTGGGCAAGAAGTCCGGGTGCCTTTATGACGAGCGGTAAAAATGATTAACTTCGATTTATGCGGGCTCTCTTCGTAACACTTCTGCTGGTCGTGGTGGGGGTGTTCGTGCCGGCGCAATCCGCCGTCGCGGCCCCCACGGACTCCCGGGGACGGGAGATCGTGCTCCGCGGTTTCAACGTCTCCGGAAGCACCAAGCTGTACGAGAACGGTCTCCTGCCCTTCCGTAGCACCGCCGACGCGGCGGCCGCGGCCGCACGGATGCGTGACCTCACCGGCGCCAACGTGATCCGCTACCTGATCAGCTGGGAAGGCGTGCAGCCGGCCCGGGACCGGATCGACACCGCCTACCTGGACCGGGCCGCCGCCCAGATCCGGGAGTTCACCGACCGTGGCATCCGGGTCCTGATCGACTACCACCAGGACCTCTGGTCGTCGTACCTGTTCAACCAGGGCAGCTGGTACACCGGCGACGGCGCCCCGAAATGGGCCGTCGACGCGGGGAGCTACCCCACCGAGTCCTGCGGGATCTGCATCCTGTGGGGCCAGAACATGCTGACCAACAACGCGGTACGCGGGGCGGCGTACGACTTCTGGCGCAACAGGTACGGTCTGCAGGACGCCTACCTGACCCAGGCCCGCGCGATGCTCACCCACCTGCGGTCACGGGTCGACTATCCGATGGTGCTGGGGATCGATCCGTTCAACGAGCCGTTCGACGGCGGGCTGGACGGGGCGGCCGGCACCACCTGGGAAGCGAACTACCTGCTGCCGTTCTACCAGCGGTTCCGGGCCGCGATGGACGACACCGGCTGGTCCGACCGGCCGGTCTACGCCGAGCCGCTGGTCTTCTGGAACACCACGTTCGGCGAGGCCGGCGGCCTGTCCACGATCCCGCCGCTCGGCTCGCGCTACGTCTTCAACAGCCACTACTACGACGGCGCCCGGATCACCCTGGACCCGACCGCGGCCGGGGACGGCACGTACAGCGCGGCGATGAACCGGATCCGGGACCGCGCGACCGCGCTGAACACCACCGCGTTCGTCTCCGAGTTCGGCAACAGGATGGGCTCGTCGCGCACCCCGTGGATGATCAGGTCGATGTACCAGGGGCTGGACTCCCGGCTGTCCGGCGCGAACTTCTGGACCAACGCGAAGAACTCCGGGACGGTCCTGTCGGCCACCCAGTGGCAGTGGGACGTCTACAGCGGGCACCACAACGAGCTGATGAACCGGAACCCGAACAAGGTCCAGACCACCGGCGACGCCTGGAACGGCGAGGACCACTCGGTGATCGCGGACGGGGCGCTGCGACTCGACCCGCGGGTGCTCGACCGGCTCTTCCCCAGCGCGGTGGCCGGCAGCACCGTCGCGTTCGCCTACGAGGATCTGGCCCGCGAGGGTTTCGCCGGGTCCGGGCGGCAGCAGGCGTGGCTCACGGTTCCCGCCCGGCTCACCGCGATCAGTGGGCTCACTTCCGGGCGGCAGTACGGGGTACTCGTCTGGCGCGAGCCCCCGGCGGCACTCGGGGCGCCCACCGAACTGCATCTGCCCGCGAGTTTCCCGACCGGGCGGACCGTGGTCGTCTCCGACCTCGGCACCCGCTCCGGCCTGACCACCAGCGGCGTCATCGCCGTCGGCACCGAGCCGGGCGCCACCACGGCCCGCCGGTTGCTGCTGGACACGGCCGGGTCGGCGGCGGGCAGTGTGCACGTGGCGCTGGTCGTCAACGCCTCCGACGTGGCGTCGGTGCCGGCCGCCACGCTCACCGCGGCCCGGACCGAACTGCTGGCCTGGGCCGCCACCCTGTGAATCGGTCTCACGTATGACATGACATCTGCAACTGTGGACGACGTCGATCGGCAGCGACCCTTGACATCATGAACGTCCAGGTCCTGCCGATCACGTCCGCCGACGTGTCCCGGGTCGCGCACTTCCTGCACGCCCATCTCAACACCCGGATCAGCGCCGAGATGTGGGCGCGGTCGATCAGTCCCACGTGGAAGTCGGCCGCACCCAACCACGGCTACATGCTCCTCGCCGCCGGTCTCGTCGTCGGGGTCTATCTGGCCTTCTACGCCGACCGGACGGTCGGCGGGGTGCGCCAGCGGTTCTGCAACCTGGCCGGCTGGTGCGTGCTCCCCGAATACCGGCTGCTCGGCGTGAAACTGCTTCGGGCGCTGATCAGACAGCCGGGGTATCACTTCACCGATCTGTCCCCGAGCGGCAACGTCGTCCCGATCAACGAGCGCCTCGGGTTCCGGCACCTGGACAGCGCCCTGGTGGCCGTACCCAATCTGCCGTCGCCGCCGGTGCCCCGGCGCGGCCGGATCGTGACCGGCGACCCCAGGCGCATCGAGGATCTTCTCAGTGGTGACGTCCTGGAGCTGTACCGCGACCATCGGGACGCACCGGCCGCCCGGCACGTCGTCCTCGCCGACCCCGGTGGCGTCTGCTGGGCCGTCTTCCGGCACGACCGGCCCCGGAACCTGCCGTTCTTCGCCTCGCTCGTGCACGTCAGCGACCGGGCGGTGTTCCAGCGGATGTTCCGCCCGTTCACCGGGCACCTGCTGCTGCGCCACGGTGTCCCGGCGACCCTGCTGGAACCGCGGGTGGCCGGGTTCCGGCCGCGCGGCGCGATCGACGTGCGCACCGACCGCCGCCGGATGTTCCGCAGCGACATCCTGGAACCCCACCAGATCGATCTGCTCTACAGCGAACTGGTGACCGTTCCGTTCTGATCACCGGCAGTCACGGGTGGCGGAGTCGAACTGTTGGTTCCGTCACCCTTTAATCCCGAATTTGGCGCGCGGACACGTACACCGGGTAAATCGGTAGGCATGGAAGACCCGCGCTACGAGATCGAGCGAACCACCCACAAGACCGGCTCGACCGTCCACCTGCACCTGATCGGCGCCTTCGACCGCGACGCCAGCCGGGTGTTGCGCACCGGCATGCGGGACGCGTTCGCCTCCGGCCGCCGTGGTCTCCGCGTCATCGTCGACGTGGAGCGGGCCGAGTCCATCGGCAGCGAGTGCATCGACCTGCTGATGGTCGGTTACACCCGGGCGCTGCGCGCCGGCCACGGTTACGAGATCAGCAACGCGCACGGCCACGTCCGTCAGGCCCTCGCCCTGACCGGCCTGGTCGAGCCGGACACCCTTTACGCCCCGGTCTGGGCCGACGACCTCAACCGGGAGATCTCCGCCTGAGACCGGCGGCCACCCGCAACAGCCCGACCCCGAAGAGGAGCACCCCGGCGCCGCAGAAGAGGTACATGAGCAGGCCGAGCGTCGCCGAGTACGGCACCTCGGGACGGGATATGCCGTACCCGATCCGGACCGTGTCACCGGGTTTCTCGCCCTGGAAGAAGCCGGGGTCGTCGATGAGCAGACGCTCCGAGGCGTTCCGGTCCCACTCCACCCACACATAACAGGCATCGAACCAGCCCACACCGTCGAAGAGGGTGATCGGCCCACGCCGTTCACACTTCTCGACGGTGCCGACGCCACGGTCGGTCGTCCCGGTGAAGTCCGGCCCGGTGAACCGCCCGATCGTGGTCCCGGCGTTGAAGAGCAGCCAGCCGACCACGACGAGCATCAGCGTCAGCCGCATCG
This sequence comes from Actinoplanes couchii, assembly GCF_016862075.1. GTDB lineage: Bacteria > Actinomycetota > Actinomycetes > Mycobacteriales > Micromonosporaceae > Actinoplanes > Actinoplanes couchii. Next base: position 187,178 of record NZ_BOMG01000039.1, on the reverse strand, counting down.
ACGGGCGCCCACCCGCCCGCGGATCCGCCACCACCGACGCCTCCAGCTCCCTCGTCATGCCCGACATCCTCCCGCACGATGTCGAGGCCATGGTGGATCATTTGATCGGTGAGTGAATATCGGCTGGGGGAACCGCCACTTCTCGCCGCTCTGGACGGAGCCCGCAACGTGCTGATCGCCGGGGCGGGCGGTGGCTTCGACGTCTACGCCGGTCTGCCGCTGGCGATCGCCCTCTGGGACCGCGGCGTGACCGTCCACCTGGCGAACCTGGCGTTCACCGAACTGGAGCTGGTCGACCTGGACTCGTGGACGGCGCCCGGCATCGCGGCGGTCCGGCCGGACACCGACGGGCCCGACCACTACTTCCCGGAACGGACCCTGTCCCGCTGGCTGGCCGCGAACAAGCTGCCGTCGCTGGTGCACGCCTTCTTCCGGACCGGGGTGCAGCCGTTGCGCGGCGCCTACCAGCACCTGGTGGACTCGCTCGGGGTCGACGCGATCGTGCTCGTCGACGGCGGCACCGACATCCTGATGCGCGGCGACGAGACCGGCCTCGGCACCCCCGTCGAGGACATGACCAGCCTGGCCGCGGTCGCCGGGATCGACGTGCCGGTCCGGCTGGTGACCTGCCTCGGCTTCGGGATCGACTCGTACCACGGTGTGGTGCACACCCAGGTGCTGGAGAACCTGGCCGCCCTCGACCGGGACGGCGGTTACCTGGGCGCGCTGTCCATCCCGGGGCGCAGCCGGGAGGCGGTGCTCTACCGGTCGGCGGTCGCCGCGGCCCAGGCCGCCACCCCGATGCGGCCCAGCATCGTCAACGGGCAGATCGCTGCCGCGACCCAGGGCGAATTCGGCGACGTACGCTTCACCCGCCGCACCGCGGACAGCAAGCTGTTCGTCAACCCGCTGATGGCCGTCTACTTCACCGTCGACCTGGCCGCGCTGGCCGCCCGCTCGCTCTACCTGGACCGCATCGAGGAGACCGTCGGCATGCGCCAGGTGGCCACCCGCATCGAGGCCTTCCGCGAAGAGGTGACCCCCCGCCCACCCCGGGGCTTCCCGCACTAGGTCAATCCTTGACCGCGCCCTCGCGGGGGCCGATGCCGACCAGGTCGGGGCCGTCCACGTAGACCAGGCGGTCGTCGTCGGTGATCAGGACCGGGGCCGGGCCGGTCCAGCGGATCGCACGGCGCACCGGGTCGTAGAGCACCAGGCCGGAACCGGAGCCCAGCAGCCACATGCCGAACCTGGTCGACGTCGCCGACGGCTTGGCGATCGACGGTGGCGGGACACTCGCCGCCGTCCGGTCGGTGCTGTCGATCGACCGGTAACCCACCCCCGGCGTCCAGGTGATCCGGTCCGTGCCGGTCTCGATCAGGCGCTCGTCCTGGTCGAGTGGCAGGACACGGCCCGCACCGTCGTAGCCGTTCACCATCCGCAGTCCGCCCGGCACCGGGAGCGTCAGGGAGCCGGGCGAGTCGTCGTCGATCGCCGGCGCGGCCGTGTCGCAGGTGGTGATCACCTCGCGGGTCCAGACGACGGTGCCGCGGTCGACCCCGCGCAGCGTGGCGGCGCAGTCCGGGTCCTGCGGTGGCGTCCAGAGGATCTGCCGGTACAGGTCGGGGATCAGGCCGGTCACCCCGGCCGGTTTCCGCATCGTCCAGAGGACCTTCCCGTCCTCGGTGCCGACCGCGGAGACGGAACGGCGGCCCAGCAGAAACACGCAGTAACACATCTGCGGGCCCGCGGTGACCAGGGTGACCCGCTCGCCGACCCGCCGGGACCAGAGGCGCTGCCCGCGGGCCAGGCCCCACCCGGCCACGTCGCAGCCCTTGGTGTCGCACTCGGCGGTGAGCAGCGCGTCACCCTCCTCCTCGACGGCCACCTGCCCGGGGAACTCCCGCTCCCACCGCACGGTGCCCGCGGCCCGGTCCAGCACCCGGAACCGGCCCGGCCCGCGGACCAGCACCGCCGCCCCGGCCACCGACACCGACGAGGCGGACACCCGGTACCCGCCCGGCAGTTCATGCACCCAGCGCAGCCGCCCCGCCCCGGTCTCCACCGAGGCCAGCCGCCGGTCCGCGCCGATCAGGCCGCGCACCGGGTCGGCGAACGCCCAGACCGCGACCGGCGCCGGGATGCGCCAGCGCTCGACCAGCGGACCGCCGCCCCGCAGATCGGCCGCCGCCGGTCCGTAGCATCCGCCGAGCGCCAGCGCGGTGACGAGCAGGACAGCCGTCAACCGTCGTCGATACATGACTCCAGAATGGACCAGCGGCGTGCGGATTTCCGTCGCGCCGGCGGGTCCGTTGTGTGATCGTTGGCGGATGTCACGACCCACCCTGCACACCGAGCGGATGCGGATGGTCCCGCTCAGCGACGAGCACCTGGAGCTGGAGGTCGAGCTGGACGCCGACCCCGAGGTGTTGCGTTTCCTCTACGGGCGCGCCCGGAGCCGCGACGAGGTGCTCGAATCACATACGAAACGGCTGGTGGCGGGCGACCGTGGGGACGGGCTCGGCTACTGGATGGCGTTCGGGCCGGACGGCGAGTTCATCGGCCTGATGATGCTGCCGCCGAAACCCGAGCCGGGGGCGGCCGAACTCGGCTACCGGCTGTCACGCCGGGTCTGGCGCCGGGGTTACGCCAGCGAGGCGTCCCGTGAGCTGCTGCGATACGCCTTCGAGGAGGCCGGCCAGACCCGGGTGGTGGCCGAGACGATGACCATCAACGCCGGCTCGCGCGCGGTGATGGAGAAGGTCGGCCTGCGGTACGTGCGGACGTTCTTCCCCGACCTGCCGCCGATCCCGGGCTCGGACCAGGGCGAGGTGGAGTACGCGATCACCAGGGAGCAGTGGCTCGCCCGCGGATGACGACCGGGCGGATGATTCGGGCCCGGCGTCATCGGGGCTATCGTGTGCGGGTCGTCACCGGAAACGCCGAGGTCGGCATGGCTTGAACAGCGTGCGGGGAGACCATGGGTGAGCGGGTCAAGGTCCATTTCGACCTTCCACGGGACGACGCGGACTGGCCGCCGGTGTCGGTGGAGAGTGTCTGGGCCGAGCCGGTCGACGGCGACGTGGTCCGGCTGGACAACGTGCCCTGGTTCGTGCGCGGGATCGCGAACGGCGACCTGATCCGGGTCGAGCCGGACGGCGACGGCCGGCTCTGGGCCGCCGAGCTGGTGAAGTGGTCGGGCAACTGCACGATCCGGGTGGTGTCGTTCCGCACCGGGCCGCTGCACGGCTCGCTGCAGAGGGTGCTCGACGCGTTCCAGCCGTTCGGGGTCACCGGCGAGGGCTCCCAGCAGTACGGGCTGGTCGCCCTCGAGGTGCCGCCCGGCGCCGACCTGGCCTCGGTGCAGCGGGTGCTGCGGGCCGGCGCGCGGGACGGCTGGTGGGACTACGAGGAGGGCTGCGTCGGCGACGACTGGATCGCCGCCAGCCCTAGCTGAAGAACTCGACGAGCGGTTCCACGATGCGCGGGTGGGCGCGGTTCAGCGCGTCGTGGGCGCTCTTCGGGACCAGCAGTGTCCGGGCGTCCGGGAGCACCGACGCCAGCGCCTCGTTGATCTTCGGGTAGTAGCCGGGGCCGCCGGCACCGCACGCGAGCAGCACCTTCGCGGTGATCCCGGACCACTTCGAGGCCGGGCCGGCGTGCTCGAAGATCGAGTTCGACTCCTCGAACGTCAGGTGCAGCAGCTCGCCCATCATCTTTCCGATCGGGGTGCGCAGGAACGCCCGGCAGATCGCCGTCTGCACCCCGAGCGGCAGCCTGGACGCCGGTTGATGGGTGTTGATGCCCCGCCCGACCAGGGCGATCGCCCGGGCGGTGTCGCCGGCCTCCAGGGCGGCCCGGGCGCCCTCCAGCCAGGCGGTCGGGAACTGGTTGTCGACGTGGACCGCCGCGTCGTAGAGCGCCAGCCGCTCGATCGGCAGTTCCCGGGCCGCCTCCAGGGCGATGAAACCGCCGCCGCTGTGCCCGATCACGTTGACCGCGCCGGTCCGGTCGAGCACCGCGGCCAGGTCGTCGATGTCCTCCCGCATGTCGTACGGCCGGGTGCGGGCCGGGGCGTCCGCGCGGCCGCGCCGGTTGTAGAGGTGGATGGTGAACCGGTCCTCGAAGGCCGCCGCGATCCACCGGTAGACGCTGATGTCCACGCCGCCGCCGTGCAGGATCACGATCGCCGGGCCGCTGCCTCGGGTGTGCACCGGGATGGTCGCCCCGTCTCGTGCCTCGATCATCTCGCCTCCCTGGGTTGGGTCGCGTAAACCGCGAACGCTGTTCGCAGTTTACAGTGGTCCGGGTGAGCGACGCACCCCCGATCTGGAACCGCCCGCAACGTGGCAGCCGCGGACCGCAGGCCACCCACAGCCGGGCGGAGATCGTGCAGGCCGCGATCGGTCTCGCCGACGCGGACGGGCTGGACGCGGTCTCGATGCGGGCGGTCGCCGCCGCGCTCGGCACCGGCGCGGGCACGCTCTACCGGCACCTGTCGTCCCGCGACGACCTGCTCGACCTGATGGCCGACCGGGTCGTCGGCGAACTGCGGCCCCACCCCGGCGCCGGTGCCGACTGGACCGAGGCGCTCCTCGGCCTGGCCCGGCTGCAACTCGGCCTGTACCGGCGGCACCCGTGGCTGATCGAGGTGCTGCCCCGGACCAGCGGTTTCGGGCCGGAAGCACTCGGCTGGTTCGACCACTGCCTGGGGGTGCTGGCCCCGGTGCCGGCCGACAACGCCGCCAAGTTCGAGACGCTCGCCCTGATGACCGGCGTGGTGACCCTCTTCGCCCGGTCCGAGCGGTCGGCGCCGCCGCCGGCCTTCACGGCGCTGGACGTCACGGCGTACCCCAACCTGGTCGTCGCCATCGGCGACCCGGGCACGCCCCGCCCGGATCTCTTCGAACGGACCTTGCGCGGGCTCTTCTCGGCCCTTCTCTAGGATCAACGCCATGAACGATGCAGTGGATGGGCCGGTCACCGCGGTGCGCGTGGAGTGGACCGGAATGCGATACAAACTTCATCTGGTCCGGGGCAGCAACGGCATCACCGTCGTCGACGGGGGAGCCCGGCCGACCGAGGTGATGACCGCGCTGACGTCGCGGGGCCTGTCGAAGGAGGACGCGGAGCACTGCGTTCGTGAGGTGGAGCCCGGCTTCCGCGCCCTCTGACCCTTCCGAGCCCCTAGCTGTCGAACGAGAAACCGAACGCGTTGGCCGCTTTCAGGATGAAACCGTCGCGGCCACCGTTGCGGTCCGACCGGGCGATGGCGCCGCGGATCACCTGGACCGCCGGATAGAGCACCGGCTCCGGCGGCACCGGCAGCGGCTTGCGTTTCGCCATCCGCATCCGGGTCCGGACGGTGTCCCGCCCGTCCAGCAGGTCGAGCATGACCGTCGCGCCGTACCTGGTGGCGGCCACCCCCAAACCGGTGAACCCGCTGCTGTACGCCACCTTGCCGCCCATCGCCCGGCCCTGGAACGCGGCCAGCTGCGTGCACATGTCGATCATGCCGCCCCAGGCGTGGCTGAACCGTACGTCCCCGAGCTGCGGGAACGTCTGCATGAAGTGGTCGGCGAGCCGGGCGAACGTCTCCGGGTTCTGGTCGTGCTCGGGCCGGATGGCGCCACCCCTGTGGTAGACCACGTCGTAGCCGCCCCACAGGATCCGGTTGTCCGAGGTCTTCCGGTAGTAGTGGAACTGGCGTGACGAGTCGGAGATGCCGAAGTTCCGGTGCCAGCCGATCGCGTCGATCTGGGCATCGGTCAGCGGCTCGGTCATCAGCACGTAGTCGTAGACCGGCACGGTCAGCAGCCGGTTGCGTTTGAGCAGCGACGGGAACCCGTTGGTGGCCAGCGCCACGTGCCGGGCCTCGATGCTGCCCGCCCAGGTGGCCGCCCGCACACTTCTCTGCAGATCCTTGATCTCGGTGACCGGGGTGTTCTCGAAGATCCGCACGCCCAGCCGCAGGCACGCCGCCTTCAGCCCCCAGGCCAGCTTCGCCGGGTTGACCAGGGCGGCGCCCTCGCGCTGCAGCAGGCCGGCCCGGAACAGCGGCGAGCGCACCATCGAGCCGAGCTGCTCCCGGTCGTAGAACGTCGTCGTCCCGCCGTCGGCCGCGCGCAGCTCGTCGACCTGGTGCGGCTCGGTGGCCACCGCCATGACGCCGTCCTTGACGAACTCGGCGTCGATGTCGTGCCGGATCAGCGCCGCCTCGAACCCGGCGAAGTTCTCCGCGGCCAGGGCGTCCAGGATCGGCAGCTCGTCGGCGAAGTGCCGGCGCCCGTTCTCGGCGCCGTGGGTGAGGCTCGCCTCGACGAACCCGCCGTTGCGGCCGCTCGCCGCCCACGCGATCTCATTGCCCTCGACCAGCACGACGTCGCGCTCCGGGGCGGTCTCCTTGGCGATCAGTGCCGTCCACAGTCCGCAGTAGCCCCCGCCGATCACCAGCAGATCGGCCGTGGTCGAACCGGTGAGAGCGGGCTCCGGGGCGGGGCGACCGGGGTCCTCCAGCCAGAAGGGAGTCCGGACCGCGCCGGCCAGGGCCTCGCGGATGCGTTTCTCGTCGGTACGGAGGGCCAGATCATAAGCGGGGGGTGTGGCCGCCATGGTGGAGTCCTTAGCCGGTTGCGATCTCGTGAACAGATCGAACCGCCCCGCGCCTCTTATGTCAATGCGTTGACATAAGAGGCGCTAGAGTGGGGGAGTGCCAGGAGCGGAACGTGTGCGCAGCGTGGGAGCCCGACGGCGGAAGACGCGCGCCGGGGTCGTGCTCACCGCCGACATGATCGTCGACACAGCCCTGCGGCTCATCGACGCGCCCGGCGGCGACAAACTGAGCGTCCGCCGCCTCGGCGCCGAGCTGGGCGCCGACCCCACCGCGGTCTACCGCTACTTCCGTGACATGGACGCGCTCCAGCTGGCCCTGGCCGACCGGCTGATCGGTGACGCCCTGGCCGAGTTCGTGTCCCGCGACCACTGGGCCGACTCGCTGCGTGACCTGGCCGCGGTGCTGCGCCGCTCGATGCGCCAGCACCCGCGGCTGGCCCACCTGCGCGCCATCCGGGTCACCGCCGGCCCGCACGAGATGCGGGTCGTCGACACCGGCATCGGCATCATGCTCAGCGCCGGGTTCGCCCCCGCCGACGCGGTCCGGCACTACCGCGACTTCGTCGACACGGTGCTCGCGGTCGCTGCCGTGGACGCCGCCGAGCTGACCGCCGAACAGGAGGACGCCGAGCAGGAGGCCTGGTCCCGGGTCTACACGTCACTGCCCGCCGACGGGTACCCGAACGTCCACCTGGTCCGCGACCACCTGCCGTCGATGTACAACTCGGCCTTCCCCGGCACCATCGACAAACTCATCGAGGCCCTGATCCACGCCGCCCCCGGTCAGGACCGCCCGACCCCGGCATAGGCGCCGAACCGCTCCGGATGCTCCACCGGTCCGGACGGCCGCCACAGCGGGATGTGCACCAGACCCGGCTCCACCAGCGGGAAGCCCTCGAACCAGGAGGCGATCTCGGCGTGCGGGCGCAGGACGATGCCGGTCCCGGTCCGGGACGACAACTTCTGCGCCTCGACCACCTCGGGCGGCTGCCCGTCCGCGGTGGCGTGCGAGATAAGCAGATAGGAACCCGGCGCGGTGATGCCCCGGAAGTCGCCGACGATGCCCGCCGGATCGTCCTCGTCGGCGACGAAATGCAGAACTCCGGCGAAGAGTACGGCCACCGGCTGGCGGAAATCGATCAGTCCGGTCCGCTCCGCCCCGAGCAGAACCAGATCGGTGTCCCGGACGTCGGCGAGAATCACCCCGGTCCGCTCGGCGCCGGCCAGGATCGACCGGCTGTGCTCGACCGCCACCGGATCCACGTCGACGTAGACCACCGCGGCCCCGGGCGCCTCCGCGTGCGCGATCTCGTGCACGTTTCCCGAGGTGGGAATGCCCGACCCGATGTCCAGGAACTGCCGGATCCCCTGAGCGGCCAGGAACCGGACCGCCCGCCGCAGGAACTCCCGGTTGGCCCGCATGGTCGCGCCGATGTCCGGGGTCATCGCCTCGACCCGCCCCGCCAGCTCCCGGTCCACGTCCAGGTGGTGGCTGCCGCCGAGGAAGTAGTCGTACACCCGCGCCGCACTCGGCCGGCTCGTGTCGGTCCCGGCCGGCACCCAGTCGTCTGCAGTCATGGAACCAGATCTATCGCTTGTGGACGCTCGCGGCAATCGTCGCCTCGGCCAGGCGTTGCGCGGCCCGGCGCAGGTCGCCGGGTGGCAGGTGGGAGAAGCTGAGGCGGATCCGGTCGGTGTCGCCGGAGTTGTCCGGCCAGAATCTCGGGCCGGGGACGTAGGACACGCCGTGCCGTTCGGCGATCGGCAGCAGGCTGCCGGCGGTGACTCCGGCACGGGTCAGGCGCTCGGGCAGCCGCAGCCAGACGAACCAGCCGCCGGCCGGCGACTCCACCTCGGCGAAATTCTCCCGCAAGGCGGTGACCAGGGCATCTCTCTGGGTACGGTATTTCGCCCGCACCCTCTCGACATGCCGCCGATAACCACCGCCGGCCCGGAACACGCCCATGGTGACCGCCGTCGTGTGGTTGACGCCGCCGCCGCTGTGCACGTAGCCGAGCCCGGTCAACCGCCTGATCATCTCCGGTTCCGCGTTGATCCAGCCCAGCCGCAGCCCCGGCGCCACCGTCTTGGCGAACGATCCGAGCCGGATCACCGGCGCGCCACCGGCCAGTTCCCACAGCGACGGCGGGGCCGGCCCGTCGTAGGCGAGTTCCCGGTAGGTGTCGTCCTCGACGATCGTCAGCCCCTCCTGCCGGGCGACCTCGATCAGCGCGTGCCGCCGCTCGCCGGGCAGACTCCGGCCGGTCGGGTTCCCGAAGGTGGGCACCAGGTAGAGCATCGACACCCGCCGCCCGCCCGACCGGACGGCCCGGACCAGCCCGGCGAGGTCGGCCGGTGCCGGGACCACGGTCAGCCCGTGGTCCCGCAGGATCGGGAACGCCAGGTGGTACGTGGGCGCGTCGACGACGACCACGTCACCGGGCGAGGTCAGGAGTTGAGTCACCAGGGCCAGCCCGTGGGACGTACCGCCCGTGGTGAATGTCCGATCCGGATCATCCAGGGACTCCAGCAGCGGAGCCGGGCCCGCGGACGCCCCGTAGGTCAGGGCGCGCCAGTCCAGGTGGGCTGCGGCGGCCGCCCACTCCCGGACCGGCAGCAGATCGGGGCGGGGATGACCCCAGGACAGGTCGAGGATGCCCGGGCGGCCCTCGAACTGGATCACTGGTAGCCGAACATCTTCGCGGCCAGATCGGTCATGATCTCGGTGGCGCCGCCGCCGATGCCCAGGATGCGGGTGTCCCGGTAGTTGCGTTCCACCTCGGACTCGCGCATGTAGCCGATGCCGCCGTGCAGCTGGACCGCCTCGTCGACCACGTACTTGCAGGCCTCGACGGCGGCGTTCTTCGCCAGGCAGACCTCGCCGATCATGCCCTCGCCGGCGGCGTGCTGCTCGGCGACCCAGCGGGTGTACTGCCGGGACGTGTCGATCCGCTGCCGCATCTGGACCAGCTTGTGCCGGACCACCTGCCGGCTGATCAGCGGGCGGCCGAACGTCTCCCGGGTCTTCGCGTACTCCAGGGTCAGGTCCAGGCTGCGCTGCGCGGTCGCGTAGGCGTGCACGGCCGCGATGATCCGCTCGGTGACGAACGCCTGCCCGATCAGCGCGAACCCGAAGTTCTCCGGGCCGACCAGGTTGGCGGCCGGCACCCGGCAGTCCACGAACGACAGCTCGGCGGTGTCCGAGCAGAGCCAGCCCATCTTGTCGAGCTTGCGGGACACCGTGAACCCGGGGGTGCCCCGCTCGACGACAAGCATGCTGATGCCCGACGCCCCGGAACCGCCGGTGCGGACCGCGGTGGTGACGAAGTCGGCCCGGACCCCCGAGGTGATGAACATCTTGGCGCCGTTCACCACGTACGAGTTGCCGTCCCGGACCGCCGTGGTGCGGATCGAGCCCACGTCGGAACCGGCGTCCGGCTCGGTGATGCCGAGGGCGCCGATCTTCTCACCGGCCAGGGTGGGGCGGACGAACCTGTCGATCAGCCCGGCGTCCCCGGACGCGACGATGTGCGGCAGGGCGATGCCGTGGGTGAAGATCGAGGCGTGCGCCCCGGACGAGCCGCCGGCCTCCAGGAACGCCTCGGTGGCCACGACCGTGTCGACACTGTCGCCGCCGTCGCCGCCGTGCTCCTCGGCGAACCCGATGCCGTACAACCCGGCCTTGGCCAGTTGCGCGTGCACCTCGCGGGGGATCTCCCCGGCTTTCTCCCAGTCGGCCAGGTATGGGTGGATCTCCCGGCTGACGAACTGTTTCATCGAGGTGGCGAGGGCGAGACGTTCGGGGGTGGCGTACATCAACTCTCCTTCGAGCGGGCACGTTCGACGAGGGTGGCGGGATCCCGGCGGCCGAGGAGGATCGCGGCCGCCCGTTTCCAGCGGCGCAGGACCAGTTCGCGATGTCCCAGGTCGCCGCTCACTATGCCGGTCATCGCGAGTCCGGTCAGGACCTCGTAACTGAACTCGACAACGGTCGGCACTCGTGGATCACCGGGCACGCTCTCGCTGAGCAGGTCACGGGCCCGGTCGTGCAGGACGGTGAAGATCTCCTTCTCCACCGGGATCAGCGCGTCGCGCAGTTCGGTGTCGGTGCGGGCGGCGTTCCACAACTCCAGTGCGGCCCAGAACGGCGGCGACGAGAAGTGCCGCCAGATGATGTCGATCAGCGCGTCGAGACGGTCGGTCCCGGGGCTGATCGCGGCGAGTTCGGCGGTCAGCGCCTCGACGCGGCGGCCGGAGAGGAACTGCACCGTGCCGACCAGCAGGTCCACCTTGGTCGGGAAGTGGTGCAGCAGGGTGCCGCGCGGGACGTCGGCGCGGGCCAGCACCTCGGCGGTGCTGGTCTCCGCGTAACCGCACTCGACCAGGCACTGCAGCGTCGCCTCCAGGATCTTCGCCCGGGTGGCCCCACTGCGTTGCGCCTGGGTGCGTTTCACCGATTTACCGTACGACCTGACGGTTACCGCCGTCCATACAGCCGATTCTCAGTGATCGTTCCGCACTTGCCGTGACCCGCGTCACCCCTTTACCGTCAGGCCAGACTGTTAGGGGAGTCGATGCCCGGTTCTCGTTCCGCCCGGCTGCGCGCCGCGATCGCCGTCGCGCGTGCGGCCGCCGCCACGGCCCTGAGCCGCCGCCGCCCGGAGCCGGACGCCCCGCCCGCCGCCGTCGAACCACCGCGCCGCCTGCGGTACCCGTCGGCGGTGACACTGCCGGTGCGGGCCACCGCCGACCAGGTCTTCACCACCCTGGCCGACCCGGCGCGGATGCCGAGCTGGCTGATCCAGCACGCCGAGTGGATCGGCGAGCGACCGGAGACGTTCGCCGAGGGGGTCCGGTTCCGGCAGCGGATCCGGTTGATGGGCGTGCCCAGCGAGGTCCGCTGGACGGTCACCGGCGTGGTCGACGGCCGGGCGGTCTTCTTCGAGGGCACCGCCCCGATGGGCATCACGGTCGGCTTCCACCTCTCGGTGACCCCGGCCGGGAGCGGCTCGGTCCTCCGGTTCGACGGCGGTGTCGAAGGCGGCTCCGCGGACGGCCCGGTCGGCCCGATGGTCGCCCGCAACCTCACCGACTCCATGCGCAGGTCCCTGGCCGAGCTGGGCAGTCTCGCCCTGTCGGCACCGCCGCGCCGGTCCGGTGGCGCGGACGGCACGGCGCGCCGGGACCGGGTGAAACCGGCGCCGGTGCGGTGGGAGCGGACCGGGGTGGACGTCGACGCCTGGACACCGGTGATCGTCGGGGCCGGGCAGGTCTCCGAGCGGTCCACCGAAGCGGCCGGGGGAGACCCGGTCTCCCTCGCGGTCCGTGCCCTTCACCTGGCCGCCGCCGATGCCGGTGACGATCGACTTCTCTCCCGAGCAGACCTCTGCGGGTACGTCGCCAGCGTCTCGTGGCAGTACCGGGACGGTGCGGCGCTGATCGCCGAGGCGGTCGGCGCTCGTCCGGACACCACCGTGCAGACCACGATCTTCGGTGGCGACGGCTCGTTGCGGCTGCTCAACGACGTGGCGGCCGCCATCGCCGACGGTCGTGCGGACATCGCCGTCCTCGGCGGGGCGGAAGCCGCGTCCACGGCCGCCGCCGCGGAGAAGGACGGGCGGCCGCTGGACTGGCCGGTGCAGGACGACGGGACCTCGCCCACCCGTACCGTCGGCAACGACGACCCGGCCAACAACGATCCGGAGACCGCCGCCGGCCTGGTCGCGCCGATCTACCTCTACGCCCTGATCGAGTCGGCGGTGCGCGGGCGCCTCGGGCTCGCCCCGCGCGAGCACCGGGAACGGATCACCCGGCTCTGGGCCGGTTTCTCGGCGATCGCCGCACGTAACCCGCATGCCTGGCAGCCGACCGCGCACACCGCGGCGGAACTGGCCACCCCGTCCCCGGCGAACCGGATGATCTCCGCGCCCTACCCGAAGCTGCTCACCGCGAACCTGCAGGTCAATCAGGGCACCGGCATCATCGTGTGCAGCGCGGCGGCGGCTCAGGAGGCGGGTGTCCCGCAGGACCGGTGGGTGTTCCTGCACGCCGGGGCGCATGCCACCGAACAGTGGTACGTCACCGAGCGTGCCGATCTCGCCTCGTCGCCCGCGATCCGGGCGGTCGGGGAGGCGGTGCTGGGGCATGCCGGTGTCACGATCGAGCAGGTCGGGCACGTCGACCTCTACGCCTGCTTTCCGTCCGCCGTACAGATAGCGGCCCTGGAACTCGATCTTCCCGTCGAGGATCCGGAGCGGCTCACCGTCACGGGTGGACTGACGTTCGCGGGTGGGCCGGGCAACAACTACACGAGTCACGCGATCGCGAACCTGGTGCCCCGGCTGCGTGCCGATCCGGAGGCGTACGGGCTGGCCACGGCGCTGGGGTGGTACCTGACCAAGCATGCCGGGACGGTCCTGTCGGCGCGGCCGCCGGCGCGGGCGTTCCAGGACATCGACGCTGATCCCCGGCTCCCGCGGCCGGCGGCCCGGCGGTCGCTCGGCTCGTACACCGGGCCGGCGGTGCTGGAGGCGTACACGGTTCCCTACGAGCGGTTCGGTGGGCCGGCCCCGGCGATCGTCACCGCGATCACCCCCGGCGGCGACCGGGTCGTACTGAGACTGCCGGAATTCTCGGAGCTGTCGGAGCTGCTGGCCGAGACGGATCCGATCGGCTGGCAGCTCGACGTCACCGGGACCACGTTCACCGTCACCGACACCACGCCCGTCGATCTCCCGCCGCCGGGCGAGCCACCGCTGATCGTCGAGTGGGACGGCCCGGTCACCGTCCTCCGGCTTTCGCGCGCCGACGACGACCAGGCCCGCGCCCTGCGGAAGGCGATCGCCGACTTCGAGGCCGACCCGATCGCCCGGGTGGCGGTGCTGACCGGGTGCTTCGTCGCGGCCGGCATCACCGGGACCACCAAGCCGCTGATCGCGGCGGTGGAGGGCACGGCCCTGGACGGAGGGTGCGAACTCGCGCTCTCCGCCGATCTGATCGTCGCCGCGGAGGACGCCGTCCTCGGCTTCCCCGGCGTGAAGAGCGGCCACGTCGCCGCGGGCGGGGTGCAACGGCTCGCGCGGAGCCTGCCCCGTCGCACCGCCCTGGAGATGGCCCTCACCGGCGAGCCGTTCCCCGCCCGCCGGCTGCACGACCTGGGCCTGATCAATCGCGTCACGTCGCCCGGCAAGGCGCTGGCCACCGCGCTGGAACTCGCCGCCGACATCGCCGCGAACGAACCGCGCGCGGTCCAGCAGTCCAAACACATCATCGGCCGGGAGTCGACGGCCGAGTCCACATAGGGAGGGCCCGACACGTGAGCACCCTCGAACATCTGCACGCCGTCCTGCGGATGCACCAGATCGGCATCGTCAACCTGCTCCGCCCGGACCGGCTGCTCAAGGCGGCCGGCAACAACGCCAGGCTCGGCCCGCAGGCCGCCCTCACCGAGAAGGCCACCACCGAGCACCCGAACGCCCCGGCACTGACCGACGAGCGGGGCACCTGGACGTACCGGCAGTTCTTCGAGCGGTCCAACGCCCTCGCGCACTCGCTGCGCCGGGTCGAGCTGCCGCCGAAGTCGGTGATCGGGGTGCTCGCCCGGGATCACCGCGGTCTCGCCCTGGCGATCACCGGAACCGCCCGCGCCGGACTGCGCCTGGCCATGCTCAACACCGGGCTGGCCGCCTCGCAGCTGGTCGAGGTGATCAAACGGGAGAACGTCCGGTTCCTGATGTACGACAGCGAGTTCGCCGACGTGGTCAGCGCCGTACCGGACGACATCCCGCGGTACCTGAGCTGGGCCGACGACGACTACGTACGCCCCGAGGGCCTGCTCACCGTCGAGGAGCTGACGGCCGCCGAGCCGACCACCGTGCCGCTGCCGATCCCGGCGAAACCGGGCGGGTTCATCATCCTCACCAGCGGCACCACCGGACTGCCCAAGGGCGCGCCCCGGACCAAGGTGTCGCCGCTGGCCAGCGCCCTGATCGCGGACCGGATCGACTTCCCCCGGCAGGGCACCGCGGTGATCGCGTCGCCGCTGTTCCACAGCACCGGTTTCGGCGCCTGGACGGTCGGGTTGTCGCTGGCCAACCACGCGGTGCTGCTGCGCCGGCTCGGCGCCGAGGCGATCCTCGCGGCGATCGCCGAGTACCGGGCGCACATGCTGGTCACGGTGCCGACGATGCTCAACCGGATGCTGGCTCTCGGGCCGGACGTCATCGGCAAGTACGACACGTCGTCGCTGAAGACGGTGTTCCTGGCCGGGTCGGCGCTGGCGCCCGAGCTGAGCACCCGGTTCCAGGACGTCTTCGGGGACGTCCTCTACAACGTGTACGGCTCGACCGAGGTCGCGGTGGCGTCGGTGGCCAAGCCGCACGAGCTCCGGAAGTCGCCGGGAACGGTCGGGAAGCCGCCGGTCACGGTGCACGTCGCGCTGTACGACTCGGCCGATCGCAAGATCACCGCGGTCGGGGAGAAGGGCCGGATCTTCGTACGCACCGGCATCCCGTTCGAGGGTTACACCGACGGCCGGCACAAGCAGGTGATCGACGGTCACATGGCCACCGGCGACCAGGGCCACTTCGACGCCGAGGGCCTGCTCTACATCGACGGCCGCGACGACGACATGATCATCTCGGGTGGTGAGAACGTCTACCCGCAGGAGGTGGAGAACCTGCTCGCCGAACGTGACGACGTGATGGACGCCGCCGTCATCGGGGTCGACGACGCCGACTTCGGCACCCGGCTGCGTGCCTTCATCGTCCCGTCCGCGGACTCGGCCCGCGACCCGCAGGAGATCCGCGAGTTCGTCCGCGCGAGCCTGGCCCGCTACAAGGTCCCCCGGGACGTGGTCTTCGTCGACGAGCTGCCCCGCAACCCCACCGGCAAACTGCTGCGGCGGGAACTGGACACCGGCCCGTTGTAGAACCTCGATAGAGTCTGGCTCCATGGCCAGGTGGATGCTTCCCGTGCTGCTCGTCGCGGGCCAGCTCCTGTACTGGCCGGGCCTGCACCTGATGCGTGGCGACCCGGTCCCGGCCCTGGCCGTGACCGGTGTCGTCACCGCCACCCTGATCATGGGCGCCGGGCTGCTGCTGCGCCGGGACCGGCCGGTGCCGGCGCTCGCCGTGGTGCTGGCCGGCGGCCTGCTCGCCCTGCCGGCGATGCCCGCCGGACAGCAGTGGATCGCCGAGTACGACGCGGTGCTGTTCATCTGGGTCGCCGACCTGATCGCGCCGTTCAGCATCGCGGTCCGGGGAACCGGCCGGCAGACCGCGGCCGCCCTGGGCGTGGTGATCGTCTGGGAGACGTCGGTCAGCGCCTACCAGGAGGGTGTCGGCGCCGACCTGGCCGTGACAGGCCTGCTGACCGCGGTGTTCTGCGGGATGGTCGCCGTCCTCGGCCGGCGCCGGGGCCGGTGGAACGCCGCCCGTGCCGACGCCGCCCGCCGTCTCGCCGCCGCCCAGCGCACCGAGCGGGAGGCCACCGACGCCGAACGCCGCCGCCTCGCTCGTGAGCTGCACGACGTCACCGCCCACCACCTGACCTCGATCGTGGTCAACTCGTCGGCCGCCGAGATGCTCGGTGACCAGCGCCCCGACCTGAAGTCCGAGGCCCTCGACTTCGCCGCCCGCACCGGCCGGGAGACCCTGGACGCCCTGCACCGGCTGGTCGCCGTGATGCCCGCCACCGCCACCTCCGGTGACCAGCCAGAACTCGGTGACCTGGCGGAGGGCTTCCGGGCGCTCGGCCAGCGGATCACCCTCGACCTGCCGTCCGGCGAACCCGGTCCGGAGCTGGCCGAGGCGGTCTACGGCATCGCCCGGGAAGCCCTGACCAACACGCTGCGGTACGCGCCCGGCGGCGAGGTGCTGGTCCGCTGGGACGGCACCGCGCTCCTGGTCGAGGACGACGGCGGCGGCACCGTCACCAGCACCGCCGGGCTCGGCGGCGGCCGTGGCCTCACCGGGATGCGGGAGCGGGCCGAGACGGCCGGCGGCACCTGCGAGGCCGGGCCACGCGACGGCGGCGGATGGCGGGTCCGGGCCGTGTTCGCCGGCGACGGCGGTACCGAACTCCGGGCGTACCGCGGAAGCCCCGCGGTGATCGACGCCGCCCTGGTGGTGACCGCGATCCTGGTGCAGATGCTCGGCCTGGCCGCCGGTCTGGAGGACGGCATGACCGTGGCGATCGCCGTGCCGGTGGTGATCGCCCAGGTGGCGCACGCGCTGCCGCTGCTGCTGCGCCGCCAGGAGCCGTGGGGTGTGTTCGCGGTGACCGCGGTGACCGGCCTGCTCTTCCCGCTGCTGGTGCACGCCGGCGCGGTCCCGGCCGGTCTCGGCTACGTGTTCGTCTTCGGCTGCGCCGCCGAACTGGTGATGGTCTACACCGTCGCCGCCCGGGGCGCCGTCCCCTCGGCGACCCCGCTGACCATCCCGGCCGTGGCCCTGTCCTGGGGGTTGAGCATGTCGCTGCTGCTCGCCGCGGGGCTTCCGAACGACGGCGAGACCGCACAGGACCGGCTGGTGCTGGCGTCCGTCACCACGGTGATGTTCATCGGGCTGCTCGGTCTGCTGATGGCCGTGCCCGCGCTGATCTTCTGGCTCTTCGGGAGCGCCGCCCGCCGTCGCCGCGACCGCCGGCACGCGCTGGAGGAGGGCGGTGTCGCGACGGCGCTGATCCAGGCCACCCACCGGGCGATGGCCGAACGCCACCGGATCGCCGCCGGACTGCACCGGGACGTGCTGCGGCACGCCGCCGACGTGCCCGCCGCAGCCGTTCGCGGCGACATCAGCGGCGTCCTCGCCTCGGCCCGTGCGGCCCTGACCGCCATGCGATCACTGCTGGACAAGGAGGTGTCCCCATCAGCATCCGAGTGATGGTCGTCGACGACCAGGTGATGGTCCGGGCCGGGCTGGCCGCCATCGTCGGCTCCCAGCCCGGCATCGAGGTGGTCGGCGAGGCCGGCGACGGGGCGGCCGCCGTCACCATGGCCGAACAGCTGCGGCCGGACGTGATCCTGATGGACGTGCGGATGCCCGGCGTCGACGGGCTGACCGCCACCGCCCGGCTCACCGCGATGCCCGACCCGCCGCGGGTGCTCGTGCTCACCACGTTCCACCAGGACGCCTACGTCTTCCAGGCGCTGCGGGCCGGAGCCTCCGGGTTCCTGCTCAAGGACGCCCAGCCGGCGGACCTGGTCGCCGCCGTGCGCACCATCGCGGCCGGCGACGCGATGCTCGGCCCGACGGTGACCCGGCGGCTGATCGACGCCTTCGCCACCGGGACGTTCACCGCGCCCGCGGAGCCGGACGCGCGGCTCGCGGCCCTCACCCCGCGGGAACGCGACGTGCTCGCCGCCATCGCCCGCGGCCTGTCCAACGCCGAGATCGGCGCGAGCCTCGGCATCGGCGTCGGCACGGTGAAAGCGCACGTCAACGCCCTGCTCGGCAAGATCGGGGCGCGGGACCGGGTGCAGGCGACGATCGTCGCCTACGACACCGGACTGGCCCGGCCGGACCGGCGGTGACCCCTCGGCGACGTCAGGGCAGATCCTGGATCTCCCGGCCCAGCGGCCAGAACGCCACCGGGACGAGCTTGAAGTTGGCGATCCCGAACGGGATGCCGATGATCGTCACGCACTGGGCGACACCGGCGACGATGTGGGTCAGCGCCAGCCACCAGCCGAACAGCACCACCCACAGGATGTTCGCCGCACCCGAGCCGATGCCGACACCCGGTTTCGGCACCACGGTCCGGCCGAACGGCCACAACGAGTAGAGGGCCAGCCGCGCCGACGCCACCCCGAACGGGATCGTGACGACCAGCAGGAAACAGATCAGGGCGGCGAAGCCGTAGCCGATGGCCAGGACGAAGCCGCTGCCGAAGATGAACCAGAGCACATTGAGGATCAAACGCACACCCCAAGGATGGCATCCCGGTACGACAGCGCAGTGTCACTGCCTTGACAGTCTGACGACCACCACCGACGCCCGCGCGAACCCGTACACGTCAATCGGTTTTGATCAGTAGCGACTCGATCATGTCGCACAGGGGGCCGAACAGATCCGTTTCGGTCGCCGTGGCCAGCGGGGTCATGTCGGTCTTGGCGTGCAGCAGGGCGATCCCCGCGGCCGCCGCGATCATCACCTGGGCACGCAGCAGCTCCTGGTGGCCGGTCGCCGCGGCCAGCCGCTCGCTGTAGGACCGCAGCAGATCCAGCCGGATCCGGTCGGCGGCCTCGTCACCGGATTTGCGGAGCAGCAGCACCAGATTGTGCGGCACGCCGCGCGCGCACGGCCCGGCCATCTGCCGCGCGATCTCCTCGGCGGTCCGGTCCGGCGGGACGTCGGCGGCGGTCCGTTCCAGCTCCTCGACACTGTGCGACAGGCACGCCTCGAACAGCCCCTCCTTGGACCGGAAGTAGCGGCTGATCAGGGCGACGTTGACCCCCGCGTCGTCGGCGATGTCCCGCACGGTGGTCGCCGCGTAGCCGTGCTGGGTGAACCGGTGGACCGCCGCGTCCAGAAGCATCCGCCGGGTCTTGACGGCATCCCGCCGCCGCGGCGTCTGAAGTGTGGTCACCGGCGTCCTCCCGATCTGTTGTGCCAGCTTAACCGCCATGTTCCAGTGATGTAAACAGTTGTTGACCCGGTGTGCCCGGGTACTCTGGGACACATGACGGTCAGTGTCGACGACGTGATCCGGGAACCGTTGCGGGCGCAGTGGGAGGTGTTCCTCGACCAGCACCGGGCCGCCCTGCGCGACTGTCTCGACGGGCTGACCGAGGAGCAGGCCCGCCGCCGTCTCGTGCCGTCCAAGACCACCCTGCTGGGCCTGGTCAAACACGTCACGTTCGTGGAGAAGGTGTGGTTCGACGAGGCGGTCACCGGCCGCCCGCGCACCGAGATCGGCATCCCGGCGACCCCCGACGAGTCCTTCGACCTGACCGATGCCGACACCGTCGACAGTGTCCGGACGGCGTTCACCGAGGCGTGCGAGGCGTCCCGCAAGGCCACTGCCGACCTGGCCCTGGACGACGTCCTGACCGGCAACCGCCGCGGCCCGCTACCACTGGCCTGGATCTACCTGCACGTCCTGCGAGAGCTGGCCCAGCACTGCGGCCACGCCGACATCCTCCGCGAACAGATCCTGACCAACCCTGATCAGGGCTTCTGGTAGATCCCGTGCCGCCCGATCCGCCGCCATCGGACCGCGGTCCCACCGTCGACCCGGGTGAACTCGAACGTCGCACGCCCGTCCGGGCCGGAGAGCGACCAGGTCATCTCCCAGATTCCCTTGGTATTGACCATCGGTTTCACGCGTAGGGCCGCGGGCCACGGGTGTCCGGGATCGGCGATGTAGGCCTCACATGCGGCGTTGAACGCTCGCATCGAGGACCGGAAGATTCGCCGGTGGTCGGCGGGTAAAGACTTCCAGTCGGCGGCGAACTCATCGGTCTTCACGAACTTCACTCGTCAATGTCCAAGCTGTCCATGAAGTCGTCGACGTTGTCGTAGGTGGTAGTTCGTCCGGCGGCGATGTCAGCGTCCGCACGTCGTTCGCCCTCCTGCCAGCTCTCCTCCCAGAACCAGGCTTGGCTGGCCGGTACGGCGATGGCGGGCCGGAGCTCCAGGACTCCGTCGCTGCGTTCGGTTATCTCCACCTGGGATCCCGGCAGATCAAGGCCGTAGCGTTTGCGGATCACCGGGGGGAGTGCGACCGTGCCGCGTGATTGGACGGAGACGAATCCGTGGTACGCGGTCGTCTTCTCCGTCTTGCCGGCGGTGACGCTCTTCTTACGGGCGGCTCGTGGCGGTCGCTTGGTTCCAGCGCTGTCGGGTTCCTCCATGAGCCGAGTATGCCCCGTCCGTGATCCTGCTGCAAAGCGGCTTTGCGGTAAAACCGCTGAACAGGTACCCGTCAGGAGGCCGGGCCGGTCATGGCGATCAGCAGGCCGGTCAGGAAGCCGACGATGGTCAGGACGTAGCCGGCGGCCAGCAGGTAGGAGCGGAGCGGGCGGCCCAGGACCGTGCCGGTCATGCCCAGGACGGCGGCCAGGATGGCGGCGCCGGTCGGGATCCAGCGGGCCAGGTCCTGGCCGGTGCCGGTGCAGATCAGGCCGGTGTCCACCGAGGAGCACAGGGTGGCGGACAGGGTGAAGCCGACGGCGGACAGCGCGGTCACGCCGGCCAGCAGGAGCAGGCCGGCGAGGGCCAGGACCGCGCCGGCCATCTGCCCGGGGGTGCCGTAACGGTTGGTAGCGGCGGGGGAGTCAGGGGTCACGCGAAGTCACGGTACTTGATTTTGGCCCGCCGGCCGTCGGGGTGATGCCAGACGATGCCCTCGAAGTGCGGGTGGGCCAGCAGCCAGGTGCGGAGCCCGTCGAGATCGCGGGGCACGTCGAGACGGTCGGCGTCGGCATGGCGAACCAGCTGATGACCCCGTACACCCTCGGGATTGCCGTTGATCTTCTCCCCGATCAGCTCGTAGGTGCCCGGCGGGAACGAGCCGACGGCCGCGGCGACGTGGCAGGCGGCGTAGGACGACTGCGCGATCGGCTCCCAGCCCATGGTCTTGCCGGTGTTGTCGTCGGTCGTCACCGGGCGGTAGCCGGGCGGTCGCGTCCGGCCGGGGCGGACCTCACGCCGCGCCCACCACACGCCGTCGTCGTCGAGGAGCACACACGTCCCGTCGTATTTGCGGGTGGCGATCCCTTCGCCGTCGAGCACCCACTGGCATACCGGGTTGGCCTCGGGCAGCACACGCTTGCGGTCGTCGGGATCGCGCTGGAACAGCGTCGGGATCTTCTCCATGAACGTCATCTTCGCAGCGACACAAAACGGATTACCTCTACAGCAGGACCACCTTCGCACTGCCCGGCCACGACGGGCAGCTCGACGGAAGATAGTTTCCAGGGGTGACCTCGACAGCTGACCAGACGCTCCGGCAGCTGGGCCTCACCATCTTCCTGCCGGCCGCGGTCTGGGCCACCGGTCTCGGCGCCGTCGCCCCGGTGATCGTGCTGACCGCGACCGGCCTGGGGGCCTCCCCGGCGACGGCCGCGCTGGTGGCCGGCATGCTGGGCCTGGGCCAGATCAGCGGCTCGCTGCCGGCCGGGGTGTTGATCTCCCGGGTCGGCGAGCGCAACACCATGATGGCGGCGTCCGTCCTGGCCGTCCCCGCCCTGCTCGCCTGCATGCTGGCCCCGAACGTGCTGCTGATGGGCGCGGCCGTGGCCCTGCTCGGGGTGTGCGGTTCGGCGTGGATGCTGGCCCGGCTCGCCTACATGACCGAGGCGGTCCGCCCCGAGTTGCGGGCCCGCGCCATGTCCACGCTCGGCGGCGTCAACCGGATCGGCACGTTCACCGGCCCGTTCCTGGGCGCCGGCGCGATGCACTTCGGCGGCTTGCGGGCCGCCTATCTGGTGGCGGTCGCCGGGGTGGCGGTGGCCACACTGATCCTGTTCCTGCTGCCCCCGGTGCCGCACGACCGCGCGATCCCACCCGGCACCGAACGCCCCGGCCTGTGGACGGTGATCCGCACCCATCAGCGCACCCTGCGCACCCTGGGCATCGCGGTTCTGCTGGTGGGCGCGCTGCGCGCGTCCCGCCAGACGATCCTCCCGCTGTGGGGCGTGTCGCTGGGCCTGGATCCCGCCACGATCGGCCTGATCTACGGCCTGTCCGGCGGCATCGACATGCTCCTGTTCTATCCGGCGGGCAAACTGATGGACGTCTACGGACGGCGCGCGGCCGCCGTACCGGCGATGGCTCTTCTGGGTCTGGCCCACCTGCTGCTGCCGCTGGCCGGCGGCCCGATCGCCCTGACCGCGGTGGCGCTGCTGATGGGCGTCGGCAACGGCCTGAGCGCCGGCCTGGTGATGACACTGGGCGCCGACGCGTCCCCGCGGGTCGGCCGAGCCGAGTTCCTGGGCGCCTGGCGCCTCTGCTCGGACGTGGGCGTGGGCAGCGGCCCGCTGCTGATCGGCGCGGTGACAGCGGCGGCCTCGCTGACCGCGGCGGCACTGACGGTAGGTGGCGCGGGATTACTGTCCGCGACCCTGCTGCAAAGATGGATCAAACCCCAGCTTTAGTACGAGTGCCCACATGCCCGTGGCCACCACGCCGGCCAGGCGACACTCAGGACCGCCCCGCGACCGCCGGGCCGGATGCGGTGGTCACCGTCAGACCCGGGACAGGATCCGGTCGGCGAGGGTCTCGGCGACGGCCCGCAGTGCGGTGACGTCCATACCGGTCCGGCCCATGAAGACGACGCCCTGCTGTGCGGTCACGACGGCCCGGGCGGTCTCGGCCGGGTCGGTGCCGGTGGGGAGGTCGCCTTCGTGCTGTGCCCGCGCCACGGCCTCGGCGAGGATGCCGGTCCGCTCCTCGAAGGCGCGGTGGGCCGCCGCCAGCATGTCGGTGTCGGCGGCGGCCATCTCGCTGGTGCTGTTGCCCAGGAAGCAGCCCCGGAGCGCGGCGGCGCCGGTGGGATCCTCGGTGGGGGCGGTCAGGTAGCGGCGGAGGCCGTCGACCGCCCGGGGACTCGCGGTCAGCATGGCCCGGAGCGCGGCGTGGGTGGCCTCGACGTAGTCGCCGAGCACCCGCCTGTGCAGCGAGCGCTTGTCGCCGAACGCGGCGTACAGGCTGCCTTTGCCGAGGCCGGTGACCCGGAGCAGGTCGTCCAGGGAGGTGCCCGCGTAGCCGGCGGTCCAGAACTGGTCGCGGACCGCGGTCAGAACGGCCTTCTCGTCGAACTGTCGTGGTCGTGCCATGCGAGCACCCTACGGTCAGGCCGTGGCGAACACTGCGGTCAGGCCGTGGCGAACGTCTGCACCTCACCGCCGTCGGCGAACAGCTCGCTCCCGGTCACGTAGCTGGACTGGCCGGACGCCAGGAACAGGACGGCGGCGGCGATCTCGGCGGGGTCGGCGATCCGCCCGAGCGGCACGGTGCCGGCCATCGCCGCGAGCAGCGGCTGCACGTGCTCCGGCTCCTGGGCGATGCCGCGCAGTCCCGGGGTGTCGGTCGGGCCGGGAACGACGACGTTCACCCGGATCCGCCGGGGCGCCAGCTCCGTCGCCCAGGTCCGCGCGAACTGACGGATCGCCGCCTTCGACGCGGAGTAGTCACCGAATCCGGGGTTGCCGCGACTGGCGCTGCTGGACCCGGTGATCACGATGCTGCCGCCGTCGGCCAGCAGCGGCAGCGCCTTCTGCACGGTGAAGACGGTGCCGCGCACGTTGATGCCGAAGGTCCGGTCGAAGTTCTCCGGGGTGAGCGCGTCGATGCCGGCGACGGCGCTGCCGCCACCGGCGTTGGCGAACACGACGTCCAGCCCGTCGCCGGCCCCGCGGATGCGGCTGAACAGCCGGTCGAGGTCGTCCAGGTCGGCGATGTCACTGCGGACCGCCGTCGCCCGGTCGCCGAGCAGCGCGGCCGCGGCATCGAGTTCGGCCTGCCGGCGGCCGGTCACCCAGACCCGGGCCCCTTCCGCGACGAAACGCTGCGCGGTCGCCAGCCCGATGCCCGTGCTGCCCCCGGTGATGAGAGCGGTCTTCCCGTCCAACTGGCCCACGAGTTCTCCCAGGTCGTAATTCTTGACTGATCGGTCCACCATAATGATGATGGACCGATCGGTCAAGAACTGGCGTCGGCGGTCGGCGATAGCCTGGCGGGACAGCTGGCAGTGGACTGACGGGACGGGTGGATGCGGGAGCTTCGGGGGATCGCCGCGGAACTCGGGGGTGCGGTGGTGTCCTCGACGGTGCTGGCGGGTGGGTTCTCGCACGAGACCCGGCTCGTCGACCTCGGGGAGCGGCAGGTGGTCGTGCGGGCCGGGGGTGGGGATCCGGTGATCGAAGCGGGGGTGATGGCGGCTGCCCGTGCGGTGGTGCCGGTTCCCGGCGTGCTGCTGGTCCGGCCCGAGGTGATGGTCATCGAGTACGTGGCGGGGACCGTTCTCAGCCGTGTGCTCGACGACGGTGGGCTGAACAGGAGCGACGCGGGGGCGCTCGGGGCCGAGGTGGGGCGGGTCGTCGCCGGGATCTCCGGGGTCACGTTCGAGCGGCCCGGGTTCTTCGTCGACGGGAGTCTCGCCGTCAAGGCGGAAGCGCCCTGGTCGCAGCAGCTCGGGCCGGTGGCCGAGGAGTGCATGAGGAAGGTTCCGGACGGGCGGCTCGACGCGGCTGATCGGGCGGCCTGGGTTCGGCTGTGTGCTGCCGGCGCCCCGGTGCTGGCCGGTGTCGACGGGCACGCCCGGCTGGTGCACGCCGACGTCAACCCGAAGAATCTGCTGGTCTCCCGGGCCGGCTCGGGGTGGCGGGTGGATGCGGTGCTGGACTGGGAGTTCAGCTACTCCGGGTGCGCCTACGGGGATGCCGCCAACATGGCCCGGTTCGGGGACGGCTACCCGGACGGGTTCCTGGACGGGTTCGCCGCCGGGTTCGCCGAGGGGCAACCGGCCGATCTGCCGCTGGCCGAGGACTGGGGCCGGATCGGGCGGGTGCTGGACATGTTCGCGCTCAGTGACCTGGTCACCCGGCCGAGCGGGCACGTGGTCGCCGATCAGGCGGCTGATCGGATCCGGGCTGCGGTAACCCGGGAGTGACGCTCCCCGCCCGGCGGTCGCGAGGCGGCCGGGAGTGCCGCCCGCCTCGCGGGGACCGGACCGGGCGTGCCGGTGCGGTTGTGGATCCGTTCGGCGTACCAAAAAGAGGGGGTTAAAGGTTTGCGGCTTCCGCCTCGATCGTCGTGTCGTCGCCGTGGCCGGTGTGCACGACCGTCGCTCCGGGCAGGGCCAGCAGCTTCGACTTGATCGAATCGACGATCAGATCCTTGTCCGAGTACGACCGGCCGGTGGCCCCGGGCCCGCCGTTGAACAGGGTGTCACCGGTGAAGACACAGCCCAGCTCGGGCACGTGCAGACAGACCGCGCCGGGGGCGTGACCGGGCGTGTGCAGCACCTGGATGGTGGTGCCGGCGACCTCGATCCGGGCGCCGTCGGTGAGATCCACGTTCCACCACACGTCCGAACCGTGCGTCAGCTCCCACAGCGGGAACTCGGCCGGGTGCAGCAGGATCGGCGCACCGGTGCGCTCCCGCAGCTCGGGGGCCACCCGCACATGATCGTCGTGGGCGTGGGTGCAGACGATCGCGACCAGACGGCGGTCACCGACCACCTTCAGGATCGCGTCCACGTCGTGCGGGGCGTCGATCACCACACACTCTTCGTCGTCACCGACGACCCAGATGTTGTTGTCGACGTCGAAAGTCTGGCCGTCCAGGCTGAAGGTGCCCGCTACGACACCATGATCCACACGAAGCATTCCTGCATTGTCCCACTTCAGTCGTCGTCGCTCTCGACGCTCACCTCAAGCTGGGGCACACCGCCGGCGCAGTCGCCCAGATCGACCTTGACGCGCAGGTGGTTGTCCCGGACATTTCGGAATTCGCCCTCGTCCGGCTTCTGCTCGTGCACGGCGAAACCCTGGGCGGGAGACATCGACAGGATGCCGTCGCAGGTGGCGACCACCGTGCCGCCGCGGGTCTGGGTCGAATGGGAGGTCGCTTTGGTGCCGGTTTCCGGGGGCCGGCCCGTTTCCGTCGGTCGACTGGTCTCCGCCTGCCCGCTCCGCGACGTCTCGGGTGTGGCGATCGTCTCCTCCCCCTGCAGGGCGCGCGCCACCTCGGCCTCGCTCAACGGCTCGTTCTTCTGCGAGAACAGGCCGGAACCGACCAGGCCGATGCCGACCACACCGACCGACACGGCCAGCACGGTCGCCACGACCCAGCCGAAGAGGATCACCAGGGGTAGCCGGCCCAGCCGGTCGATGAGGCGCACCAGGCAACTATCCGCCCGGCAACGCTAAGCCGGGCACCGGGCAACGCTAAGGCCAGGTTAAGAGCGACGATTATGTCGGGCCCGAGGGCTACCGTGCAGGCGTGGCGAGACTCCTGTTGATCGAGGACGACCCGGCGATCCGGACCACCCTGCTGCGCGCCCTGCGGGAGCGCGGGCACGCGGTGGCGGCGTCGGCTGCCGCCATGGAGGGGTTGCAGACCGCCCTCGCCGAGCGGCCCGACCTGATCGTGCTCGACCTGGGGCTGCCCGACCTCGACGGGCGTGAGCTGCTGCGCATGCTGCGGGCGGTCAGCACCATCCCGGTGATCGTGGCGACCGCCCGCGACGAGGAGACCGAGATGGTCCGGCTGCTGGACGCCGGCGCCGACGACTACGTGGTGAAACCGTTCACCGCCGCCCAGCTCGACGCCCGGATCCGGGCCGTCCTGCGGCGTGGCGGCGCGGCCGAGCCGTCCCCGGTGCTGGAGGTCGGCGGCCTGCGCATCGACCAGGCGGCCCGCGCCGTCACCCTGGACGGGGCGACCGTCGAGCTGACCCCGCGCGAGTTCGACCTGCTGCACCACCTGGCGTTGCGGGCCGGCCAGGTGGTCACCAAACGGGAGCTGCTCAGCGAGGTGTGGCAGGTGCCGTACGGCGGTGCCGACAAGACCGTCGACGTGCACCTGTCCTGGCTGCGCCGCAAACTCGGCGAAACCGCGCTGGAGCCGCGCTACCTGCACACCGTCCGTGGTGTCGGCGTCCGGCTGAGCAGCCCGTCATGAGAGCCCGCCTGACCCTGCTCGTCGCGTCGACCATGGTGCTGATCCTGCTGGCCTTCCTGGTGCCGCTCGCGGTCCTGGTCCGCCAGGCCGCCGAGGACCGGGCGCTCAGCCGGGCCGCCGACGTCATCCAGTCGATCGTGCCGCTGGCCGGCGCCGGGGAGGCCGCCGCGCTGCAGGTGACGGTGACCGCCCAGAGTGTGCCGGTCACCGTCTTCCTGCCCGACGGCACCGTGCTCGGTGCGCCGTCCGCCCGCACCCCCGGGGTCCGGCTGGCCGCCACCCGCAACGCCGCACTCACCGTCACCGTCGACGCCGGGCGGGAACTGGTCGTCCCGGTCAGCGGCACCGCCGGGACCACGGTGATCCGCGCCCTGGTTCCCGCGTCGGAACTCAGCCGTGGCGTCACCCGCGCCTGGACCCTGCTGGCCCTGCTCGGCCTGGTGCTGGTGCTGCTCGGACTGTTCGTCGCCGACCGGCTGGCCCGCACCATCACCGCCCCGATCAGCCAGCTCTCCGCCGTCTCGCACCGGCTCGCCTCCGCCGAACTCGACGCCCGCGCCGAACCCGCCGGCCCACCCGAGCTCCGTGAGGTCGCCGGCGCCCTCAACCACCTGGCCGGGCGCATCCAGGACCTGCTCGCCACCGAGCGCGAACGGGTCGCCGACCTGTCCCACCGCCTGCGCACCCCGTTGACCGCGCTGCGCCTGGAAGCCGAGTCCCTGCGCGACCCGGAGGAGTCGTCCCGGGTCGCGGCCGCCGCCGACCAGGTCGCCCGGGCCGTCACCGCGGTCATCCAGCAGACCCGCCGTGCCACTGTCACCCCCACGACCGCTGTGAGCTGCGACGCGACGGCGGTGGTGGCGGACCGGGTCGCGTTCTGGGCGGTGCTGGCCGAGGACACCGGCCGGGCCGTCCAGCAGGACCTGCCGTCGGCGCCGCTGCCGGTGGCGGTGGCCGCTGACGACCTGGCGGCCGCGCTGGACGCCCTGCT
The DNA here is from genome assembly GCF_016862075.1 of Actinoplanes couchii. Classification (GTDB taxonomy): domain Bacteria; phylum Actinomycetota; class Actinomycetes; order Mycobacteriales; family Micromonosporaceae; genus Actinoplanes; species Actinoplanes couchii. The sequence goes on along the minus strand of NZ_BOMG01000039.1, from coordinate 158,945 downwards.
CGGCAACGTGTTCGCGCACACCCCGGACGGCACACCGTTCTCGGTGACCCTGACCCCACTGACCACCGGCGGCGCCTCGTTGACGGTCGCCGACTCGGGCCCCGGTCTGCCCCCGGAGTCCTCCCGCCGCGGCGCATCCGGTGGCGGCTCCACCGGCCTGGGCCTGGACATCGCCCGCCGGGCGGCAGCGTCGTTCGAGATCTCCTCCCCACCGACGGGCGGTGCGATGGTCCGGCTGCGGTTCGCCGCCGGGTGATCCATCGCGGACTTGCCGATCTCGGGCGGCTCAGCTCACCAGTAGTCGCCCTCTTCGAAGACCTTCGAGCACAACTCGGTGAGAGTCCTGCCCGTCGTCCTTTCCATGGCTCTCCGACGTCGCTCCTGCGGCTCCCCGGCGTTGCTGCCGTGGCCTCCGCCGTTGCTTTCGTGGCTGGAGGGACAGGTCTGGCCGGCTCCGGGAATCCGGGCCGGCCAGTCGGGGAATCGGGGTGGGTGAGGTCAGTCGTCGCTGCCGTGGCCTCGACCCCGGCTGTCGTCGTCGTGCTTGTCGTCGCTGCCGTGGCCCCGGTGGTCGTCGCCGCCTCGGCCTCGGCTGTCGTCGCTGCCGTGACCTCGGGTGTCGTCGTTGGACCTGGTGGAATGGGCTCGGTCGTCGTCGGTGCGGTGGCGGGTCACCTTGCCTGTGGCGGCGTCCACGTCGATGTCGTGTTCGATGCCGTTGCGGATCACGTCCACGTCCCAGACCAGGCGGCCGTGTTCGGTTTCGCGTTCGATGGACTCGATGCGGCCTCCACCCGCCGCCCTCAAGGCGATCGTCTTCGCCTGGCCCGCGGTGATGCGGATGGGGGCGGCCGACGTGGCCGACGAACTCGGGGACGCCGTGACCGAATCGTCCGGGGACGAACTGGACGAGGACGAGTGGGACGGGGACGGGCTGCTGGAATCCTCCGGCGACGCGGAGAAGGAGCCGTCCGGGGAGGAGTCGTCCGAGAAGGAGTCGTCCGAGAAGGAGTCGTTCGAGAAGGAGTCGTCCGAGAACGAGTTCTCCGGGGACGCGGACGAGGAGTCGTCGGGGCCGAACGTGTCGTCAGTGCCGGGGGTGAACGTGTCGTCGGCGGACGGGCTGGGGGACGCGGCTGTGCGGGGGCGGCTGTCGTCCGCGTTGGCCAGTGCGGTTCCAGCGAAACCCAGCACCGTGAGTGCGCCCGCCGCCAGCATCACGGCTCCGGTCGTCCTGGTGACCTTCATGTCGTACTCCCTGTCGAATGGGGGGTCGTTCTGACAGGGATCACTTTCTCGGGAAGATCACTATGGGCACGCTGTGCGAACGTTAAGGCCCGGCTAAGGGGGTCTGGTGCGACGAAGCCTGCTTCTTCTGGTGGTTCTGGCGCTCGGTGCGTGTTCCATTCCGGCGCCGTTGAAGTATCAGCCGGGTCCGGACAACCGGCCTGAACCGCCCGAACCGACGGCAGCCACGTCGGCGTCGGTGTCGGCTTCGGCGTCGGGCGCGGTTGCGGTGCCGGAATGTGTGCGGGGCTCCCGGATCACCGTCGGGGACGGGTCGGCGGCCATGGGGCTGCGTGCGGTGGGGATCGAGTTGCACAACTGCGGGACTGCCGCGTTCGACGTCGAGGGCTATCCGGTGCTCGAGGTGCTCGGTCCGGATCGCCAGGCGTTGGACGTACGGACGCTGCATGGTGTTGACGAAGTCAGCCCGATCGACCAGTGGATGGTGGCTCCGGAGCGGGTCACCGTGCGGCCCGGGAAATCGGCGCGGGCGCTGCTGGTGTGGCGCAATCTGACCACCGACAAGGCGGTGACCGGCGCGTTCGTGAGTGTCGCGGTGGGGGACGGGCAACCGGCGCAGGTGCGGGAGCTGTCGGTCGACGTCGGCAGCACCGGCCGGGTCGCGGTGAGCCCGTGGGTCGCCGGAGGGTCGGCGCCGTGACTTCCACGAGTCGGCGTCGGGACGGGCGCGGTGGCAGGATGGCCGCGTGATCTCTCCGGTTGAACCCTGGTCGCGTCCCGCACATCGGCCCACCGGGCGGGAGGCCGCGGTCATGCTCGTCGCCTTCACCGGTGGGGAGGTGTTGACCGGAATGGATCTCACCGGGGCGGTTCCGGCCGCGGCTCCGGTGGGCGCGCTCGACGTGCGGCTGCATCACTGGGCGGACAATCCCGGGTGGATCGACGGGTGGCGGACCGGGCCGTTGCGGGCCCTGGCCGAGAGGGAGCTGCCGGACGCGACGGTGCTGGACGCGGCCACCAGCTGCTACACGATCCAGCTGACCGTCGCCGACCCGTCGGATCTGACCCATCTGCAGCTGGCGTGGGCGGTCGCGGCGGAGGTGTGCCGGGCCGGAGCGGTCGCGGTGCTCGACGCGTACGCGCATGACTGGTATCCGGCGCCGAAGGTCGCCGAGCTGGATCCGCACCGGCCGTTCACGGTGATGCGGGAGATCAGTGTGGTCGCCGAGGCCGATCCGGTGCCCGGGTTCGGGCATCCGGTGCACACCCGGGGGATGGCCAAGTTCGGGCGACCGGATCTGATCACCGGGATCGCGGCCGAGCAGGTCGGTGAGGCGGCCGGCGTTCTGAACCAGCTGGCGAGCCGGCTCGCCGAAGGCCACGTCCTGGCGCCGGGGCAGCAGATCCGGGTCGGCCGGACCCGGACGCTGACCGTGGAGCCCTACGTGCCGGGGGACCGGGTGCCCGACGTCGGGCTGATCGCCGACGGCTTACTGCTCGCCGAGGTCTGACCTGGTCCACAGGGTGACGTCGCTGGTGGTGGCGACGACCAGGGTGGCACCGGACGGCGAGAAACCGGCGGCGCGCAGCTCGGTGACCTCGGCGTGGAAGACGTGCCACCAGGCGTTGCCGGTCCAGGGGTGGTCATCGGCGGAGAGCAGCACCCGGTCGCTCGGCCAGTCGGGGCTCACCACCTTTACCGCCCAGCCGTCGCGCGTTCGCCGGTGCAGGCCGCCGCCGAGCAGCCCCGCCATCCGGACCCGGGCGCCGGCGATCGGGCCGATCCCGGGACAGGTCAGATCCTCGTCGTCGGGCCAGCCCACGTCCTCCTCGTCGTCACGGGCCGGCCGGTCGCCGGTGACCGTGTCGATCAGGCTCAGGCCGCTGTGGGACGCCACCAGCAGCAGGTCACGGCCGGTCACCGGATCGGCGGCGAAGCCGACCCCGATCAGGCCGCCGGTTCGGAACACACCACGGCCCGCCGGGCGCCACGGCGCGGGGGCGGGAACCAGGGGCGCGGACCGGAAACGGTCGACAGGATTCACGGACACGGCCCGGATTAAATCAGTGTCGGTACGGTCCGGTCATCCGATATGAACAGTCGGTGAGTGAAGACGAGCTGCCTGGCGGCAACACCTCCGGCGCGGTCCGGATCACCGGGGTCGTCCACAAACCGGCGTCACCGTGGACCCCGGCCGTGCACGCGCTGCTGCGGCATCTGGCGCGCGCCGGGTTCGAGGGTGCGCCACAGGCGCTCGGGTTCGACGAGCAGGGCCGCGAGAAGCTGACATATCTGCCCGGTGATGTCATCGGCGGTCGGGTGCCGTGGCCCGGCTGGGTGTTCGCCGACTCGACACTCGTGCAGGTGGGGGAGTGGCTGCGGCGGCTGCACGATCTGACCGCCGACTTCCGGCCGCCCGGTGCGGAGATCTGGTTCGCCGGCGCGTCGATGCGGCCCGGGCTGGTGATCGGGCATCAGGACGCGGCGCCGTACAACGCGGTGATGGACGGGGACCGGCTGGCCGGATTCTTCGACTGGGACACCGCCGGGCCGTCGACGCGGGAGGTCGATCTGGCGTTCGCGGCCCTGTCCTGGGTGCCGCTGTATGCCGCGGGCGCGTCCCGGCAACTCGGCTTCCCGGACGATCGGTTCCGCCGGTTGCACCTGTTCCTGGACTCCTACGGCTACCAGGGGGATCGCGCCGCCTTCGGCACGGTGGTGGTGGGACGGGCCCGGCGCCAGGCCGCGATGATCCGGGACATGGCCGCCACCGGCGATCCGGCCGGGACAGCGCTGCTGCCGGTGGCCGCGAACCTCGAACAGTCCGCCACCGAGACCGAAGCCCTGCCCGCCGACTTCTGGAGGCTGCCGTGATCGCGCCCGTGTCTACCGGCCTCTGGCGGCTGTCGTGACCGCGATCGTCGAGGCGCCGTTCCGGCAGGCGCGCAACTCGGCCGCGTTCTGGGCGGCCACCGGGCGTTCGCGGGGGCACGAGGTGATCGCGGGGTCCGGGTTCCTGGCCGTCGCCGGGGATCAGCGGGCCGGCCTGCGGGTCCTGATCCAGGATCCGGCGGTCGCCGTGGATCAGATCGGCGACCTGGTTCGCGGTGCTCCAGGACCGATCAACATCGAGGACCCTTTCGGTACGTCGGACCTGACCCACCTGGACCTACGCCACTGGCAGATGCCGGTGATGCTGCGGGATCCCGCCCCGGTGGCCCATCCGGCGATGGAGGTCGTCCGGGTGCACGGCGGTGCGGCCACGCCTGATGGTGCGCCTGTGCCCGGCGGCGCGTCCGTGCCTGGGGGCGCTGATCTTCGCGCCGCTGAGCGTGCGGTTATCGCCGGATTCGAGATGAGCCGGTTCGAGCCTTATCGGGCGGGTGAGGTGTTTCCGGCCGCTCTGTTGGAAGAGCCGGGCGTGGATGTCTTCGTCGCCCGGCTCGACGGTGTGGTCGCGGGCGCCTGCGTGACGGTGGTGGACGCGGGAATCGGTAGTCACTACTGGGTGGCCACTCCGCCGGAGTTCCGGTCCCGGGGTGTCGGGCGGGCGCTCATGCTCGGATCCCTCGCGCACCTCGCCGGGATCCCGGTCACCCTGACCGCGTCGAAGTTGGGGCGGCCGCTCTACGAGTCGCTGGGTTTCACCGCCGTGGCGATGTCCACCTGGTGGGCGTCACGCTGAGCGCGGCTTGCCCACGGGGCATTGCAGAGCTGCCAGGCTTCCAGCGCTGCGAGGTTCCAGGACTGCCAGGTTTCTAGAGCTGCGGGCTGCGAGGTTTCAGGGCTTTCAGGGCTGCGGGCTGCGAGGTTTCAGGGCCTCCAGGGCTCAGGGCTGCCAGGTGTAGCGGATGTCGGGGGACCTCTCCTCGTTGCCGGAGCCGTCGGTGGTTTCGGCGACGGTGAAGCCGTGGCGTTCGTAGAAGCGCTGGGCCGCGGTGTTGGAGACGAAGGTCCACAGTTGGAGGCCGGCGGGGCTGCGGGTCTTGGCCAACTCGACGAGTTGTGAGCCCAGGCCCCGGCCGGTGGCTTCGGGGACGACGTAGAGCTGGTCGATCCAGTCACCGTCGATCACCATGACCGCGGACGGTTCGCCGGCCGGGTCGGCGGCCAGCCAGACCTCTCGGGTGGGGACGACCACTGCGGCCACCCATTCGCGGACCTCGTGGTCCGGGTGGACGCCCGGCGGGATCGCGTCGCCCGCCCCGACCCGGCCTCGGAGGAGCACGTCAGCGACCGTGCGGGCATCGTCGGGACCGGCTCGGCGGATCGTGGCGCTCATGCCCAGCATGATCGCCAAGCCACCCCGAGACGCGCAACCGGATAAACAGGACGCGCAACCCGCTAACAGAGAGCCAGCGGGTCGGCAGTCCGCGTCGCGTGACCGGATAAGAGAGCCGGCGGTTGGCTGCCTGAGTCGTGCCACTGGTCAACAGCGAGCCGGCGGCTGGCGGGGGCTGAGATTCGTTACCGGTCAACCGGTGACCATCGCATCCGGCCCGGCGGTCGCTGGGTCGGTCCGGTGTGCCGCCTACCTCGCGTTGCCGACCACGAGCACATGGTCGGCTCGTAAAAAAAACGGCATTTGAAGTTGAGGTTTTGAAAGCACCGCTGACCGCGAGAGGAAAGCACCGCCGACCGCGAGAGGAAAGCGGCGCGCACCGCGAAGAAAGCGGCGCGGTGGAGGGGTGGATCAGGTGTTGCCCCAGGCTTCGAATTCGTAGATTCGGGCGGCCGGGTCTCCGTTCTGGGTTGGGGTGGTGATGGACAGGCGGGCGTAGCGGGCTGTCGTCGTGACCGGGTGGGTGGTGGTGGCTGCTGTGTTGCCGACTGTGGTGACCACCGTCTGCCAGGGATCGGTCGTGGAATTTCGGACTGCGATCGCGAAATCCCGGGTGTTCCAGGCGGCGTTTTCGCCCCCGACAGCTGCGTGTTTCACCACGAACTCGGTCAACGGCTGCGATGTGCCCAGATCGACCTCCAGCCACTTCGCCGAACCCAGTGAGCACCACTTGTCGGTGACACTGCCGTTGACCGCCTTCGCCGCGCCCTCCGCCGTGGCGCACTGGGAGTCCGCGGTGGCCGGGCGGTTGAGCGCCAGATTCGCCGGGATCGGCTCGTCGCTCCAGGTCAGTTCGGTGCTGACCGGGGTGGACCGGCCGCCTTCGGTGCCGACCGCCTCCACCTCGACGATCGTGCTGGTCTCCGTCCCGGATCGGTCCAGCCGGGGGACGAACCAGGCGTCGTTGGGGGTGCCGCCCAGATGAGTGCGGGTGCCGTCCGGATTGCGGCGGAACACGTCGTAATGATGCACCGGGCTGTCCGAAGCTTTCCACGTCAGGCGCAGCGTCTTGCGGGTGGTGGACACGTCAGTTGCGCCGAGAACGGTCAGGTCCGACGCCGGAGCGACCCGGTCGACCGTGCCGTCGTACAGGGCGATCCGGCCGACCCGGATGTCGTAACCGGCGACCGTCGCGGGGGCCTGCGCACTGACCCCGAGCTGCGCGACCGTTCGTCCGGCGTACCCGGAGAGGTCGATCGTCCGGGTCTCCCAGCCGGTGCCGGTGGTGTCGCCGAGAGCGAGATGGTGGAACGTCGCCGGGTCGTCGGTGAACGACACGGCGGCGGAAAGATGTGTGGGGCCGGATGCCGGATTCTTGACCACGACCGACAGTTTCGTGTCAGCCGCTACCGGGAGCCGGGTTTGGTAGAGGCGCACGGTGTTGGCCGCGTCCAGCCGCCCAGTGAGCCGCAGCGAGCTGCCGCCCTCGTAGGCGTCGGTGAAGTCGATCGCGGGCGTCAGCCTGGTGCCGGTGGACTGGACGATCCAGCGGTAGGTGGGCGGCACGTCCTGCAGTGACAGGTTGTTCCAGCCGCTGGTGCCGGACGGTGCGCCGCCGATCGTGTAGAAGTCGCCGTGCCCGGCGTTGAAGCTGGTCACGAACGGTTTCGCGGTGATCGGGCTGGACTCCGCGACGTAATTGGCAAGGCCTTTCCAACCGGACGTGGTGGTGGTGTTCGACGGGTCCGCGTTGGCGCCCACCCAGTAGCGGGCGTCCCGGGTGTGGAAGTCGGCGCGTGACGTCGACGACTTCCACGTCCATTCGGGCCGGTAGAGGCCCAGCCCGGTGACGTGCGGCTGACCGTCCGGGAAGACCGAACTCCACGGCACCGACGTGTTGTAGCCGTTGGCCTCGGTGTCGATGCCGGCGTAGAGGTCGAACTCGCTGCGGCCGAGCGCGCGGGCGTTGGTCCGGGAGGCGGTCTGCTTGGCGGCGCTCCAGCCGAAGTCGAGGAACATCGCATCGGACACCCGGGCCGGACCGTCCTGCAGGAACGCGTCGTTGGCCGAGGTCAGGCCGTCCTGCCAGGACACCGGGCCGCTCTCGGTCATCGCGTCGTACCACATGAATCCGATGGGACCGAGCGAACGGGCATAGGTCATCGTGTTGCGGACCTCGGTGGCCAGCGCCGTGTCGCCGCCGCCGGTTTCCTGGTTGATGAACCAGCCGTCGAAGCCGTAGTGCTCCGCGACCCGCACCAGCTTGTCGGCGACCGGGTAGGTGGTGCCGGATTTCTGGACGAAGTCGCGGACCCACTGGATCTGACCGCCGTACGCGGCCGGCGGGAAGAACACCGTGCCGTAGACCTTCACCCCGTTGCGGTGCGCGGCGTCGATGACCGTCGGGTTCGGCGCCAGGATCAGGCCCTCACTGGCCGAACCACCCCAGAAGACCAGGGTGTCGATGTACTGCCAGTAGCCGAACGCGTAGTAGTTCGGGTCGAGGGCGCCCTGCGACGGGTTGCCGGAGGTCGGGGCGAACGAGACCAGGGACGCGATCCGGCCCTCACCGGAGCGGGCGTTCGGGTTCGCCTTCAGCGCGGGGTCCGAGACGCGGGTGGCGAGCGGAACCCGGGAGCGGTTGTGGCGGGCGTCCGGGTCGGTGGCCGGATCCCAGTTCAGGAGGCTGTTCGGATGCCAGAACGAGGCGTACGGCTGGGGGCCGGTGTTGCTCGGGGCGGCCTGTGCGGGTGACGGGACGACGAGCGCCAGGGTGGCGGCGAGGGCGATGGCCAGCAGTCTCTTCATCGAAGATCAAGATAGAAAAGACTTATACGTTGGTCAATGTCTCGTCCCCGCGGGGGCACATCAGTGTCCCGGACTCGCGACCGAGATGCACCGTTTTCGGCGACTCTTTACAATTCCCCGAATTGTTTCGATTACCTTCCGTCTCGAAGGGCGGGAAACGGTCCCGTCCGACGAGGGGAGACCGCCATGAGCACGGCAGCTTTCGCGCCCAGCGGCATGAACATGAACATGGGCACGGGCGATCCGATGATGGGCCAGCCGATGATGATGCCCATGATGCATCCGCAGATGATGATGCCGATGATGCACCCGCACATGATGCACATGATGCAGATGCAGCACATGCAGCAGATGATGATGCGCCATATGCAGCAGTGTCACCCCGGGATGATGTACGGGATGGGCATGCCGATGATGCAGCAGTCCATGTGAACGTCGAGGCGATGCGACAGCCGGCGGCGGCGAGCATCCAGCTCTGCTACCGCTGGCTAGAGGCGGCCGCGCCGATCCTGCCCCAGGCCGCGGCCCTGGCGCCGGGGCTGGTCACCGCTGTCCAGCAGTACACGGCACACCAGTACGCCGCCTCCCTGAACCAGACGGCCGCGGTCTTCCACGCGGTTCAGCACCTGCGCTCGACCGTGCCCGGCCTGCCGGCCCTGTGAAAAAGCCGGCGTTGTAAGTGGAGTAGACATGACCGAACATCCGGCCGCCGTCCCGGTCGGCTCCCGGCGCGAGCGTTACCTGGTGGCGCCGCTAGGGGTGCCCGCGGAGACCTTCTTCGGCCGGCTGGCCGAGGACCCGGGCGCCACCGTGCACCGGGTCGTCTCGTCGATGCCGGCGTTCGCGGTGGTGGAGATGGACGCCGACCGGGCCGCGATGCTCACCGTCGCCGGGACCGCGCACGTCGAGCCGGATCAGCCGCTGCGCTACGCGTCCCCGGCCACCGACCCGGCGCTGATCCCGCCGGGTGAGGTGGCCCGGCTGGCGTTCCTGGTCACCGGCAGTGACGGCCGCCCGCTGTCCGGGGCCGAGATCTACCTGATGAACGACGCGCTCCCGCTGCGCGGCGTGACCCGGGCCGGTGGCCGGGTGGTGATCGACGTCCCGGCCGGGATGCTGCCGCTGGAGGGTATGCACGTCAAACCCCGGCACAGCTACTGGGCGGTCTGGCACGGCCGGCCGTCGCTGCGCGCGGACGCCCCGAACCTGGTGGTCTGCCCGCCCCTGGCGGAGACGGAGCGCCCGCTGGACGGCTGGGCCCGCCGGGCGATGCGGTTCGACGCGCTGCCGCCGACGTTCCGGGGCGACGGGATCCGGGTCGCGATCGTCGACTCCGGCGCCTCGGCCGAGCACCCCGACCTGGCCGGCCGGGTCGCCGGGGACCGGGACTGCTGGGAGGACCGGGTCGGTCACGGCACCCACGCGGCGGGCATCGTCGCCGGGGTGGTCCCGGAGGCGCTGCTGCACTCCTGCCGGGTCTTCCCGGGCGGCTGGTCCAGCGACCTGATCGAGGCGATCGACCACTGCATCGCCGAGCAGATCGACGTGATCAACCTGAGTCTGGGCAGCCCGCAGTTCTCACCGCTGGTCACCGGCCGGATCGAGCAGGCCCGGCAGGCCGGGATCGCGGTCGTCGCGGCGGCCGGCAGTTCGGCCGGCCCGGTGTGCTTCCCGGCCTCGCTTCCCGGGGTGCTGGCCGTCGCCGCGATCGGCAAGCTGGGCGAATTCCCGCCGGAGAGCCACCACACCACCCGGGTGTACGGGTCACCGACGGCCGACGGCTACTTCTCGGCCTCGTTCACCTGCCACGGGCCGGAGATCGACGTGTGCGCGCCGGGAGTGGCGATCGTCTCGTCGGTGCCCCCGTCGCACTACGCGGCCTGGGACGGCACCTCGTTCGCGGCCCCCTGGGTGAGCGGGCTCGCCGCCCTCCTGCTGGCCCATCACCCGGACTTCCGCGGGCGGTGCACGGTCCGCGACGCCGCCCGGGTGGATCGGCTGTTCGAGCTGATCAAGGGCAGTTGCCGGGCGCTGGGCGACAGGCACCGGACCGGGGCCGGGCTGCCGGACGCGGTGGCCGCCCTCGGACTGCGGCAGCCCGCCGATCCGTGGCGGGAACCCGCTCCGCAGGGGGTGTCCATGGACACGTTGCGGGTGGCGATGCGCTCGGCGGGACTGTTACCCGGGATCCGGTGAGTCCCACCGGCTGTTAGGCTCGCCTAACCTCACGTAGGGGCGGGTGGAGATGGCGCAACCGGAAACGCTGGCGGAGTTGCTCAACGGACGGCGGGCCGCGGTCGACGCCTCGCTGCCCGCGGTCGGATTCGCGGCCGGGTGGCTCGGCTTCGGGCAGTCGATCTGGGCCGGGGCGATCGCGGCGGTGATCACCGCGATCGGGCTCTCGGTGTGGCGGCTGCGCAAGGGCGACAAACCACGAGCGGTGCTGATCGGGCTCTTCGTCGTCTGCGTCGCGGCGCTGATCGCCCTCTACACCGGCAACGCCAACGACTTCTTCCTGTTGCAGCTGCTCAGCAATGGTGCCAGTGTGCTCGCCTGGGTGATCAGCATCGTGATCCGGTGGCCGCTGCTCGGCATCGTGGTCGGCACCGTCCTCGGGCAGCGCACCAGGTGGCGGCGCGATCCGGTGCTGCTCAAGGCGTACTCCCGCGGCAGTTGGGTCTGGGTCGCCCAGTATGTGATCCGGGTCGCCGTGTTCCTGCCGCTCTATCAGGCCGGGATGACCGCGGCGCTGGCCGGCGCGCGCGTGGCGCTGTCCGGGCCGCTGGTCGCCGCCTGTCTGGCGGTGAGCTGGTGGGTGATCCGCCGCAACCTGCCGGCGGACCACCCCGGGCTACGTCATCCGGTCGTCGACGAGCCGGCGCCGTCGGATCAGAAAGCCGCTTCGTAAAGGTCGCGCAGGCCGAACCCGTCGGTCGGGCCGGTGTAACCGCAGATCAGCACCCGGCCCTCCGCGGCGGCGACCAGGTAGCTCTTGCCGACCGCGAACTTCTCGTTGGCCTCCGAGTGGTCGGCGGACTGTTCGACCTGGACGGTGGTGGCCGGGTCGCCGCGGAACACCTTGGTCACGTCGAGGGTGACGACGTCGTTCTCGACCTTGCCGACCGTACCTTCGAAGGCGAAGTCCGAGATCTCGGACAGGCGGTCCGCGGTGGGCTCGATGCATTTCGCGGCGGCGCCGTTCGCGGTGAGCGTGACCGTCTTGTCGGTGAGGTCGGTCCTCCCGGTCGAGTCGGGCCGCTCAGTGGCGATCGCGGTGGGCACCTCGACCGGGGCCGGCCTCGTCATCGCCCACGCCGTGCCGCCGGCGAGCAGCACGAGAGCGGCGGCGACGGGCAGCGCCCACCGGCGGGTGTGGTTGCGGGACATGACTTCCTCCGTGAGCTGCCGAACCTGGTCCGGAGCGGCCGGTGGGAGCGATGCCGCCGGGTCCGCGTGGCGCAGTCGCTCCCGCAGATCGTCGTCGTCGTTCACGACCGTCTCCTCTCTGTCGGCTGCTCATGTCCGGCGCGGTCGCCGTTCTTTCGGTTTTTCTCCAACGCGTCGCGAAGTTTCTGCTTCGCCCGGTGCAGACGGATCGAGGCGGCGTTCGCGGTGATCCCCATGACCGTCGCGATCTGGGCGGGCGGCAGATCCTCCCAGGCCCACAGGCGCAGGATCTCGGCGTCCTTGACGGTCAGTTCCTTCATGGCTTGCGTGAGATCGTCGTCTTCTGTCTCCGGGCCGTCGACCGTTTGCTCCGGGCCGTCGACCGTTTGCGACGGCGGCGGGTCCAGCCGGGCGAGCCGGGACAGCAGGCGGAACTGGCGGCGGTACCCGCGTTCGGCGTTCGCCAGACAGTTCCTCGCCACGCCGTACGCCCAGGGGAGGTGCTCCTCCGGTATCTCGTCCAGGCGCCGCCAGCAGACCAGGAGAGTCTCCGACAGCACGTCGTCGGCGGTCGCCGGATCGGTGCGCCGGGCCAGATAGCGGCGCACGGCATCGATCACCTCCGGGGCGAGTCTCTCGAACCGCGTACGACGCGTGTCCACGTTCACATGATCCACTTTCGTACATGTCCGGCAGGCGTACGGTTCTTTCAGGATTTCGTGAATTCGTGTCCCGATTCTGCCCAGGAGGCTGACTGTGCGGACCGCGTACCGGACATGCCCGCTCTGCGAGGCCGCCTGCGGCCTGGAACTGACCGTCGACGGCGAGCGGGTGACCGCCGCCCGCGGCGACCGTGACCACGTCTTCAGTCACGGCTTCGTCTGCCCCAAAGGCGCCACGTTCGGGCAGCTCAGTGACGATCCGGATCGGCTCCGGCGGCCACTGGTGAAGGGTGTCGAGGTGGGCTGGGAGGAGGCCTTCCGGGCGGTTCGTGACGGGCTCCGGCCGGTCGTCGAGCGGTACGGGCCGGACGCGGTCGCGCTCTATCTCGGCAATCCGAACGCGCACACCATGTCCGGTGGGCTCTACGTTCCGCCGTTGATCCGGGCGCTCGGTAGCCAGAACGTGTACTCGGCGAGCACCGTCGATCAGATGCCCAAGCATGTTTCTTGCGGCTACCTGTTCGGTAATCCCAACGTGATCCCGGTTCCTGACCTGGATCGGACCGATTTCCTGCTGATTCTCGGTGCCAACCCGTGGGAGTCCAACGGGAGTCTGGCCACCGCGGCCGACTTTCCGGGGCGGCTCAAGGCGTTGCGGCGCCGGGGTGGGAAGTTCGTGGTGGTGGATCCGCGGCGGACACGGACGGCCGAGGCCGCGACCGACTACATCCTGATATTTCCGGGCACGGATGCCCTGCTGTTGTTCGCGATCGTCCACACGCTGTTCGCCGAGGGGCTGACCGATTTAGGGGATATTTCCGGACACGTGCTCGGCGTCGACGCGGTGCGCGCGCTGGCCGCGGACTTCCCGCCGTCGATCGCCGCCGACATCTGCGGCATTCCGGAAGATCGAATCCGGACACTGGCTCGAGAACTCGCCACCGCCCCAACCGCCGCCGTCTACGGCCGCATCGGCACCTGCACGGTCGAGTTCGGCACCCTGACGAGCTGGCTGGTCGACGTGGTCAACATCCTGACCGGCAACCTGGACCGCCCCGGCGGCGTGATGTTCCCCCTGGCCGCGCACACGTCCGGCGCGGCCCGCCCCGGTAGGGGGTTCCGCACCGGCCGCTGGCACAGCCGGGTCCGCGGCCTGCCCGAGATCAAGGGCGAACTGCCTGTCGCGACTCTGGCCGACGAGATCGAGACCCCCGGCGACGGCCAGGTCAGAGCCTTGATCACGGTGGCCGGGAACCCGGTGCTGTCCACTCCGAACAGTGGCCGCCTGGACCGTGCGCTGTCCGGCCTGGACTTCATGGTCAGCGTCGACCCGTACCTGAACGAGACCACCCGGCACGCCGACGTGGTGCTGCCGCCGACCGACTCGGTGCGCAAGGGCCACTACGACTTCGCGTTCCTGACCCTGTCGGTGCGCAACTTCGCGGCGTACTCCCCGCCGGTCCTGCCGCCCGAACCCGGCGTCCCCGACGAATGCGATCTGCTGGCCCGGCTCTCCCTGATCCTTTCCGGTCAGCCGGACGATGATCCCGCGCTGTTCCACGATCATCTGCTGCGGCAGGCGCTGAAACGGGCCCCGGACCTCGACCCGGCCGACGTGACAGGCGACCGCCCGGCCGAACGGCTGCTCGACGTGGCCCTGCGGACCGGCGCCTACGGACTGTCACTGCGGCAGCTGCTGGACGCCCCGCACGGCATCGACCTCGGTCCATTGCAGCCGCGGATCCCGGGCGTCCTGCGCACCGCCTCCGGCAAGGTCGAACTCTGCGCGCCGCCACTGGCCGCCGAGGCCGCCCGGCTGCTGGCGTCGCTGGGCCGCCGCCGCGACGACATGGTGCTGATCGGCCGCCGCCACCTGCGCTCCAACAACAGCTGGATGCACAACGTCCCGGCCCTGGTCAAAGGCCGATCGCGCTGCACGCTGCAGGTCAACCCGGCGGACGCGGCCCGGCTGGCGCTCGCCGACGGCAGCAGCGCCGAAGTCACCTCGCGGGCCGGCACGCTCACCGCCACGGTCGAGGTGACCGGCGCGGTGATGCCCGGCGTCGCCAGCCTGCCGCACGGCTGGGGCCACGACCTGCCCGGCGTCCGCCTGTCGGTCGCCGCCACCGCACCGGGCGTCAACTCGAACATCCTCACCGACGAACTGGTGATCGACCCGCTGTCCGGCAACAGCGTCCTCAACGGCATTCCGATCACGATCAAACCCCTCTGACTCCGGTACGCCGAACACCTCCCACAACCGCACCGGCACGTCACGTTCCGTCATCGCGAGGTGGGCGGTCCGCCCGGACCGCCCGGCGACCGCCGGGCGGAGAGCGCCCGTCACCGGCTCGCCGGCTCAGCGGCTCAGCGGCTCGCCGGCTCACCGGTGAGCCGGTGATGAGTTCCGGTGACAGCCGCCGTCATACCTGACGAAAGAACACGACGGGCGGAGGATGACATGGTGGGCGTGGAACTGACGGACACGGACTTCTCGGCGCTGGCCGAACAGCACCGGCGGGAGCTGCACGTGCACTGCTACCGGATGCTCGGCTCGTTCGAGGACGCCGAGGACACCGTGCAGGAGACGTTCCTGCGGGCGTGGCGCCGCCGGGAGACGTTCGAGGGCCGGTCGACGTTCCGGGCCTGGCTGTACCGGATCGCCACCAACGCCTGCCTGGACCTGCTGGCCAAGGTGCGCCCGGAACCGGCCGTCGGAGGCGAGGTCCAGTGGCTGCAGCCGTACCCCGACCGGCTGTTGGACGAACAGCCGGAGGCCCTGGCCATCGCGCGGGAGACGATCGAGCTGGCGTACGTGGTGGCGGTCCAGCACCTGGCCCCGCGCCCGAGGGCTGTGCTGATCCTCCGCGATCTGCTGGGTTGGCCGGCGAAAGATGTGGCCGACCTGCTGGGCGACTCGGTCAATTCGGTGAACAGCGCACTGCAGAGGGCCCGGGCCGGCATGCGAGAACACCTGCCCACCGACCGCCAGAACTGGCCGACCACAGACCCGGCCTCCACCACCGGCTCAGGTTCGGCTCCCACCGCAACCGTCACCGGCTCGGGCCCCACCGCAACCGGATCGGGCCCG
The DNA here is from genome assembly GCF_016862075.1 of Actinoplanes couchii. GTDB lineage: Bacteria > Actinomycetota > Actinomycetes > Mycobacteriales > Micromonosporaceae > Actinoplanes > Actinoplanes couchii. The sequence goes on along the minus strand of NZ_BOMG01000039.1, from coordinate 143,466 downwards.
ACCGCCGCCGGCTCAGGCCTCAACGCCGCCGGCTCAGGCCTCAACGCCGCCGGCTCGGGCCCCACTGCGGCCGGCCCGACCGCCGCTACCGGCTCGGATGCCACCGTCGGGTCGGCCTCTGCCGCCGCAGGCTCGGGTGCCACCGGGTTGGGTGGCACCGGGCTGAGTGCGCTCGACCCCGCCACGCGCGACCTGGTGCGCCGCTTTACCGACGCCAGCGTGGCCACCGACATCCCGGCCCTGACCGCGTTGCTCCGCCACGACGTGCGCGCGTCGATGCCACCCACCCCGGGCCTGCACATCGGCCGGGACAACGTGGTGAAGAACTGGATCGACGACGGTTTCGAGGGCATGACCGGCCTACAGGCGATCCCCACCTCGGTGAACAGGCAGCCGGCCGTGGCGTTCTACCACTGGCGCGAGACGGAAGGCGCATACCTGCCGCTGACGCTGGACGTCCTGCGCATCACCGCCGGCAAGATCACCGAGATCCACACCTTCCACAGCGACAGATTCGCAGGCCTCGACCTCCCGGCCCGCCTCCCCGCATAACTCTCGACGGCAAAACGGCTGCGGCCATCAGTTCCGCAGCCGTTCCCGCATGGACTCCAGGAGGCAAAAACATGACAGCCGACACCGGGATCCCGCGCAATCGTCCTTCAGGCGGAGACGGAATGGCCACCCACAGCGAGATCCTGCGCAATTGTCCTTCAGAGGGAGACGGCACGGCCGCTGGCACCGAGATTCTGCGTAATCGTCCTTCAAGGGGAGGCGGAATGACCGCCGACGCCGAGATTCTGCGCAATTGTCCTTTTCGTGAATTGGTCGGCACCGGCCTGATCGCCACCGTTGCGGCGACGGCGGCCACCACATTCGCCGCCGTTCTTGCCCGGGCGGGAGGCGTAACCTTCACGATCCCGGAAGGCGGCGAGACGATCCCGGCGTCCGGGATCGCAGTGGTCACCGCCTTCTTTTCCATCATAGGCGTGCTGATCGCCGCGGCGTTCCGCCGATGGAGCCATCGCTCCGCCCGCCACTTCGCGACAACGACGACAGCGCTGACCGCAATCTCACTGCTCCCACCATTCCTGGTCGGAGCGGCTCCCACCACGGTAATCGCCTTACTGATTCTGCACCTGATCCCCGCAGCGATGATGATCCCTACATTGACGCGGACCTTGCGTCCCCGAAAACCCGTTCCGACCACAAATTTCGAGCCCGGCAAACCCTGATCAGAAACGCCACACCCGGTGCCCGAAAAGAAATACCTCGCCCGGCCCCGGCCGCCTCGCCTTTCGGTCGCCAGTGACGGGCCGCCTCGCCGTCCGGTCGGCGGTGACGGGTCGCCTCACTGTCCGGTCGGCGGTGATGGGTCGCCTCACTGTCCGGTCGGCGGTGATGGGTCGCCTCGCCGTCCGGTCGGCAGTGGGGGGCTGCCTCGCCGTCCGGTCGGCGATGACGGGCCGCATCGGCCCGGCGGTCGCCGGGCGGTCCGGGCGGGGCGCCTGCCTGGCGGGACGCGGCGTGACAGGGTGGTGCGTTTGTTTAGGTGAACGGCGTACCAGAAAGAGGTCGGGTTCAGATCCACCCCATCCGCTGGGCCTGGTGGATGGCGGTCAACCTGTTGGCGGCGCCCAGCTTGGTGATCGCGTTGGAGAGGCAGTTGCGGACCGTTCCCTCGCTCAGGTGCAACCGGGCGGCGATGTCGGCGACCGAGGCGCCGGAAGCGGCCAGGGTCAGGGTGTCGCGTTCCCGGTCGGTGAGTGGGCTCTCGCCGGCCATCATGGCGGAGGCGGCCAGTTCCGGGTCGAGGTACCGGCCGCCAGTGTGGATCTTGCGGATGGCGGCGGCGAGTTCGGCGCTGGAGGAGTCCTTCGGGATGAAGCCGCGGACTCCGGCGGCGATCGCCCGGCGCAGGTAGCCGGGCCGGGCGAACGTGCTCAGGATCAACATGGCGTGACCGGGCAGCTGCTCGGCCACGGACAGGCCGTCCAGTCCGGGCATCTCGATGTCCAGCACGATCACGTCCGGCCGATGCGCCTGGACCGCCGCCACCACCTCGTCGCCGCGACCGCACTGCGCGACCACGGTCAGGTCCTCCTCGAACTCCAGCATCATCGCCAGAGCCTCCCGGATCAGATGCTGATCATCGGCCAGCAGGACACGGATGGTGGCCGGTTCAGTCATGGCACAGCCTCGGGCTCGGGAGAAACGGGGGATGAGGAAGCCGCAGCGGGCCCGGCGGACCCACCGCGCCCGCCCGATGCGGGAGAAGCACCCGGCCCGAGAAATGCGGTCTGCCCGGGGGATGCGGTCTGCCCGGGGAACGCGGTCGGCCCGGGGAACGCGGTCGGCCCAGGAGAAACAGACGACTCCGGAGAAGCGGCGGGCGTGAGAGAGGCGGCGGGCGTGAGGGAGGCGGCGGGCTTAGCGGATCCGCTGGTCGTGACCGGCCCAGGCGCAACGGTGGGCGCGAGGGATGGAGTGGGCGAGGTGGAACCGGGAAACCCGGCGGGCGCGAGGGCCGAGGCTGGCGCAACGGATCCGAAAGCCGCCGGTGGCTCGGGGGACACGACAGGCGCGGCGGGGCTCACCAAGGTGGCGGACAAAACCGGAGCAACCGTTGCGGCGGGTGTGGCTGGGATCGGCGGGGTGGCGGGCGGAATCGGAGTGACCGATGTGGCGGGCGTGGCCGGGTTCGGCCGGGTGGCGGCCCGAACCGGGTTCGGCGGGGTGGCGGGCGGAGCCGGGGCTGGCGGGGTGGTGGGCGCGGCCGGCGGAATGGTGGGGGTGGCGGCTGGTGGGCGGGGTGGCGGCGTAGGCGAGACCGGAGCCACCGCGCGGACCAGGAAGCGGCCGTCGCCGGTGGGCTGGGCCGTCAGGAGCCGCCTGTTGCCGTCAGGCGTTCGGAGAGGCCTGCCAGACCGTTGCCGGGCTGGGCCGTCGTGGGGGCTCCGTCGTTCACCACCTCCAGGACCGCTGAACCGTCGGCGGCCCGCAGCGTCACCGTGCACCACGTGGCGGAGCTGTGCCGCAGGATGTTGGTGGCGCACTCGCGGACCACCCAGGCGAGCGGGCCGGCCGCCGCCGGGTCGACGACGCCGGACGGCAGGTCGACCGTGCAGCGGATGCCGTCGGCCTCCAGGATGGCGCGGACGCTGGCGATCTCGTCGGCCAGGTCCAGCACCCGGTAACCGCGGACCGCCTCGCGGATCTGCCGCAGACCGTCCTGGGCCAGCCCGCGGACCTGGGCCATCTCGTTCGCCGCCCGGTCGGCGTCACGGGAGACCAGTTTGCCGGCCAGCTCGCTCTTCACGGCGATCACCGACAGGCTGTGGCCGACGAGGTCGTGCAGGTCGCGGGCGAACCGCAGCCGTTCCTCGGTGACCGCGAGCCGGGCCTCGGCGTCCTTGCCGGCGTGGGCCGTCTCGGTGAGGTCGAGGATCCAGATCCAGAGCCGGTTGGCGTACGGCAGGGTCAGGCACATGACCAGGTAGATGAACACGGCAACCCTGGTCGGCAGTCCTTCGTGCCCGGGATTGACCCAGTACAGGGCGCTGCACGTGACGACCGTGCCGCCAGCGATCAGCACGGTGCCGGCCCGCCCGGTGCGGATCGCGGCGAGACTGACCCAGCAGATGGCGATCAGTCCCCAGCCGGCCGGGCTGGCGTTCTGCACGAGCATGATGAACACCGCCGCCGCCCCGGCGATCGCCGCGTATCGCCGGGAGGGGCGGGGATCCCCGGTCCACCCGACCGACACCGCCCGGACCAGCAGCAGGATCGCCACACTGAAGACGATCATGCCCACGCCGGCGGCGATGGCCGGGACCAGCTCGAACCGGTTCTCGGTGACCGAGGTGGCGACACCGGAGAAGGCCCCGAACCACCCCAGCAGCAGGCTGCAGGCGAGGCTCCACATGGTCACCCGGCGGGCACGGTGTACAGCTCCGGTCATGTCCCCAACCCTAATCTCAGCCGCGCCGGGGATCCCAGCGGAAGAACCGCCGGGCCAGCACCGCCGCGGCCACCGCCCACACGGCCAGGACCAGCGGGGACTGCCACGAGAGGGCGTCGCCGTACCCGGCCCGGACCATGTCCACCACCGGAGTCAGCGGCAGATAACCGGCGACCTGCTCGAGCCGCTCGGGCAGCGCCCCGGCGGGCACGATGACGGGGGAGAGGGCGAACAGGATCAGCATCACCGGCACGGTCGCCAGCTGGGCCAGCTCGCCGCTGGAACTGAGCCCGGAGATCGCCATCGACAGCAGCGCGAAGACCGCGGCCCCGCCGAGGACCACGGCCAGCACGAGCAGCGGGTTGCCGGGCAGGCCGGCGCCGAGCGCGACCGCGGCGGCCACCACCGCCACGACCTGCAGCAGGTAGACGGCGGTGGCGCCGAGCGCGCTGCCGCCGAGGATGGCGGTCGCCGACGCGGGCCCGCCGAGCAGCCGTTTCAGGACCAGCTCCTCACGCCGGCTGGTGTAGAACCCGGCCAGGTTCACCAGCGGCGCGAACACCACCAGCGCGGCGATCTGCCCGGTCAGGATGTAGGCGACCTGGTCCGGACCGCTGTCCTTGGCGGTGTAGACCAGGAACGCGCAGACCGCGAGCGGCATCAGCACGGCGTTGGTCAGCGCCGACCGGTTCCGGAAGATCATCGCGAGGTCGAGGCGCGCGAGCCGGTAGGCGTGCGACAGATCGGTCTTCACTTGTCCTCCACGATGCTCAGGAAAACGTCTTCGAGGGAGGCCGGCCGGACCGACAGCCGGTCCAGGGTCACGTTGTGCCCGGCCGCCCAGGTCAGCAGCTCGGCCACCGACCGGTGGGCGCGGCCGTCGGGGTCGCCGCCGGTCACCGTCCAGCGGGCGGTGGGCAGGCCCTCGGCGACGGTGATCTCCGGCGCCCGCCCGTCCAGGTGCGGGAGCATGTCGATCGGGGTGTGCGCGGGCACCCGGAAGGCGAGCCGGTCACCGTGCCCGGCGACCACGTCCGGCACGCTCCCGGTGATCCGGATCTCGCCCCGGTGCATGATCGCGATCCGGTCGGCGAGGCGCTCCGCCTCCTCCAGGTAGTGGGTGGTGAGCAGCACCGTCGTCCCGCCGGCGACCAGGTCCTGGATCAGTTTCCAGGTGCCCGGCCGGGCCTCCGGGTCCATGCCGGTGGTGGGCTCGTCGAGGAACAGCACCTCGGGCCGGCCGACCACGGCGAGCGCCAGGTCGAGGCGGCGTTTCTGCCCGCCGGACAGCTGCCGGACCTGCACCGCGGACTTGTCGCCGAGGTCCACCAGCTCCAGCGCCTCGGCCCGGCTGATCGGGTCGGTGGACAGGTCACGCCACAGGTCGACGGTCTCGGCGGTGGTCAGGTCCCCGATCAGGCCGCTCTCCTGCAGCATGATCCCGACACGGGGGCGCAGGGCTTTACGGTCGCGGTACGGGTCGGCGCCGAGCAACCGGACACTGCCCGAGGCGGCCGGCCGGAACCCCTCCAGCACCTCCATCGTGGTGGTCTTGCCCGCCCCGTTGGTGCCGAGCAGGGCGAACAGTCCACCGGACGGGACCGTGAAGTCGATGCCCCGGACCGCTTCGAAATCGCCATACCGCTGGCGAAGGCCATCCACTTCGATCGTCTGCGTGCTCATGCCTTAGATGGTTCTCCGGAGCCCCCTGCCCCGGACAGACTCGTAGGTCATCGATCAACCGTGACAGATGTCATTTCCGCACGTCGGAGGGTGTCTGCGACCTTGTGCAACAGGTCTCGCCCGGTGAACGGCTTCTCGATGAGCGCGATCTCGTCGTCCAGGATGTGGGTGGTGCCGAGCAGCCCGTTGCTGTACCCGGACATGAACAGCACCGGCAGGTCCCGCTGCTCGGCCCGGGCCGTCTCGGCCAGTTTCGGGCCGGTCATCTCCGGCATGATCACGTCGGTGAGCAGCAGGTCGCAGCCGTGTGCCCGGAACAGCCGGAGCGCCTCGGCGCCGTTGTTCGCGGTCAGCGCCAGATAACCGGCGTCGTTCAGGATCCGGGCCACGATCCGGGCCAGCGGCACCTCGTCCTCGACCACGAGCACGATCCGGCCCATCCCGCGCGGTGGCTCCGCCGACTGGACCGGGGCGGCGACCGGGGCGGCGGTGGTGGAGACCGGCAGATAGATCCGGAACGTGGTGCCGATGCCCGGATCGGAGTGCACGTTCACGCTGCCGCCCGCCTCCGCCACGATGCCGTAGACGGTGGCCAGGCCCAACCCCGTACCGCGACCTCGGGGTTTGGTGGTGAAAAAAGGCTCGAAGATCCGGGCGACGACCTCCGGCGGCATGCCCTCCCCGGTGTCGCTGACCGACAGGCGCGCGTAACTGCCGGGCTGCAGCGGCGGTTGCATGTTCAGTTCCTCGCCGTCGACGCATGCCAGGCCCGCCTCCAGCACCAGGGTGCCGCCGTCCGGCATCGCGTCCCGGGCGTTGAGCGCCAGATTCAGCAGGATCTGATGGATCTGCCCCGGATCGGCGTGGACGGTCAGCGGCTCCTCGGTGGGCACCGCGATCAGCGTGATGTGCTCGCCGATCGTCCGGTGCAGGACGGCGTGCACCTCGGCGATCGCCGCGTTCAGGTCGACGTCGCGCAGCTGCACGGTGTCGCCCCGGGTGAAGGTCAGCAGCTGCCGGGTCAGGCTGCCGGCCCGTTCCACGGCGGTCTGCACGTGCTCCAGATCCGACTGCACGTGCGGCTGATCCTTGGTCTCGGCGATCACGAACTCGGTGTAGTTCGCGATGATCGCCAGGATGTTGTTGAAGTCGTGCGCCACCCCACCTGCCAGTTTGCCCAGGCTCTCCATACGTTTCGCCTGGTCGGTGCGTTCCTGCACGATCCGTTCGCGCTCGGCCTGCTCCTTGGCGGCGGACACGTCCCGGCCGATCACCGAGACGCCGATCATGGTGCCGAACTTGTCCTTCACCGGGGTGGCGGTGAACGAGACCTCGACCGGGCTGCCGTCCTTGCGGACCCGGCGTCCCTCGTACGACAGACTGCCCTCACCGGCCAGGATCCGGGCCAGCATCACCGACTGCTGACCCGCGCCGTCACCGTCGGCCAGCACCGTCGCCGGGCCGGCCAGCATCTCCGCCGCGGTGTAACCGAAGATCCGTTCGGCGCCACCGTTCCAGGCGGTGATCATGCCGTCCGGGGTGACCCCGATGATCGCGTCCGCGCTGTCCTCGACCACCGCGGCCAGGGTGGCCTGGTGCGCGGCGGCCAGCTCCTGGGCGGCCTGCTCGCGGGCGTCCGCCTCGTCCAGCCGCCGTTTGCCCCACGGGTCGATGAACATGGCGCCGGTCTGCATCAGCACGCCGTAGTTGCGCCGCAGACTCCAGTAGTAGACGCCGACCCCCGCGGTGAACAGATCCCACAGCGTCGAACTCCAGGACCAGCCCAGCTCCTGACCATGGTGCCCGTCCGGCAGGGTGATCATCCGGTAGGCCATCGCCGCGTGGAAACCGTGCCCCACCGCGCAGCTGAAGAAGATCATCGCGGTGGCGGTGGCCAGCTTGTTGGATCCCAGCTGGCGCGCCCGTATCAACGGCACCACGATCGTGACCATGATCGCCACGTAAGCCACCATGATCACGATGTTGGCCAGCAGGAAAATCTGATCCGGCACGTCCCCACCTTCGGACGTACGAAGGAGAATCTGAGGTTTGGCGGCCGCCGATAGGGTCCTGATCATGACGCTGACCGATGCCCTGTCCCGTGCCGCCGCCCGAGCGCCCGGCCAGGGCATCGTCCACGTGGATCCGGCCGGTGACCGCTTCGTCGGCTACGCCGAACTCTACGCCGACGCCCTCCGGATCGGCGGCGGCCTGCACGCGGCCGGCCTCGCCCCCGGCGACCTCCTGATGATCGTCGACGACGACGGCGCCGACTTCCTGGCCCTCTTCTGGGGCGCGATCGTGGCCGGCGTCGTCCCGGTCCCGCTGCCGCCCGAGCCGCACCGGCTGGCCACCGTCCACGCCCACCTCGACTGCCGGCACATCGCGGGCGACACCGCGACGCCCGGCGCGACCCTGCTGTCCGCCCGCGACCTGCGGTCCGCGCCGCCGCTGCACACCCCGGTTGCGGTACGTCCGGACGACCTCGCCTTCCTGCAGTTCTCGTCCGGAAGCACCGGTGACCCCAAAGGTGTCGAACTCACCCACGCCAACGTGCTGGCCAACCTGGCGCAGACCTCCGAGAGCGGTCGCCTGACCTCGGCCGACGTGTTCCTGACGTGGATGCCGTACTTCCACGACATGGGCCTGATCGGCACCCACCTGTCCCCGCTGTACCACCGGTGCCGCCAGATCCGGATCAGCCCGATGGCGTTCGCGAAACGCCCCGAGTTCTGGCTGCGCACCGCCGCCCGGCACCGGGCGACAGTCCTGTCGGCGGCCAACTTCGCGCTGGCCCTGACCAACCGCCGCGTCCCCCTCGAAGTGCTGGACACCCTGGACCTGAGCAGCGTCCGCCTGCTGATGGTCGGCGCCGAACCCATCTCGCCGTCCGTCTGGCACACCTTCACCACCCGGATGACCAGGGCAAATCTCAACCCCGGAGCAACACAGCCGCTGTACGGCCTGGCCGAGGCCACCGTGGCGGTGACTTCCCCGCCGATGGGCGAGGTGGCGGTTCCGCTCCGTCTGGGCCGGGCCGCCCTGTCCCGCGGAGTCGCGGTCCCGTCCTCGTCCTCGGCGGTCCTGTCCTCGTCCTCGGTGGTGTCGGCGGAGTTCATGGACGTCGGCTATCCGATGCCCGGGTGCGAGGTGCGGATCGCCGACGACGACGGCCGGACGGTGGAGGACGGGCTGGTCGGGCACATTCAGCTGCGCGGTCCGAACGTCACCCGTGGCTACCACCGGAACCCGGAAGCCACCGCTGCTCTCTTCGACGGCCCGTGGCTCCGCACCGGTGACCTGGGCTTCCTCCGGGCCGGCCGGTTGTGTGTGACCGGCCGGGACAAGGACGTCCTGTTCGTGAACGGCCGCAACTTCCACGCCGCCGACATCGAGGAGGTGGCGGCCGCGACCCCGGGCCTTTTCCCCGGGCCGATCGTGGTGGTGGGCGCTCCGGACCCGGCCGGTGGCCACGAGCGGGTCACCGTTTTCGTGGCGAGCCCCGCGGTCCGCCCCGACCCGCCCGCGTTGCTCGCCGCGATCCGTTCCCGGGTGGCCGAGGCCCTGGCCTACGACGAGGTCACCGTGGAGCCGGTCCCGTCCGGCACCTTCACCCGAACCACCAGCGGCAAACTACGCCGCCACCCCTTCCGCGACCGTCTCACCCCTCCCGCTGCCCCTGCTGCCTCCCCAGCCCCTGCTGCCTCCCCAACCCCTGCTGAACCCGCAGTTCCCGCCGCTGCTGCTGCCACTGAGGCCGGGCCGATGTCGCGGACCGGGATGGAGCGGCTGGTTCGGGAAACCTGGGCGCGGGTTCTGCGGATCTCGGCCGAGACGATCGGTCCGGACGACCGGTTCCTGGCCATCGGTGGGTCGTCCTTGAAGGCGCTGGAGGTGTTGGCCGAGCTGGAGGACCGCCTCGGCCGCGACCTTCAACCCGCAATGCTCAAGGACTGCGCCACGGTGCCTGCCCTCGCCGACCGCCTCCTGACCCTCGGTTATGTGACCCGAGCCGAAAACCTCGGCGATGTCACCCGCCCGGAAAGCCTTGGCGATGGGCTGGCGATCATCGGGATGGCCTGCCGTTTTCCCGGAGCGGACACCCCTGAGGAATTCTGGGACAACCTGGTGGCGGGGCGGGACAGCGTTGCCGCGGTGACCCGATGGGCCGGTGGTGGGTTCGGTGCTTTCCTCGCTGACCCCGCCAGGTTCGATGCCGGATATTTCGGGATCGAGGACGATGAAGCCCGTCTGCTCGACCCGCATGCCCGGATCTTTCTGGAACTGGCGCATGAGGCTCTTGAACGTTCCGGATATGCCGGCCCTCGCAGGCATGGTCGCCGCATCGGTGTCTTCGCGGCGGTGGGGGAAAGCGGTTATCCGGATCTGATCACCGCGGCAAGGGAAGACGCGGCGAGGAGAGACGCGGCAAAGGGAGACGCGGCAACGGAGGACGCGGCAACGGAGGACGCGGCGGGGGGAGCTGCGGGTGGTTCCTACACGCTTACCGGATCGCTTCGTAATCTGGTGGCCGCGCGGGTCGCACACCTGCTGGATCTGCACGGGCCGGCTGTCGCGGTGGACACCGCCTGTTCGTCGGCGCTGGTCGCGTTGCATCTGGCCCGCCGCAGTCTGGAAGCGGGGGACTGTGACATCGCCGTCGTCGGCGGGGTCAACCTGAACCTGACCGCCACCGGCGAGAACCTGCTGGCCCGGGCACAGGCGCTGTCCCCGACCGGGCGGTGCCGGGCGTTCGCGGCGGATGCCGACGGGTTCGTCCCGGGGGAGGGCGGTGCGGCGCTGGTCCTGACCAGGATGGCCGACGCCGGCGACGATCCGGTGCTGGCCGTGGTCCGGGGGAGCGCGGTCAACAACGACGGCCGTTCGCTGAGCCTGATGGCCCCGAATCCGCTTCTCCAACAACAGGTGATCACCGACGCGTACCGGGATGCCGGGGTGGATCCGGCCGAGGTCACCTATGTGGAGGCGCACGGCACCGGCACCGCGGTCGGCGACCCGATCGAGGCCCGGTCCCTGGCACAGGCGTTCCCGCCGCTTGCTGACGGCCGTACCCGAATGGTGGGCTCGGTCAAGACCAACATCGGGCACCTGCTCAATGTGGCCGGTCTGCCCGCCCTGGTGAAGGTGATCCTGGCACTGGGGCATCGCCGGTTGCCGCCGTCACTGCACCACGACCAGCCATCGCCCCGATTCGACCTGGCCGCGGCCGGTTTCGAGGTGATCACCGAGACTCGCCCCTGGCCGGCCCCACACACCGCAGGCATCAACGGTTTCGGGTTCGGCGGCACCAACGCACACGTAATCCTGTCCGCACCACCACCACGGACGTCATCGCCACTGCCACCGGCACCACCCTCGCCTTCACCTTCGGCACCGGCACCGGTGGCAGCGCCGATCGCCTCCGGTGATTCACCCGGGCCGCATCTGCTCACGCTGTCGGCCCGATCCGCCGGTGCGCTCCGGATCGCCGTCGCCGAGTTGGCCGAGCGCTTGCGAGCCGATCCGGGCCTACGAACGGCGGACGTGTGCGCGACGGCCTCGACCGCGCGAGACGACGGCCCGTACCGGCTGGCGCTGGTGACCGAAAATGACCTCCCATCACAGTTGGCGGCGGCGAAACCGGGCCCACCGGTGGACCGCCCGGCCCGGGTGGCGTTCCTGTTCGGCGACGGCCCGCTGCGGCCGGGTGTGGGCGCTGACCTCTACCGAAATGCCCCGGTCCTCCGATCCACCCTGGACGAGATGTCGACAGCGGCCGGCCCGATCAACGGCCACACCCTGACCGACTGGTGCACCGACCCCACCCTGCTCACCGACTCCAGCCTGCCCGCCGGTTGTGTCGAGGGACAGGTGGCTGCGGTGGCCTTCGGTGTGGCCTTGTCCGCGCAGTTGATCGCCTACGGGATCCGGCCCGATGCCGTCGCTGGTCAGGGCCTCTCCGAACTGGCGGCTGCCGTGACCGCGGGCCACCTGACTCCGGTCGAGGCGATCATGCTGGCGATGGGTAACCGGGTGCACGCGACCCCGCGCGCCGACCGGATCCCGTTGGTCAGCTCCAGGACAGGGGATTGGCTGACAGCCTCCGACGGTCTCCCCGTTGCGGAGGGACAGCCGGATCGGTTCGAGGAGGCGGTCGACCGTCTGCGAGCGGCAGGCTTCGACACGATGCTCCAGGTAGGCGTTTCAGCACGGGAGGCCACCGCCGCGGAACTGTTGTCCACCGCGGGCGACCTATGGCAACGAGGCGCACGCCTGGACCGCACCACCCTGGACGCCGGAACCCGCCGAGTGGACCTCCCGACGTATCCGTTCGAGCGCCGCCGCCACTGGATCACCGACCCACCGACGTCTCACGTTCCCGAGGCCGCCATCACGACGCCCGTTCCCGAGACGGTCGTTCTCGCACCTCCCGGCGCCGAGCCGGCCACCCTCAACCTTCCCGTGTGGACCAGCACAAACGCGCCGGCGGGAACCGAAGCGGCGGCTGACACGGTGATCTTCGCCGATGGTGGCGGGGTCGAGGCCGCTCTCGCAGCGATCACCGCGGTACCCAGGAACAGCCGCCTACTCCTGGTCACCAAGGATCTATACGCCGCCGATGACACCAGGACCCGTCCCCGGCACGCGGTCTGGGCGGGGCTGGCGATGGCGTTCGCCGATGAGAACCGGGGCGCGGCCGTGCGTATCGTCGACCTGAGTTCGTCGGATTCGAAAAAGCAGCGCCGCGCAGCCCTCGCCGCCGAACGCACGGCACCACTGACCAGCGGCCCGGCCGAACTCGTGGCCTGGCGCGCCGGACAAAGGTTGACCAGGAAATTCGCTCCGACCCCGAGCGCCACCCAGCGGTTCACCCCGCCACCCGTCGGCAGCTACCTGATCGTCGGTGGGGCAGGTGCGGCCGGTACCGAGATCGCCCGCGACCTGGCCCGGCGTGGACGGCCCCGGTTGCTGCTGGCCGGCCGTTCCACCGAGCCGACCGAACTGCTGGCCGAGTTGCGGTCCCACGGAGCCATCGCCGACTACACGATCACCGACGTGACCGATCCGGATCAGGTAGCGGCTCTGGTGGCCACCCGCCGCTTCGACGTGGTCGTGCAGGCAGCCGGAACGGTCCGCCCCGGCAGTCTGCGATCGAAGTCCCCGGCCGAGGTGACCGCCGGAGTAGCCGCCAAGATCCGCGGAACGAAGCTGCTGACCAGGGCACTGGAGGCCCGCCACAGCGCCGACGGCACAACGATGCCGCTGGTGATCGCCCTGTCCTCGGTCTCGTCCGTCCAACCGGGCCTGGCCGGGGCGGTCGGTGACTACGTAGCCGGAAACCTCTACCTGGACAGCTTCGCCGCAGCCCAACACGCGTCCGGCCACCGTTTCGTAGCGGTCAACCTGCCCGCGCTGGCCGGTGCGGGCCTGGCCGCGGCCCACGCGATCACCACCGACGGCCTGCCGATCGAGCGCCTCCCGGAGATCCTCTGGTCAGCCGCCGCGCTGGAGGCCCCCCAGGTCCTGGTCAAACCCCCGGCGGGTCCGCCGACCATCGAGAAGCCCCGCCCGGCCACTGACGAGCAGATCCGGAACACCGAGCCGAGCGCAGGCGGACGAAGCCGGGAGACCGGGACGGGCGATCCAACCTCGGCCGACGGCGGCTTGAGCCGGGACGAGTTGGTCGCCGTCGTTCGGGAGATGCTGGCCGGGCCGCTGGAACGGGAACCGGACACGATCGGTGTGGACGAACCGTTCCTGGCCCTCGGCCTGGACTCGCTGACCGCGGTTGACCTGGTCAAGGATCTGGAGACCAGACTGGGCCGACCCCTTTCCACCACCCTCTTCTTCGAGCACCGAACCATCGCCGAATTGACGGCCCACCTCGCCGGCCCGGGAACGTTCGGATTCAGCCCGGTGCAACGCGCCTTCGTCACCACCGGACGGCTCTACCCCGAGATCCCCGCGTACGCCTACGTACGCCAGACTCTGACCGAACCCGCCGACCCGGCCCGCCTACGCCGAGCGTTCGCCGAACTGGAACGCCGCCACCCGATGCTCCGTGTCCGTTTCAGCCCAGACGGCCAGCGTTTCCTGCCGCCCAGCACCCAGCCCGGCTGGTTCACCACCACAGACGTTCCGGCGGACGAGGCCGACACCGGGGCCCGGAACCGCCCGTTCGACCTGACCCGGGAGGCACCGATCCGGGCGGTATTGGCCGGAACCGATCTGATCGTGGTCGTGCATCACGCGGCCGCCGACGGATTCAGTCTCGCGGTGCTCGGTGACGAGTTGTGGGCGCTCTACCGGGGCGAGGACCCGGGTGCCGCCCCGACGACCACGTTCGCAGACCACGAGGCGACCCGGACCGCACCCTCGAAGACCGATCTGGATCACTGGCGACGGGCGCTGACCGACTGGCCCGGCCTGGCCCTGCCCGTCGACGGAGAGGCAGATGCAGAACCCCGAGCGCCATTTGCCGTACGCCAGCAAATGCTCGACGTGGAGACCTCCGGCAGGTTGACCGCGATCGCTCGTACGGCAGAAATCTCGGTCTATCATTTGCTTTTGGCAGTTTATGCCCGATGCCTGGCCCGATGGAGTGGACAGAGCGAGGTGCCGGTGTCGGTGGCCCGAGCCGGCCGGACCGCGCGGGTGCCGGGAGTCGAGCGGATGGTCGGGCCGTTCGCCGACACGCTGCCGGTGCGGGCCGTCGTGCGACCGGACGAACCCGTCACCGAGTTGGCGGCCCGGCTGCGCGACCACTGGCTGGCAGCGGAGAGACACGGCTCGGTCTCGACCGTCGACCTGGCCCGGATGCTCGCGGCCGACGACGCCGGCCCACGAACCGCCAGCCCCGCGAGTTTCAGTTTCGCCCGATTCCCCGGAGCCGGCACGACGGCGGCGAACGTGCGGGCGACCATCGCGGGCACGGCCTCGGCGGCGACCCGCTTGGGCCTGGTGTGCTTCGAGGCACACGGCATGCTGCACTTCTCCTGGAACTTCCCGTCCACACTGTTCACCCCCGAAACCATCAGCCACCTGGCAGCCGACCACATCACCGAGCTGAGAGCCGTCGCCTCCGGTCCCTTCTCCGCCGCGCCTGCGGTGGTGGGTTCTTCCTCTGGGCTTTCATCGGTTCGTTCACTTTCTGGGCGAATTCAGGAGCAATGCCGCCGCACGCCGGACGGGATCGCTGTCCTCAGTGATGGCACGCCGCTGACCTACCGTGACCTCGATACCCGGTCGGACCGTCTCGCGGCCCACCTGCAAGCCCTCGGCGAACAACGGATCAGCCTTCTCACTACCCCCGACGACCGGCGGATCAGCCTTCCCGCTGTCCCCGGCGAACGGCGGGTCGGCCTGCTCACCGGCCCCGGCGCGAACACCGTCACCGGGGTGGTCGGCATTCTCAAAGCCGGCGCGGCCTGGGTTCCCCTGGACGCCGCACACCCGCGAGCGCGCCTGGTGAGCCAGCTCGAACGCTCCGGCGTGGGAGTGGTCCTGTGCGACGCCGAGACCCGCCCCACGGCTGAGGCACTCGGATTCCCACTGGTCGACGTGGATGAGTGTGCTCGCGGGAATGCTCGAACTCCGTCGGTTCCACGTCGCGATCTTTCACCGGACGATACGGCGTACGTCATCTTCACCTCGGGTTCGACCGGCCGCCCGAAAGGTGTCGCCGTCACCCACAGTTCCCTGGCCAACTACCTGGACTGGGCGATCACCACGTTCGGTTACCGCGAGGGCGACCGGCTGGCGCAGACTGCCTCGATCTGTTTCGACGCCTCGGTCCGGCAGATCCTGGCCCCGCTGCTCGTCGGTGCGACAGTGGTCGCCTGGGACCGG
This sequence comes from Actinoplanes couchii, assembly GCF_016862075.1. Lineage (GTDB taxonomy): Bacteria > Actinomycetota > Actinomycetes > Mycobacteriales > Micromonosporaceae > Actinoplanes > Actinoplanes couchii. The sequence goes on along the minus strand of NZ_BOMG01000039.1, from coordinate 127,976 downwards.
GACACCGTCCGCGATCCGGAACTCCTCGTCCACCGTCTGGAACGCGACCGTGTCACAGTGTGGAGTTCGGTGCCCACGTTGTGGGAGCGGCTGCTGACCGCGGCCGAGACGACCAGGGCAGACCTGTCCAGGCTCCGCTGGGTGCACGTCGGCGGCGAGGAACTGTCTCCCGCCCACGTGCGCCGCTGGTTCGACCTGCTCGGCCCCGGCCAGCGGATCACCAACCTGTACGGCCCGACCGAGACCACGATCAACGCCACCTGGCACTTGATCGACACCCGCCCTGCCGACGAGGTCACCCGCCTGCCGATCGGCCGCCCCGTCGGCGGCGCGACCATCGAGATCATCGGCCCCGACGGAAAGCCCGCCACCGACGGCGAGATCCACATCGGAGGAGTCGGGCTGGCCGCCGGTTACATCGACGATCAAGAGCAGACCACCAGGGCTTTTGTCGTACGGGAGGGCGAGCACTGGTACCGCAGCGGCGACCTGGGCCACCGTGACCCCGACGGCGTCCTGTGGTTCCGGGGCCGAGCCGACGATCAGGTGAAACTGAACGGCCACCGTATCGAACCCGCCGAAGTGGAGTCGGTTCTGCGTCAACACCCCGCCGTCGAACGAGCCGCGGTAGCCGTCGAGGCCGGCCGTCTGATCGCATGGGTGCAGTCCACAACGATCGAGGCGCCGGCGCTGAGGGCCCACCTGCAGACCCTGCTCCCGAGCTACATGATCCCCAGCCGAATCCACCTGCTATCGAACGTACCCTTGACCCCGGCCGGAAAGATCGACCGACTCCAACTGTCCGCACCCGTGTCCTCGTCGCCCGCACCGGTCCAGCCCATGACCGAAACCGAACAGCTCCTCGCCGAACTGTGGAAGCGGCAGCTGGGCATCGAAGAGGTCACCCGCAACGACGACTTCTTCGCACTGGGCGGTGACTCGATCGGCGTCCTGGACCTGTTCGCAACCTTGGCGGAGCACCGAACCGCACTCCCGAGACCGACAGTCCTGTACCGAGCCCGCACCCTCGCCGAACTGGCCACAGCCATCGACGCCGCGGATGCAGAAGCCGAGCCCGCCGCCGTCCTCGCCTCCAGTTCCCTCCCTGTCTCCGGTTCCGTCCTCGCCTCCGGTTCCGCCGCCGTCCATGGGGAGTACCCGGTCAGCCTCACCCAGCGTGGTTTTCTGCTGGCCGATGCGGTCGGCGCCCCGTCGACCTGGCTAGCGGCGCCACGCCTGCACGGACCGCTGGACCAGGAACGATTCCAGCAGTCGGTGGACACGCTGGTGAACCGGCACCCGATGCTGCGAACCGTCTTCCCCCGAAATGCCAGGCCCCCGATCCAGCGCGAGGTCACCGCGGCACGGCTGATCGTCGATCACGTAGCGACGCCCCGACCCTTGGACGAGGAACTGGCCGCCGAACGCGAGCACAGATTCGACCCGGCGGACTGGCCGCTGGTCCGCTTGCGTTTGCTCCGTTACGGCCCGTCCGACCACGCGCTGATCATCCACGCACATCACCTGGTGGGAGACGGCTACAGCGTCGCGCTGCTGATGCGGGAACTGCTGGCCGTATACGACGGAGAGTCCCTTCCCGAACTGCGTTCCACGTTCAAGGACTACGTGTCCCTGCTGAACTCGATCCGCCCGGAAACGGTTCCGCACGACTACGCCCCCTTGGCCACCGGAGACGAGATCACCACGGCTGGTATCACGATCACCGACCAGGACGTCAAGGCACTGCAGATCCTGTCGACCGAGGCCGGCGTGACGCCGTTCGCACCAGTGCTCGCGGCCTACCACCACGCCCTGACAACAGTCCTCGGCCACCCAGCCCCAACGATCGGCGTAGCGGTGACCGGCCGAGATCACTCCCTACCCGACATAACCCGAATCTTCGGCCCATGCGCCACCGCAGTAGCGGTCCAGGTCGCTCCCACCAGCCCAAACCCAGAATCAGCGGCGAGGCCGGCAACCCCAGTCCTAGGACCAGCGGCGTGGCCCGCCACGTCGGGCCTAGGACCGGCGGCGGGCGGGGGCGAGGTAGAGCTGATCGAGGTGGCGGCTGCCGTGGCCGAAGCGCGGAGCCGGTCGTTCATCGCGCCACAGGGATGGCGGTACTTCTTCACCTACCTTCAGTTCGGCGCCGCCGCAGAGGGGGAAACCCTTTCCCTGACCTGGGACGATTCGGACGCTGAGCTGGCGGTCCCGCCGGGAACAGAGGTGCTGCTCGCAGCCCGCCCGACCGAGAAGGGCCTGCGCCTGACGCTGCGCGGCCGTCTCCCTCAGAAAAACCTGGACCAACTCGCCCGCGCAACAAAAAACTATATAAGCCGAAAAATCGGTCAAGGAGAACGACCCTCAATCACGGACCAAGCCCAGGCCGCGGACGGGACCGCGACCCCAAACCGTGCGGTGAACGCGAAGCGGCAGCGCAGCGCGGGCCAGGAGCTGGTCTCGGACTCGGTGATGGGCGCGGAGCGGGTGCGTGGCGCGGACCGGGCGGCGGTCTCGGGATCGGTGCTGGGCGCGGAGCTGGTGCAGGGGGCTGGGGCTCGGGGTGGGCCGCTGGATGCGGCTCTTGTTGGGTATCTGCCTTCTCCTGCGCATCTGGGGGCTCTGGCCTCGGTGCTTCCGGAGGCGGTTCGAGCTGTTCTTCCTGGGCTCGGGCGGGAAGACATTCGGGGGATGCTGTTTCCCTCGGGGGAGGCTCGGCTTCTCGAGACCGTGGAGACGGGGCTGGGGCGGTCGGGGTTTGTGGCACTTCCTCGGTTTGCGGATGAGCTCGGGCTTGACGGGCTCGCCGTGGACGCCGCTGGTGGGGTGGGGCTGGCTGCCTCCCTCGGGGCTCGGACTGTTTCGCTGGCGGGGATGATTCCGGCGCTCACCGGGTACGGGGCGGCGCTCACCCCGTACCGGCAAGAGGGTGTTGATCTGACCACCGGGCATGCGGTGACCGCTGCCGCCGTCGTGCGGACCGCTCTCGCCGCGCTTGCCTCTCGGGGGCGTGACCTTGGGGAATGCGTGGTTGCGTTTCTCGGGGTCGGGTCCATCGGGGCCTCGTCGCTGAGTCTGCTGATGGCTCGGGCGCCGCAGCCGCCGGCCGGGCTGATCCTGTGTGATCTGCCGGCGGCGCGAACCAGATTGCAGGACCTGGCGGCAGGGCTGATGGCGAATCCCACCAAAAGGCCCACCAAACGGCCCGCCAAAAGGTCCGCCAAAGGGCTGGCAAAGGGGGCGAAGAGGCAGGCAGCGCCGGATATGCCGGTGGAGATCGCCACGGACGGGGTGGACGCCGTCTACCGGGCGGATCTGATCGTCGCCGCCATCAGTGGGGGGCCGAACACCCTGGACGTGGAGCGGCTGAAACCGGGCACCATTCTGGTCGACGACTCGTTTCCGCACTGTTTCGACACGGGGCGGGCTCTGGCCCGGATGCGGGACCGGAAAGACGTACTCATCGTCGGTGGGGGGTTGCTCGACTGCGGTGCCACGCGGCGCATCCCGGCGGCGGGTCTGCCGGCGGTGAGTGCGCAGCCACCGGGCACGATCGCCTCGTGTCAGCTGGAGTCGTTGCTGCATGCGGCGGTGCCGGGGCTGCCGTTGGTGACCGGGCCGGTGGATCCGGGGCGGGCGGCCGCCTACTGGGCCGCGCTGGACGCCGCGTCGATCGCCGCCGCCCCGCTGCACCTGCTGAACCAGCGGCTGGACACCGCTTACTGAACCAGCGGCTCCACACCGAAGGCGACGTCCAGGCGGTAGCGGCTTCCGGCGTACCGGGACTCGCTCAGCTCCAGCGGCCTCTCGTTCTGGTCGAGGATCAACCGTTCCTCGACCAGTAGCGCCGAGCCGACCGGCACGCCGAGTTCCCGGGCGTCTTCCTCGGTGGCGGACTGGGCGCCGATGGTCGACGTGCCGCGGACGGGAGTGTGGCCGAGGGTGACGAGCGCCTCGTGGACCGATTTTGACAGGTCGTGGTCGAGGAGCCCGGCGATGGTTCCGGGGTACATGGCCCGTTCCAGCGCGATCGGTTCCTCGTCGGCGAACCGGACGCGGTGGATGGCGTAGACGTCGCTCTTGCGCAGCCGGAGCCGGGTCGACTCGCTCGGTGTCGCCGGCCGGAGTTTGGCGACCAGCACCTTGGCCCATGGTCGTTTGCCCTGCTTGCGGATCTCCTCGCTGAGCCGGATCAGGTGGTCGGCGCGGCGGGGCCCGCTCGGCACGGCGACGAACGTGCCGCGGCCGGGCGCGCGGTAGACGAGACCGTCGTTGACCAGCTGGGTGACGGCGGCGCGCGCGGTCATCCGGCTGACGCTGTGCTCGCGGGCGAGCTCGGGTTCGGAGGGGAGCGGGTCGTGCGGCCGGGACTTGGCGATCAGGGCGCGCAGCTCCTGCTCGATGCGGAAGTAGCGCGGTGCGAAATCGGGATTCCCGGACATGAGGCACACACTACAAGTCCGCACAGCCTGTCTAGACAGCTACCTGTATAGACAGCTAATGTCCGGTCTCATGAACTTCACCGTGCCGCAGATCGCCAAGATGATCGATCACTCCATCCTCCGGCCCGAGTTCACCCTCGAAGACGTGCGCGAGGGTTGCGCCATCGCCAAGAAGTACGACGTCGCCTCGGTCTGCGTCCGCCCCGCCGACGTGTCCGTCGCCGTCGACCTGCTGCGCGGCACGAACGTCGCGGTCGGCACGGTGATCGGCTTCCCGCACGGTGACACCGCCACCGCGATCAAGGTCGCCGAGACCGAGCTGGCCGTGCACCAGGGCGCCACCGAGATCGACATGGTCCTCAACATCGGCTGGCTGCGCTCCGGCGACATCGCCGCCGTCGAGCACGAGATCGGCATGATCGTGAAGGCCGCCGGCGCCGCCCATGTCAAGGTCATCCTGGAGACGGCGTACCTCACCGACGAGCAGAAACTCGCCGCCTGCTGGGCCTCCGAGCGGGCCGGCGCCGCGTTCGTGAAGACCTCCACCGGCTTCGCCCCGAAGGGCGCCACCATCGACGATCTGTCGCTGATGCGCTCGGCCGTCTCGCCCAAGGTGCAGGTCAAGGCCTCCGGCGGGGTGCGCACCCTGGACGCGATGATCGCGATGGCCGGGGTCGGTGTGACGCGTTTCGGCACGTCCTCCACCAGCGAGATCCTGACCGATCTGGCCCGCCGCCAGGTCGCGGTCTCCGGTGGGCGCGCCTAGATCAACATTTGCCGGTACGGTATTGCACCCGGCCGGGCAGAAAGTGCTCCTCAGCAGGCGGGCTCGGTGGCCGAACTAAGCCCCGACGGACTCGCCGGGTCCGCCTGACCGAGGAGCCGACGTGACTGTTCCCTACCTGCCGGGTGGTGCCACGCAGGCCTCGGCGCAACAACCGGCGTTCACGCCACGCTCCCTGTCGACGGCCGGCGACCCCGGCAACCCGGCGGTCGTGCCCCGCTCCCATGCCCAGGCCGGGGTGCCGGAACGGGCGCCGTTCGTGCCGCGCACCCTCGGCCGGGCGGAGGCCCCGCCGAGCTTCGCCGGGCCGGACTTCGGGCAGTCCCCGGCGCCGGGGTACGCGCCGCAGGCCCCGTCGGGCTTCATCGCGCCGCCGCTGTCGCACCCCGCGGCCGCGCCCGGCAACTACGGGTTGCCGTCGATCGCCCCGAACCTGTTCGGTGGCGCCCCGAACGCCGCCGACCACGCGCCGGAGCCGAAGCCGAAGAACACCCGGCTGTTCCGGTTCGCGCTCTGGACGGCGGTCATCGGTCTGGTGCTCGCCGGGCTCTCGGTGCTCGGCGTGCGCCTGTTCATGTTCGCCTCCGGGATGACCGTCGTCCCGGACCTGACCGCCGCCGAGGCCCACGACCGCTGCGAGTCCGCCCTGGTGAACGAGGTCAACCGGGGGCTGGAGGCCGCCCTGGTCGCGGACCGCCGGATCAAGTCGAACGTCCTGACCGGCGTGGAGATCGGCGCGGCGAAGGCCGTCGACGGCGGTTTCGACGTCCCGGGCACCGGCCGCTACACGGTCAAGGTGGCGAAGAAGAAGGCAAAACCGGCCAAGATGCTGCTGACCTGCCAGGTACGCCGCGACGGCGGCGGCCAGATCGTCACCACCGTGCTGACCAAGCCGGCCAAGTAGCGGTCAGCTCTCCTCGGGGTCCTTCGTGCCGACCGCGACCGGGCCGACCCACTTCAGGTCCGGGACGTTGACGACGATCGCGTCCTGGGTGGTGCGGGAGATCACCACGACCGCCTCGTTCTCCGGGTCCGGGTTCTCCTCGCGGTGCGGCACCCACGGCGGCACGTAGATGTAGTCGCCGGGCTTGGTGTCGACCCGGATCTCGCCGTGCTCCTCGTCGAGGAAGACGAACGACGGGGTGCCGCTGACCACGTAGATCGCGGTCTCCGACGCGCCGTGGTGGTGGTTGCCGGAGTTGGTGCTCGCGGCGACGTGGGTCTGTCCCATCCAGAGGTTCCGGCTGCCCACCGTGGAGCCGCTGATCGCCTCGACCCGGCGCATCCCGGAGGTCTGTGCGGTGTCCGCGCTGAGGGCATCCGACGCGACATGGTGTAGACGTTGATGGAAAGCGTCGCTCATGCCCGCATCTTGAACCGTCAACACCGGCCATGTCAATGAGATCCTATCGGTTTACTAGGATATGGGAAGGCGGTTGACGAGGGCGTCCGTGAGGGAGCAACGTCGGTGGTGCGAGACGGCCGGGGAAGTGAACTCGGGCATCACCTCCGGCCGGCCGGCTCGCTGAGGGGCAGTGCGGCCACTCACCGGTAAGCCGTTCAGCGACACCAGGAGGCCCGTCGTGACCTTGCAGACCGTCCCCACCGACACCGTGGACGCCGACCTCTTCCGTCAGCTGCTGCGCCGGCACGCCGCCGCCGTCGTCGTGATCACCGCCCCGGGGGAGCCGGCCACCGGTTTCACCGCGACCTCGTTCACGTCGGTCTCCCTGGACCCGCCGCTGGTCTCGTTCTGCCTGGCCGAGACCGCTTCGGCATGGCCCGCGGTGGAGGCCGCCGACACCGTGGCCGTGCACGTGCTCGGCCAGGAGCAGGAGCACGTGGCCCGGACCTTCTCCACCCGGGGCATCGACCGGCTCGCCGAGCACGGCGCGTGGCGGCCGGGCCCGGACGGGGTGCCGCTGCTCGACGGGGTGCTGGCCCGCCTGGTCTGCCGGGTCGTCGAGCGGGTCCGTGCCGGTGATCACACCATCGTGTTGGCCACCCCGGTCGCCGGTGAGCACGGCCTCGGTGAGGCCGAGGCGCCGCTGGTCTACCACTCCGGGCGTTACGTGGCCCTCCGTCATGGCGAATAGAGCCGGCCTCTCACCCGCGGGTTCCGGGCTCCGGGTGGACAGCGCCGGCCAGGATCCCGGTCAGGGCCGCGGCGGCGCCGTCGACCAGATCGGTGGCCAGGCCGCGCCGGGGCCACACCGACAGTTCCAGGGGCGACGGTTTCGGCAGGTCGTCCCGGGCGGTCAGGCCCTCCGGCCGCTGACCGAGAGTGGCCATCAGGCCGACACCCAGCCCGGCCCGGACCGCGGCCTGCACGCCGGCCAGGTGTGCCGCCTCCGCGCCGACCTCGGTCGGCACGTCGTGCGACGCCAGCGTCTCGATGGCCCGGCTGCGGATCGCGCACGGCGCGTCGAAGACCACCAGGGGGATCGGCTCGCCGGGCGCCGGCGATGTCCACTCCGGAGCTGAGTACCACGTCAGGTGCAGCTCGCCGACGGTGCGGGCATCGGTCCCGCCGGCCGACCCGAGCGAGGCCGGGCCGAGCGCGGCCGGGCCGAGCGCGGCCGGGCCGAGCAGCAGCGCCAGGTCGATCTTGCCGTCCTGCAGGGCGGTGCGGAGCTGGGCGCCCCGATCGATCCGGAACCGGATGCGCCGGTCCGGGAAGGTGGCGGTGAGCGCTGCCGTCAGGTCGGGCAGCAGCTGGGCCGCGGCGTGTTCGGTCGAGCCGATCACCAGGTTGCGCTCGCTGTCGAGACCGAACAGGCCGAACGCGTGCAGGGTCTCGTCGTGCACGGCGAGGATCCGGCGGGCGTGGCTCAGCAGGGTCTCGCCGTCGCCGGTGAACCGGGATCCGCGCCCGTCGCGTTCCACCAGGGTGCGGCCGAGGGCGGTCTCCAGCCGGCGCACGTGCTGGCTGACCGCGCCCTGACTGAGGTGCAGCGACGTGGCTGCCCGCTGGAATCCGCCGCAGTCCGCGACGGCGACGAGGCTGCGCAGCGGGGCGATGTCCAGATACCGACTCATGCCTATCAGTCTACTAGGAATTGATTAGCGGTCGTAATGGCTTGTCATCACGATCTCTCCTTGGACGAGTGACCGGACCGCTACCGATACTGGGTCCGGAGCCGCCGCCCGAGGCGACACAATCCCGAAACTCCCGAATCGAATGAGTTGGACTCATAAATGTCGAAAAAGACCCTTAAGTTGGGTGCGGTTCTGCTCGGTGTGGGCGGGCCCGGCCAGCACCACACCTGGCTCGACCCGGAGATCCCCGGCGACGCGAGCGTCGACATCCGCTGGTACATCGCCCGGGCACAGCAGGCCGAGGCCGCCAGGTTCGACCACGTCTTCATCGTGGACAGCCAGTTCATCACCCCGGACTCACCCCACCACTACCTGAACCGGCTCGAACCGCTCACCCTGCTCTCCGCGGTGGCCGTGCACACCAGCCACATCGGCCTGGTCGGCACGCTGACCACCTCCTACAACGACCCGTTCAACATCGCCCGCCGGCTCGCCTCGCTGGACATCATCAGCGGCGGCCGCGCCGGGTGGAACGTGGTGGCCACCGGCGACGGCGGCACGGCCGGGAACTACGGGCGCAAGGAGCACTACGACTACGCCACCCGGTACGGCCGGGCGCTGGAACACGTACGAGTGGTGCAGGGATTGTGGGATTCCTACGAGGACGACGCGTTCCCCCGCGACAAGGCGAACGGCGTCTTCTTCGACAGGAGCAAACAGCACGCGCTGCACCACATCGGCGAGCACTTCCAGGTGGCCGGCCCGCTCAACCTGCAGCGCTCCCCGCAGGGCCAGCCGGTGATCTTCCAGGCCGGTGACTCGGACGAGGGCCGGGACCTGGGCGCGAGCGTCGCCGAGGCGATCTTCACACACGCCGCGTCGATCGAGGAGGGGGTGGCGTTCGCCCGGGACATCCGGGCCCGCGCCGAGGCCAAGGGCCGCAACCCCGAGCACATCCTGATCGTGCCGGGAATCAGCCCGATCCTGGGCGACACCGACGAGCAGGCCCGGGAGAAGGAGGCCGCCATCATCGGCGGCAAGAGCTTCGACCGCGCGCTCAAGGAGCTGGGCCGCCCGTTCGGCTGGCACGACTTCACCCGGTACGACCTGGACGCACCCTTTCCGGATCTCGGTGACCTGGGCGACCGCAGTTTCCGCACCCAGGCCGAGCGGATCAAGAAGCTGGCGAAGGACAACGGCTTCACGTTGCGCCAGGTCGTCCAGCACGGCATCGAGTCGCGGCGCTCGCCGTTCACCGGCTCGCCGCTGACCGTCGCGAACGAGATCCAGAAGTGGTTCGAGGCCGGCGCCTTCGACGGCATCAACCTGACCGTCACGGTGCCGAGCGAGTTCGCCCGGTTCGTCGACGAGGTCCTGCCGATCCTGCGCGAGCGGGGCATCGCCCGCAGCGAGTACGACGCGACCACTCTGCGCGGCAACTTCGGTCTGCCGATTCCGCAGAACATTCACACCGCAGAAAAGGCAGCATGATGAGACGTACGAAATGGGCCGCTCTCGCCGTTGGCTTGTCGCTCTTGACCGGGTGCGCCGGGGGAGCCGCAGGCGCGTCCGACGAGGTGCCGACGCTGCGCTGGGCGGTCACGCTGCCCGCCCACTGGGATCCGGTGGTGTCCGGCAGTGGCGCGCAGTTCCGCATCCTGTCGTTGACCTACGCCTCGCTGACCGAGATCAACGAGAAGGGCGAGGCCGTCCCGAGCCTGGCCGAGAGCTGGGACTACAACGACAAGGGTGACCAGGTTACCTTCCACCTGCGTAAAGGATTGAAGTTCAGCGACGGCGAGCCGGTGAACGCCGCGGCGATCAAGGCGTATCTGGAGCGCGCGAAGACCCAGAAGGACTCGGCGCTCTTCGGCGACCTCACCTCGATCAAGTCGGTGACCGCGAACGATCTCGACGTGGTGGTCGACCTGACCCAGACCGATTACCAGATCCCGCTGCTGCTCGGCGAGCGTGTCGCGCAGATCCCCAGCCCGAAGGCGGCACAGGACCCGGCCGCGCTGGACAAGAACCCGGTCGGCGCCGGACCGTTCGTGGTCACCGAGAACGTGCCCGGCTCGCACGTCCACCTGACGAAGAACCCGGACTACTGGGACGCCGCCAACATCAAGATCGAGAAGGTGGAGCTGCTGTCCGCGCCGGACACCGCGACCATCGTCTCCGGTGTGCAGACCGGCGTCTACGACCTGGCCGGCCTCGCCCCGAACCAGGTCAAGGCGGCCGAGGCGGCGAAGCTGGACGTGGTGATCCAGCCCGGTTACAACGCCTCCAACATCAGCATCAACGTGAACAAGGCGCCGTTCGACAACCCCAAGGTCGTCGACGCGGTCCGGTACGCCACCAACCGGCAGGAGTTCGTCGACAAGGCCACCTTCGGTCTCGCCGCGCCGACCGACCAGCCGTTCCCGGACACCTATCTGGCGTACGACAAGGAGACCGCGAACCGCTGGCCGTACGACGTGACCAGGGCCAAGTCGCTGATCGCCGAATCCGGGCTCACACCGGAGCAGCTCAAGGTCGACCTGGTCATCCCGAACCAGCAGACCGCCGCCGAGATCATCCAGTCGCAGCTCGCCGCGATCGGCATCACCGTGAACATCAAGGTCGACCCGAACTGGGCCACCCCGTTCTTCGCCAAGGACCTGGCTCTGTCGATCTACGGCACCACCGGGCGCGAGTCGCCGGTGCAGACGCTCACCGCGCATTTCGGGCCGGACGGGCCACTGAACCTGAGTACCCCGTACGAGCCGGAAGGTTTTGAAGCTGCCGTGAAGGTCGCCCGCGAGACCCCGCTGGACTCGCCGGACTATCAGAAGAACCTGCGGGCGGCGACCCGCGCGGGCCTGGACAGCAGAGCCATCGTCTTCACCTACTCGCTGCCCAACCTGTTCGTGAAGAGCCCGAAGGTGTCGGACTTCGCGCCGATCCCGGGTCAGCTGCACTGGACCGGGCTGACGGTAGCGTCGTGATCAAGGGCCTGCTCAGGACGGTTCTCATCTTCGTGCCGGTCTTCCTGGTCGCCACGTTCGTGACGTTCGCGTTGCGGGCCCTGAGCGGGCTCTCGCCGGCACACCTGCAACTGGGCGAATCGGCCACCCCCGAGATGGTCGCGCAGATCGAACACGAGTGGGGCCTGGACCGGCCGTTCCTCACCCAGTACTTCGACTGGTTCGGTTCGGTGACCCGAGGTGATCTCGGCGTCAGCTGGTTCAACGGCGCGGACATCGCCCAGCTCCTGCTCTCCGGAGCGATCGTCAGCCTCTCGGTGGCCGGGCTCGCCCTGGTCATCGGGGTCGTCTTCGGGTTCGGGTTCGGTGTGCTCGCCGCGGCACGCCGGACCACCTGGGTGGACCGGGCGATCACCGGGTTCATGACGTTCATCTCGGTGATGCCGTCGTTCGTGGTGGGCATCGCCCTGGTGGTGGTCTTCGCGGTGACGCTCGGCTGGTTCCCGTCCGCCGGGTACGTCCCGGCGGAGCGGGGCTGGGCGGTGTGGCTGGCACACATCACCCTGCCGGCCATCGCGCTCAGCTTCGACACCGTCTCCGACGTGGCCCGCCAGCTGCGATCGGGGCTGGTCGCGGCGTACCGGGAGAACTACGTGACAGGCGCGGTCGTCCGCGGTCTCAGCCCACGCCGGATCTTCTTCCGGCACGTGCTGCGCAACGGCATGGGCCCGGCGCTGACCGTACTCGGCATGAAGTTCCCCAACCTGCTCGGCGGGGCCGTCGTCACCGAGTCGATCTTCGGGATGCCGGGGTTCGGCCAGTTCGCCGCCGACTCCGCCCAGCGCGGTGACGTCCCGGCCGTCCAGGGCGTCCTGGTCGTCTCGGTGGTGCTCGTCGTCGTCTTCAACCTGCTGGTCAACGTCATCCTGGTCCGGGTCACCCCGGCCTCGGCACGGGGGGTCTGACATGGTCCGCCGCGCTCTCGCACTGCCCTCCGGGCGGATCGCCGCCGGAATCCTCGCCGCCATCGCCCTGCTGGCGATCCTGGGACCGTTCCTGGCCCCGTACGACCCGCTCGCCGGCGGCGCCGAGATCCTCGCCGGGCCGTCCGGCGCACACTGGCTCGGCACCGACTACCTGGGCCGCGACGTGTTCAGCCGGCTGCTCGACGGCTCCCGGGTCAGCGTCCTCGGCTCGGTGCAGGTGTCGCTGGTCGCCCTGATCGCCGGCGTGATCCCGGGCATCCTCTCGGTCTACCTCGGCCCGGCCTTCGAATGGGTCACGCTGCGGCTCGCCGACACCCTGATCGCGCTGCCGTTCCTGGTCTTCGCGGTCGCCGTCACCGCCCTGCTCGGCAACGGCATCCCGCAGGCCATGTTCACCGTCGGCATCATGATCTCGCCGCTGTTCTTCCGGGTCTCCCGCGCGGCGACCCTGTCGGTGGCCCGCTCCCCGTACGTCGAGGCGGCGCTGATCTCCGGCGCGTCGATCGGGTGGGTGGTCCGGAAACACGTCTGGGTCAAGGTGCTGCCGCCCGTCGCGGTGGCCCTCGCCAACACCGCCGGCGTCGGGTTCGTGGTGGTCTCCAGCCTGACGTTCCTCGGGATCGGGGTGCAGCCACCCGCTCCCACCTGGGGTGGGGTTCTCGCCGCTGACCTGGGCTATCTCAGCTTCCGGCCGTGGGCGCCGCTGGTTCCCACCGCGCTGATCATGGCCACCGTGTGGGCCTGCAACCTGCTCGCCGACGTCATCCGGGACGTCTCCGGGCCAACCTTTCTCCTGCGTCGGGGGCGAAATGTCCATTCTCAGTCTGCGTGACGTCCGCGTCTCGCTCGATCGCGAGATCGTCCACGGTGTCACTTTCGACCTCGAACCCGGCGGCGTCGTCGGCATCGTCGGGGAGTCCGGCAGCGGTAAGACGCTCACCTGCCGGGCCGCCCTCGGGATCCTGCCCGAAGGGTTCACGGTCTCCGGCGGGAGCATCTCCCTCGACGGCCATGATGTCGCCTCGTTGTCGTCGAAACAGTGGACCGCCCTGCGCGGCTCGACGATCAGCGCTGTCTTCCAGGACCCGGCGTCCTATCTCAACCCGTCGTTGACGATCGGGTCGCAGATCGCCGAGGTTGCCCAGGTCAAGCTCGGACTCCGGCGCCGGGCCTTGAAAGCGCGGACGCTGCAACTCCTCGACGCGGTTCGCCTCTCCTCCGCCGTCCATGGTCAGTATCCACACGAACTCTCCGGCGGCATGCTCCAGCGGGCCCTGATCGCGACCGCCATCGCCGCCGAGCCCAAGATCCTGATCGCCGACGAGGCCACCACCGCGCTCGACGTCACCGTCCAGGCCGAGATCCTCGACCTCCTCGCCGAGCTGCGGGAATCCACCGGTCTCGCTCTCGTCGTGGTGTCCCACGATCTGGCCGTCGTCGCCCAGGTCTGCGACGAGGTGCTGGTCATGCGCGCCGGTGAGGTGGTCGAGCAGGGGCCGGTCGAGAAGATCCTCTACCGGCCGGACCACGAGTACACGCGCCTGCTCATCGAGGAGCACGAGTCCTACGGGTTGGAGCGTTACCTTGTCACTCCTTGAGATCAGCGACCTCGACGTCCACTACCGCCGCCGCACCGGCCGCCTGCACGCGCTCCGCTCCGCCTCGCTGTCGCTCTCCCCGGGCGAGACGGTCGGGATCATCGGCGAGACCGGCTCCGGCAAATCCACGCTGGCCCGCGCCATCCTGGGACTGGTCCGCCCCTCCGCCGGGAAGATCGTCATCGACGGTGCCGACGTCGCCGCCTTCACCCCGCGCCAGTGGCGTGAGCTGCGCCGGCGCGGCACCGTGCAATACGTCTTCCAGGACCCGCTGCGCAGCCTCGACCCCGACCTGACGATCTTCGACTCCCTGGCCGAGCCGTTGCGGATCCACGGTTCCGCCGACATTCCCGACAAAGTTCACAAGATCCTTGCGCGGGTACGTCTGGAGCAGGTGCTCCTGGACCGGCTGCCCGGCGAACTGTCCGGTGGCCAGCGTCAACGGGTGGCCGTGGCCCGGGCCCTGATCACCGAGCCGCGCCTCGTCCTGCTCGACGAACCGGTCAGCGCCCTCGATTCGGCCAACCGGGTGCAGATCCTCGAACTGCTCAAACAACTGCGCGACGCCGGCACCGCCCTGCTCTTCATCTCCCACGACCTCGGATCCGTCGCGGGTGTCGCCGACCGGATCGCCGTCCTCTACCGGGGCGAGATCGTCGAGGACCGGGCGGCCGCCTCGGTGATCAACGAGCCGGCCCACCCGTACACGAAACTGCTCGTCAGCTCCGCACCCACCTTGCGCTCCGCGGCCGCCGGGCGGGCCGCCCGCAGCGAGTTGCGCAACCTTCTCGACCTCGAAGGAGCATCCGCGTGACCAGGCAACTCCGGCTCGCGTTGCGGGCCTACGGCGTCGGCGGGCCGGGGCAGCACAGCCTCTGGAAGGACCCGCGCGTCCCGAAGAACGCCAGCATCGACATCGACTGGTACATCGCGCAGGCGGTCGCCGCTGAACACGCCAGATTCGACGCCCTGTTCATCGTGGACAGTCAATTCATCGACGCCACCTATCCGCCGCACTATCTCAATCGGCTCGAACCGCTCACCCTCCTCTCCGCCGTCGCCACACACACCCGGAACATCGGGCTCGTGGGGACTCTCAGCTCCACCTACAACTCGCCGTTCAACGTGGCGCGGCGATTCGCTTCCCTCGACCACATCAGTGGTGGGCGGGCCGGGTGGAACGTCGTCACCAGTTTCGACACCGGGACATCTCGTAATTACGGGCTCGACGAGCATCTCGATTACGCCACCCGGTACGGGCGGGCTCTCGAGCACGTTCAGGTGGTCCGTGGGCTGTGGGACTCGTACGAGGACGATGCGTTTCCGGCCTCCGGGGACGTCTTCCTCGACCCCTCCAAGCTGCATTCCCTGGATCATGTCGGGGAGCATTTTCGGGTGGACGGGCCGTTGAACATTTCCCGGTCGCCTCAGGGGCAGCCGGTCATCTTTCAAGCGGGGGTGTCCGAAGAAGGGCGCAATCTGGCTGCTCACGTTGCCGAAGGAATCTATGCGCCCGGGGGATCGCTTGCCGACTCCCGAGCTTACTACTCGGACATCAAGCGGCGGGCGGCTGCGCTCGGGCGGGATCCCTCGCACGTTGTCATCTTTCTCGGGGCTCAGCCTGTCGTCGCCTCCACTGATGAGGAGGCGCATCGGCTGTCGCGGGAGATCTTTGAGGCGGACAACGACTTCTCGCGGAAGCTGGCGCAGTTCGGGCGGGCTTTCGGGGCGCATGACTTCTCGGTTTACGACTTGGATGCGCCGTTTCCTGATGTGGCTCATCTTGCTGAGAAGAGTGGGCGGACCCGGGGCGCCTCCATCGTTTCCCGGGCGGCTACTGTTGGGCTTTCGTTGCGGGAGACGGTTCTTGAGTTCACCCGGTATCAGCCGTCGCCCTTTACCGGGTCGCCTTCTACGGTGGCCTCGGCTATCACATCGTGGTTCTCGGCTGAGGCGTTTGACGGGCTGAACGTTGGCTTCCGGACAAATGATGATTTGTCGGCTTTTGTGAGCGATGTTGTGCCGCTGTTGCAGAAATCCGGACTTTTCCGTACGGAGTATGCGCACGACACCTTGCGCGGGCATCTGGGCCTGCCGATTCCCGCCAACCGCTGGAGTGTTGCCTCGTGACCACCTTCCGTCTCGGATTTCTCACCCACGTGCAGGGGCGGGGGCCGCTTGCCGAAACGTACCGGCGGGCCCAGGAATTGTTCGTGATCGCCGACGAACTCGGATTCGACGTCGGGTGGGTGGCGCAGCACCACATTCCGTTGCACGGTGGGGGACTGTCGTCGCCGTGGCCGTTCCTGGCCCACGCCGCCGCGCGTACCAAGCGGATCCGGCTGTCCACCGCGATCACCATTCTTCCGCTGGAGAACCCGATCCGGGTCGCCGAAGATGTGGCAGTCGTCAACACCCTCAGCGGCGGCCGTGTCGAGATCGGCGTCGGCAGCGGTTCCGGCCCGGTCGAGTACGCGGCTCTGGGCGCCGACTACGACCAGCGGCGGGAGACGACCACGGCGTCGTTCGGCGTGCTCCGGAAGGCGTTGCTCAACCAGGAGGTGGGCGCTCCCGGGTTCACCGTCCAGCCCCCTCTCACCGACGATTTCACCGACCGTTTCTGGCAGGCCGTGTTCAGCGCGCCCGGAGCGGGATTCGCCGCCGAGGCCGGGGCGAATCTGCTGCTCAACCGCGCCGCCTATGGCTATGCGGAGAACACCGACGTGATCCAGCGCCAGTGGGCCGACGCTTATCTGGCGGCCTGGACCCAGCCGCGCCCGCCGCGTATCGGCATCTCCCGTTTCGTCTTTCCGGCCGCCGACAAGCGCACCGCCCTGGCCCAGATCGAGGACGGAGTCCGGAGGACAGCCCAGAACTTCGTGGACCGGGGCACGTTCCCGGCCGGCCAGCCGTTGGACGAGTATTTGCGGCGTTTCCACGCCTTCTACGGCCACCCCGACGAAATCGTGGCCGAGTTCCAGCAGGAAAGGGTGCTTCCGGTGGCAACCGACCTGATAACCCAGTTCAATCCCGGAGTCCCCGACTTCGACGCCGCGGTCCGCGCCTTGGAGCTGATAGCCACCGAGGTAGCCCCCGCCCTCGGCTGGAAACCCTCCACCTCCGCTGCCTCGGCCCGCCCCACTCCCTAGGCCTGCCCCACACTGCCTCGGCCCGTCCTACTCCCTAGGCCGGCCGCACTTCCGCTGCCCGCCTCACTCCCGCGGTCCACTCCACTTCCGCGGCTCGTCCTACTTCCGCCTCCCACCCTCTTCGACGTCCCGCCCACTGTTACCGCCGGCCCACTTCGACGGGCCCGCCCACCTTGCACAGCCTGCCCACTTCCGCTGCCCGTCCACTTCGGCGGCCCGCCTACTTCCGCGGCCCACCCATTTGCGCGGCCCGCCCCACTTCGGTGGCTCGCCCTACTTCTGCGGCGGCCCGGCCCGACCGCCCTACTTCCGCGGCGGCTTGACATGACCATCCACCCGCATCCCTGTGGCGGCCTGGAATGACCGTCCACCACCACTCTCATGGCGGCTTGAAATGACCGAACACCTGCCCCCACCCGGAGTCACCGTCCGAGGCACAGTCCTGGTGGTCCCCGGCCGAGGCGAAACCCCCGACACATACACCCGCTTCGGCCGCCGCTTGGCCGCCGACGCCTACCACGTGCACATCCTCCCCACGATCCCGGTGGAACCCGGAACCTTGCCCACAGCCCTGAACACCTTGACCAGCGCAATCACCGAGGCCACCAGCCCCGAGCCGCCGCAAACCACCCAGCCCGACCCCGCGCCGAGCACCACCTCATCCAGCACCGCACCGGGTTCGACTCCATCCAGCACCGCACCCGCGACCGCCTCATCCGGCACCGCACTGGGGACTGCCTCATCCGGCGCCGTGCCTGGGACTGCCTCATCCGGCATCGATTCGGGTTCGGGTTCGGCTTCGTCCGGCACCGTGCCTGGGACTGTGGTGTCCGGCGTCGCACCTGGGACCGTCTTGTCCGGCGTCACGCCCGGTATCGCCGCTACCGGCGCTGCAACGACTGGCGCCCCGGCATCCGCCGATGCACCGACCGTCACCGGCCCGACCCGGCCGCTGGTCCTGATCGGTTCGGACACCGGTGCCGCCCTGATAGCCGCCCTGCTCACCACACGGAGGGCAGCCCCGGACGCGGTGGTACTGGCCGGATTACCCGGACACGACCGCCGGCAAGAGGGTTCATGGGAGGAGGAACTGAACACCCGTTCCCACTGCCCAGTGCACCGAGGCACGCTGACCGAAGACAAGGCCGTAACCCGAGGCACCCTGTCATCCGCACCCCCACCGGACTTGCTGGACACGGCCTACGGAGAAGCCTCCCCCATACCGCACCTGCTGCTGGCAGGCGAGGCCGACGATCTGACCGACCGAGAAGCCTTGACCCGTTTGGCGAAGTCCCTCCCCACAGCCCGCCTGACAACCATCCGAGACGCCCACCACGACGTCCTGAACGACACATCCCACCGCTCAGTGGCCGCCGAGATAGTCACCTTCCTGGAAACCATCCGAGACGGCTTCCCCCTACGCCCTTTCCTCAACACCGAATCCAGCACCTGGTGACCCAGTGGGCGCCGCCCTCTTCCACCCGGCGCCCACCACCCACCGCCCCACCCAACTCACCGCTCACCGCCGGTCCGCTACTCGCCGTCCCGTCCAGCTCACCGCCGATCCACCACCTACTGTCCCGCCCAACCCACCACCGATCTGCTACTCACCGTCCCGCCCAACCCATTGCCGATCCACCACCCACCGTCCCGCACAACTCAGCGTCCACCATGGTCGGTCGGACCGGCTTGCTGTCCGCCCTCCCACTGCCCACTGCCCCGCCTACTCGATCCGCCATCCGCCATCCGCCACCCGTTACCCGCCACGCGGCGCCCTCGGGCCGTTGCTCGAGACCTGCGGTTCGTGCCTTCGTGAGGGTGCCGGGGCCTGGTTTTCTAGCTGCCGATGTCCAGCCAGAGGTGGGCGGCCAAGCCGAGGGCGGCGATCGCGATGACGATGCGTAGTGGGCGTTCCGGGGTGCGGCGGACCAGTGACGGGCCGATCCAGCTTCCGATCAGGCAGCCCGCACCCAAGAGGGCGGCCGCGCTCCAGTGCACCGGGGCGATCACGGCGTAGAGAACGGCTGCCGCCAGGTTGGAGGCCGCGAGTACCACGCTCTTGACCGCGTTCGTCACGGCCAGCGGCTCCACCACCGACATCGACATGACCGCCAGCATCAGCACGCCCGCAGCCGCCCCGAAGTAGCCGCCGTAGATGCCGATCAGGAAGACCGCGACCCCCAACGGTGGCTGCGCAAACCGTCCCTTCGGCCGCGTGTACCAACCCCGGAGCCGATCACGCAGCAGCAGAACCACCGCCGACAGTGCGATCAGCACCGGGACGATCCGTTCGAAGACCGCCGACGTGGTGTTCAGCAGCAGCACCGCCCCGGTGGTCCCGCCGAGCAGCGCGGCCACCCCCAGCCGCAGAATCCGCGGCCCCTGCCCGCGCAACTCCGGCCGGGAACCGGCAGCCGAACCCACCCCACTGGCCAGCAACCCCACCGTGTTGGTGACGTTGGCGGAGATCGGTGGAAGCCCCACCGCCAGCAACGCCGGATAGCTCACGAGTGAGGCCAGTCCCGCCATCGACCCGATCAGCCCGGACCCCACACCTCCTGCCAGAAGCAGCATCGCATGATCGAATTGCACCCTTCAGAGTCTCGTTCGCAGGACCCCGTCGATGCGTCGCGGGATGCTGTCGAATTCCTCACGCAACTCGGCCGGCAGCAGTTCGGCAGAAGCGTTCTGCCAGGTCACCGGCCTCAGGAAGCGCCGGATCGCGCTGGTTCCGACCGAAGTGTGCTGAGTGTTCGTAGCCGGCCACGGGCCACCGTGATGCTGAGCCCACGCCACGGCCACACCGGTCGGGTAACCGTCGAAGATCAGGCGCCCGGCGGTCGGCCGGAACCGCCGGGCCAACTCGGCGGGCAGAACGGTCTCCCCGGCATCCCGATGCACCGTCGCGGTCAACGACGGCGGCAACCCGGCGATCGCGGCGAAGAGCTGAGCCTCATCGGACCACCGAGCCACGACCGCGACCGGCCCGAAGCACTCCTCGGTGGCCTCAGGTGGCAACGCCCCGGCAGAGACGGCGAACAGCCGCGGCCGTCCCGTTCCACCAGACGGGGCATCGACCGTTGGCCCGGCCGGCTCCTTCAACGCCGCGTCCCCGTCGGAAGGAGGGAGCAGGCTCGGAACGCCGTCGTGCGAAACGCCGGTATGCGAAACGCCATGGTGCGGAACGCCGGCCTGCGGAACGCCAGCATGCGGGACACCGGTGTGCGGAACACCGGCCTGCGGGATGTCGGTGTGTGGGGACGCTCCGTCGGCGACGGCGGCTTGCAGAGCGAGCGTTCCGCGCTCGTAGGCCGTGGCGATTCCGGCGTTGAGCATGACCATCGGGCCCAGCCGGGCCACGGCCTCCTCGACAGCGGTGACCAGCCGGTCGCCGTCGGGGCCGGTGGGGACGAAGATCAGGCCGGGTTTGGTGCAGAACTGCCCGGCGACCAGCGTGAAGGACGCGGCGAACTCGGCGCCGATCGTCTCGGCCCGGCCGGCCGCCGCGGCGGGCGTGACCACCACCGGGTTGAGGCTGCTCAGCTCGCCGTAGAACGGGATCGGCTCGGGACGTTTCTCGATCACCGCCAGGAGAGCGCGGGCCGTGGTGACCGAACCGGTGAAACCGACCGCCCGGATCGCCGGATGAGCCACCAGATCGGCGCCGGCGCGCAGCCCGTGAACGATGCCGAACGTGCCGTCGGGAGCACCGGACTTCCGCGCTGCCGCCGCCAGGATCTGGTAGCAGAGCTGGGACGTGGCCGGATGCGAGTGATGGGCTTTCAGGACCACCGGGCTGCCGGCGGCGATGGCCGACGCGGTGTCACCGCCGGGCACTGAGAAGGCGAGCGGGAAGTTGCTCGCACCGAAGACCGCCACCGGGCCGATCGGCACCAGCATGCGGCGCAGATCCGGGCGCGGGCCCATCGGGGTGTCCCCGGCGTGGTCGACGGTCGCCTCCAGGTAGCCGCCGTCCCGCAGCACCTCCCCGAACAGCCGCAGCTGATAGCAGGTGCGGGTCAGCTCGCCGTTGAGCCGCACCGGCCCGAGGGCGGTCTCCCGGTCGGCGACCTCGACGATCCGGTCGCGGTGCGGCTCCAGGGCCGCCGCCAGATCGTCGAGCAGGGCCGCACGCCCGTCGCGGCCCAGGTCTTCGAGTGGGCCCGCGGCGGCCAGCGCGGACGTGCAGATCTCGTCCACCTGGCCGGTGGTGGTCTCGTCGGCGACGATCTCGACGGTCTCACCACTGCGCGGATCGATGCTGGGAACGCCGGTCATGTGATGCCTTCCTTCCGGACGGGCTCCGGCCGACCGGTGCCGGTGATCATGCGGGCGCTCCGATGTCGGCCCGGTCGACGGTCCACCCACGGGTCTGCTCGCTGAGGGTCACGCCCAGGCCGGGACGGGTGGACAGGTGCAGGCGGCCGTCGCGGATCTCCAGGCGCTCGTTGAACAGCGGGTGCAGCCAGTCGAAATGCTCGACCCACGGCTCGTGTGGGTACGCCGCGGCCAGGTGGACGTGGATCTCCATGGCGAAGTGCGGGGCCAGCGTCAGATTGGCGTGGTCGGCCAGGGCGGCCAGCTTGAGGAACTGGGTGATGCCGCCGATGCGGGGCGCGTCGGGCTGGAGGATGTCGACGGCCCGGTGCCGGATCAGCTCGTGGTGCTCGGCGACGCTGGTCAGCATTTCGCCGGAGGCGATCGCGGTGTCCAGGCTGCGGGCCAGGGCGGCGTGGCCCTCGGCGTCGTAGGCGTCCAGTGGCTCCTCGATCCACACCAGCCCGAACTCCTCGAGGGCCCGGCCGGCACGTTGGGCGGTCGGCCGGTCCCACTGCTGGTTGGCGTCGACCATGAGCGGCGTCTCGTCGCCGATGTGCTCGCGGACCGCCCGCACCCGGGCCAGGTCGACAGCCGTCGACGGATGCCCGACCTTGATCTTCAGGCCGCCGATGCCGGAGGCCAGGGACGCGGTGGCGTTGGCGAGCACCTGCTCGATCGGCTCGTGCAGGAAACCGCCGGACGTGTCGTAGCACCGCACCGAGTCCCGGTGCGCACCCAGCAGTTTCGCCAGCGGCAGCCCGGCCCGTTTCGCCTTCAGATCCCACAGCGCCACGTCGAGCGCCGCGATGGCCTGGGTCGACGCGCCGCTGCGGCCGACCGACGCCCCGGCCCACACGAGCTTGGTCCACAGCCGCTGGATGTCGTTGGGATCCTCGCCGATCAGGTCGGGCGCCACCTCGCGGGCGTGCGCGAACTGTGCCGGCCCACCGGCCCGCTTGCTGTAGCTGAAACCCACCCCTTCCAGGCCTTCTTCGGTACGGATCTCGGCGAACAGGAACGCGACCTCGGTCATCGGCCGTTGCCGCCCGGTGAGCACTTTGGCGTCGCTGATCGCCGCTTTCAGGGGCAGCGTGACGGAGGAGAGCGTGATGCCACTGATTCGGTCAGTCATGGGTCACCGCACCAGACAGGGGCGCTTGGGGTCGAAGCGCCAGTGGGGAACGAGGAACTGCATCGCTGTGGCGTCGTCACGGCCGGCCAGGCCGTGCTCCCGGAACAGCTCGTGGGCCGCGGCCAGGGCGTCACGGTCGAGCTCGACACCGAGGCCGGGGGTGGACGGCACGGCGATCGCGCCGTCACGGATCGGGAAGGGGTTACGGGTCAGGCGCTGGCCGTCCTGCCAGATCCAGTGCGTGTCCAGGGCGGTGATCTCGCCCGGGGCCGCCGCGCCGACGTGGGTGAACATGGCCAGCGAGATGTCGAAGTGGTTGTTGGAGTGTGAACCCCAGGTCAGCCCGAAGTCGTGGCAGAGCTGGGCGACCCGGACCGACCCGCGCATGGTCCAGAAGTGCGGGTCGGCGAGGGGGATGTCGACGGCGTGGGACCGCACCGCGTGGGCCATCTGCCGCCAGTCGGTGGCGATCATGTTGGTGGCCGTGCGCAGTCCGGTGGCCCGGCGGAACTCGGCCATCGTCTCCCGGCCGGACAGATCGCCCTCGGCGCCGACCGGGTCCTCGGCGTAGGCGAGCACCCCGCCCAGGTCCCGGCAGAGGGCGATCGCGTCGTCCAGCAGCCAGCCACCGTTGGGGTCGATGGTGATCCGGGCCTGCGGGAACCGCTCCGCCAGGGCGTGCACCGCCTCGATCTCCAGCTCACCGGCGAACACACCGCCCTTGAGCTTGAAGTCGCTGAACCCGTATCGCGCCTGGGCGGCCTCGGCGAGCCGGACCACTGAGGACGGGGTGAGGGCGGGCGCGCGGCGCAGCCGTTCCCAGTCGTCGGCCGGATCCGGCTCGTGCCGGTAGGGCAGATCGGTGCGGGACGTGTCACCGACGTAGAAGAGATAGCCCAGCACCGGCACGCTGTCGCGTTGCCGGCCCTCACCGAGCAGCTCGGCGACCGGCACACCCAGATGCTGGCCGAGCAGGTCGAGCAGCGCCGACTCCAGGGCCGTCACGGCGTGCACGGTGACGCGCAGGTCGTATGTCTGATGGCCTCGGCCCCCGGCGTCCTGGCCCGCGTGCCGGCGGCCGAAGTCGCGCAGC
Source organism: Actinoplanes couchii (assembly GCF_016862075.1). Taxonomy (GTDB): domain Bacteria; phylum Actinomycetota; class Actinomycetes; order Mycobacteriales; family Micromonosporaceae; genus Actinoplanes; species Actinoplanes couchii. Next base: position 104,467 of record NZ_BOMG01000039.1, on the reverse strand, counting down.
AGCGAGGCGAACTCCGCGACGGGACGGCCGATCAGCAGCTCACCGGCGGTCTCCAGGGTGCGCCGGATCGCCGCGCTGCCGGGGACCTCACCGACACCGGTGCGGCCCTCGCTGTCGGTCAGGACCACGACGGTACGGGTGAAGAAGGGCCCGTGTGCCCCACTGAGGTTGAGCAGCATGCTGTCGTGACCGGCCACCGGTACGACCTCGACCTGCTCGATCGTGGGCTTCACGACCGTACCGTCGCAATGAGCTTTGTCAGGTTTTCGCGCTCTTCCGCGGTCAGGTCGGTGAGCGGCGGGCGGACCCGGCCCCCGTCGCGCCCGACCGCGGTCAACCCGGCCTTGATGATCGACACGGCATAGCCCCGGGAACGGTCGCGAATGTCCAGGTACGGAATGACGAAGTCGTTGAGCATCCGGTAGACCTCGGCCCGGTCCTGCGCGCGGACCGCCGTGTAGAACCGCAGGGCGAACTCGGGCACGAAGTTGTAGATCGCCGACGAATAGGTGCTCACGCCGAGTTGCAGCAGGGGCAGCGCGAACGTCTCGGCGGTCGGCAGCCCGCCCACGTAGACCAACCGGTCACCGACCTTGGCGTAGGTGCGGGTCATCCGCTCGATGTCGCCGACCCCGTCCTTGAGGCCGATCAGGGTCGGGTTGCGGTCGGCCAGCTCGGCGACTGTCACGTCCTCCAGGATCGCGTTGGCCCGGCTGTAGACGATCACGCCCAGCCCGGTGGCCCGGCAGACCGCGTCCACGTGCGCGATCAGGCCGGACTGGCTGGCCTCGGTCAGGTACGGCGGGAAGAGGAGGATGCCCGCCGCGCCCGCAGCCGCGGCGGCCTCGGCCTGGGCGACCGCCTGCGAGGTGCCACCGGTGGCCGGGGCGATCACCGGGACGATGTCGCCGACCTCGTCGACCGCGGCCCGGACCACGGTGTCGATCTCGGCGCTGGTGAGGGAGAAGCCCTCGCCGGTGCCGCCGGCGGCGAAGAGGCCGGCCACACCGAAACTCGCCTGCCACGCCAGGTGCTCGCGGTAGCGGGTCTCGTCGAAGGCGAGGTGGTCGTCGAAGTGGGTGACGGGGAACGAGAGCAGGCCCGAAGCGAGCCGGGCGGCCAGGTCGAGAGGGGGGATCGCGTTCACGAGGCAACGGTAGAAAGCCGCAGTGATGCCTGTCCAAGAGTCTTTCAGCATCGATCGATACCTTCACGGCATCAGATATTCCAGGGTGGCGAGCACCCGTGGCAGCGCCGGATTGTCCGAAGTTCGAGGCCAGAGCAGGTGCAGCTCGACCGGCTCCGGGATCGGTGTGTCGATGCGCAGATAGACGACCTCGGGGATGCCGACCAGCTGCGCGGACTCCGGGACGAACGCCACACCGCGGCCGGCCGAGACCAGCCAGAGCATGGTGATCACCTGGCTGACCGTGTGGAACACCCGCTCGTGCGGCAGCGGCACCATGCTCACGATCAGGTCGTAGAAGTAGCGGGCCTTCTGCGGCGAATGGAAGATCAACGGCTCTCTGGCCAGGTCGGCCGGCACCACCGGGCGGCGCAGATGGGCCAGCCAGTGGTCCTCGCGGACCGCGAGCAACAGCCGCTCCCGGTGAATCAACTTGGACTCGAACAGCTCCGGGTCGAACGGCGGCCGGGCCAGGCCGAGGTCGATGTCACCGCCGGCGAGCGCGGCCACCTGCTCGCGGGTGACCATCTCGAACAGCTCGACATGCACCTCGGGCAGGCGATACTCCAGTTCGTTGAGGAGCCGGCCGAGGGTTCCGAAGGTCGCCGAGGCGGTGAACGCGAGCCGGACCAGGCCGGTCGACCCGGACGAGACCCGTTGTGCCAGCTCCGGGGCCGATTCGGTGATCGCCAGGATCCGCCGGGCCTCGCCCAGGAACGCCTCGCCGGCCGGGGTCAGCCTCACGCTCCGGGTGCCGCGCTCGAGCAACTGCACCCCGACCGCGGCCTCCAGCTTCTGAATCTGCCTGCTCAGCGGGGGTTGGGTCATCCGGAGCCGGATCGCCGCCCGGCCGAAGTGCAGCTCCTCGGCCACCGCGACCAGGCCCCGGAGTTGATCGAGGGTGTAAGTCATGCTGTGAAAGTATCAATCGATGCCGAAATTAGCTTGGACAGGCATAGACGCGCGGTCATAGGCTCGCCGCACCCAGTGACCCCCTTCACAGCGGGAGACTCCCGATGAAAATAACGCTCCCCGCACTCACCCTCGCCGGCCTGCTCGTCCTCACCGGATGCGGCGGCAACCTCGGCTCCGAAGGGGACAGCGGCTCCACCGCCGCCTACCCGGACCGGGCCGTCACCCTCCTCGTCGGCCAGGACGCCGGCGGCAGCACCGACCTCATCGGCCGCGCGCTCGCCGACCCGGCGAGCAAGGACCTCGGCCAGCCCCTCACCGTGCAGAACAAGCCGGGCGCCAACGGGGCGGTCGCCGCCAAGGAGCTCGCCGCGGCCAAGGCCGACGGCTACACGCTCATGGTCTTCGTCGGATCGCTCGCCTACATCACGCCCCTCGCCGTCCCCGCCGATCAGGCCGTCGACATCAACAACTACGAGGTCGTCACCGGCATCTCCCAGGACGACTTCGTCCTCATCGCCAACCCGGAGACCGGATTCAAGACGGTCAAGGACATCGTCGACGCCAAAAGACCGATCAAATTCGCCACCACCGGCGTCGGTACGGGTAGTCAGCTCACCCAGACGCTGCTCTTCGCACAGGCCGGAGTGGACGCGACAGCAGTGCCGTTCAACGGCGGCAACCCGGCGCTGACCGCGGTCCTCGGCGGTCAGGTCGACGTCGCGGCGGTGCAGCTCGGCGAGACCAAGGAGCAGATCGAAGCCGGTAAGGCGGTCCCGATCGTCACGTTCGCGACCGAGCGGCCCAGCTACATGCCGGACACCCCGACCGCCACCGAGGCCGGGTTCAACGTGCCGGTCCAGCAGTCCCGGGCGATCGTCGCCCCCAAGGGCACCCCGGCCGACGTCGTGGCCCGGCTGCGAACAGCGTTCCAGAAGGGCTTCGCCGACAAGACGTACCAGGACTTCAACACCCAGCGGCTGCTCACCGCCAACGAGGTGGACGGCGCGGCCCTGCTCCAGCAGTGGACCGGGTCGCTGCAGACGTACCGTGACCTGGTCGCCAAGCACAAGATCGAACTGGGCGCGAAATGACGACCGAGCCCGTGGAGGAGGACCGGCCGCCCCTGGCCGATCCGGCCGCCAACCTGATCGCCGCCGCCCTCGTGGTGGTTCTCGGTGGCGTGGCCATCGCCGGAGCCCGCTCCCTCGGACCAGGTCCCGGCACCTGGCCGATGACCGTCGGTTTCGTGCTGGTCCTCCTCGGGCTCGTCCTCGCTGCCCGGGCCCGGCGCGACGAGCCACCCGAGCGGTTCACCAGCGGCAGCCTGCTGGTCGTCGCCGCCGTGACCGGGATGATCGCCTACGTCGCGGTGATCGCCACCATCGGCTTCGAGATCCCCACCCTGCTGCTCGCCTTCGTCTGGCTGCGCTTCCTCGGCCGCGAGACCTGGCGGACGTCCATCGCCGTCAGCCTCGGTGCCACCGTCGTCTTCTATGCGCTGTTCGTCGGCGCGCTGGACGTCACCATCCCCCACCTGTTCTGAGCCATCTGGAGGACCGTTGTCCGCGGTCATCGACGGCTTCGCGGTCGTCCTGGAACCCACGAACCTGCTCTACTGCCTCGTCGGTGTCGTCATCGGCATGCTCATCGGAGTGCTGCCCGGTCTCGGCCCGGCCGCCACGATCGCGATCCTGCTGCCCGTCACCTTCGGGCTGGAGCCGGTCACCGCGGTCATCATGCTGGCCGGGATCTTCTACGGCGCGCAGTACGGCGGCACCATCACCTCGGTCCTCCTCCGGCTACCCGGCGAAGCCTCCTCGGTCGTCACCGTCTTCGACGGGCACGCCCTCGCCCGTCAGGGCCGGGCCGGCGCCGCACTCGGCATCGCCGCCATCGGCTCGTTCATCGGCGGCACCCTGTCGATCGTCGCGCTGACCCTGGTCGCCCCGGTCGTCGCCGGGTTCGCCCTCGACTTCGGCCCACCCGAGTACACCGTGCTCGCCCTGCTCGGCATCATGCTCGTCGCCACCATCAGCAGCGGCGGCCGGATCCGTGCGCTCGCCGCCGCCGCGGTCGGGCTGCTCTTCGCCACCGTCGGCCGGGACGACTTCACCAGCGCCGAACGCTTCACCCTCGGCAACCTGTCCCTGGCCGACGGGCTCGACTTCATACCCATCGCCATGGGCCTTTTCGGTCTCGGCGAGATCCTCTACAACCTGGAACAACGTCATCGCGCCGTGCAGGCGCCGACCAAGGTCACCGACGTGTGGCCCCGCCGCGCCGACCTGCGGCAGTCGTCCGGCGCCATCGGCCGGGGCTCGGTGATCGGTTTTGTCCTGGGCATCCTGCCCGGCGGTGGTGCCGTGCTCTCCTCGATGGCGGCCTACGCGCTGGAGAAACGCCGGTCCCGGCATCCCGAGCGCTTCGGCAAGGGCGCCATCGAAGGTGTCGCCGCACCCGAGACCGCCAACAACGCGGCCGCGACCTCGTCGTTCATCCCGCTGCTGTCCCTCGGCATCCCGGCCAACGCGACCATGGCCGTCATCTTCGGCGCGTTGCTCATCCAGGGGGTGACGCCGGGGCCGCAGCTGGTCACCGAGCATCCCGAGCTGTTCTGGGGCGTCGTCAACTCGATGTACCTGGGCAACGTCCTGCTGCTGATCATGAGCATTCCGCTGCTCGGCGTCTTCGTCCGCATCCTCCGGGTCCGCGCGACGGTGCTGGCCCCGATCACGGTGCTGATCACTTTGATCGGCGCCTACACGGTCAACAACAGCGTCTTCGACATCGGTTTGGTCATCGCGTTCGGTGTCCTCGGCTATCTGATGAAGAAGGCCGGCTTCGATCCCGGGCCGATGGTTCTCGCCTTCGTCCTGGGCAGCCTGCTGGAGACGTCCTTGCGCCGGTCTCTGCTGCTGTTCGACGACGACCCGACGGGCTTCCTGACCCGGCCGATCTCCGGTGTGCTCGTGGCCGTTTTCCTCGCCGTGATCCTCCTGCCCCTGATCCAGACCGTCCTCCGGAAGCGGCGTCAACCCGCCGCGGGCCCGGGAGCGCCGGCACCCGAGTCGCCAGATCTCGAGCCATCCGGTGCAGGACCACGGGAGACGGATCTCCGGACCGATGCGTCGCGGGCCGAGAGCGGTGTGTCGCGGGCCCGGAGCGGTGCGGCACCGGCTGGGGGCGATGCGTCGGCTGGGGCTGGTGCGTCGCCGGCTGGGGCCGCGCCGGTGGACGCTGCTCGAAACCGGGCGGATCGTGAGCGTGGGGCGGCGGGGCAGGCCGGGGCCGTTCGTGGGAGCGGGGCAGCGGGGCAGGCCGGGACCGTTCGTGGGAGTGGGGCGGCGGGGCAGGCCGGGGCCGTTCGTGGGGAGAGCACCTCTGATGCCGAGGAGACGGAATGACTGTCCTGGTCGGATATCTGCCTACGCCTGAGGGCGAGGCGGCGTTTGTTGCCGCGTTGGAAGAGGCGGGGCGGCGGGCCGAACCACTGCTGGTGATCAACTCGCCGCGTGGTGGGGCGCCGGTCAGTGCCGAGGCGGCCAGTTCCGAGCATCTCGGTGGTCTGTCGGTCCGGGCCGCTGCGGCAGGTGTTGCTGTCGAGGTCCGTCAGACGCCACATACCGGGGAACTGTCCGAAGCCCTTCTCGATGTCGCCGAGGAGGTGGGTGCTTCGCTGATCGTTATCGGGCTCCGGCGGCGTAGCCCGGTCGGAAAGCTGTTCCTCGGCAGCACCGCCCAGCGAATCCTTCTCGACGCCACTCGTCCGGTGCTCGCGGTAAAACCCGACCGATGAGAGAGACCACGACTGAACGGCGCGGAGCATGGACGGGCCCGGAGAGCGGGCCGTGGCGGTTTGAGGGCCTGGGTCAGCGAGGTTTGAGCAGACGGGGGATCGCTTCGGCTAGTTGGGTGCGCCAGTGGGGGAGGGGGGCGACGTCTGCCTCTGGCCAGCGGGTGTGGGACAGGACGCTGTAAGCGGGGCGGCTTGCGGGGCGGGGGAAACGGGCGCTGGTGGTGGGGCGGACTCGGGCGGGGTCCAGACCTGCCTCTTCGAAGACTGCTCGGGCCAGGCCGAACCATGTGGTCGAACCCGTGGATGTGCCGTGGTAGACGCCGGGAACAGCGCGGCCGGCTGCCGCTGATCTGGACAGGGCCACCAACTGCTCGGCCAGGGCGTACGACCAGGTTGGCGGTCCTTCCTGATCGTCGACCACCTCCACGTGGGGGCGGGACTGGGCGAGGTTGAGCATGGTGCGGACGAAGTTGTTGCCGTGTTCGCCGTAGAGCCAGGCGGTTCGGACCACGTAGCCGCCGGCCGTCAGGACCGCCTTCTCGCCTGTGGCTTTGCTTCGGCCGTAGGCGTTGATCGGGGCGTGGGGGGTGTCCTCCGGGTAGGGAGTGCGGGCTCGGCCGTCGAAGACGTAGTCGGTGGAGATGTGGATCAGGCGGTTGCCGACGGTCGACGCCAGCAGGCGGACTGCTTCGCCGTTGATCGCGGTGGCTTCGGCTTCCTGGGATTCGGCGCCGTCCACGTCGGTCCAGGCGGCGGCGTTGATGACGATGTCGGCTTCGGCCACCGCGTCGCGGACCTGTGCGGGTGAGGTGATGTCCAGGTCGGCGCGGCCGGCGGCGACCACATCGGTGACGCCCTGTTCGGCCAGGACCCGTTGGAGATCATGCCCGAGCATGCCGCCGGCTCCGGTGATGAGCCAGCGCAGCCCCGAGCGGCCGGTCGAGACAGAAGCGACAGGCCGAGAGGCAGCACCGGGCGTCGACGGCGGGGCGGCAGCGGAGTGGGAGGTGAAGGAAGGCGACGCCGAGGGGTGGGTGGGCATCAGAGGCCTGCCCGGGACTTCAGTGGCTCCCACCACTGGCGGTTCTCGCGGTACCACGTGACTGTTGTGGTCAGGCCTTCGGGCAGGGCTACTCGGGGGGCGTACCCCAACTCGTCCTGGATCTTGGTTATGTCCAGGGAATAGCGGCGGTCGTGGCCCTTGCGATCGGCTACCGGGTGCACCATGTCCCAGTCGGCTCCGCATGCTTCCAGGAGCAGGCCGGTCAGGTCCCGGTTGCTCAGCTCGGTGCCTCCGCCGATGTTGTAGACCTCGCCGGGGCGGCCCTTCTCCAGGGCCAGCTGGATGCCGCGGCAATGGTCGGACACGTGCAGCCAGTCGCGGACGTTGCCGCCGTCGCCGTACAGCGGGACCTTCCGGCCGTCCAGCAGGTTCGTCACGAAGAGGGGGATCACCTTCTCCGGGAACTGGTGCGGGCCGTAGTTGTTGGAGCACCTGGTGACTACTACGTCCATGCCGTGGGTGCGGTGCGCGGCCAGCGCCAGCAGGTCCGATCCGGCTTTGGACGCGGCGTACGGCGAGTTCGGTGCGAGCGGCCAGCTCTCGGTCCACGAGCCGGTGTCGATGGAGCCGTACACCTCGTCGGTGGACACGTGGACGAAGCGCCCGATCCCCGCGGACCGGGCGGCGTCGAGGAGGATCTGGGTGCCGAGCACGTTGGTGGCGACAAACGGCACCGCGCCCGAAATGGACCGGTCCACGTGTGATTCGGCGGCGAAATGCACGATCACGTCGTGGCCGGGAAGCAACGATCGCAGGAGATCAGAATCGGAAATGTCGCCCTGCACGAAACGCAGTCGGGAATCCGACACCGGTAGGTTGGCGCGATTCCCTGAATAGGACAACAGATCCAGAACGGTCACCTTCGCTCCGGCCGCGCCGGCATATTCGTCCTGCAAGAGGGCCCTGACGTAGGCCGATCCGATGAAACCGGCCCCACCGGTCACGAAAATCTGCACGACTGGCGAGTGTAGACGTTCAAGTACCCCGTCTAGGGTCACCCGGTGCGTGGAATCTTGCTCGCCGGTGGTACCGGATCACGACTCTGGCCGATCACCATGGCGATGTCCAAACAGTTGATGCCGATCTTCGACAAGCCGATGATCTACTACCCACTCTCCACTCTGGTATCGACCGGTATCAGGGAAATCCTGGTGATCACCACTAACGAGGATCAACCGCATTTTCGGCGCCTGCTCGGTGATGGGACACGTTTCGGGCTGGAGTTGACCTATGCGGTTCAGGCCCGCCCGGACGGGATCGCGCAGGCGTTCCGGATCGGCGCGGAGTTCATCGGGACCGAGCCGGTGGCGCTGATCCTGGGCGACAACATCTTCCACGGGGTCGCCGGCGCGCTGAACGACGAGCCCGCCGGCGGGCGGGTCTTCGCCTATCCGGTCGCTGATCCGGAACGGTACGGCGTGGTCGAGTTCGACGACGACGGCCACGTGTTGTCGATCGAGGAGAAGCCGGAGAAACCCAAGTCGACGTACGTCGTTCCCGGACTGTACTTCTACCAGGCCGACGTGGTGGAGATCGCCGCCGGTCTGGTCCCGAGCGCCCGCGGCGAGCTGGAGATCACCGCGGTGAACGAGGCCTACCTGCGGCAGGGCCGGCTGGACGTGACGGTGCTGGACCGGGGCACGGTGTGGCTGGACACCGGCACGTTCCAGTCGATGGTGCAGGCCTCGGAGTACGTCCGGGTGATCGAGGAGCGGCAGGGCCTGAAGATCGGCTGTGTCGAGGAGGCGGCCTGGCGGCGCGGTTTCATCTCCGACGATCAGCTGCGTGAGCTGGCCGAACCACTGCTCAAGAGTGGTTATGGTCAGTACCTGGTGCGGCTGCTGGACGGGGGCCTGCGGTGAAGATCCGGCCGTTGACCATCGAGGGCGCGTTCGAGGTGATCCCGGTGCAGCACGGTGACGACCGGGGCAGTTTCCTGGAGTGGTACCGGTTCGATCATCTGGCCGAGGTGGTCGGGCATCGGCTCGATCTGGCGCAGGCCAACCTGTCGACGTCGGCGCGGGGCGTGGTCCGGGGCATCCACTTCGCCGATGTACCGCCTGGTCAGGCGAAGTATGTGACGTGTGTGTCGGGTGCCGTGGTGGATGTGGTGGTGGATCTGCGGGTGGGGTCGCCGGGGTTCGGTTCGTGGGAGGCGGTGCGCCTGGACGACCGGGAGCGGCGCGCGGTCTATCTCGCCGAGGGGCTGGGGCACGGGTTCTGTGCGCTGACCGAGGGGGCTACGGTGGCCTACCTGTGCTCGTCGACGTACCGCCCGGGACACGAGCACGGGATCCATCCTCTTGATCCTGAGCTGGGCATTGCCTGGCCGGTGGCGGAGCCCGTACTGTCCGCCAAGGATGCCGCCGCGCCGTCTCTGACGGTGGCCGGTGTCAATGGTCTGTTGCCGCGGTACGACGTTTGCAACGACTTTGTCAAATCACTCAGTTAGATTGACGACAGTCGATTGACGCGACGGCAGTCTGTCCGACTTGGACACCTAAATACCCATCGGTTCCCGGCATCATCCGAAACGGTGAGCCTGTCGAACGGAAAGCTGTAGCGCGGCCCCGTCGGCATTGAGAGTCTGTCTCATGTGTCCCGTGGGTTTCGCCCAGGGAAAGATCATGAATCGGTTGCAGCCGCTGATGGGGGCAAAGGCGTGCGAACAATTGAATCCGTGGAGACCGTCGACCTGGCGGCGACGGCCTCCCAGCTCAAAGCTCGTTCCCGTGCCGGCGCGGCACGCAGCGGGTGGCAGTTCCGGTACGTCCTGTCCCTCTACCTCATCGATTTCGTCGTCGGCCTCAGCGCGGCCTCCTGGGCTCTGCTGCTGAGGTTCGGCGCACCCGGTGTCACTCCGCACGAACGCGACTACCTTCTGCTCACCGCGCTGTTGCCGATCGCCTGGATCGTCTGTCTGGCGTTCAATCGGGCGTACGAACCACGCCATCTGTTCGTGGGCACCGAGGAGTACGCCCGGGTATTCCGCGCCGGATTGGCGCTGACCGCCGCACTGGCCATTGTCTCGTTCGCATTCGACCTGCGCCTGGCCCGCGGATATGTGCTGATCATGATGCCGCTGGCGATCCTGGTCGACCTGGGCGCCCGTTTCGTCTTCCGGCAGCGCCTGCACCGGGCCTGGGCCAAGGGCCGCCGCCTGCACCGGGTGGTGCTGGTCGGGCACGAGCGGGCCGTCGTCGACATGACCCGCCGTCTGCGCAGAGAGCGCTATCACGGACTCGGCGTGATCGGCGCGTGCCTGCCGCCCGGCCCGCCCCGCACGGTCAGCCCGCCCGGCATGCCGCCGGTCTACGGCACCTTCGACGAGGTCGCCACCGCCGTCGCCCGCTCCGACGCGGACACCGTGATCGTGCTGTCCTGCCCGGAGATCGACGGCCCGGCGCTGCGCCGGCTCGCCTGGAAACTGGAACGCGACGAGGTCGACCTGATCGTGGCCAGCACCCTGGTCGACGTGGCCGGCGACCGCACCACCATCCGCCCGGTCGACGGCCTGCCGATGCTGCACGTCGAACACCCCCGGCTCAAGGGCAGCGCCCGCGCGGTCAAGGAGGCCTTCGACCGGGTCGGCGCGGTCAGCCTGCTGCTGCTCGCGTCCCCGGCGCTGGCGGTGGTCGCCGCACTGGTCAGATTCGGTCCCCGCGGGCGTGGTCCGGCGATCTTCAAACAGGAGCGGGTGGGCCGGGACGGCAGACCGTTCATGCTCTACAAGTTCCGCACCATGCAGGTCGACGCCGAGGCCCGCCTCTTCGAACTCGGCAACCTCAACGACACCGACGGCGCGCTGTTCAAGATGCGTGAGGACCCGCGGGTCACCCCGGTCGGGCGCTGGCTGCGCCGGTTCTCCCTGGACGAGCTGCCGCAGCTGGTCAACGTGGTCAAGGGCGACATGTCGCTGGTCGGGCCGCGCCCGCCGCTGGCCAAGGAGGTCGCCGACTACCCGGCCGACATGCGCCGCCGGCTGGTCGTCAAGCCCGGTCTCACCGGCCTCTGGCAGGTCTCCGGCCGGTCCGATCTGTCCTGGGAAGAGTCGATCCGTCTCGATCTCAGCTACGTCGAGAACTGGTCGCTCGCCATGGATCTCGCCATTCTCTTCCGCACGGTGAGCGCAGTGGTGCGCAGCTCCGGCGCGTACTGAAAACGAACAAGGAGTTTCACCATGGAGACGATCGCCGTCGTCGTCGTCACCTACAACAGCCAGCGCCTCCTCGCCGACCTGATCGCATCACTGGGGCCGGGGCTGGAAGGAGTGGACTGGCACCTGACAGTCGCCGACAACGATTCGCACGACGACTCGGTCACCGAGGTCCTGCGGTGGAAACCCGACGCCACCGTGATCGAGATGGGGCGCAACGCCGGTTATGCGGCCGGGATCAACGCCGCGGTGAGCAAGGCCGGCCCGTTCACCGCGGTGCTGGTCCTCAACCCGGACGTGCGCCTGACACCCGGCTGCATCCACCCGCTGCTGGCGGCGCTCCGCACGGACGGGACCGGGATCGCCGTACCGCTGCTGAAAGACGGCGACGGAAAGCTGATCGAAACCATGCGCCGGGAGCCCGCCGTCCGTCGTGTTCTTGCCGACGCTTTCCTCGGCGCCGGGCGCGCCGGCCGGATCGGGACTCTCGGCGAGATGGTCACCGACGCTCGCAAGTACCGATCGGAAACGGTCACCGCCTGGGCCGAGGGATCGACCCAGCTGATCAGCGCCGACTGCTGGAACGCCGTCGCGCCGTGGGACGAGTCCTACTTCCTCTACTCCGAGGAGACCGATTTCGCCCTCCGCGCCCGCGACGCCGGCCTGGCCACCAGATTCACCCCGGCGGCCCGCGCCGTCCACCTCGAAGGCGACTCCAAGGTCTCACCCGGCCTCTGGGCGCTCCTCACGATCAACAAGGTCCGCCTCTACGGCCGGCGTCACAACCGCGTCGCCACCAGCGCTTTCTGGGCGGCGCTGCTGCTCCGCGAGGCCAGCCGGGCGGTTCTCGGCCGAAAGCCCAGCCGCCGGGCGGTCCGCTTCCTGCTCAACCCCGAGTTCCTCCGCGAGGTCCCCGGCCCGCACACGGTGCACGGTCGCTGACAACCATCTTCTTGTACGAACCGACGGCCGCTGTCCCTTTCTGATCACCTCGTGGCTACCCCGCGACGCCGGCGGCGGGTCACCACCGACCCGCGACCGCCGGGAAATGTGCGGTGGCCACGGTTCGCACCGCGCGGTGCGGGCGGCGGCCGCGGTTCGCACCGCGCGGTGCGGGCGGTGGTCGCCGGGAAAGAGCCGGTGGTCGCCGGGAAAGAGCCGGTGGTCGCCGGGACAGAGGCGGTGGACCCGGCCCGCACCGCTGTGGAGCGGGCCGGATCCCTGCGCGGTCAGGCGGTTGCCGCCGCTGCCGCCCGCCCGGCCGCTCGCCCGGAGAACAGGCAGCCGCCCAGGAACGTGCCCTCCAGCGAGCGGTACCCGTGCACCCCACCACCACCGAACCCGGCCGCCTCGCCCGCCGCGTACAACCCCGGAACCGGGGAACCGGCCGCGTTCAGCACCTGGCCCTGCAGGTTGGTCTGCAGTCCGCCGAGCGTCTTGCGGGTCAGCACGTTCAGCTTCACCGCGACCAGCGCCTCCGCGTCCGAGCTGAGGAATCTGTGCGCCGACGCGGTCCGCCCGAGCACGTCACCCGGATACGACAGCGCGTTGCGGATCCCCATCACCTGGGCGTCCTTGCTGTACGCGTTGTCCATCTCCCGGTCGCGCGCCTCGATCTGCCGGGTCAGCGCGTCCAGTTTGATCAGGTTGTTGCCGGCCACCCGGTTCATCCCGGTCACCAGCTCGGGCAGGCCGAGCGCCTTGACGAAGTCCGCGCCGTACTGCTGGAACTTGCGGATCGGCTCCGGTGTCTGCCAGACCCGGCTCAGCAGCAGCCACAGGTTCTTGCCGGTCAGATCCGGGTTCTGTTCCGAACCGGAGAGCGCGAACTCCTTGTCGACGATCTTCTGCGTCGTCACGAACCAGGAGTAGTCGTACCCGGAAGCCGTGATCGAACCGAGGGTGTGCAACGTGTCGTAACCCGGCCAGTCCGGCGCCGAGAACCGTCTGCCCGTCGCGTCGAACCACATCGACGACGGTCCGGGCAGGATCCGGATGCCGTGCCCCGGCCAGATCGGATCCCAGTTGCGCAGCCCTTCGGTGTAGTGCCACATCCGGTCCGGGTTGACGATCCGCCCGCCCGCGCTCTGGGTGATCCCGAGCATCCGCCCGTCCACGTGCGCCGGCACGCCGGTGATCATCGTGGTGGGGGCCTTGCCGAGCCGGGCCGGCCAGTTCTGCCGGATCAGATCATGGTTCGCCCCGATGCCACCGGACGCCACGATCACCACCGGAGCTTTGAGATCAAAACTTCCGATCACGGTACGTGAACTGGGCTTGCCCCTGGCTACCGTGCTGGCCTCCAGGATCGCGCCCCGGACACCGGTGACCGCCCCGTTGGTCACCACGATCTCGTCGACCCGGTGCCGGAACTTGAACACCACCTTGCCCGACGCGACCCCGGCCCGGACCTTCTTCTCGAACGGCTCCATCACGGCCGGCCCGGTGCCCCAGGTGACGTGGAAACGCGGCACCGAGTTGCCGTGCCCGTCGGCCAGCCCACCACCGCGCTCGGCCCAGCCCACCATCGGGAACCACTGCATGCCCAGCCCGGCCAGCCATGACCGCTTTTCACCAGAGGCGAATTGGACGTACGCCTGGGCCCACTTGTACGCCCAGTAGTCCTGCCCCGCCGGGTCGCTGATCCCGCGGTCGAACCCGGCCGTCCCCTGCCAGTCCTGCCAGGCCAGGTCGTAGCTGTCCCGGACGCCCATCAGCCGCTGCTCGTCGGAGTCGACGAAGAACAGCCCGCCGAACGACCAGAACGCCTGCCCGCCCAGCGACGCCTCCGGCTCCTGATCGAGCAGCAGCACCTTGCGCCCGGCCGCGACCAGCTCCGACGTGGCGACCAGCCCCGCCAGCCCGTGTCCGACGACGATCACATCCGCGTCCGCCGCGGCGGCGGCCCCGAAGGCCGGAACCCCGGCGGCCTGGGCGACCGCGGCTCCCGCGACGACCCCACCGGCCACTCCCATCGCCCGACGGCGACTGATCTGTTCCACGATTCCTCCCGGCAAACGCGAACGATCCTCAGTACCGAGGGAAATCGAAACAGTCCGATGCGTTCAGGCGATAGTCGCTGATCACCAACGTCCCGGCGGCCTGTTGTCCACCGTCCCCAGTCGGCCTAATCCGGGCGGGTGAACGTGCCCGGGACGCGCCCCGGCTGCCGTATCCCGAGGTCACGGCCCGGTTAGCTGAAGCCCCCGCTGACAGATTCGGAGAGAACCGTGTTGCTCGAGATCGCCGTCGAGGGCGACGGCCGTGACCTGGTGTCGCTGCGCGACTGGCTGCTCGCGACCCCGAGGATCCGGCAGTCCGCGACCGTCGCCCTGAAAGCCCCGGCCGCCACGCGGGGGACGATGGGCTCCGCCGCGGAATTGATCACGGTGGCCGTGAACGTGACGGCAGCCCTCGGAACCGTCCTGTCCGCCGTGGTCGCCTGGCGCCAGAGCCGCCGCCACCAGATCACCGTGACGATCCGCCGCGCCTACATCGAGGTGACCGTCACCGGCACCGACCGCACCACCATCGAGCAGGCCCTCCGGCAGCTGGAGAACGGCGAACCCTGATGCGCCTGCCCGACCCCGGCGCCTCGGCGGCCGTGCTGATCGGCTGCGGCCGGTACGACGACATGGACCCGCTGCCGGCCGTCCTGCACAACGTCAGCGACCTGAGCGACCTGCTGACCGACCCGCGGGGCTGGGCGCTGCCGGGCGACCGCTGCACCGTGCTCGCCGAACCCGCGACCCCGGCAGCCGTCATCGACGCCGTCCGGCACGCCGCCGAGCAGGCCACCGACACACTCCTGGTCTACTACGCCGGCCACGGCCTGCTCGACGACCACGGCTGTCTGCACCTGGGCACCGGTCAAACCCGCGACCACCAGACCCACACCGCGCTGTCGTACGCCTACCTGCGCGACGCCGTGCACCAGCATTCCCGGGCCAGGCTGGACATCGTCGTGCTGGACTGCTGCTACAGCGGCAGCGCACTGCGAGGCCCACTGGCAGGCGCGGGCACCGGCTCCTACGTGCTGACGTCGTCAGCCGAAACCGAGACGTCGATGTCCCCACCCGGCGCCCGCCACACAGCGTTCTCCGGCGAACTGATCGACCTGCTGCGCCACGGCCTGCCCGGCACCGGTCCGTTCCTGACCTTCGACCAGGTCTTCCAGCACCTGTCCGAGCGCCTGGCCACCCGGGACCTGCCGCAACCCCAGCAAGCGGTACGTAACAGCGTCACCGGCTACGCCCTGTACCCCAACCGCCCCGGCTCGTCGCCCGGCCCCACCACACGGGCCCAACCGGCGATCCCGCCCCGCCGGGAACCGAGGCCGTCGAAGACCATCCGCAGGCTCGCCCTGACCGCGATCCTGACGACATCGGTGGCCGCCGGAGTAGCGGCAGCCCCGTTCCTGATCGACGGTCCAGCCCCCAACGGCAGCCCGGCCGAGAACCCGGACCCGCCGCGGACCTCCTCACTGGCTGCCGCACCCACCCTGACCACACCACCGAGCAGCCGACCCCGTCGTAGCGAGCCGCCCACGACCCACACCGGCCATCAGGCAGAGGACGCCACAGATCCCAGGCGCCCCACACGCCGCCACCACGTCCCGGCATCGAGGTCACCGCGCCCCACAACGTCAGCCGACCCGAAGCCCCGCAAGATCGAGATCCAACTGACCACTCCCGGCGGCAGAGACATAACACCGAACTGGCCGGAGTGGAATCCGGGTGAAACCTCAGAAGCGCACCCACCGCAGGCCGGCAGTAGGTTCTGGGCGGGGCCCGGCTCACGGAGGGATCAAGCTGACCGCCCGGAGTGAGCCGGGCCCCGCCCAGAACCGGACCCACCGCTAAGCGGAAGGAGGCATGTAGTCCTCAAGCAGGGCAGGCGTCAATCCGGCCCGGTGGATGGCCTTGAGGGCGTTCACGAAGTCGGCGCGGAACGCCTCGCGGAAGTGCATCAGGATGATGTCTCCGGGCTTGACGCCCTTCGGGCCCTGGTAGCGGACCTTCCCCTTGTGCACGGTCTCCGTCCACATGAAGGCGGCCGTCATGCCGCACTCCTTCGCGGCCCGGAGCGTGTTCTCGTCCTTGTTGCCGTAGGGCGGGCGGAACAGGGTGGGGCGGCGGGTGTACCACTTCTCCAGCTTGTCGGCCGAGCCGCAGATCTGCTTCTTCTGGAATTCCAGCGACTTGCCGCGCATGTTCGGGTGGCTGATCGTGTGGGATTCGATGACCGCGCCGGAATCGACGAGCGGCTTGAAGTAGTCCGGGTCGTCCTTGATCGCGTCGGTGGTCAGGAAGAGGGTCACCGGAACCCCGGCGGCGGCCATGATCTCCTGCGCTTCCGGCAGTTTCAGGTAGCCGTCGTCGATCGTCAGGAACGCCACCTTCTGATCGGTCGGGATCCGGTGCAGGTATTCCACCGCGTCGCCGCCGGCCAGGGTGATGGGCTGGGGCGGCGGGGCTTCGGCGAAGTTCGGGATGCCGTACTTGGCGCGCAGCGCGGCCCGGGTCTGGTCCGGGGTCGGTGCGGCGGCCGGAGCGGACGAGGCCGGCGGGCCCCAGGACGCCGAGGTGGCCGGTGACCCTCCGTCGGTGCATGCGGCCAGCACCATGACGGCGCCGGCGGCGGTCAGTGCCCGAGCAATCCTCGCATTCCACACATGAACGATCTTGCTACCCGCTGTCAAGGGCCGGGCGACCGGGTCTTCACCTGGGAAAAGAGTTCACCGCAGGCGCTTGATCAGGCCGATCGTCTCCAGCTTGAGCCCGCCCAGCAGCGACGGCCCGTCGATGGCTTCGGCCCGCAGCGACTCCGGCGTGTCATCGTTACGCACCGTGAACCGGGGCTGGAGCCAGGACGCGGCGCGGGCGGGCCGGCGGTCGCTGGTGAAGACCCGGGTGTAGCCGAGGCGCCGCATCCGGGTGAGCAGGGTGCGGTCGTACCGGCCGAGCGGGCAGGCGGCGGTGCTGACCTCCGTGCCGACCGTCTTGGTCAGGATCTCCCGGGCGGCCACCAGCTCCTCGTCGGCGGCCGACGGGGAGAGCCCGCGCCACGGGACGTGCCGCATGCCGTGGGTGCCGACGGTCATGCCGCTGCGGTGCAGCAGCCGGACGGCGTCCTCGTCGAGGCTGCCCGGGCTGTCCAGGCGGCCGGCGAGCACGAAGAAGTCGGCGGTCAGCCCGCGGGAGAGCAGGGCGGGCAGCCCGTACGCGACGTCGGAGATGTTGCTGTCGTCGAAGCTGACACGCAACCCCGGCCAGTGCCGGATCTCGTCGAGGACCGCCTCGAACAGCTCCGGGCTGATCCAGTAACGGTCCTCGCCGGGTTCGAGGTCGCGCTCCGGGGTGCCGATGCCGTGGAAGCAGACGTTGCGGATGGTCATGACGTCCTCGAGGATTCGTCGCGGCCCCAGGCGGCGCCGCCGTCGCCGGCTCGTCTCGCTGACCAGGCCGCGGTCGCGGTGATCACCACGTAGCAGGCGGCTGCCGGGGCCAGCCACGGGCGGGGCAGGACCACGTCGCGCAGCCAGGAGGAGCGGTCGGCGGCCCGGACCCCGGCGGTGATCTCGCCCCGGGCGGCGGCCGCGCGCATCGCGGTGTTGCCGCCCCGGACCCGGACCAGGCGGCGGATCAGGTCGGCGGTGCGCCGCGGGGTGGCGATCGTCGAGGTGTACCCGCCGACGTGCGCCTTCTCCGCCCGGCTGAACTGCGAGTCCAGGTAGAGGTCGTCGGCGACCAGGTCGGGGAACCGGCCGAACCGGGCGCGGCCCTTCTCGGAGACCGCGACGACCCCGCGCCCGAACAGTCCGTCGCGCAGCACCGGCAGCCGCCCGTGGATCGCGTAGTACGCCTTGACCAGCAGCGGACGGCCGCTGACGTCGAGTTCCCGGCCGACGGTCGCGGCCGGTGCGCTCTCCAGAGCGGCAGCCAGCGATCGGACGGCCGCGCCGGTCAGCACCACGTCGGCGTCGAGGTAGACGCGAGGGAATCCCACCGCGGCGTCGTCCCCCGCGTTCAGGGCCCGCGACTTGTCGGGTTCTTCCAGATCGATTACGCGTACGCCAGGGCGTTGCGCCGCGACAGCGGCCGTGTCGTCGGTGCAGCCGTTGGCCACGACGGTGATGTCGAACTCGCCCGGTTCCGCGTCGGCCAGCAGCGCGTCCAGGCAGCGCCCGATGACCGCCGCCTCGTTGTGCGCGGCGATGACGATGCTGGTCATAGCTGCTTCTCCGGCGCGGGCACCGAACCGCCCGAACGCTGGCGGGGGATCCGCACCGGGAGCCGCTTGGCGAGGAGGCGCTGGAAGACCGCGGCGTACGGCCCGGCCTGGTGCTCCCAGGACAGCAGCGAGAGGAACCGCTCCCGCCCGAGCTTGCTCATCCGCATCCGCCGGTCCGGGTCGTCGAGCAGCGCGTCGATGGCCTCGGCGAACTCCTCGGGGGTGCCGGACGGCACGTAGGCCCCGGCGTCACCGAGGGTGGCCCGGGTCTCGGTCAGGTCGGCGGCGACCACGGGCAGGCCGCGGCCCACGTACTCGACGGTCTTCGCCATGGTCGACAGGTCGTTCATCCGGGTCGGCAGGTCGGGCTGGATCGCGACGGTGGCGTCCCGGAGCAGCTGGTCGACGGCGGCCCCGTCGAGCCAGCCGGTGAACTCGACGACGTCCTCGACCCTGCGTTCGGCGGCGAGTGCCCGGACCGACGGCATGCTCTCGCCGTCCCCGGCCAGCACCACCTTCCAGCCGGTCCGGCCGCGCCGCCGGGCGAGTTCCTCGGCGGCCAGCACGACCCCTTCGACGTTGTCCTGCGGCCCGAAGACCCCCAGGTAGACGACGCTCAGGGGGCCGTCCGCGGTGGTGTCCGGATCGGCGGAGATCTCCCGCCCGGCCGGGCCGTTGCGGACCACCGTCACCCGCTCCGGGTCGACCCCGCGCCGCACCGCGTTGGCCTTGAACGACTCGTTGGTGGCGACGACCTCGGTGGCGGTACGCAGGGTGAGCCACTCCATGGCGACGAGCATCCGCATCGCCCACCGGTTCGGTGTCCCGCCGGCGCCGACCCGGGAGGCGTAGACCTCCGGGCACAGGTCGTGGTGGTCGAAGACCCACGGCCGCCCGATGGCCCGCAGCAGCAGGGCGAGCGGCCAGTAGACGTCC
Source organism: Actinoplanes couchii (assembly GCF_016862075.1). Lineage (GTDB taxonomy): Bacteria > Actinomycetota > Actinomycetes > Mycobacteriales > Micromonosporaceae > Actinoplanes > Actinoplanes couchii. The sequence goes on along the minus strand of NZ_BOMG01000039.1, from coordinate 85,182 downwards.
GGCGGGTTGCAGACCTGGACGGCGTGCGCCCGCCCGGCGAGCACCTCGCCGATCAGCTGGATCGCGATGCACAGGAAAGACCAGCCGAACTCGACGGCGTAGGTGAGCACCCCGCTGCCGTAGATCTTGACCGGGTACGGCTTGAGCCGGGTGTTGCGGCTGCCCGGCAGGGTGCGCAGGCTCTTGTCGCCCCGGGGCGCGATGACCGTGACGTCGAAGCCGTGCTCCTCCAGGGTCAGGCACTCCCGGATGACGCGGCGGTCCCGCTCGGCCGGCAGGTTGGCGATCAGGATCGTGACGTGCGGCTTCCCGGCCATGGTGGCGTCCGTCTCCTTAGGTCGGCCACAGCGGACCCGACTGACAGTGCTGGATGGACGGACGGCGGGACAACCGTCCGTAAGGACCAGCCGAGGGTCATCCTTTCAATGATGAGCATCGAGATGCCACGACTTTCGCGGTAAAGCCCGAATCGCACTTCCACCCGCATAATGACGATTGTCGGTACCTTGTGGACGGTACTTGTCGGCTTATGGTGGAATTTGGGCCTTGTTCATCAAGGCATTGACCCGGACCGAAGAACCTGTCGGTTTAACGACAGCCGATCGATTCGGTCCGGACGGCCGGATGCCTAAGATCGAAGGTGGATGGACGACTCGCCACCGAGTCGTGCAGGGTCGTGGTGCGACCCGTTCGATCGAGAGGCAAATCGTGGACCTCTGGGACCTCACCAGACTCCTGTTCCGCCGGTGGTACTTCGCCGTTCCGATGCTGCTGGTCACGATTGGTGTGGTGGTGCTCGCCGCCAAGTCGGTGGCCCCCGACTACAAGGCGCTCGGCTACATGCAGCTGATCCCGGCGCCGTCCGCGGGCAAGATTCCGGACCCCAAGGCCAAGCCGAAACCACCGAACCCGTGGCTCGATCTGGGCTACGCGGCGCTCGGCAACGCGGCCGCCCTCACGGTCACCAACCCGACGACGATCGAGGAGCTGGCCGAGCAGGAGGGCCTCTCCGACAGCGTCACCGTCGTGCTCAGCGAGCGGACCCCGCTCTTCGAGATCGAGGTCGTCGGCGACAGCGAGCAGCAGGCCACCGCCACCGTGCAGCGGGTCATCGAGCTGCTGCAGAAGGACATCGCGGCCAAGCAGTCGAAGTACGGCGCGCTCGAAGAGGACACCATCTCCACGCTGGTGATCAGCGACGGCAGCACCCCGGAGCGGGACACCGGGATGCGCAAGCGGGTGCTCATCGTGGCGGCCGGCCTGGGCGTGCTGGTGACCACCGCGGCGACCATCGTGCTGGACTACTGGCTGCGCCGCCGGGCCCGCCGCAAGGCCGAGGCGCAGGAGTCCGGGCCGGCCCCGGGCGAGCCGGTGACCGCGAAGTCCGAACCGGTCCGGCCCGTCCCCGGCGGTGCGGAGAAGGGTGTCTCCGACAACGCCGAGAAGACCCAGGTGCTCCGGCCGCAGCCGCGCACCGGCACCACCTATCCGGCCGACCGCAACGGCGCCTCCGCCAAGACCCGGGCCCCGGTCCGCCCGCGGGGCCGGTCCCGGTCCGGCGGCTCCCCGGGGGCCCCGAGCGAGGACGCGGTGGACGCCACCGTGGTGCTCCCCAATCAGCCGTACTCACAGCGCCATGGAAAGCGGTAATTCAACCGTTCGGCCGTCCCGCCCGGTATTACCGGACCACGTCGCTTAACCGACAGGCTCCTGTGTGGACCCGTCGATGCGCGTTAGGTTCGTTGCGCTCTTCCGGCGATTACGCATTGATCCGCGTCCACCGACCACGCCGAACCGTGAAAGGGGCAGACGGGTGAGTCCAGCACCCAGGGCGATGGCGTCGCGGATGGTCCGTACCGTCCGGGCCCGCCGTGACCTCGCCGGCCGGCGACCGCCGCGATTCAACACCGGCGACGACACCGGCGGCCCGTCGCGGGTCTTCTATCTCGCCCCCGATCTGGACCAGCCCAGCGGCGGTGTCCGCAACATCTACCGGCACGTCGACGTGCTCGCCGGGCTCGGCATCGAGGCCACCGTGGTCCACTCACGGGCCGGATTCCGGTGCACCTGGTTCGCCAACGGGACACGTGTCGCGGCGGCCGCCGAGGTGCGGCTGCGCCCGCGGGATCTGCTGGTGGTGACCGAGTGGCACGGGCCGTGGCTGCACACCCTGCCCGCCGGAGTCCGCAAGATCGTGTTCAACCAGGGGCCGTACTGCACGTTCGACGCCACGCCCTACGACGACAGCGCCGCTGGTTCCCCGTACGCCGCCATCGAGGGTCTGGAAGGTCTGCTGACCGTCTCGGAGGACGGCGAACGGCTGCTGAGCTGGACGTTCCCCTCGCTGCCGGTGCACCTGGCCCGGCCGGTGGTGGACCGCGCGGTGTTCCACCCGGGCACCGGCCCACGGCGGCGCCGGATCGGCTACCTGGCCCGCGGCCGCCGCGCCGAGGAACGCGAGATGCTCCTGCACATGCTCCGGTCCCGGGGCCTGCCGGACGGCTGGGAGCTGACGCCGATCAGCGGTTCCGAGGCGCAGGTGGCCGAGCAGATGCGGGAGTGCGCGATCTTCCTCGCCTTCGGGTTCCGGGAGGGCTTCGGCCTGCCGCCGGCCGAGGCGATGGCGAGCGGCTGCTACGTGGTCGGCTACACCGCGCTGGGCGCCGCCGAGTTCTTCGACCCGGCGTACTGCACGCCGGTGCCGGAGTGCGACCTGCTCGCCTACGGCCGGGCCGTCGAGGACGCGGTGCGGCGCTGGGACGCCGATCCGGGCGAGGTGACGGCGGTCGCGCTCAAGGCCTCGGCGACCGTTCTCGGCCGGTACGACGAGGCCGGGCTGGCCGGCGACCTGTCCGCGTTCCACCGCGGCCTGACCACCCGGCCGGCATGAGCCCGACGTCCGCGGTCCACCCGGTCGACCTGGAACCGTCGCTGATCGCGCCGAATCTCTACTCGTCGCGCCGGACCGGACTGCGGCTGGACGTCGCGGCCCTCTGCAGCGTCGTGGTCGTCCTGCTGTACTGCATCCCGGCGCCGCTGATCGTGCCGCAGATGACGTTCGCCGGCCGTCCGGCGCTGCTGCTGTCGCTCTGCCTGTTCGCGTGGTGGTTCGTCGCCCGGCTCAGCCCGTCGCTGCTGCTGGTCGGGCGGCAGCCGCTGCGCTGGGTGACGCTGTTCTACCTGGTCTCGATCATGCTGTCGTACGTGGCCGGCCTGGTCCGCGGCCTGCCGACGCTGGAGGCCAACCGGCAGGACTTCACGGTGCTGCTGACCTTCGAGTTCCTCGGCCTGGTGCTGATCGCCGCGGACGGCCTGCCGAACTGGGCCCGGCTGCGCGCGGTGCTGCGGATCCTGGTCTGCTCGGCCGCGTTCATGGCGGTCCTCGGCATCCTGCAGTCGGTGTTCGCCTACGACGTGACGCAGTGGCTGGTGATCCCCGGCCTGGAGCTGAAGGGCGCGCTCACCGACTTCCAGGCGCGCGGTGAGGGCGGGCGCTTCCGGGTGGCCTCGACGACCGTGCACTCGATCGAGTTCAGCACCGTCCTGGCACTGGTCATGCCGTACGCCATCCACTTCGCCAGGTACGCCGCGACCAAGCTGGCCCGGCGCTTCTACGGACTGCTGACCTTCGTCATCGCCGGCGCCGTCCCGATGGCGATCTCCCGGACCGGGATCCTGGCGCTGGGCATCGCGATGGCGATCATGTTCGTGCTCGCCTGGAACTGGCGGTTCCGCTACAACTTCCTGATCCTGGCCTGCGGGCTGACCGGGCTGCTGGTGGTCGGCCGGCCCGGCCTGCTCGGCACGCTCAAGTCGATGTTCCTCTGGGCCGACGCCGACCCGAGCATCGACGGCCGCACCGAGGACTACGACCACGTCGCCGCCTGGTTCGCCCAGCGGCCCTGGCTCGGGCGCGGCCCCGGCACGCTGATCCCGGACCTCTACATGATCCTCGACAACCAGTGGCTGCTCACCCTGGTGACCGGCGGGCTGGTCGGGGTGGTCGCGATGGCGGCCCTGCACCTGACCTGCCTGTGGCTGGCGTGGACCGGGTTCCGCCGGTCGGCCTCCGACGAGGACCGCCACCTGTGTGCGGCGCTGATCTCCACCCAGATCCTCGCGATCCTGGTGGCGCTGACCTTCGACTCGCTGAGCTTCACGACGTTCTCCTTCACCCTCGCCCTGCTCTCCGGGGTGTGCGGTGCGGTCTGGCGTCTGACCCACCCGGCACGAACCGTCCGGACCTCCACGGTGCGAAGACTCCTGGAGTAGGAGAAAGGTCGATTTCGATGGTGACGAGAACCCGCCCGCGGCCACTGACCGGGCGGCCACGGGTCTCCGTGGTGGTTCCCTGTTACAACTACGGGCATTTCCTGCCGGACTGCGTACGGGGGGTGCTGGACCAGGAGGGTGTCGACGTCGACGTGCTGATCGTCGACGACGCCTCACCGGACGGCAGCGCCGCCGTGGCCCGGGAGCTGGCCGATGCCGATCCGCGGGTGACGGTGATCGAGCACCGGGTCAACGCCGGGCACATCGCCACCTACAACGAGGGGCTGGCCGCCGCCGACGGCGACCACGTGGTCCTGCTGTCCGCCGACGACCTGGTCACACCGGGTTCGTTCGCGCGGGCCACGGCGCTGCTGGAGGCGTACCCGGACGTGGTGATGGTGCACGGTTTCGCCCGCACCTTCTCCGACGTCCCGCCGCCGGCCCGGACCGCGGTGACCGGCTGGACGGTGTGGCCGGGCGCCGAGTGGATCGGCCGGGTCTGCCGGGCCGGCGGGAACCCGGTGGCCACGCCCGAGGTGATGCTGCGCAACGACACCATGCGCAAGCTCGGCGGCTACGACGAGCGGGCGCCGCACGCCGGTGACTTCCTGATGTGGCTGCGGGCCGCGGCGCTCGGCGGGATCGGCCGGGTCAACGGGGTGGACCAGGCGTACTACCGGGTGCACGGGAACAACATGCACACCTCGCAGTTCGCCGGCGCGGACACCGACCTGCGGGGCCGGCACCAGGCCTTCGAGATCTTCTTCACCGAGGACGCGGGCGGGGTGCCGGACGTCGCCGGGCTGCGCTCCGCGGCCTCGCTGGCGGTCGCCCGGGAGGCCCTCACGATCGCCGTCTCGCTGTACGTGGCCGGGCCGTCCGACGACGACAAGGCCCTGGCCGGGCGGCTGGTCGCGCTGGCCGAGGAGATCTACCCGCCGGCGGCGGACAGCCGGCTGCGGCGACGGTACGGGCGACTGGCGCACCGGATCGAGCAGGGCCGGGGCCCGCTCGTCCCGCGCGGCGTCAGCGCCTTCCACAAGCGGGTACGCGATCACGTCGAGTGGCGGCGCTGGCGGCGTTCCGGAGTAGAAAGCGCGGTGAGGCTGCCATGACCGGCCACCAACCCGACGAGGACGACGTCATCGTCCTGTCCGGGCTGACCAAACTGTACGAACCGACCCCACGCTGGATGCGGATCTTCGCCCGTTCGCACCTCACCCAGCCGATCAAGGCGCTGGACGGGATCGACCTGACCGTCCGGGCCGGGGAGATCTGCGCGGTGGTCGGCCCGAACGGCGCCGGCAAGACCACCCTGTTCCGGATCATCATCGGGCTGACCGAGGCCACCTCCGGCTCCGGGCGGGTGCTGGGCCTGGACGTGACCCGGGAGTCCGAGCAGATCCGCCAGGTGGTCGGCTGGATGCCGTCCGAGGATCGCAGCCTGCTGATGCGGGCCACCATCCGGGAGAACCTGCAGCTGCACGGCCGGCTGCAGGGCATGTCGCCGAAGGAGCTGGCGGCGCGGATCCCGTACGTGCTGGAGACGGTCAACCTGGCCGCGCAGACCGATGTGGTGATCGCCAGCCTCTCGGCCGGGATGAAGGCCCGGGTCCGGCTGGCCCGGGCGCTGCTGCCCGGCCCGCGCGCGCTGATCCTGGACGAGCCGACCGGCGCCGTCGACCCGATCGCCGCGCACGGCCTGCTCAACCTGATCATGGATCTGGTCAAGCAGGAGCGCCTGGCGGTGCTGATCTCCTCGCACCGGCTGGAGGAGATCGAGGCGCTGCAGTCCAAGGCGCTGCTGATGGACGGCGGGCGGATCAAGTACTCCGGCGACCTGGACAGCCTGCGCCGGCAGTGGGACCGGCCCCAGCTGGAGCTGGTGCTGGCCACCGAGGCGGACACCCGGACGGTCGCCGACGGGCTGCGGGCCCAGGGCCTGGACGTGCTGGTGGACGGGCTCGAACTCCGCTGCCAGCTGCCCGGCGATCAGACCATCGGCGCCGTTCTCGGCGGACTCGGCAGCGCGGCCGCGTCGATCCAGCACATCCGGGAGACACCCATGCCCCTGCGCGACCTCATCGCCCACGTCTACCGCCTGAACCCGGCCGCCGGGGGTGCCGCGTGACGACCACACACGCCTACCCCGGGGCGGTCCGGCACCGCAGCCGGTCGCGGAAGGTGGTCGAGACGATCGGCGCCTACGTCCGGCTCGACCTGGTCGAGGAGCGGATGTTCCCGGCGACCAGCATCATGCGTTACATCGCCGTGGTCTTCCCGGTGCTGCTGTACTTCTACCAGAGCTCGTTCCTGGGCGCCGGTCCAGAAGTCTTCGCGGTGATGCTGATCGGCACCGCGGTCACCGCCGGGCTGCAGGACGCGCTCACCCAGCTGACCGCCCGGCTCAACTTCGCGATGGAACGTGGCACCCTGGAGACGTACCTGGTCGAGCCGGTGCCGTGGGTGCTGATCCCGATCGCGATGAACCTGTGGCGCAGCTTCACCGGCGGGCTGCTGGCCTGCTTCATGATCTTCGTGGGCTGGCTGCTGGGCATGCCGATCGACCCGGCCGGCATCCCGCTCGGCCTGCTGGTGCTCTTCCTCGGCGTGCTGGCCTGCAACGCGCTGGGCACCCTGGCCGCCAGCTTCCTGGTGCTGTTCAAACGCGGCGACCCGGTGGTGATGCTGTTCCACCTGGCGGCCAGTGTGCTCGGTGGCGCGCTGTTCCCGGTGAGCACGCTGCCCGAGTGGATCAGATGGGCCAGTTATCTGATCCCGCACACCTATGTGATCAGCGCCGAACGTCAGCTGCTGATGCCCGTCCCGCCGGCCGGTGAGCTGAGCGTCGGCCTTTCGATCATCATGCTGACGATCATGTGCACCGTGATGCTCGGCGGCGGTCTGTTCATTTTCGACCGATCGTTGCGGCTGGCCCGCAGGCTGGGGATCCTCAGCATTTGAGGAATTGCGGCTGAATCGACTTTCAGCCGCAATCCTGCAATTTCTTGGTCTCTTTCAGGACGACTCCGCGGTCGAAATCGTACGTGACGACCGCGTTGTCCGCCCATTCACCGACCTTGGCGCAATCCACCTCGACCGGGCCGTAGACCGGACTGCCTTTGACGATCTTGTTACCGGTCACCGAGGGGAACGAACCGCCGGTCAGGCGCAGCGCGTAACCGCCACCGGCCAGCACGTTGTCCTCGATCGTGCCGCCGGCGTTGTCCTGGTCCGGGATGAAGATCGGCGACGTCGGGCAGTCGTCCCGGCGCTGGTCGATGGTGTTGTGCCGGATCACCGCGGTGGGCGCTCCGTACCCCTGGATGCCGTCGCCGTGCGGATCGACGCTCTCGCACATCCCGTCCGGGACGGCCAGCTGCGCGTACGAGTCCTCGATGACCACCTTCCCGGCGCCGGCGAAGCTGTTCGCGCCGATCCGCCAGCCCTCGATCCGGTTCACCACCTTGCAGCGGCGGCAGGTGTAGTCGGCGACGCCGAACGCGTACTGCTCGTTGCTGGAGACCGACTCGCCGGGCTTGTTCACCACCTCGGTGTCCTCGATGGTGAGGTGCCCGTAGATCCTGTCGGCCAGGAAGTTGTCGACACCGCCGTAGATCCGGCTCCGGCGGATCGTCACGTCCGCGGCCTTGACCAGGATGGTCCCGGTGACCAGGTGGTCGGAGATGACCGTGCCGGCCTTGGTGACGGTCAGGTCGCCCTGCACGGTCTTCTGCGGTGACCAGCCGGCCGGGACACCGGTGCACCCGGCGGTCGGGTAGGCCGGCAGTGCGCAGTCACCCTTCGGCGCGGCCTTGGGGGTCGCGCTCTTCGGCGGCTTCCGGGACGCCGGCGGTGGCGACACCGAGGGCGGGACGGACGGCGCCGGGATCGTCAGCGCGGACGGCGGGATCGACTGCTCGAAGCCCGGTGTGCCGGCCGGCGCCAGTGGGAGGTGTCCGGTGGTGGTGAGGGGACGCCCGGACGACGACGAATACCAGCCGAATCCGGCCGTGGTCAGAACTGCCACAGCGAACACGGAAAGAACAATGGCGGCTCGGCGGTGCTTCATTTCGAGCGACTCCTCGACTCGTTCAGCTGACCGGCTCGACAGATGATACGGAATACCACGGCGAAGAGGTGATCCCGAATGACCGGAACCCGACAGGATGACGCCTCTGGCTGATGTGAGAACCGTCGGTAACATGGTGTCAAGCGGCTGTTCGGACCGGATTGAAGTCCAAGAAGGACTGTTCGACCGGATATCGGTCGGAACCTATGACGATATCTGCCACAACGGTCCTTCTCCGGTGTGCGGGCGATATCGTCGGGCCGCACGTTCCACGCCAGATCGCAGGGAGCACCGCCTGATGGCTGTCCGGGTCGAGCCCATCACCACCACCGACGTCCCCGCGGTCGCCCGGTTCCTGCACACCCATCTGAACAGCCGCGTCCCGGCCGAGGCCTGGGAGCGCGCGGTGCAGGTGCCGTGGAAGGTGTCCGCGCCCAACCACGGCTTCCTGCTGCGCGACGACAGCAGCGGTGTCGGCGAGGTGGTCGGCGCCCACCTGGCGTTCTACTCCGAGCGGACGATCCACGGCGAGGTCCGCCGGTTCTGCAACCTCGGCGCCTGGTGTGTGCTCCCGGCGCATCGCTTCCACAGCCTCAAGCTGCTCAAGGCCCTGCTGGCGCAGGACGGCCACGACTTCACCGATCTCTCGCCCAGCGGCAACGTCGTCGCGATGAACACCCGGCTCGGGTTCTCCTTCCTGGACACCGCCACCGCGGTCGCCCCCAACCTGCCGTGGCCCGCGATACCCGGCCGGGGCCGGATCAGTGCCGACCCGGCCGTGCTGGAGCGCATCCTCACCGGCGACGACCTGCAGATCTACCGGGACCACGCGGAGACCGCCGCCGCCCGGCACGTGGTGCTGATCCGCGGCGGCCGGTACTGCTACGTGATCTTCCGGACCGACCGGCGACGGAACCTGCCGTTCTTCGCCTCGGTGCTGTACGTCAGCGATCCGGAACTGTTCCGGGCGATGTCCCGCCGGTTCCAGAGCCACCTGCTCGTCCGGCACGGGATCCTCGCCGTGCTGGCCGAGCTCCGGGTGGTCGGCGCGCGCCCCGCACTGTCCCGGATGCTCGCCGCACCGCGCCGGAAGATGTTCCGCGGCGCCGGTCTGTCCGAGCCGGACATCGACTACCTCTACAGCGAACTGACCTGTCTCAGCTGGTGAAGGAAGCCTGAACAGATGCGCATCCGATTGCACGACCTGTTGGCCGGTGCCGCCGTCCGGTACGGCGACGCCCCGGCGGTCACCTACCGCGACGAGACCCGGTCGTACGCCGCACTCTGGGACGACGTGCGGTCGGCCGCCGCCGGGCTGCACGGGCTCGGGCTGGAGCGCGGCGACCGGGTCGCGATCTATCTGGACAAACGGATCGAGACGGTCACCGCGATCTTCGCGACCTCGGCGGCCGGCGGGGTGTTCGTGCCGGTCAACCCGGTGCTGCGGGCCCGGCAGGTGGCGTACGTGCTGGCCGACTGCGACGTCCGGGTGCTGATCACCACCGCCGAGCGGCTGGCCGCCCTCGGTGACGAGCTGGACCAGGTGACGTCGCTGGAGCACGTGATCCTGGTCGGGGGAGGGGACGCCGGAACCTCGTGGGCCGACCTGGGCCGCGAGGGTGAGCTGCCCACGATCACGGGGATCGACGTCGACGTGGCGGCGATCCTCTACACCTCGGGCAGCACCGGCAAGCCCAAGGGTGTGGTCCTGTCGCACCGCAACCTGCTCAGCGGGGCGGAGAGCGTCAGCACGTACCTGGAGCTGGGCGCCGACGACGTGGTGCTGGCCGCGCTGCCGTTCAGTTTCGACGCCGGGTTCAGCCAGATCACCACGGCGTTCGCGGTCGGCGCGCATCTGGTGCTGATCAACTATCTGCTGCCGCGGGACGTGGTCCGGCTCTGCACGAAGCACGGCGTGACCGCGCTGACCTGCGTGCCGCCGCTGTGGATCCAGATCGCCGGGCAGGAGTGGCCGGACGGGACCGGGCGCCGCCTGCGCCTGTTCGCCAACACCGGCGGTCGCATGCCCAAGACGACGCTGGACCGCCTCCGGTCGATCTTCCCGCAGGCCAGACCCTTCCTGATGTACGGGTTGACCGAGGCGTTCCGGTCCACGTACCTGGATCCGGCGGAGGTCGACAGGCGGCCGGATTCGATCGGCAAGGCGATCCCGAACGCGGAGATCCTGGTGGTCCGCCCGGACGGCAGCGTCTGCGACCCGGGGGAGGAGGGCGAGCTGGTGCACCGGGGCGCCCTGGTCGCGCTGGGCTACTGGAACGATCCCGAGCGCACCGCCGAGCGGTTCAAGCCGCTGCCGGCCGGCGACGGCGCGCTGCACCAGGAGCTGGCCGTCTGGTCCGGTGACTCGGTGGTGCGCGACGAGGACGGCTTCCTCTACTTCGTGGGCCGCTCCGACGACATGATCAAGACGTCCGGGTACCGGGTCAGCCCGACCGAGATCGAGGAGGTCGTCTACAGCACCGGACTGGTCCGGGACGCGGTCGCGCTGGGCCTGCCGGACGAGAAGCTGGGCCAGCGGGTGGTGCTGGTGGTCAGCCCGGCCGGTGCCGAGCTGGACGTCGCCGAGCTGACCGCGCTGCTGAAGCGGGAACTGCCGCTCTACATGCTGCCGAAGGACGTGCGGGTGCGCGCCGAGCTGCCCCGCTCCCCGAACGGCAAGTTCGACCGCAACCTGATCCGCCAGGAGGTTTCCGCGTGACCGAGTTCGAGACCATCGATGGTCAGTTGGCGGTGGGCGGGGTGCCGGTGGAGCGGCTGGCCGAGCGGGTCGGGAGCACACCGTTCTTCGCCTACGACCGGGCGCTGCTGACCGCGCGGGTGGGGCTGCTGCGCGCCGCCATGCCCGCGGATCTGCAGCTCAGTTACGCGATCAAGGCCAACCCGATGCCGGCCGTGGTGCAGCACATGAGCGGCCTGGTGGATTCCCTGGACGTGGCGTCGGCGCTGGAGATGCGGACCGCCCTGGACACGCCGACCCCGCCCGCCCGGGTGAGTTTCGCCGGGCCCGGCAAGACCGACACCGAGCTGCGGCAGGCGGTCGCGGCCGGCGTCACCATCGAGCTGGAGTCGGAGAACGAGGCCGTCCGGATCGCCCGTACCGGCGCGGCGCTGGGGGTCCGGCCCCGGGTCGCGGTGCGGGTCAACCCGGACTTCTCGGTCAAGGGCTCGGGCATGCGGATGGGCGGCGGGCCACAGCAGTTCGGGGTGGACGCGGAGAAGGTTCCGGCGCTGCTCAAGACGCTGGCCGGCACCGATCTGGACGTGCTCGGGTTCCACTGCTTCGCGGGCTCGCAGAACCTGCGGGCGGAGATCATCCAGGAGGCGCAGCAGCGCACCGTGGAACTCCTGCTGCGGCTCGCGTCCGAGGCCCACGCGCCGGTCCGGTACCTCAACCTGGGCGGCGGCTTCGGTATCCCGTACACCAGCAAGGATCGGCCGTTGAACCTCACGGCCATCGGCGAGAACCTGGCCGGGCTGCTGCGCGACGAGGTCCGGCCGCGGCTGCCGGAGGCCCGGGTGGTGATCGAACTCGGTCGCTTCCTGGTCGGCGAGGCGGGTGTCTACGTGACCCGGGTGATCGACCGCAAGGAGTCCCGTGGCCGGACCTACCTGGTCGTCGACGGGGGCCTGCACCACCAGCTGGCCGCGTCCGGCAACTTCGGCCAGGTGATCCGGCGCAACTACCCGATCGCGGTGGCCAACCGGATCGATGCCGAGCCGGCCGAACCGGTCACCGTGGTCGGCTGCCTGTGCACCCCGCTGGACCTGCTCGGTGACGAGGTCACCCTGCCCGGCGCCGACGTCGGTGACCTGGTGGTGCTCTACCAGGCCGGCGCGTACGGCCTGACCGCCAGCCCGACCGCTTTCCTGAGCCACCCGGCGCCCGCCGAGGTGCTGTTGTGAACCCGCCCGGAGGTAGACAGATGGCCCTGACCGGTACCACGATCGACGACGTCAAGGCGGTGCTGGTGTCCGTCCTCGGCATCGAGGACCGTGCCGCCACGATCGACGCCGGCACCGAGCTGCTCGGCAACCTGCCCGAGCTGGACTCGATGGCGGTGCTGGAGCTGGTGGCCGCCCTGGAGGAGAGGTTCGGCGTGGTCATCGACGACGACGAGGTGACCGCCGAGGTCTTCGACACGCTCGGCTCGCTCTCCGAACTGATCGACGCCAAGCTCTGAGACTGCGGCGGGCCCGCACCCCCTCAAAAAAGGAGGTGCGGGCCCGCTTCGCTGTCAGTCGTTCGGCTTGAACTTCACGTCCACCCAGAAGTTGTGGTTCGTGGGTGTCTGCGGGAAGCCCTCGCCGATCCGGAACACACCGCCGGTCTGCGGCACGTGCAACGGCGGCGAGTCGACACCCTGGACCGCGAACTGGTTCAGCGACACCGCGTACCGCCCGGCCGACGACCAGTACGACACCGTGTACGTCTCACCCGGCGTGAGCGTCACCGCCGGGCTGAACGCCACGCTCTGCCAGCCGGACGCCGTCTCACTGGTGAACGGCGCGCTGGCCACCGCCTCACCGGCGCTGTTCCAGAGCGTGCCGGTGTGGATGCCGGTGTTCAGCGGGCCCTTGTAGAACCGCATTCCGGTGGCCTTCCCGGCGACGTCCGCGGTGAACGTCACGCCCACCTCGATCGAGTCGCTGTCGTCCCAGTTCTCGTGGTCCGGGGTGGCGTTCGCCGCGAAGATCCCGACACCGCCGTCCGGTTCCGGCTCCGGATCGGGATCCGTGCCGGGGTCCGGGACGAACAACGGGTCCACCCAGTAGTTGGTCGAGCCGTACGAGGTGGTCGGGTACGCGTTCGACCCGTACCGGTAGACGCCGTTGGCGGTCGTCGCCGGTGTGGTCAGCGGCCCCCGGGTCCACAGCGAGCCGAAGAACCCGGGTGTCGCCGAGTAGCGTCCCTTCGGCGCGTAGTACGACACCGTGTACGTCGTCCCCGCGGTCACCGTGACCGGCGAGTCGAACCGGACGTTCTGCCAGCCCGCACCGGTCTCGCCGGAGAACGTGGCCCGGGCCATGATGCCGCCGGTCGGCGACCAGAGCGTCCCGGTGTGCGTCCCGGAGTTGCCCGGCCCCTGGTAGAACCGCACCCCGACGACCTTGCCGTTCTTCGTCGGGATGAACTTGACACCCAGCTCGATGGCGCTGGTGTCGGTGTCCGCCGCCACCACCGGGACGGCGTCGTCGGCGAACAGCGTGTCGATGTGCGCGTACGCGTCGGTGGTGAACGACCACACCGTCGGCTCGTCGCTGGGCGTCCCACCGGTGTCGCTGGCCAGCACGGTGGCCGTGTACCTGGTGGAGACCTCCAGCGGCACACTCGGCGAGAAGGTGACCCGCCGGGCGAGCGCGTCGTAGGAGACCGAACCGGGCACCGGAACCCCGGCGGCCGTCTTCAGCCCGAACTCGATCGACCCCTGGTCCAGCGGCCGGGAGAACTTGACCGACGGATCCGCGGTGAGCGGGACGACGGTGGCGTTGTTCACCGGCGACACCGCGACCGGGGCGGGCGCGCCCTGGTCACCGGAGATGAACAGGGCGTCCACGTAGTAGTTGGTGTTGTTGTAGGAGTGGATCGGGAAACCCTCGTTGTACGCGAACACGCCGTTGCCCTGATCCAGGGTGCCCTTGGCGACCGACAGCGGCGCCGACTCCACCCCGGTCAGGCTGAACGCGTGGCCGTCGGCCGCGTAGTGCCCGTTCGGGGCGGTGTAGGACGCGACGTACACGGTGTTCCTGGTGACCGGCTCCGGGTTGGCGAAGGTCAGCTTCTGCCAGCCCGCGCTGGTCTCGTTCGAGAACGTGCCGGTGGCCAGCCGGGTGCCGTCCGCCGACCAGAGGCTGCCGGTGTGCGTGCCGGTGTTGCCGGTGCCCTTGTAGAAGCGGACACCGGTGACGTAACCGTCGTCGGCCGCGGTGAACCGGATGCCCGGCTCGATCGCCGCGGTGTCGTCGACCGCCGGATTGCCCGGCACCCGGTTACCGAAGATCGTGGTCGGCCCGCTCAGCTTGAGGTTGACCACCGTCGACGGTTCCTGGATGTTGGCGCTGTCGTCGATCGCCCGGACCCGGACCGCCTGCAGCCCGGCCCCGGCGGTGTAGAAGCTGTACGACCAGGAGGTGGTCCCGTCGGCCGGGTGCCAGGAGGCGCCCGAGTCGGTGGAGACCTCGACCCCGGCGACCCGGCCGCCGCCCGCGTCGGTGGCGGTGCCCTGCAGCGTCACCTGGGCGCCGTTGGCCACCCGGGTGTTGTTCGCCGGGCTGGTGACGGTCGCGGTCGGGGGCAGCGTGTCGGCGGACTCGGTGGTGGCGTGCAGGGTGCCCATCAGGGTGGCCGGCTGGGCGCCCATGTCGGCCAGGATGTTCAGGGTCGCCTGCTGGATCCTCGGGTCGGCCGGTTCCACCACGCCGTCGTGCTTCTCGTCCAGGCCCCAGGCCCACTGCACGGTGCCCGCGCCGAAGACCAGGGCGCCACTGGCCGCCTTGTACATGGTGAGGTGGTGGGTGGTGGTGCCGGTGGCCGTGGTGTTGCCGAAGTCGAGCAGGTACTCCGGGGTCGGCCCGGTGGTGGTGGAGAGCCGGACCAGGCCCGGCGGCCGGAAACCGTTGTCCAGGTCCTCGTCGGACTCGTAACCGACGGTGTGCGCCGCCAGCGTGGCCGTGGTGCCGGCCGCGAGCGAGTCCAGCCCGGTGTACCGCCACAGCCGCAGCTTGCCCTGCGCGGCCGGGACCTGCAGGGCCAGGTCGGTGTAGTTGGCCATGTAGGCGGTGCCGGTCAGCGCGTTCTCCGGTAGCCCGGCGCCCTGCTCCCGGGTGGCGAACCGCGGGTCACGCCAGGTGCCGGTCCACTCCTCGGAGGTCTCGTCGATCTTGTCCTTGCCCCAGGTCTCCTTGTAGCAGACCAGCGTCCGGTACGGGGTCTCCGCGCCGTCCTTGCTGTTCTCCCAGCGGGTCCGCCAGTAGACCTCGTTGCCGCTGAAGAACGCCAGATTCACCCCGGCGTCCCGGGCCGCCTCGACGTTGGCGCGCTGGGCCCCGGACCAGTACTCGTCGTGGCCCACCGACAGCAGCGTCCCGTGCCGCTTGATCAGCTCGCCGTGCCGGTCGGTGTCGATGTCGGTGGTGTAGCTCATGTCGTAGCCGTTGCGCTCCAGGAAGCGCAGCATCGGGTACTCGTTGCTGAACAGGAAGTCCCGGCCGTCGGCCGAGCCCCGGGTCGCGAACGGGCGGTTGTAGCTGATCTTCAGGGCCCGGCCGTTGACCGGGGCGTCGTAGAAGTCGGCGCCTCCGAACAGGTTGTACGCCTGCCAGGTCGCGTCGGACGTCTTGAAGTACAGGTCCGAGGTGCTGCTGTCGTTTCGTACCACGAAGGTGATGTGGCTGGCCTCGGAGGTGGTGATGTCGGTGCGTTTGAGCCGGGCCACGTAGACCCCGGACACCTGGTCGGCCGGGACGGTCCAGCCCGCCGACACGTGCCATCCGCCGCAGTCGAGCAGCTGGAGGTCCTCGTCGGCGACGCAGTTCTCCGGCTGGCTCTGCGGCAGCGGCACCGAGAGCGGGACGTCGGTGATGAAACGGGCGCCGGCGCCGTCGTAGTAACCGAGCCGGTAGATCTTGATGGTGTACGCGGTGGCCACGGTATCGATCTTGAAGTCGATCCGCTGGCCCACGTTCACACTGATATCGGTCGCGAAACCCTGAATGGTGTAGTCACCGGCGCCGTCGATGTCCCACTCGGTGGAGGGGTTGCCGGTCTTGGCGTTCTCACAGACGATCGGATTGCTGGTACAGGCCGCTTCGGCCGGCGTCGAGCCGCCGACCAGGGAGGCGGTGACGAGGATCGCGGCGGCCGAGCCCGCGAACAAGGATTTCCACAACATGTGTTCGGACACCTACCTCTCGAACGTGGATCACAAGACCACCGCCGGCGACCACGCGTCGCCGACCAGCACCTCGGGCTCACCGGTGCCGTCCGCCGGGACCTGCCACACGTCACTCGACGCGGAGCCGGAGTCCTGGCGGGACAGCCCGTAGACGACGGTGTCGTCGTCCAGCCACTCGGCCTGGTCGTCCACGCTGCGTGTCTCGGCCAGCTCGGTCTCCACCCCGGTCGTCAGGTCCAGGACGGCCAGCCGCCACTTGCCCGCCGGGAGGTCACCGTGTTTCTTGAACGCCACCCGGGTCCGGTCCGGCGACAGCGACGGGCACTCCACGTCACCACGGACCGACGTCGCGGTCCGCGCGGTGAGACTGCCCTTCACCAGCCAGGTCCGCCCGCCCGAGGCGGCGGTCGCGTAGAACGTGTCGTCGTCGAGGAACGTCACGCCCCACAGGTTCTTGTCCGCGGCGGTGACCACCCTGCCGTTCACCGTCAGCGTGAACTTCTCGATGTCACCGACCACCACACCGTCGGTACGGGTGACCACGGTGCGCGTGGAGAACTGCCCAGGATTGGCATATGAGTCCCCGAACACGAACGTCGTGGTCGCCACCAGCGAACCGTCCCGGGACATCCGCGCCCGGGACGGCAGCCCGGTCAGCGGCAGATCCCGCACCGGCTGCCACGAGGTGTCCAGCAGCCGTCCCCGGTAGGTGGTCACGATGCCCCGCTCGGCGGCCAGGCAGACCGCTCCGGCGCCGGTCGCGTGGACCCGCTCGCAGCTCACCGGGGTGATCGCCCGCGGCCCGCCCGGATCGCTCAACGGCACCACGGCCACCCGCCCGTACCCCTCGCCCAGCGCGGTGCTGCGGAACACCAGATGCGGCCGGGCCCGTAGCGACGCCAGGTCACCGCCCTGCGCGACGGCCGACGCCGCGGCCAGCGTGGTGGCCTGGTCCCGGTGCACCTTCCAGACGTAACCGGCCGCGCCGATCACCGCCGCGAGCAGCACCGCGAGCAGCCCGGCGATCCGGTTGCGGGCGGTCACGCCACCGCCTCCGCCCGGTCGGCGCGGCGCAGCAGCCAGGCGACACCCGGCACCGTCACCACCAGCAGCCCGGCGAACAGCAGCAGCGACCAGGCCGGCCCGTGCAGGCTCCACAGCAGGCCGAAGGTGACCGACGAGGCGAACCGGCTCAGCGCCACCACGGTCTGCGCCGCCGCGATCCCGCTGCCCCGCGCCTCGGCCGGGACCAGCCGGCTGACCAGCGCGGGCAGCACTCCGTCGGTGGCCGCGTAGAAGACTCCGAGCAGCATCAGCACGGTCAGGGTCAGCCCGATCCCACCGGACGGCAGCGCGGCGAGCAGGTAACACGCGATCAGCGCGCCGTGCCCGGCGACCAGCACCCGGGCCCGGCCCACCCGGTCGGCGAGCCGGCCCAGCGGCACGGCCAGGGCCAGGTACGCGATGTTCGTCCCGACGTAGAGCAGCGGGAACCAGACGGCGGCGAAGTCGTCGCGCTCCTGCAACGACAGGTAGAGGAAACCGTCGCCGACGGTCAGCAGCCCGAGCAGCCCGGCCGCGATCAGGGGCCGCCGCAGCGGGCGCCCGCCGACCGCCCGGAAGGCCCGGCGCAGCCCGATCCGCGCGGTACCGGCGGCGGTCCGCAGGTTCGGCACGAACAGCACCAGCACCGCGAAACCGACGGTGGCGAACGCGAACGACACCACCCAGATCGAGTCGTAGCTGCCCGGCACCAGGGCCAGCAGCGCGAACGCGACAAGCGGGCCGATCCCGGCGCCGATGGTGTCCAGGGTGCGGTGCACGCCGAAGGCCCGGCCCAGCGTCTTCGGGTCGGACGCCTCGGCGATCAGCGCGTCCCGGGGCGCGGTGCGCAGCCCTTTGCCGAGCCGGTCGGCGGTCACCACCGCGGTGATGGCGGCGAACCCGGTGGCGAACAGCATCGCGATCCGGCTCAGCGCGGACGCGCCGTAGCCCAGCACCGCCACCCACTTGGGCTGCCCGCCCCGGTCCCCGGCATAACCGCCGGCGATCCGCAGGAACGCGCTGACCCCCTGGTACATGCCGTCCAGGAAGCCGTACGCGACCGGACTGAGACCGACCGCCATGGTCAGGTAGAGCGGCAGCACCGAGGCCACCATCTCCGACGACACGTCGGTCAGCAGGCTGACCACACCGAGCAGCACCACGGTCGTGGCGACCCGGCCGCCCGCGGATCCCCCCGCGGCCGGCCGGTCCCGGACGGTCACATACACGCTGTCCTCAGCACCTCGGCCACCCGGGCCTGCTGCCCGGGGGTGATCTGCGGGTAGATCGGCAGGGACAGGATCTCGCCGGCCACCCGTTCGGCGTTCGGGAAGCTGCCGCCCAGCGACGCGAACGCGCCGGTCCGGTGCACCGGGATCGGGTAGTGGACGGCCGCGCCCACCCCGGCGGCGTTCAGCTTCGCCAGCACGTCGTCGCGGTTCGGCACCCGGACGCAGTAGATGTGCCAGACCGGCACGTTGCCGTCCAGCACCACCGGGCGTACCACCCGGTCGAAGTCCTTCAGCAGTTCGTCGTAGCGGGCCGCGGCCGCCCGGCGGCGCTCGTTCCAGGCCGCCAGCCGGGCCAGCTTGGCCCGCAGCACGACCGCCTGCAGACCGTCCAGGCGGCTGTTCACCCCGACCACGTCGTGGTGGTATTTGCGCAGGCCACCGTGGCTGCCCAAGGTCCGGACCGCGGTCGCCCACTCGTCGGACGACGTGGTGACCGCGCCGGCGTCGCCGTACGCGCCCAGGTTCTTGCCCGGGTAGAAGCTGGTCGCCGCGATCCCGTCCACCGCGGAACCGAGGCCGTGCCGGGTGGCGCCCTGCGACTGCGCGGCGTCCTCGACGATCGTCACGTCGGTGCCGGCCCGCAGCAGCTCCACCGGGGCCAGCTGGCCGTAGAGGTGGACCGGCGCGATCGCCCTGGTCCGCGGGGTGACCGCGGCCAGCGCGGCGTCCGTGTCGATCAGGTAGGTGTCCGGGTCGCAGTCCACCAGCACCACGTCCGCGCCGGTCCGGGCGACCGCCTCGGCGGTGGCGATGAACGTGTTCGCCGGCAGGATCACCTCCGACCCCGGGCCCACCCCGACCGCCTTGAACGCCAGCTCCAGGGCGTCGGTGCCGTTCGCCACGCCGACACAGTGCGGCAGGCCGGCGAAGGCCGCGTACTCCCGCTCGAACGCGGCCACCTCGGCACCACCGATGAACGCCGTGTCGGCGATGACACGCTTGAACCCGGCCTCGACCTCCTCGGCCACCTCCGCGTGCGCGGCGGCCAGATCGACGAGGGGGATGCGGCTCATGACTTCGGCTCCTCTGTCTCACGTAGATAGCGGGCGGGACTGCCGGCCCAGACCTGATTCGCGGGTACGTCGCGCAGCACCACCGAACCCATCCCCACCAGCGACCAGGCGCCCACCGTCACGCCCTCGCGGACCAGCGCGCCGGCCCCGATATAGGCGCCCTCGGACAGCACCGCCGCACCGCCCAGGCGAACCCCGGAGGCGATGGTGGCGTACGGGCTGACCAGGTCGTCGTGGGTGAGCACCACGTGCGGCATGACCGCCACGTGCCCGCCCACCGTCACGTCGGCGGTCAGCACCGTGCCGGCCAGCAGCACCGAACCGGCGCCGACACTGCTGCCCGCGCCGACCGACACCGACGGGTGCACGACGGTGGCGTACCTCTCCACGGGCAGGCCGAGGCGCTCGACGATCCGGCGCCGCGCGTGGTAATCGCGCGGATTGCCCACGCACACCACCACCGCGGCGTCCATCTCGCGAACACCGTCGACCGGCCCGAGGATCGGCGTACCCGAACGCTGGGTCCCGATCAGCGCCGGGTCGTCGTCGACGAAGCCGAGGACCCGCCAGGACGCGGCCGCGGCGGCGGCGGTCTCCCGGGCGAATCCACCGGCTCCGACGATGACCAGGTCTTTCACCGGGTGGCCAGCTCGCGCAGCACGCCGATGATGTGGTCCTGGTCGGTTTCGGTCAGCCTGTGGTGCAGGGGCAGGATGATCGAGTCCCGGGTGATCCGCTCGGTCACCGGCAGCGGGCCGGGGGTGACGTCTCTGTATGCCGGTTCCAGGTGCGCGGCCATGATTCCGCGACGTGCCGATACCCCACGTTGCGCGAGCTCAGCGAGGACCTCGTCGCGGTCCAGGCCGTTCAGCAGCACCCAGAAGGACTGGTAGTTGGTCTGCCCGTAGGCGGGATCGGTCACGGGGGTAAGTCCGTTTATATCCGACATTTCGCGCTGGTAGCGTGCGGCGAGCGCGCGCCGCTGCTTTACCAAGTTGGACAATTTGCCCAACTGAACCAACCCCACCGCCGCCTGGATGTCGGTCATCCGGTAGTTGAAAGCCGTCTCCAGATAGGCCTCCAGCACCGGCTGGGTCGATTGGTGCCGATCAGCAGCGGACACGTTCATCCCGTGCTCCCGCAGCCGCTTCAGCCGGGCGGCGTCGTCAGCCGACGAGACGGTCACCATCCCGCCCTCACCCGTGGTGATCAGCTTCCGCGGATGGAACGACCAGGCCGCCACCCCCGCCCCGGCGCCCACCGGCAGCCCGTAGGCGGTCGACCCGGCGGCACACGCGGCGTCCTCGACCAGGGCCACACTCCAGTCGTCCGCGGCCTTGCGCAGCGCCACCGTGTCGAACGGCACCCCGCCCTGGTGCACCGCGATGATCGCCCGGGTGCGCAACGTCCGCACCGCGTCGATCGTCTCCACGCTCAGGTTCCCGGTGGCCAGTTCCACGTCGGCGAAGACCGGGGTGGCGCCGACGTAGCGGACCGCGTTGGCGGTGGCGATGAACGACAGCGACGGCACGATCACCTCGTCACCGGGACCGATGCCGAGCAGCACCAGCGCCAGGTGCAGCCCGGTGGTGCAGGAGCTGACCGCGACACCGTGCCCGGCGCCGACCGCGGCCGCGAACTCGGTCTCGAACCGGGCCACCCGCGGACCCTGCGCGACCCAGCCGGACCGGATCGCCTCCGCCGCCGCCTGCGCTTCCTCTTCCCCGAGGTCGGGGATCATCACCGGGATCACTGCGACGCCCGCCACCAGTCGACGAGGCCTTCCAGACCCTGTTCCAGGGTGAGTTCCGGTTTCCAGCCGAGCTTCTGCTCGGCGCGCGAGATGTCGGCCAGCCGCCGGGTGACGCCGTTGACCGCGCGGGCCGGGCCGTGCACCGGCGCCAGGTCCGACTTCATCACCGCGCTGAGGGCGGCGGCCAGGTCGACCAGGCTGGTCTCGGTGTGGCTGGCGATGTTGAACACGTCGTCGGTGACGTCGGCGCGGGCGGCCAGGATGTTGGCCCGGGCGATGTCGGCCACGTGCACGAAGTCCATCGTCGCCAGGCCGTCGCCGAGGATCAGCGGCGGCTCGCCGGCCTCGATCCGCTCCATCCAGCGGATCAGCACCTCGGTGTAGAGGCCGTGGATGTCCATCCGGGGCCCGTACACGTTGAAGTAACGCAGCGCGACGTAGTCGAGGTCCTTCATCGCCTTGAAACTGCGCAGCGTCGCCTCGTTGAACGCCTTGGCCGCGCCGTAGAACGTGTCGTTGTTGTACGGGTGGTGCCGCTCGTCCGTCGGGAAGTGCTCGGCCAGCCCGTAAACGGAAGCCGACGACGACGCGATCAGTTTGCGCACACCCGCCTCGGCCGCCGCCTCGATCACGTTGAACGTGCCGTCGACCAGCACCTCGTTGGCCAGCCGGGGCTCCTCGGCGCACTGGGTGATCCGGATCGCCGCCAGGTGGAAGACGAGATCCTTCCCCGCGGTCAGCTGTTTGACGAGCGGGACGTCCCGGATGTCGCCTTCGACCAGGCGTACCGACGCATGGGTGGAAAGGTTCTCCCGCCGCCCCCGGACGAAGTTGTCCAGCACGACGATCTCCGACGCGCCCCCGCGCACCAGTTCGTCGACGACGTGCGAGCCGATCGTGCCCGCGCCGCCGGTGACGAGAACACGCGCGCCCTCGATCTCTACCCCAGTCACGCCATGTGCCCTTCGTCCAGCTTGATCATGATTCCGCCCTCGGCCAGGCTGCGCGACGCCGCCTGGAGGATCTCCAGCACCCGCAGCCCGGACCGGCCGTCGGTCAGGGCGGGAGTCTTCGTGGTGATGGCCCGCGCGTACTCGTCGACCATGGTGCGCAGCGCCTCCCGCTCGGTCAGGGCGGGCGCGACCATGTCGCCGGAGCGGTACGACACCAGGATGTCCCGGCGCTGCTCGTCACCCAGCTCGTCCGGCGACGACACGTCGACCCCGCGGTCGTAGAGCGACAGCCGCTGGCTCGGGTTCAGGTCGTCCCAGACCAGGGTGCGTTTCGAACCGCCGAAGATCGCCGTGCGCACCTTCACCGGGGACAGCCAGTTCACGTGGATGTGCGCGATCGCCCCGTTCGACAGCTGCAGCGTCAGGTAGGCGACGCAGGCCCGGCCGGCCCCGATCCCGTCGGCGCCGTGTGCGGCCACCGCGATCGGCCGGACCTCCGCCGGCAGCACGAAGTCGAGGATCGACAGGTCGTGCGGCGCCAGGTCCCAGATCACGTCGATGTCGCGCTGGACGAGACCCAGGTTGATGCGTACCGAATCCAGGAAGTGCAGCTCGCCCAGCTCGCCGGCGGCGAGCAGATCGCGGACCCGGAGCACCGCCGGGGTGTAGCAGTAGGTGTGGTCGCACATCAGGGTGAGCCCGCGCCGGTCCGCCTCCTCGACCAGCCGCAGGCCCTCCTCGTAGGTGGCCGCGAGTGGCTTCTCGACCAGCACGTGCTTGCCGGCCGCCAGCGCGGCCATCGCCACCGGTAGATGGGTGCCGGCCGGGGTGGCGATCGCGACCGCGTCCACGGACGGGTCGGCGAGCACCTCGTCGAGGTCGGCCGAGACCTGGACGGTGGAGTAACCGCCGAGCACCCGCTGGGCCCGCTCGACGTCGAGATCGCAGAGCCAGCGCAGGTGGAAGGCCTGACTGCCCTGGAAGTTGCGGACCAGATTGGGGCCCCAGTAACCGGCCCCCACGACGGCCACGCCGATCGGAGGATTCACGGAGATCCTTTTCGTAGGGGTGCGCCCGGACATGGACATCGGACATCGGACGCGGTCCGTCGGGAAAGTTATCGATCCTCTGTGGGCGGACGCCAGACGATGACAGGATTTCGGACTCTGCCGGGGGGTATGCCGATACCTTCGGTCAACCGGGCCGCCCCTGACGGTCAGCCGCGGGGCACACCAACGGCCAGAATGGACGGTGCGGGTCAGGTAGCCGACATCGATTGCCGTCTCCGCCTATTACCCTGTGGCCTTTCTCCGGCCCTCACTTCGTGCCCTCTGGAGGTCCCGCATGATCGCCCCCACCGCGGACGTCGATCCGAAAGCAGTGCTCGGCGACGGCACCCGGATCTGGCACCTCGCCCAGGTCCGTGAGGGCGCCGTGCTCGGCCGGGACTGCACGGTCGGGCGGGGCGCCTACATCGGCCCCGGCGTGGTCCTCGGCGACAACTGCAAACTGCAGAACCACGCACTGGTGTACGAGCCGGCCAGGCTCGCCGACGGGGTGTTCATCGGCCCGGCCGCGGTGCTCACCAACGACGAGTACCCGCGGGCCGTCACCCCGGCCGGGCGGCTCAAGTCCGGTGACGACTGGACCGCCGTCGGCGTCACGATCGGCACGGGCGCGGCGATCGGCGCCCGCGCGGTCTGCGTCGCGCCGGTCACCGTCGGGCAGTGGGCACTGGTCGCCGCCGGCGCGGTCGTCACCAAGGACGTCCCGGACCACGCCCTGATGGTCGGGGTGCCGGCCCGCCGGGTCGGCTGGGTGGGCCGGGCCGGCCGCCCCCTGGTCAGCGCGGACGGCAAGACCTGGACCTGCGAGGAGACCGGCGAGGTGTACGTCGAACAGGACGGTCTCCTCACGAGGAGTCTCCTCACGAAGAGCGACGCCGGGCCAGCACACGCTCGGTGAGCGCCACCAGGACCGCCTTCACCGACTCACGGCGCCGGGCGTCACACTCCAGCAACGGCAGGGTCTCGGCCAGACCCAGCGCGTCGCGGATCTCCGCCTGATCGAAACGGCGCGCCCCCTCGAACGCGTTCACCCCGATGATGAACGGGATGTCCTGCTCCTCGAAGTAGTCGATGGCCGGGAAGCAGTCCTCGATCCGCCGGGTGTCGACCAGCACGATCGCACCCAGCGCCCCGTCCACCAGGTCGTCCCAGAGGAACGCGAACCGGTCCTGCCCCGGCGTCCCGAACAGGTAGAGCAGCAGCGTCTCGTCCAGGGTGATCCGCCCGAAGTCGAGCGCGACGGTGGTGGTGGTCTTCGCGGTGACCGCGGTGGTGTCGTCCACCCCGATCGACTTCTCGGTCATCTCGGCCTCGGTCACCAGCGGTTCGATCTCCGAGATCGCGCCGACGAACGTGGTCTTGCCGACCCCGAACCCGCCACTGATCACGATCTTCACGGCCGTCGGGGAGGGCGCCTCGACCGTCTCGGTCATCGCGGCAGCCGTTGCCGGGACTCGGCGATCCGGGCCGGAGTCAGCAGGTCGCCGAAGCGCTCGGCGAGCATCGAGATCTCGTAGCCGACCAGCCCCGGGTCGCTGTCGCCGGCGGCCACCACGCCCAGGCAGCTGCCGCCCGGGATCACCGAGATCACCAGGAAACCCCGGTGCATCTCGGCCATCACGAGTTTGAGGCCGGCGAAGTCGTACCGGCGGGACGCGCTGCGGGCCAGGCTCGCCATGCTGGAGACGATCGCGCCGAGCTGATCCGCCTCGGCCCGGTCCAGCCCCTCCGACGCGGCGATCAGCAGCCCGTCGGAGGAGACCGCCACGGCATCGCGTACCCCGTCGGTCTGATGCACGAAGTTGCCCAGCAGCCAGTCGAGCTGGTGCCGGTCGGCGGTGGGCGCCTCGACGCTCACGAGATCTCCTCGGGGACGGCGTGCCGGGCCTGGCCGGCTCCGCGCTGGATGCCCTGGCGCAGGGCGGTGAGCCGGGTGCGGACCGTCTCGGGTTCGGCCGCCGCCGGCGGTTCGGGCAGCGGGCGCGGGGCGGACTCGGACCGGCGCGCCCGGGGCACCCGTTTGCGCAGGCCGTTGACGGTGTGTCCGGGCTCCGGCGGGGACGTGGTCTCGGGCAGGGACTTGTCCACGATCACGTAGTCGATCTCGGCGGACAGTGGGCGCGGCCCCGGCGCCTTCATCTGCTCCGGTTCGAGCACCGGCAGCGGCACCGGCTCGGACAGCAGCGTCGCGGGCACCGTGACCCGGGCGGTCACCCCGGTCACCGCCGACCGGCCCAGCTCGACCTGGACGTCCATGTCGGCGGCGAGCCGCCCCACCACGTAGTGCCCCAGATATCGGGCCGGAGCGGTGATGAAGTCGCCCTCACCCCGCAGCAGGTGATTGGCCCGGTCCAGCTCCCCGCTGCCCATGCCGACCCCCTGATCGCAGACCGCGACCAGATAGCCGTCCTCGACCCGGCGCCCGTGGATCTCCACGTCCAGGTCCGGCGGGGAGAACGCCAGACCGTTCTCGATCAGTTCGGCGAGCATGTGCGCCAGCCCGCTGACCACGGCCCCGGAGACCAGCGTCTCGTCCAGCCGGCGCAGCGACACCCGCCGGTACTCCTCGACCTCGGACACCGCCGCCCGGACCACGTCGGACATCGGCACCGGCTTCGACCACTGCCGGGGACTGGCCGCGCCGACCAGCACCAGCAGGCTCTCCGCGTTGCGCCGCATCCGGGTGGCCAGGTGGTCCAGCTCGAACAGGTTCGCCAGCCCGGCCGGATCGGACTCCTCCTGCTCCAGGCGGGTGATGAAACCGAGCTGGCGGCGCAGCAGGTTCTGGTTGCGGCGGCCCAGGTTGGCCAGCGACTCGGCGGCCGCCCGGCGCAGTCCGGCCTGCTCGGTGGCGAGCGCGTACGCGGTGCCCTGAACGCGGTCGAAGGCGTCCGCCACCAGCTGCATCTCGGTGCTGGCGTGATCGCCGACGCGGACCGGGTCGGGGGGTTCGGCGGCCTGCCCGTCGGCGGCCCGGCGCACCGCCTCCGGCAGCCGCTGACCGGCCAGCCGGTTCGCCTCGGCGGCCAGCCCGGCCAGCGGGTTCGCGATCGACCGGGCGGCGATCGTACCCAGGTAGACCGCGATCCCGGCGCACAGCAGGATCACCGCGCCGAGCCCGGCCAGCCGCAGGTTCGCCTCGGCCAGCAGGGTGGCGGCCCGGTCCCGCATCGCGTCGCCGATGACCCGGGCCAGCTGGGCCAGGTCGTCCAGCACCGGCCCGGTGGTGGTCCACCACAGCTGCGGGTCGGCCCGGATCGCCTGCCCGTCGCCGGATCGCAGCGCCCGGTCCTGCATCTGGTCGGCGCGCTGGGCGTCCGCGGTGGTGAACAGCCGGTCCTTCGCGGCCAGCACCTCCGGGGTGGCGTACTCCTCGAACTCGTCGATCGCCGCGTCCCGCTCGGCCCGCAGCTGCACGAACCGCAGGAACTCGCCCTCGGCGAAACCACCGGCGGAGAAGACGCCGCTGAGGAACGCCCGCTGCCGGGCGGTCGCCTCGGTGGCCAGGTTCAGCATGGCCAGCGACTCGGTGCCGAGCCGCATCGTGGCGTCGCTCGCGTTGTCCAGGGCGAAGTAGACCTCGCCCAGGTCGGCGACCACCTCGTTGTAGTCCTCGAAGACGTCGGCCCGGTCGGCGCCGCCGACGTCCACCTCCTCGCGGATCCCGGCCAGCGCCCCGGCCCGGCCGAGCGCCTCGGTGACCTGCCCGTCCAGGTCGCCGCGCTCGTCCACCAGCCGTTGCAGGGCGCCCCGCTGCAGGTCGGCGCGCTGCCGGGCGGCCGGCACCTCGGCGCCGAGGCCGGTGTTGCCGGCCAGCATGCCCAGGGTGACGCCGCGTTCCGTCTGCACCTCCCGGACCAGCGCCTGCACGGCCAGGTCGAGGGTGATCGCGTGGTCGGTGCGGGTGGCGAGCCGGTACGTGGAGTACTCGCCGGCCACCACGGCGGCCAGCAACAGCACCATGGCCACGACCGGAAGCGCCAGCATGCGGATCATCCGGCCCCGGATCGAGCCCCGGCTGCGGGCCATCCGTCCTCCTCCGTCCGGCGTCCACGACGCGGCACAGAATCGACGGAGGCCAACATGGGGTCAACACCTCTATCGAGCGACTGCCGTTCCCCCGCAGCTGGACCGTCGTGCCCGCCGGTGGTGGTTCCTACGAACGGGTGGTGTCACTCCAGGCAGCCCGAGCCGGTGAAGATGTTGTCCATGGACAGGCTCAGGTGGATGACCTTGCCGTCCCGGGTGTCCAGGTGATACCTCGCGACACCCGGCAGGTCGACGGTGAGCTTGTCGTTCGCCGGGTCGGTGCCGTAGACGAGTTCGGCGTCCGGGTAGGCCGTCAGGACCGCCTTCGCGGTGCTGCCCACCCGGATGCCCTCCGGGGTCCGGGTGCCGCCCGCGGCGAACATGGTGATCAGGCCCTGGTCCGCCGCGAAGTACAGCTGGCCGCCGGTGGCCTTCAGGGTGGCCCGGCCGCATTTCGTGGTGCCGAGGTCGACGGTCCGGTACCCCTTGATCAGCCCGGTCGCCTCGGCCTCGGCGCGGGTCATGCCGAACTTGAGCGTGCCGTAGCCGTCCGGGCCCAGGAAAACCGGTTCGGTGGTACGCCGGGTCGCGGGCGCCGTGACCGATTTCGACGGTGTCGCCGACGGGGTGGCCGAGGCCGACGGCGACGGTGGCGCCGGGGTGGGGGACGTGGGGGAGGAGGCGGCCGTGACGCCGTGCGGTGCGGCCGCGCCGTCCAGCCGTTGCGGGCCCTGACCGCATCCGGTCATCGTCAGGGTGGTCAGGGCGAGCAGTCCGGCGAGCATTGTCTTGTTCATGGTGGTTCCCCGTTTTTGCATCATCATCGGTCGTCATGTGATGCGATGCGGGGCCGGGGCCACCGGTTCTGCGATCCTGATCACGAGATCGTAACGGCCGTAACTCATTGCCCCATGCCTATATCGACAATAGTCTTTCCCTTACGTGGATCGTCATTCCGGCCGGGATCGGCGATCCCTTCAGCGAGGGGGAAACTTGGATACCGCTGCCGAGAAGTCCGCACTGTCCCGCCGCCGGATGCTCACCATCGCGCTCGGCGGCGCGGCCGGCGTCGCGTTGCCCGCGCCCGCGTGGGCCGTCGGGGACCAGCGTCCCGGGGCGGTCCGCCCACCCACGCTGACCGATAGCGACAGGCTGGTCGCGACGAAGGTGTCGGCCGAGCGCGCCCTGACGGACCTGAAGGTGCTCGCCCAGGGCATCGGGCCCCGGATCGGCGGCACCCGCTCGGAGAAGCGGGCCGCCGACTACGTCTCCGGGGTGCTCGACCGGCTCGGGTACGACGTGACCCTGCAGCCGTTCCCGGTGGCCGACAAGTTCCTCGCCCGGCTGGAGTCGCCGCGTGGCCTGCCCGCCGACCTGAACTGGCAGGTCGGCGCCTCCCCGCACGCGGCTCTGGACGTCAAGGTCCGCGGCGACGTGCTGGACGCGGGCGCCGGTGGCAGCGCCGACTACCCGGAGGACGTGACCGGCCGGATCCTGCTGATCGACTACGCCGCCGCCACCCGGGAGACCCAGGTCGCCACCGCGGTGGCCCGGGGCGCGGCGGCCGTCGTCTTCCTGCCGGTGGACCTGGTCGAGCCCCGCCGGGCCTCGGCGTTCAGCCCGCAGCTGCCCGGGTTCGCCGGGTCCCCGGTCGCCATCCCGGTCGTCGGCGTCGCCCAGGCGCAGAAGCAGCGGCTGCGCGCCCTGCTCGCCGGCGGTCGCCTCAAGCTGACCGTCTCCACCACCGCGCACCGGGGCCTGACCTCGCACAACGTCCTCGCCGAGCGCCGCCGCCGGGAGACGGCGGGCCCGGTCGTGATGGTCAGCGCGCACTACGACACGGTCATCGGGGCGCCCGGCGCCAACGACGACGGCTCCGGCACCGTCCTCACCCTGGAGATCGCCCGGGTGCTGCGGAAGCTGCCGACCGCGGCGACGCTGCGGTTCGCCCTCTGGGGCTCGGAGGAGCAGGGCCTGATCGGCTCCCGCTACTACGTGGCCCAGCTGCCGCAGGCCGAACGCGACCGGATCCTCGCCGTCTTCCAGAACGACATGGTCGCCACCAGCTGGGATCCGGCCACCCGGTACTGGCTGCTCTCCTACACCGGACTGGCCAACCGGGCCACCGACGAGGTGGCGGCCGCCGCCGACCGGCTCGGGTACGCGCCCCGGACCTCGCCGGTCACCCTGCGCGGCTCCAGCGACCACCAGTCCTTCCAGGAGGTGGGGATCGCGTCGGCGAACTTCTCCTGGCGCGGCGAGGAGTCCCCGGCCCTGCTGGAGCCGCCGTACCACAGCCCCGAGGACACCATCGCGAAGAACATCAGCCTGGAACGCCTGCAGGTGTCGCTCGAGCTGATCGGCTCGGCGGCCTACCGCACCGCGCTCGCCGGCTGAGCCACCCGCTGGGGGCGGCCCGGCGCCGCCCCTAGAGGGAACAGCGCATCCGCAGGCTACGGATGTGATCATCCACCCGGGACAGTGCGGCCCGGACCGTCTCCACCGGCTCGAAGCCGCGGGCCCGGTAGAAGCCGATGCCGGGCTGGTCGCCGAGGAAGACCGACACCCACACCTCGGTCCCGCCGGCCCGCCGGATCTGGTCGGTGACCCGGTCCAGCAGCATCGTGCCCAGGCCGCGGCCGCGCTCGGCGGCTTCCAGGTAGACCAGGGACAGCTCACCGGAGATCCGGCCGGTCATCCCGCCGCCCGCCGCGCCGAGGACCCGGCCGTCCCGCTCGACGACCTGGTAGCCGAACCACTCCGGTGGCACCGCCGTGATCTCCGCGGCGACTCGGTCCTCGTTGTAGAACGCGGTGACACTGCGATCGATGTAGCCCGGCGGCAGCAGCTCCCGGTAGGCGTCGCGGTAGGCCGTGGAACAGATCGTGGCGATGCTGCTCACATCAGCCGCGGCGGCCGGGCGGACAACGGCGGTCAATGATGATCGTGGCACGGGGCAAGATTAGCGCCTCGAAGCGATCACCCCCAGCGATCTTCTGGGGTGGCGGCAGGGGTGGGGCCAGGACTTACGCTCGGTTCCCGAACCCCTCCCGGATGGAGCCGGCCGTTGCCCACATCGGACCACCCGCCGCCCGCGCTGGAACTGATCGGACTCGTCAAGCGATTCGGTGCGAAGACCGCCGTGCACGACGTGACCCTCGCCGTTCCGGCCGGCTCCTTCTACGGACTGGTCGGCCCCAACGGCGCGGGCAAGACCACCTCCCTGTCCATGGCGGTCGGGCTGCTGCGCCCCGACGCCGGGCACGCCCGGATCTTCGGCGCCGACGTCTGGGCCGACCCGGTCGGCGCCCGGTCCCGGGTCGGCGTGCTGCCCGACGGCCTGGCGCTGCCCGAGCGGCTCACCGGCCGGGAGCTGCTGGTCCACCTGGCCCGGCTGCGCGGCCTGAGCCGGGACACCGCGGCCGCCCGTGCCGAGGAACTGCTCGACCTCCTCGACCTGCTCGATGCCGAACGCACCCTGGTCAACGACTACTCGACGGGCATGCGCAAGAAGATCGGGCTGGCCACCGCCCTGCTGCACGGCCCGCGACTGCTCGTGCTGGACGAGCCGTTCGAGGCCGTCGACCCGGTGTCCGCGCTGACCATCCGGGGCATGCTGCGCGCGTTCGTGGACGGCGGCGGCTCGGTGGTCCTGTCCAGTCACGTGATGGCCCTGGTCGAACAGCTCTGTGACCGTGTCGCGGTGATCGCCGCGGGCCGGGTGGTGGCGGCCGGCACCATCGCCGAAGTCCGGGCCGGCGACAGCCTGGAGGACCGTTTTGTCGAGCTGGTCGGCGCCGGTGTCACCGGGCGGAGGGCGCCGTCGTGGCTGGCGTCCTGATCACCATGCGCCTGCGGGTGCTGGCCAACTCGCTCACCGGCGCCCGCGCCGCCAACATGATCGTCGGCGGATCGTCCGGGCTGCTGCTGGCCGTCGCCACCATCGTGCTGGCCGGCACCGGTCTCGTGCCGGAGGCGGTCCGTACCGATCTGTTCGCGCTGCTGCTGGCCTGCCGGATGCTGGGCTGGATCCTCGGCCCGGTCTACACCGGCGGCGGGGACGACGGCCTGCGCCCGGAACAGTTCGCCCTCCTGCCGCTGCCGCCTCTGCGCCTGGCGTTCGGGCTGCTCGTCGCCGGGTTCGCCGGTATCGCGCCGGTGGTCAGCCTGATCGCGTTCACCTCGCTGACCGTCCACGCGAGTAGCTCCGTGCCGGTGGGTGGCTCCACGGTGTCCGCCGTGCTGGTCTCGGTACCCGCTGTCGTACTCCAGCTGATCCTGGTCGTGGTCCTGTCCCGCCTGGTCGTGGCGCTGCTCGCGTTCGCCGTCCGGTCGCGGCTCGGTGCGGTGCTCTCCGCCCTGGCCAACGCCTCGCTGGCGGTGCTGCTGAACCAGGCGTGGGTGCTGATCTGGGTAGCCGTCGAGTCCGACCTGTTCACCCTCGGGTTCCCGGCCGCATATACCGAGGTGCTGCGCTGGCTGCCGTCGTCCTGGGGTCTGACCGCGGTGCGAGCCGCCGGTGACGGTGACTGGGTCCTGGTCGTGCTCACGCTGGGCGGTTCGGTCGTGCTGATCGGCGGTGCCCTGGCTCTCTGGGCGCGGCTGCTGGTCCTGCGCACCACCACCCGGCCGGTGCGGTGGGCGCCGCGGGGCGGCGGGCGACCGGGTTCGCTCCTGGAGGGGATCTCCCAGCTGGGTACGACCGGAGTGGTCGCCGCCAAGGAGTTGCGCACCTGGTCCCGGGACCTGATGCGGACCCACCTGTTCTACTACTCGGTCTTCTTCGGGGTGCTCTACACCGCGGTCCCGCTGATCGCCGACTGGCGCGGCATGCTGCCGTGGACCGGTGTGATCGTCGCGGTGATGGCCGCCGCCACCTCGGCCAACCTGTTCGGACTGGACGGCACGGCGCTGTGGCTGGCCCTGACCGCGCCGGGCCGGGAGCGGGCCGAGATCCGGGGCCGTCAGCTGGCCTGGCTGATCCAGGTCGCGCCGCTGACCGTGGCGCTCACCGTCGCCGGCACGGCCGTCGGTGGTGACGCCGGGACCTGGCCGTGGGTCCTGGCCCTGCTCGCCGCGACCCTGGGCGGCGGCGCCGGCCTGATCGTGCTGTTGTCGGTGTACGCCCTGGTCCCGGTCGCCGAACCGCACCGGCGCAGCGGCAACCCGCTGGAGGCCGGGCCCTCGTTCGGGCAGGTCATCGGGGCCCTGCTGCTGGTCTGTCTCAGCGCGGTCCCGGCCGCCGCGGTCGCCTGGGCGGGCACGCGTTCCGGTCTGCCCGTCGTCACCTGGGCGGCGGTGGCTGTCGGCCTGGGCACCGGAGTCGGGCTGACCGTCTGGGGTGGACGGCGGGCGGCGACACGGCTGCGTGACACCGGCCCGGAGATGCTCGCCACCATGCGCGGCGGGCAGACCCGGACGCGGGTCGTCCGGTCCTCGGCCGCGGAGCTGCCGAAACGCACCTCCCAATTGGTGACTCTGCTCTGGACCCTCTGCTGGATCCCGCTGTTCCCGCAGGGTCTGGTCCCGCTCGTGATGATCGCCAACGGCGACACCGAGCGGCTCTGGTTCGCAGCCCTGTATGTGGACGACCCCTGGCGGATCCCGGTCGCACTGGCCTTCTCCGCCCTGGGCGCCGCCATGATGATCGCCGGTACGGTCATCCCGTTGCGTCATCGGGCCGCGACCAGGCGGTCCGCTGTTGTGCCCGCCGC
The DNA here is from genome assembly GCF_016862075.1 of Actinoplanes couchii. GTDB lineage: Bacteria > Actinomycetota > Actinomycetes > Mycobacteriales > Micromonosporaceae > Actinoplanes > Actinoplanes couchii. The sequence goes on along the minus strand of NZ_BOMG01000039.1, from coordinate 52,060 downwards.
GGCAGCGGGGCCGATTCTGGAGGATGCCGGCGGCTGACCATGGCGGCTCCGCGTCCGCTCTCGTAGCCTCGTGACGGAGACACGGGGGATGGAGCATTGTCGGAGCACGCTCGGGTCGAGTACCGCGTACTCGGCCCGTTCGAAGTCCTGATCGGCGGGCAGCACCTCGATCTCGGCGGCCACCGCCGTCAGATCGTGCTCGCCTGCCTGGTGATGGAGGCGGGCCGGGTCGTCCCGGTGAACCGTCTGGTGACCGCCGTCTACGGCGAGCACCCACCGGCCTCCGCCCGTTCCCAGGTGCAGATCTGCGTGTCGGCGCTTCGCCGGTCACTCGGGGCGGACGGCCGGATCATCACCCGTGACCCGGGCTATCTACTCGAACCGGCCGGTGACGACGTGGACCTGAAAGATTACGAACTGCTGCTCGGCGACGCCCGGACGGCCGCCGCCCAGGGCCGCCGGGACGACGCGGTGGCCAGGTACCGGGAGGCGCTCGGCCTCTGGCGCGGCCCGGCTCTGGAGGGAATCGACAGTTCGTTGCTGCGGGCCGCCGCCGGTGGCCTCACCGAGCAGTGGCTGACCGCGGTCGAGGACTGCGTCGACCTCGAACTGGACCTCGGCCGGCATCGGGCCGTCGTCGCCGAACTGACCGGGCTGGTCGTCGCCCACCCCCTGCGGGAGCGACTGCGCGGGCAGCTGATGCTGGCGCTGCACCGGTCCGGACGACAGGCGGAGGCCCTGGACTCCTACCGGGCCGCCCGGCGCACCCTGATCGACGAACTGGGTCTGGAACCCGGCGAGTGGCTGCAGCGGCTGGAGCACGCCATCCTGACGTCCGGAAGCGACCGGCCGGTCTCCGCAGACACCGCGGCGGCGACCGGGGCGGTTCCTCGGATGCTGCCCACCGACATCGCGGACTTCACCGGCCGGGCCGAGCAGTCCGCGGACATCATGACCAGGCTCGGCGGAGCCCGGGAACGGCGGGCGGTGCCGATCGTCGTGATCGCCGGAACGTCCGGCATCGGCAAGACCGCGCTCGGTGTGCACGTCGCGCACCGGCTCGCCGACGACTACCCGGACGGGCAGCTCTTCGCGGACCTGCGCGGACACGACAGCCATGCGGCGGGGCCGGAGAAGGTCCTGGAACGTTTCCTGCGTGCCCTCGGGGTTCCGGGCGGATTGATGCCGGAGGGTCTGGACGAGCGGGCCGAACGGTACCGGGATCTGCTGGCCGGGCGCCGGATGCTGGTGCTGCTCGACAACGCCGGTGACGAGAGCCAGGTGCTGCCGCTGCTGCCCGGTGACCCGCGGACGGCGGTCGTCGTCACGAGCCGGGGCCGGCTCGGCGGGCTGCCCGGAGCCGTGCACGTCGACCTGGGTGTGCTCGACCGCGGGCACTCGGTGACCCTGCTGTCCCGGATCGCCGGGGACGGGCGGGTGCGGGCCGAGGCCGGTGCCGCCGCCGAGCTGGCCGAGCTGTGTGGCCGGCTGCCGCTGGCTCTGCGGATCGCCGGCGCCCGGCTGTCGGCCCGCCCGCACTGGACGTTGCGGCAGCTCGCCGGACGGCTGGCCGACGAGTCGCGCCGTCTCGACGAGCTGAGCCACGGGACGCTGGGGATCCGGGCCAGCATCTCGATGACGTACGACAACATCGGCGCGGCCGCGCGGCGATTGTTCCGGCTGCTGGGGATTCTGGACGCGCCCGACTTCGCCGGCTGGGCCGCTGCCGCGCTGCTGGACCGGCCGGTCGAACAGGCCCGGGACCTGCTCGACGAGCTGGCCGACGCCCGGCTGGTGGAAGCCGTCGGAGGGCCCGGGCGGTACCGGTTCCACGACCTGATCCGGGTCTTCGCCCGGGAGCGTCTGGCCATGGAGGAGTCCGCCGACGCCGCCGGTGCGGCCCGGGAGCGGGCGCTGGGTGCGCTGCTGTTCCTCACCGAGGAGGCACACCGGCGGCTGCACGGTCACGACAAACTGCAGGTGCGCAGTGCGGCTCCGCGCTGGACCATGCCCGGCGACACGGTCGGCCACCTGATGCCGGAACCGTTGGCGTGGCTGGAGGAGGAGCGGTCGTCCCTGGTCGCGGCGGTGCCGCAGGCCGACCGGGCGGGTGCTGTCGAACTGTGCTGGGAACTGGCGAGCGGCGCGGTCACCCTCTTCGAACAGCGGGCGTATCTCACCGACTGGCGGGACACCCACGAGGTGGCGCTCGCGGCCGCCGACCGGGCCGGTGACCGGCGCGGCCGGGCGGTGACGGTCCTCTCGATCGGCTCCCTGGCGCTCGTGGAGAACCGGTTCGCCGACGCTCGCGACCGTCTCGAGGAGGCGGCCGCGCTGTTCGCCGTGATCGGTGACGCTCAGGGGGTGGCCATAGCCGGCTACCACCTCGCCTATCTGGAGCGGGTGGACGGCCGGCTCGACGAGGCGGCCGGCCGCTATCAGGCGGTGCTGCCGGTTCTGCGGGGATGTGGTGACCTGGCCGGGGCCGCCTACGTGTTGCACCGCATGGCGCAGGTCGAACTCGATCGCGGTGACACCGGCCACGCCGAGGAGTTGCTCCGGGAAGCCCTCGTTCTGAGCCGCCGGGTCGGGAGCCGGCGGCTCGAGGCGCAGGCGCTGCACCGGTTCGGCCACATGTACCTGGAGACGGGCGAGCCGGGCGCGGCGATCGAGCCGTTCGAGGCGGCGCTGGCGGCGGTGCGGGAGCTCGATGACCAGATCGGTCAGGCCTACGCCCTGAGCGGGCTGGGGCTCGCTCACCTGCGTGGCGGGGACCACGACCGGGCGGCCGTCGCGCTGACCGGCGCACGGTCACTGGCGGTCGACCACGGGGAGCGCCTGCTCGAAGGGCGGGTGGCGGCCGGTTTCGGTGAACTGGCGCTGGCCAGGGGTGAGTTCGCCGGGGCGGTTCGGGAGCTGGAGCGGGCGCTGACCCTGTTCCGCGACATCCGGGCCGGGACGTTCGAGGCGTGGGCACTGGAGCTGCTGGCCACCGCGCGAACGGCGATGGCGGAGCCCGGTGGCGTCGATAGCGTGACGAAGGCAGGGTGATAGCGGGGCGCCGGACGATGCGGTGGTGAATCCGATGCGAGGTGCTCCACGGTCGTGGCCGGGCCGAACGGTCGCGGTCGCGCCGCGCTGGCTCGCCACCGACCTGGCCGACGCCGAACCCGCGCGCCGGCCCACCGTCCTCCGGCTGCTGATCGAGACGGGTCTCACCGAGATCGCGCTGGGTTCCCCGGCGACCGTGCCGGCCGACCACGAGTTCGTCCGGACGGTCATCGAGCAGGGACTGATTCCCGGCGACGTGACGATCTCGGTCTCGGTTCCACCGGGCGAGGAGCTGATCCGCCGTACGGTCGACAGCCTCGCCGGAGCGCCGAGTGCGATCGTCCACCTGACCGGGGACACCACGGGGATCGGGATCCTCCGTGGCCACGGGAAGCGGTTCGGCGGTGTCCTGGCCCTGCAGTGCTCGCCGGGGGCGGCGGCCGGCGCGTTGGTGGAGGCGTGGGAACCCGAGGCGGGGCGGCCGATGATCCTGAGCCTGCCGACGGCGGGGGAGCGGGTCATGCCGCACGTGCTCGCCGACCGGGTCGAGTGGATCGGCGACATGGTCGGGCGGCGTGATCACGCCTGCCTGTCGGTGCGTCCCGGTGACGAGCGGGGCACCGGTCTGGCGGCGGCCGAGCTGGCGCTGCTGGCCGGGGCCGGGCGGGTGGAGGGGCGGCTCTTCGGCGGGCCCGGGGTGGATCTCGGGGCGCTGGCCGGCAATCTGCTCGCCGACGGGGTGGACCCGGGACTCGACCTGTCCGGCCTCGGCCGGGCACGCCGTGCCGTCGCCGGTGGCACGGTGCTGACCAAGGCGATCCGCAGTGGTGTGCCGAGGCTCAGTGCCGCGGAGCGCCGGGTGGCCGAGCTGGCCGCCGGCGGCTGCACCAACCGGGAGATCTCGGTGCGGCTGTTCGTCTCGATCAGCACCGTGGAACAGCATCTGACCCGGACGTACCGGAAGCTGAACGTGACCCGGCGAACCGACCTGGCGGCGAATCTCGACCTGCGCTCGTCCGGTGTGTGACGGTAGGGGGCATGCAAGATCGTTTGATGCGGGACCGGATCATCCGGTACCGGGCGGATCCGGCGCTGAGCCGTGAGCAGGCGGCGGCGCGGATCTCGGCGTACGTCTACGGCAACATCCTGGTCTTCGCGGCGACCGTGCCGCTGACCGTGGACAACCTGCACCACGGGCACGCGGCGCTGCTGGTGCTGGGTACGGCCGTGTCGACCTGTGTGGCGCACGTCTTCGCCGACGTGGTCGGCCACAACGTGCGCTCGGGCGAGGCGATGAGCCGTGCACATCTGTGGCACGAGCTGCGGGACGCGTTCCCGATCGTGACGTCCGGCCTGATCCCGGTGCTGCTGTTCGTCGCGGGCGGGCAGGAGTGGATCCCGGGCCGGACGGCGATCCTGCTCGCTGAGGGTTATCTGCTGCTGCGGATGGCGCTGATCGGGTTGCTGATGGAGCGCCTGCGGTCGAAACGGGCGTCGTTCCGGACCATGCTCTCCGGATTCGCCCTGGCCGGAGCGGCCGCGGCGATCTCCCTCCTGAAGGTCGCCCTGGGCCACTGATGCCATGAAGATGCCAAAGTGGCACCACTGTGCTTGCGGTGGTGCCACGCGTGTGCCACGATGGCGTCATGGACCTGACCGTGTATGTGAGCAACCTCGGGCGGGAGTTCGCCACCCTCGCTGAATCCGGTGGCGACGAGGCGCGTGCGCTGGTCGAGCGCCTGACCGGGTCGCTGGAGTCGGCGATCCGGATGACCCTGCTGGAGACCCTGTCGGCCGCCGCCGACGAGATCACCCGCGACCTCGCCCCCGGCTCGGTCGAGCTGCGGCTCCGCGGCCGCGACCCGGACTTCGTCGTCACCCCGCCGCCGGCCCCGCCGGCCGCCGGCCCCACCCCCGCCCCGGCAGCACCCGCCGAGACCTTCAGCGAGGACGGGCCGGTCGCCCGGATCAACGTGCGCCTGCCCGAGCAGCTCAAGGCCGCCGTCGAGGAGGCCGCCGCCAAGGAGGGCCGCTCGGTCAACGCCTGGCTCGTCCGGGCCGCCGCGGCCTCCCTGCAGCAGCAGCCGGTCCGGGAGCAGCCTCCGGCCTCCGGCTCCCGCTCCTTCACCGGCTGGGTGCGCTGACCAGCTAAAACGCTCAACCGACACGTTCTGAGGGGACAACCATGCCTGTTTTCGACACTCCCGCATCGATCAACGTCACCGTCGAGGTGGCCGTCGCCGACGTCTGGATCACCGCGAGCGACCGCACCGACACCGTCGTCGAGATCCGCCCGAGCAACCCCGCCATCGAGTCCGAGGTGGAGGCCGCGAGCCAGATCCGCGTCGACTACGCCGACGGCGTGCTGCGGATCATCAGCCCCCGGTACACCTTCGACTTCTCCCGTAAGCGGCGCGACGTCGAGGTGATCGTGGAGGTGCCCACCGGTTCCGCGATCGCCACCGAGATCCAGGCCGGCGGCTTCACCGGCGCGGGCCTCTTCGGCGCCACCCGGGTCAAGACCGCCGCCGGGCACATCCGGGTCGAGCGCACCGGCCCGCTGCACCTCAGCACCTCCGCCGGGGACGTCACCGTCGGCGCCGTCACCGGCAAGGCCGAGGTCTCCACCGGTTCCGGCCGGATCCGGATCGGTGAGATCGACGGCACCGGCGCCGTCAAGAACTCCAACGGCGAAACCCTGATCGACACCGTCAACGGCGATGTACGGGTCCGCTCGGCCAACGGCGACATCCGCATCGAACACGCCGGCGCCGGAGTCGACGCCAAGACGTCGCACGGCAACGTCCGGCTCGGTGAGGTCGTCCGGGGCTCCGTCACCGTCGGCACCTCGATGGGCGACCTGGCCGTCGGCATCGCCCAGGGCACCGCCGCCTGGCTCGAGATCGACACCAGCTTCGGCAAGGTCCGCAACGAACTCACCGGCGCGCTGCGCCCCGAAGAAGCCGACGAGACCGTCGAGGTACGGGGACGCACCTCGTTCGGCGACATCCTCATCCATCGCGCTCAGTAACCCTGGAAGGGTGACTCATGATCTCCGTTACCGGCCTGCGCAAGTCCTACGGCGAGCACCGGGTCCTGGACGGCATCAACTTCCACGTACCGCAAGGGACGGTCTTCGCCCTGCTCGGCGCCAACGGCGCGGGCAAGACCACCACCGTGAAGATCCTCTCCACCCTGACCGCCGCCGACGCCGGTGACCTCCGGATCGCCGGGCACGACGTCACCGCCGAGCCCGACGCGGTCCGCGCCGCGATCGGTGTCACCGGCCAGTTCTCCGCCGTCGACAAATTGCTCACCGGCACCGAGAACCTGCGGCTGATGGCCGACCTGAACCACCTCGGCCGCACCGAGGGCCGGCAGCGGGCCGCCCGGCTGCTGGAGCGGTTCGACCTCGCCGAGGCGGCCGGCAAACCGGTCTCCACCTACTCCGGCGGCATGCTGCGCCGCCTCGACCTGGCGATGACCCTGGTCGGCGACCCGCGGGTGATCTTCCTGGACGAGCCGACCACCGGGCTCGACCCGCGCAGCCGCCGCGACATGTGGCAGATCGTCCGCGACCTGGTGGCCGGCGGCGTCACCGTCCTGCTCACCACCCAGTACCTGGAGGAGGCCGACGAACTCGCCGACCGGATCGCCGTCCTGGACGGCGGCCGCATCGTCGCCGACGGCACCGCCGCCGAACTCAAACGCCGCATCCCCGGCGGCCACATCCGGCTCGCCTTCACCGGCGAACAGCACCTCGGGGTGGCGCAGTCGGTCCTCCCGGACGCCGTCCGGGAGAAGGACGCTCTCGCCCTGCGAGTCCCCAGCGACGGGAGCCTGGCCGCCCTCAAGACCCTGATCGGCCGCCTCGACGACCACGCCGTCGACGTCGGTGAGCTGTCCGTGCACACCCCCGATCTGGACGACGTGTTCCTGGCCCTGACTGTCGGTAAGGAGTCCGCCCGATGACCGTTCTGACTCCCGCGGTGCCGCGCCTGCATCCGCTGCGCGACTCGGCGACCATGCTGCGCCGCAACCTCAAACGGATGATCCGCTACCCGTCGATGACGATCACCCTGATCGCCATGCCGGTGATCTTCCTGCTGCTCTTCGTCTACGTCCTGGGTGGAACCCTGGGCGCCGGGCTGGGCGGGGGCCGGGCCGCCTACGCCGACTACGTCACCCCCGCGATCATCATGATGACCGTGATGGCGACGGTCCAGGGCACCGCCATCTCGGTGGCGATGGACATGACCGAGGGCGTCATCATGCGCTTCCGGACCATGCACATAGCCCGGGTCTCGGTGCTGACCGGCCACGTCCTGGGCAGCATGATCCAGGCCATGCTCGCGGTGGCGGTGGTGGTCGGGGTGGCCCTGCTGGTCGGTTTCCGTCCCACCGCGGGCGCCGGGGACTGGCTGCTGGCGACCGGTTTCCTGGCCGCCCTGACTTTCGCCTTCGTTTGGCTGTGCGTGGCACTGGGCCTGGCCAGCAAGACGGTGGAGACCGCGAGCAACGCCCCCATGCCGCTGGTGTTGCTCCCGTTCCTGGGCAGCGGTTTTGTCCCCACCGACTCGATGCCGGCCGGGATCCGCTGGTTCGCGGAGTACCAGCCCTTCACCCCACTGATCGAAACCATCCGGGGCCTGCTCCTGGGCACCCCGCTGGGCAGCACCCCCTGGACGGCCCTGGCCTGGTGTGCGGTCATCGCACTGGCCGGCTACCTGTGGTCCAAGCACCTCTTCAACCGGACCGTCTGACGGTTTCCGGCGCTCTTTCCGCTCCTTCGTTCGACCGGTCCCGGGCATCCCCATGCCCGGGACCGGTCGGCACGTTCGGTCACGCGGCTCATCGCTTGACTTTCGATGTCTGGATATCGATTATCGATACATGCATCGTGCACTGGTGACCGTCCTTCAGGGTTTTCTGGCCTTCGTTCTGCTCGTCGGCGTCTGGGCGCAGCTCGTCCTGATCCCCACGACGGCCGCCGACGAGGTGGACCTCTTCCCGCCGTACGAGCCGTTCCGGATCCCGCTCGTCACCGCCGCGATCGCCTTCGTCGCGTGTGTCCAGGCCTGGATCGTCGCGTCGATCCTGCTGCTGCAGCGCTCCGCCGACGGCACCGTGTTCCAGCCGTCCGCCCAGCGCTGGGTGACCGTGCTGCTGTCCGCCGCGGGCGGCGCTGCCGTGGTCACCTTCGCGCTGTTCGTCTACGTCACGTTCGCCGAGATCCCGTCCCCGGCCGACGGCATGGAGGTCATCGGCCTGTGGATGGGTGCGGCCACCGCGGTCGCCGGCTCGGTGGCCCTGCTGTTGCTCACCCTGGTCGGCCGCCACCTGCTCGGCAAGGCGATCGAGCTGCGGTCCGAATTGGACGAGGTCGTCTGATGGCGATTATTGTCGACATCGATGTCCAGCTGGCCAAGAGGAAGATGTCGGTGGGTGACTTCGTGGCCGCGGTGAACATCAGCGCCGCCAACATCTCGGTGTTGAAGAACGGCCGCGCCAAGGCGATCCGGTTCAGCACCCTGGATGCGATCTGCCAGGTCCTCGAGTGCCAGCCGGGTGACATCCTGCGCTGGGTTCCGGATGACTGAGGCTCCCCGCTCGCTCTGGCGCAACCGTGACTTCCTACTGCTGTGGACCGGGCAGGCGCTGTCGGCGTTCGGGTCCAGTCTGGCGGCGGTGGCGTACCCGCTGCTGGCTCTCGCCGCCACCGGTTCCGTCTCGCAGGCGGGGCTGGTGGGGTTCGTCGGGCTGGCGGCCAACGCGCTGATGCTGCTCCCGGCTGGTCTGCTGACCGACCGGTTGCCCCGCAAGGCGCTGCTGGTCGTCGGTGACCTGGTGCGGGCGCTGGCCGCCGCGGCCGTCGTGGTCGGCGTGGCGTACGACCGGGTCGGTCTGCCGCTGCTGCTGATCACCACCGCGATCAGTTCGCTGGCCGGTGCGGTGAGCGGGGCGGCCCAGACGGTGGTGGTGCGGCACGTCGTCCCGGCCGAGCAGTTGCCGGCGGCGTTCGCGCAGAACGAGGCGCGCTCGCACGTCGCGACGCTGACCGGGCAGCCGGCCGGTGGTCACCTCTACGGGCTGTGGCCGGGGCTCCCGGTGCTCGCCGATGCCGTGTCGTACCTGCTCGGTGCCCTGCTCACGCTGCTGATCCGGACGCCGCTGCACGACGACGGCCCACCGCCGGAGCGGGCGCCGCTCCGGCGCGACCTGACCGCCGGGCTGCGCTATCTGTGGCACCATCCGACGCTGCGGTCGATCCTGTTCTGCGCCACCGCGTTGCAGGTGCTGTTCGTGAGCCTGCCCCTGATCATCGTCGCCGCGGGCGCGGACACCGGGGTGGTCGCCTCCGGTATCGGGCTGGCCTTCGCGATCGGCGGGGTGGGCGGCATCCTCGGCGCGTGGGCGACCGGCCGGATGCGCCGGATGCTGTCCGGGTTCGCGCTGATCGCGATCTTCGGCTGGACCACCACGGTGGCGTTCGCGGTGCTCGGCTGGACCAGCCGGCCCCTCGCCGTCGGCGCCATGCTGGCGGTGATGTACTTCACCGCGACCCCGGCGAACGCCCTGATCATGACGCTGCTGCTGGACCGGACGGCACCGGAGATGCAGGGCCGGGTGGTCAGTTCGGCGATGCTGGTGGCCACGTGTGCCACGCCGGTCGGCCCGGTGATCGTGGGGCTGCTCTACGATGCGTACGGCCGGCTGGTGACCTTTCTGGTCTTCGCCGCTCTGACTGCGGCGATCACCATCGCCATGTATCTGAGCGGCGCCCTGCGGTCGCTGGGGAAGCAGACCGTCAGCTGATCACTCGGGCAGGTTGGCCTCGGCCCAGGTGGTCAGCTCACGCAGGGCCGGGAGCAGGGCCTGGCCGCGCTCGGTGAGCCGGTAACTGACCGCCAGCGGCGGCCCCTCCGCGACGACCCGCTCGACCAGCCCGGCGCTGCCCAGCTCGTTGAGCCGCTCGGACAGCACCGAGTCGTGGACCTTGCCGACGGCCCGCCGCAGCTCGGCGAAACCGGCCGGCCCCTCCAGCAGGGTCGCCAGGATCATCCCGTTCCACCGCTTGCCCAGGAACCCGAAGGCCCGCGCCAGGGCGGCGCTGCAGGCCCGGTCCTCGTGTCGCGTGTCACTCACTCTGCCCACGGATCAACCCTACCCGGGGTGCTAGCTTTTCCGAGTCGCTCGTTTTTTACTAGCGACTCGGAAAATCCAAGCCTTAGGAGTCGTCATGTTCATCGCCACCGCCGTCGTCTCGGTCCTGCTCGCCGCGATCCTGGTCGTCTCGGCCCGGGGCAAACTCGTCCGCGACCCGCGCCAGGTCGAGACCTTGACCAGGGTCGGCGTCACCGATCGGGCCCTGCCGCTGCTGGCCGCCGCCGAGATCGCCGGCGCCCTGGGTCTGGTCGCCGGCCTGTTCTGGTGGCCGCTCGGCGCCGCCGCGGCGGTCGGCGTGATCGCCTACTTCGTCGGCGCGGTCGGCTCCCACCTGCGGATCCGCGACTTCAACGTGGTGGCCCCGGTGGTCCTGCTGGTGGCCGGCGGCGCGGCGCTGACGCTGCGGGTGCTCACCTACTGACGGACCGTCCTCAATCGACCCCTTCCGTCGACCGCGGTCACTGGCTGATGTTAGGTTTGGCTAACCTAACTAGAATACCGAGAGGTGATGGATGCCGATGATTCCGCTCCGTCGTGTCGTACCGCTGGTGCTCGGTCCGCTCCTGGCGTCGGCCGCCGCTGTTCCGGCGTCGGCCGCTGCCCCGGCCGCCGTGCCCGGGGCGGTCGTCTCCTCGGCGCCGCTTCCCGGCAGACAAGCGCCCGGCAGCACCGCCACCACGATCACCTACTGGACCGAGAACTCGCTCGGCCAGGCCCGCCAGTCGCTCGCCACCATCTACGTGCCGACCGGCACGGCGCCCGCCAGCGGCTGGCCGATCCTGGCGAACGCGCACGTCACCGCCGGGCTCGGCGACGACTGCGCCTACACCGACGACTACGGGACGGCCGCCGCCGACGTCAACGTCGTCACCCCGTGGATCCAGGCCGGTTTCGCCTTCGTCGCCACCGAGTACATCGGCATCGGCACCGAGGGCTCGCACGCCTACCTGGACGCCACCGCCGAAGCCAACGCGGTGATCGACTCGGTCCGCGCCGCCCGCGCTGTCGCACCCACCCTGTCCAGCAGTTACGTGGTGAACGGCATCTCCCAGGGCGGCCATGCCACCCTCGCCACCGCGGCCCTGGCCAAGGAGCGCGCGCCGGAGTTGCGGCTCGCCGCCGCGATGGCCGACGCCCCGGCCACCAAGGTCGACGGTTACATTCCGCTCGCCGGACCGTACATCCCGCCGCTGCCCGCGCCCGACTACACCACCTACGTCTCCTACATCCTCGCCGGACTGGAGACCGCCCGCCCCGACTTCGACCTCGACGCCTACCTGACCCCGGCCGGGCGCGCGGTCGTCGACGACGCGCACCGGCTCTGCTACTTCGACATGAACACCCGTACCCAGGGCGTCTCGATCGGGCAGATGCTGGCCAAACCGCTGAACACCGGCGACTTCCCGGCGGTGCTGCGCGACGTCACCCGCCTGCCGGTCTCCGGTTACGACGTGCCGGTGCTGGTGAACCAGGGCCGCTTCGACGTGGTGGCCTTCCCGTTCCTGACCGATCTGCAGGTCACCGAGATGCTGCTGAACGGCACGAAGGTCACCTACCGCCAGTACGCCACCGGCCACAACGTGTGGGCCCAGGCGCTGCCGAACAACATCGCCTTCGCCCGCAAGTACCTCTAGATCCGGTCGCCGCCCGGGTGGACGACGCCGGTGTCGTAGGCCAGGACGATGGCCGCGGCCCGGTCCCGGGCGCCCAGCTCGGTGAACAGCGCCGAGACGGGTGACTTGACGGTGGTCTCGGCGAGGACGAGCCGGTCGGCGATCTCCTGGTTGGAGGCGCCGCGGGCCATCAGGCGCAGCACGTCACGCTCCCGGCCGGTGAGTGCGGCGACCCGTTCGTGACCCGGCCCGGGTCGCGGGCGGGCCAGCCGCCGGTACGAGTCGAGAATCGGCCCGAGCAGGCTGCCGTCGATCCACGCCCCGCCACCCGAACCGCCTCGGCCTCGTCCGAGCACTCCCCGGCCAGCTCCATGTCGGCCTGACTGCGCAGGATCAGCCCCAAGCCCGGCCCGCACCATCGGATGGTCGTCGACAAGCAGCACCCGGATCACGCGGGCACCCCGGCCAGCCGTCGGGGCAGGGTCGCGCGGACCACCCAGCGCCCCGCTTCCGGACCGGCCCGGAACGAGCCGTCCAGCGCGGCCGAACAGGTCGTGCAGGTCCCGGGCGATGCGCTGCCGGTCCTCGGCCACCGCGGCCTCGGCCAGTCTGGTCCGGGTCTGTTCCAGCTCGTCGATCAGCTCCCACTGCCGGCCGACGACGTAACCGAAGCCCCACCCTGGGCACCGCCGGCTACACACTGGCCGCACTCCTGGAACACCGCGGCCTCGGCCGCCCATGGCCACCGCCTCGACCGCCCGGCCGTTGTCCGGGTCGCCCCTGGCTGCCGGCCGGGGCGTGGGTCGGCCGCCTGGATCGGGAGGGGTGATCATTCCCGGCCCTTGGCAAGATCATCTGATGAGCGTCTGGCCTATCATTCGGGGCCTGATGAGCAAACGATCTCCAACGTATGCCGGGTTCCGGGACTACCTGTGGGATCTGCTTCCGGAGGCTCGGGAGCAGATCCTCTTCGAGGAGCTGGGGGAGGTCGGCTGTCACGGGGACACGGATGACCTGACCGCGTACCGGTTCATGTCCATGGCCTTCCTCGACGCCCTGGCGGAGGCCGTCGAACGCGGGGACACGGCGCTGGTGTGCCGCGGGGTCGCGATGGTCGAGGAGATGCTGGCCGCCGGGGACCGGGACCTGGACGACGTGGTGCAGATCCGGGTGCTGGAGAAGACCGGTCACACCCCGGGTCTGACCGAGCTGTTCCGCGAGTACGCCGGCCCGATCACCTGGCGGCGGATGGTCTACACCGAGGGACTTCCGCCACCGGAGCGCCCGGCGACGTTCGGGGAGCCGGTTCCGGACGGTCGGCCGGGCCCCGAGGCGTCGGCGGTGCGGGACTGGTTGTGGAAACACGTGCCGCTGTCCCGGTACCCGCTGCTGGTGGTCGAACTGGACGAGGTCCGCCGGACGATGTCCCTGGCCGCGATGACCCCGGAGCGCTACATCGCCGAGGCCGTCGTGTCGGGAATGCTCCGGGACAACCTGAACGAGTTCGTGCCGGGCCACCCTGACCCGGAACTCACCGAGGCCGCGGCGGCCGAACTGGAGCTGATGGTCGCCGACCCCGGCATGGCGGCGCTGCTGCGCCCACACACCGCCACCCTCACCGCCGAGGCCGACCGGAACCCGCTGCTGCACTCCTACGCCGGCCCGCTGCTACGCGCTTTCCTCCAGGGCTAGGCAGAGGATCCGAACGCTTTCCATCAGGGCTGGACAGGATCCGAACGCTTTCCTCCAGGGCCGGACGGGGCAAGCGACTCCCGCTCCGCCGGGTGACCGTGTCGGGATGAGTCAGGCGAAAATATCCCGCCTCGAGAACGGTGTCGTCACGGCGGAACCCCGCGACGTGCGGCTTCTCGCCGCCGCGCTCGGGATCCCGGAGGCCGAGATGGAGCGGCTCGTCGAATCCGCCGAACATGCTGACGATCGGGTCACCGACTGGCAATGGGCGCAGCAAGGCATGGTCAGCTCACCGAATGAGATGGGCCGGATCGAGGCGTCTGCGGAGGAGTTCCGGGTCTTCCAGCCCGCGGTCATTCCAGGCCTGCTTCAGACGAGCGAGTACGCGCGGGCCGTGATGACCGGGCTGAAGGACGAATCGGACGACGAGCGGCTCGCCGACTCGGCGGCCGCCGTCTCCGAGGCGGTTACCGCACGGATCCGGCGCAGCGAGATCCTTACCTACCCGGATCGGCAGTTCCATTCCTCTTCACCGAACAGGCCCTGCGGAACCGGGTGTGCCGGCCCGCTGAGATGGTCACCCAGATCGACCGCATCAGCGAGCTGAGTGCCTTGCCCTCGGTGGTTGTGCGGCCCTCTGGAGCTGCTGCTCGAAGCCGCCCGCCGGCTCGGGGAGGGGTGACGCACCGCGGTGGTGGTGTGAGCAACGTGACGGTGCACGGCTCTCAGCTTCCCGACAGAAAGGCGCTGGTAGGTTGCGCCTCAATTGAGGCTGAGCTAAGGACTGCGCCTACTCATGATCGTATTTGCCGTGCTGGCGGCGGTTGCCGTCGTGGCGATCTTCGGCGCCCTTCACTGGTATCTCTGGCGGCGTCTCGTCGTGGCCACCACCGTTGCGGGATCGCGGTGGCGGCGGGGCGGGACGGTTTTCTTCATCGCGGCTCCGCTCCTCGGGCTGGGGGCGATGGCCGGGGAGGCGCTGCCGGTCCCGCTGGTGGTGAAGAGCGCGCTCGGCTGGCCCGGCTACCTGTGGCTGGCCGTCTTCCTCTACCTGCTGATCGCGGTGCTGGTCGGCGAGGTGGTCCGGCCGCTGCTCACGCTGTGGCTGGGTCGCAAGGACGAGAAAGAGCCGGCGCTGGCCGCGGCGGTCGGCGCCGGGACCGGATCCACGGACGCCGTCGGCGCAACGGGTTCTACCGGCGTGCCGGGCGACCTGCTGGTGAAGGACGGCCCCGCGGAGAAGGACGAGCCCGGTGACGGGAAGCCCGTCGCGGGAGGCGGCCCGGTAGGAGGAGCGGGAGACGGCCCGGCAGGAGCAGCGGGAGGCGGCCCGGCAGGAACAGCGGGGGACAAGGCCGGTCTGAGCCGGCGGCGGTTCGTGTCCCGGGTGGTCGGGGGGACGGCAGCGGCAGCGGCCCTCGGCACCGTGGGCTACGGGACCTGGGGCGTCGTCAGCGGGCCGTCCGTCAAGCGGATCACCGTGCCGCTGGCGAAACTGCCGCGCAGCGCTCACGGCTTCCGGATCGCCGTGGTCAGTGACGTGCACATCAGCGCTGTCCTGGGCCGTGGGTTCGCGCAGCGGGTCACCGACACCATCAACGCCACCCAGCCCGACCTGATCGCGGTCGTCGGCGACCTGGTCGACGGGACCGTCGAGGATCTGTCCGGGTCGGTGGAGCCGTTGCGGGGGCTGCGGTCCCGGCACGGCACGTTCTTCGTCACCGGCAACCACGAGTACTTCTCCGGTGTCGAGGAATGGGTGGACAAGGTCCGCGAGCTGGGCTGGAAACCGCTGGAGAACGCCCGTACCGCAATGCCCGGTTTTGATCTGGCCGGGGTGAACGACGTGGCGGGCGAGGACGAGGGTGCGGGGCCTGATTTCGTCAAGGCGCTCGGTGACCGTGATCCGGCGCGGGCCTCGGTGCTGATGGCGCACCAGCCGATCGTCATCCACGACGCGGTGAAACACGGGGTGGACCTGCAGCTGTCCGGGCACACGCACGGCGGCCAGATGTGGCCGGCCACGCTCATCGCCGAGCAGTCGAACCCGACCCTGGCGGGCCTGGAGCGCTACGGCGACACACAGCTCTACGTGAGCCGTGGCGCCGGAGCGTGGGGCCCGCCGGTCCGGGTGGGCGCCCCGTCCGACATCACCGTGGTCGAGCTGGCCTCGAAGCAGGCGTAGGACAACAAGGGCGCACAGCGCCTATCGTCGCTGGAAAGCGCCCCGGCTCGGGTGGCGCAGGGCGGAGACGGCGGCGATCCGGGCGCCGTTGAGTGCCGCGGTGTGCGGATCGGTGGCGCGGTGCACCCGCAGATCGACGGCGCCGGCCAGGGCTTCGGGCAGCCCGGGGTGGGAGGCGCCGTCGCCGACGAGCAGCAGCCCGCGGTCGTCGGCCTCGGTCAGGTCGGTGTCCTCGCATTCGTCGCGCAGTTCGCCGAGGTGCCCGGCGACCACGTCGGTGAGAAGGTCGACGGTGGCGCCGGCGGCCAGGTCGCGGGTGCCGATGCCGGTGCGGCGGGCGGCCACCACCCGGCCGTGGTCGAGCAACGCGACCTCGGTCACCCGCGCGCCGATGTCGGCGATCAGCAGGGTGCCCGCGGTGGCGCCGGAGCCGATCGCGGCGGCCCGCACGCTGTCGATGAAGACGATCCGGCGCGGGGTGAACACGGTGTCCAGGACTCTGCGCATCAGGGCCTCGTCGGCCTCGGTGGTCAGCACCGGGCGGCAGGCGACGAGCAGGTCGGCGGCGTGCATCGGATCCGGGTAGCTCTCGACCAGCCGGGTCAGCAGGGTGGCGCAGCCGTCGACGTCGGCGACCCGGCCGCGGTGGACGGCGGTCTCACCGGTGGGCCCGCTGACGACGCCCTGGCGGGCGGCCCAGACGCCGGCGGTGGTGCTGCCGAGATCCACGGCGACGGCGAGGTCGGGGGAGGGATTCACAGGGTGGTTCCTTTCGGTGGATGAACACAACGGGGATGAACTCAACGGGGACGGACGGGAACGCGGGTAACAAAAAAGGGCCGAAGCCGTCTGCTTCGCCCTTGCGGTGGATGGTGAGGTCTACTCATCCGCCGGTGGGCCACGATCGGCTGCCACCGCGGTGATGATGTCCGCGACGAAGAAGGTCATACCGCAACGATAGGTTGATCAACTCAGAGATGCCAGGCGATAACGCTCCGGCCCGATCCGTTGCACCCCGGCATTCAATTAACCGGGGAGGCTGACGATGGGCAGAGTGTGATCGACGCTCTGCGGGGTGACCGGGTGCTGCGCGTCCTGGCGCTGACGACGGCTGCGGCCGTCGCGCTCGTGGTGTTGCTGCCGCCCGGCCACGCGCCGATCATCCGGACGCTGGCGGTCTTCTCGACCGGTCTGGCCACCTATGCCTGTTTCCGGATGGTCCGGAACACCGACCTCGGGCCGCCGTCGCACCGGTTCTGGGTCCGGAATCTGACCGCGATCAGCATCATGGGGGTCTCCAACCTGTGTGATCTGCTCGCTCCGTACACGCCGCCGGCTGTCGGTTCCTTCGGTGTCGTCTGCCGGGTCGCCGGCGCCAGCCTCTTCGTCTGGGCGTTGCTCCGACTGTCGGCCCAGGCGGACAGCCGGGCCCAGAAGGCCGCACTCTGGCTGGACATCGCCACGCTCACCGCCGGCAGCATGATCCTGATCGGGCACACGGTCCTCGGAGACTACGAGGAGCAGGGCCGGGCCGTCACCGCGCAGACGATGGCGATCCTGGTCACCGGTTCTGTGGGGATGTTCCTGCTGGCCCGGCTGGCGCTCGGCGGCGGTCCGCTGCCGCCCCGGTCGCTGGCCGCGATCGCGCTGTCGGCGTGCGCGGGTGGCCTGGCGTCACCGTTGACGATGCTGCTGCTCGACTGGACCCCGGGTGAGCCCGGCAGCGAGCCGCTGATGCTGATCCCGATCGTCGCCAACCTGGGTGTCGCGCTGTCGGCCCGGTTCCAGCTGATCGACGGTGCGGTCGAAGGCGCCGTCGACCGCCGCAAGACCTGGCGCCGGGTTCTGCCGTACGCATCGATCGTCGCCGTGGATCTGCTCATGCTCGGCCATCTGCCGATCCTGGAACCGGACCTGCAACTGGTGGTCCTGGGAGCGGTGCTGCTGACCGTGCTGGTGGTGGCCCGGCAGATCGTCGCGGCCCGGGAGAACGAGGTGCTGCAGGAGCGGTTCCAGCTGCTGGTGCAGAACTCGTCCGACGTCATCTCGATCTCCGACCCGGGCGGCCGGGTGTTCTACTGCAGCCCGGCGATCCGGCGGGTGCTGGGCCTGGACCCGGCGACGGCGATCGGCACGATGGTCCCGGACTGGTCGCACCCGGACGACACCGAGGCGTTGCGGGAGTGCTGGGAGAAGACGCTGGCCGGTGGCCCCGGCGCCTCGGCGACCTGCCGGATGCGGGTCCGCAACGTGCGGGACGAGCTGCGCTGGATCGAGCTGGCCACCACCAACCTGCTGCACGAGCCGAGTGTCGGCGGCATCCTGACCAACAGCCGGGACGTCACCGAGACCACCCTGGTGCAGGAGAAACTGAGTCACGAGGCCACCCATGACGCGCTGACCGGGCTGGCCAACCGGGTGCTGTTCACCGGCCGGGTGGAGACCGCGGTCGCCGAGGGCGGGCCGTTCAGCATCGTGCTGGTCGACCTGGACGGGTTCAAGGGGGTCAACGACACGCTGGGGCACGCCGCCGGGGACGCGCTGCTGATCGCGGTGGCGCAGCGGATGACCGCGAGCGTCCGGGCCACCGACACGGTGGCCCGGCTGGGCGGTGACGAGTTCGCCATCCTGTTCGACGGCCTGATCGGTGAGCCGGTGGACCGGGTGCTGACCCGGATCGCCGAGGCCCTGCTGATCCCGGTGCCGGTGCAGGAGCAGCTGATCTCGGTGCGGGCGAGTTTCGGGGTGGCCGACGCCAGCGGCGACGTGGACGAGTTGCTGCACCGGGCGGACATCGCGATGTACGCCGCGAAACTGCGTGGTGAGGGCGGGCACGTCCGGTACAGCGAGGGCATGAGCATCCAGGGCCGGGACGATCCGGGCGGGCCGCTGCGCACGGCGATCGACGCCGGTCAGCTGGTGCTGTTCTACCAGCCGGTGGTCTCGTTGCCGGGCGGGCGGCTGGCCGGGGTGGAGGCCCTGGTCCGCTGGCAGCACCCGGAGCGTGGCCTGCTCGGCCCGGGGGAGTTCATCCCGGTCGCCGAGGACACCGGCCTGATCGTGCCGCTCGGCGACTGGGTGCTGCGCGAGGCGGTCCGGCAGGCGGCGGCGTGGATCACCGAGCACGGGGACGCCGCGCCCGGCACGGTCGCGGTGAACGTCTCGGCGGCCCAGCTGCGCGAGGCCGGGTTCGCCGCCGGGGTGGCCGCGGCGCTGCGGGACACCGGTCTGCCCGCCGGGCGGCTCTGCGCCGAGATCACCGAGAGCACGGTGATCGGTGGCGGGTTCACGGCGGAGAACCTCGACGACCTCAGGACCCTGGGCGTACGCCTGTCCCTGGACGATTTCGGCACCGGAACCGCCACCCTCAGCACCCTGGCCACCTGCCCGGTCGACCAGATCAAACTGGACCGTTCGTTCGTTACCGGCCCGGACGCGATCCCGGAGGCGGTGATCCAGCTCGCCCACGCCCTCGACATCGAGGCGGTCGCCGAGGGCATCGAGACCCGGGAACAGGCGGACCGGCTCGCCGCCCTCGGCTACGACCTCGCGCAGGGCTTCCTGTTCGCCCGGCCGATGCCGCCGGCCGAGCTGGTCGCCTGGCTGCCCACCCGTACCGCAGCCGCTGCTTCTTAGGTTTGACCAGGGGTTTCGGTCAGCGTGGTGGCTCCGGTCATGATCGCGACCGCTTCCGGCATGGTGTGCGACCGGGGCGTGATCACCCCGGCGCCCCGGCCGAGCCGCTGGATGTGGATGCGGTCGGCGACCTCGAAGACGTGCGGCATGTTGTGGCTGATCAGGATCACCGGCAGACCACGGGACCGGACCTGGTCGATCATCCGGAGCACCTGCTGGGACTCCCGGACGCCGAGGGCCGCGGTCGGCTCGTCCAGCACGATCACCTTGCTGCCGAACGCGGCGGCCCGGGCCACCGCCACCGCCTGACGCTGGCCACCGGACAGGGTCTCCACCGCCTGCGACATGTTCTGCAGGGTGCCGATGCCCAGGTCGGTGAGGGCCTTCTCGGCGTCCCGGCGCATGCCCTTCTTGTCGATCATGCGCAGCACCGAGCCGAGCGGGCCCGGCCGGTGGCGTTCCCGGCCCAGGTAGAGGTTGGCGGCGATGTCGAGGGCGGGCGCCACCGCGAGGGTCTGGTAGACGGTCTCGATCCCGGCCTTGCGGGCGTCCTGCGGGCGGCGGAAGTGCACCGGCGCACCGTCCAGCCGGATCTCGCCGGCGTCCGGTTCGACCGCCCCGGTCAGGCACTTGATCAGGGTGGACTTGCCGGCGCCGTTGTCCCCGATGATGGCCAGCACCTCACCCGGGAACAGATCGAGATCAACCCCGTCCAGACCCACCACTTTGCCGTACGTCTTGACCAGGCCCCGTGCGGACAGGACCGGAGTCGTGGTCGTCATGCCTTCACCTTCCGGATCCACTGGTCGACGGTGACGGCGAGCAGGACCAGCAGGCCGACGGCGAGCACCCGGTACTGGTCGTCGACGCCCGCCAGGGACAGGCCGCTGCGGAAGAACCCGACGATCAGGGCGCCGAGCAGGGTGCCGACCAGCGCGCCCCGGCCGCCGAAGAGGCTGGTGCCGCCGATCACCACGGCGGTGATGCTCTCCAGGTTGGCGTCGGTGATCGCGTTGGGGCTGGCCGCGCCGGCCCGGCCGATCAGGATCCAGGCGGCCAGCCCGTACACCGCGCCCGCGGTCAGGTAGACGCTGAGCAGCACCCGGTCGACCCGGATGCCGGCCAGCCGGGCGGCCTCCTTGTCGTCACCGACGGCGTAGACGTGCCGTCCCCAGGCGGTGTTGGCCAGCGCGAACCCGACCAGCAGGTAGAGCACACCGACCAGGACCACGCCGACGCTGATCCGGAAGTCACCGACCGGGAACGTCTCGCCGGTCCAGTTCAGCAGGCCGGGCAGGTCGGTGGCCTGCACACTCTGGCCCTTGGTGTAGAGCAGGGCGACCGCGGTGAAGACGCTCAGGGTGCCGAGCGTGACGATGAACGGCGGCAACCCGACCCGGGTGACCAGCGCGCCGTTGGCGAGGCCGGCGAGCACCCCGACCCCGATGCCGATCAGCACCGCGACGACGCCGGGCAGGCCGCCGCCCTCGGCCAGGCCGGCGGCGAGCATCATCGCCAGGATGGTGACCGCGCCGGCCGACAGGTCGATGCCCGCGGTCAGGATGACCAGGGTCTGCCCGACGGCGAGCGCCCCGATCACGGCGACCTGCTGCAGCACCAGCGACAGCGAGTTCGGCGAGGCGAACCGCGGGTTGATGCTGCTGAACACCACGAACGCGATGATCAGGACGAGCAGCGGGCTGATCGACGGATGGGCGTGCAGCACGTGCTGGAGGCGTTCCAGCGGGCTCCGGCGCCGCTGGGCGAACTGCTCGACGGCGGTGGTCACTTCTTGCCCCAGCACTGGGCGGCGCCCTCGTCGGTGGTGATGCTCTCCACGCCGTCGGCCGCCTTGTCGGTGACCAGGCTGACGCCGGTGTCGAAGAAGCCCAGGTCACCGGTGGTCTGCGGCTTCTCGCCACCGTCGGCGACCTTCTTGATCGCGTTGACGCCGAGTTCGGCCATCTTCACCGGGTACTGCTGCGAGGTGGCGTTGATCAGGCCGTCCTTGACCTGCTGGACCCCGTCGCAGCCGCCGTCGATCGAGACGACCAGGACGTCCTTGCTGCCGGCCGCCTGCAGGGCCTTCTGGGCGCCGACCGCGGCCGGCTCGTTGATCGTGTAGACCACGTTGACCCCGGGGTTCTTGGCCAGGCAGCGCTCCATCGCGGTGCGGCCGCCGTCCTCGGCGCCGTTGGTCGGCTCGTTGCAGACGATGCTGTACGTGCCGCCGGAGTAGTTCCCGGTCGGCGCCTCGTCCCCGTTGGCCTTCCTGTCCTTCGCGTCGATGCCCATGCCGGTGAGGAAGCCCTGGTCCCGGTTGTAGTCGACGGACACGATCTTGTCGTTGAACAGGTCGAGCAGCGCGATGGTGGCGGGCTTGCCGGCCAGTTGGGTCGCCGTCCACTTGCCGATCAGCTCGCCGGCCTTGAAGTTGTCGGTGGCGAAGGTGATGTCGACGGTGTCCGCCGGGTCCGGCGGGGTGTCCAGGGCGATGACGTAGAGGCCGGCGTCGCGGGCCTTCTTGATCGCCGGGTTCACGCCGGGGCCGTTCGGGGTGATCAGGATGCCGGCGTCACCGCGGGCGATGGCGTCCTCGATGGCCTGGACCTGACCCGCTTCGTCGCCGTCCTCCTTGCCGGCGGCGACGGTCAGCTTCACGCCCTCGGACTCGGCGGCCTTGCGGGCGCCGTCCTGCATGGTGACGAAGAACGGGTTGGTGGAGTTCTTGGTGATCAGGGAGACGGCGACACCGTCGTCGCCGCTGCCCGGGCCGCCGCACGCGGAAGCGGCCAGACACGTCGCGGTCGCGACGGCGAGCAGAAGGGTTCCTCTACGCAGGACCATGATCGCTCCAATTTCGACAACGTTGTCAGGCCGATGGTGGTTATCGATTCGTTTTCTGTCAATGCCTGCTCTGACCTCGGCGTGTAACAAAGCCGCAACGGGGCGGACGTATTGACAACGTCGTCATCGGACGATCAGGCTGTGAGCCTCGTCGATCTCTTGCCGTCGATCTCCTGGGGGAGCCGTGGACACCCGACCGACCCTGCGTGACGTCGCGGCGCTGGCCGGGGTGAGCCTCAAGACCGCCTCCCGGGTGGTCAACGGCGAGACCGGCGTCAGCTCCGCCAAGGTCGACTCGGTCCGGCGTGCCGTCGGCCGGCTCAACTACCGGCCCAACTTCACCGCGAGCATGCTGCGCCGCTCGGCCTCCCGCACCGCGGCGATCGGCGCGGTCCTCGAGGACGTCGCCAACCCGTTCTCCTCGACCCTGCACCGGGCCCTGGAGGACACCGCCCGCGGCCGCCAGGTGATGATCTTCGCGGGCAGTGTCGACGAGGACCCGGACCGGGAACAGGCCCTGGTCACCGCGTTCACCGCCCGGCAGGCCGACGCCCTGTTCGTGGTCCCGGCCAGCGACGACCAGACGTACCTGGCCGCCGAGATCGCGGCCGGCACCCCGGTCGTCTTCGTGGACCGGCCACCGGTCGGGGTGCGCGCCGACGCGGTGCTGTCCGACAACACCGCCGGGGCCGCCACCGCCGTGCGGCACCTGATCGCCCACGGGCACCGGGACATCGCGTACCTCGGTGACCTGGCCACCATCACCACCGCCGAGCAGCGCTTCCGCGGTTACCGGGAGGCGCTCGCCGAGCACGGCATCCGGCCGGACCCGGCGCACATCGTCCACGACCTGCACACCGAGGACGCCGCCCGGCAAGCGGCCCTGCGCCTGGCCGGCACGGCGCAACCGCCGACGGCGTACTTCACCGCGCAGAACCTGGTCACCATCGGCACCATCCGGGCGCTGCGCTCGCTCGGCGCCCACGAGCGGGTCGGGCTTGTCGGATTCGACGACTTCCCCCTCGCCGACCTGCTGCAACCCGCGGTGACGGTGATGGCGCAGGACCCGTACCGGATGGGCCGGGCCGCCGCCGAGCTGATCTTCCGCCGCCTCGACGGCGAGACGTGGGAGCCCACCACCCATGTAGTACCGACAGTGCTCATCCCACGTGGTTCTGGGGAGATCCCTGGACCACACTGACCGGGAAGGCAACCGATGCTCCGAACGCTCCTGGCCGTCCTACTGGCGTTCCCGACCGCAGCCGGCAGCCCCGGCACCTATCCCGAGTTCCCATATCAGGACACCGCCTACACCGAGGCCCAGCGCGGGCAGTTCCATTTCAGTCCGCGGTCCGGCTGGATGAACGACCCGAACGCGCCCCTCTACTATCGGGGCACCTATCACCTGTTCTTCCAGCACAATCCGCACGGGCTGGCCTGGGACACGATGCACTGGGGTCACGCCACCAGCACCGACCTGACGCACTGGACGCAAAAGCCGATCGCGCTGGAGCCCGGCGTGCACCAGGGTGATCTGTGGTCCGGCGCGGGCGTGGTCGACACCGGGAACGTCACCGGGCTCAAGTCCGGCGACGACGACCCGATCATCGTGTTCACCGGCACCAACGGTGTCAGCATGGCGTACAGCACCGACGGCGCGAAGACGTTCGCCAGCTTCGACAACGGCCGCAAGCTGGTCACCATGGCCGGCACCAGCCGGGATCCGAAGGTGTTCTGGCACGCGCCGACCCGGCGCTGGATCATGGTGGTCTGGTCCGACGCGGGTGGCAACGGGGTCAACTTCTACACCTCGGCGAACCTGATCGACTGGACGTTCACCAGCCGGTACGCGGCCGGATGGCTGTTCGAGTGCCCGGACATGTTCCAGCTCCCGGTCGACGGCAACCCGGCCGACAAGCGGTGGGTGCTCACCGACGCCAGCGGCGAGTACGTGGTCGGCGCCTTCGACGGCACCACCTTCAGCAGCACGTGGATCGGGCCGCAGGTGATGGATTTCGGTCGCAACGACGCGGGTGGCACGTTCTACGCGGGGCTGACGTTCGCCAACATGCCGGACGACCGGGTGGTGCAGATGGCGTGGCAGCCGAGCAACCGCGGCAGCGTGTGGACCGGCAACGCCAGCATCCCGGCCCAGCTCGGCCTGCGGAACTCGGCCCAGGGCGTGCGGGTCACCCGTACGCCGATCGGTGAAGTGGCCGCCTTGCGCACCGCCTCGCAGGTGTGGAGCGGACTGACCGTGACCACCGCGAATCCGCTCACCGGCGTCAGCGCCGACACCTATGAGCTGGAGGCCGAGTTCGACGTCGCCGCGTCGTCGGCCACCCGGTTCGGATTCCGGCTGCACACCCGGGCCGACGGCAGCTACGACCGGGCGGTCACCTACGACCGGGCCACACAGACCCTGGACGGCAAACCGCTGCCCGCCGTCAACGGGAAAGTCCGGCTGCGGCTGCTGATCGATCGCGGTCAGCTGGAGATCTTCGGCAACGACGGGGCGTTCTCCTGGACCGACAACGTCGCCTTCGATTCGGCCGCGGCCAGTCAGGGTGTGCAGGTGTTCGCCGAGGGCGGCGCGGCAGTCGTGCCGTCGCTGAAGTTGCACCGGATCGGCAGCACCTGGGGTGTGGGGGAGTCGACCCTGGCCGGCAACCTGACCGGGCCGTGGCAGGCCTCCGGCGGAACCTGGGGCGACACCGCCGACGGCAAGCGGGGGACCGCGAGTGGTGACGGCTTCTACCTGAGCGCGCAGTCGGCGGGCGATCTGGTGTACGAGGGCGATCTGCGGCTCGGCACGGCCGCCGCGGCGGGCCTGACGTTCCGGGACCACTACACGGCCAACGTGGACGCCTCCGGCGTGGTGAAGCTGTGGCGGCCGGGCCGGGTGATCGCCACCGCGGCGGCCCCGATCGTCCGCGACCGCAGCCACCACCTCCGGGTGGTGGCCACCGGTTCCCGGTTCCGGGTGTACCTGGACCACGGCCCGGCCCCGGTGATCGACGCGACCGACACGGCCTACGCTGCGGGCCGCCTCGGGGCGAACGTGTTCAGCGGAACGGCCACCGTGCAGAACCTGAATCTCGGCGCCCCCGGCTTCGTCACGAACGCCGGCACCCGCTGGAACCCGGTCGCCGCGGGAACGTGGACGGTGCCCGGCGCCGGAGTGCGCGGCCAGTCCGCCGGTGACGCGTTCCTGCTGAGCGAGCGGACCGGCGGCGATTTCACCTACACCGGGCAGTTGCGGGTGGAGACCGGCACCGCCGTGGCCCTGACGTTCCGCGCGAACGCCGACGCCACCCAGCACTACACGGCGAACATCGACACGTCGGGCGTGGTCAAGCTGTGGCGCCCCGGCCAGGTGCTGGCGGAACACCGGACGACGATCCGCCACGGCCGCACCTACACCCTGCGGGTCACGGCAACCGGCCCCCGGCTACAGGTGTTCCTGGACGGCACGCAGGTGATCGACACGACCGACACCGCCTACCCGAGCGGCCGTTTCGGCCTGAACGTCTACAACGGCGCCGGCACCGCCCAGAACGTCACGGTGTCCTGAGGAACGGCGGCATCGCCTGCACGGTCCGGAACTCGGCGCAGACCAGACGCGGCGGCCGAACGTTTTCGAACGTCCGGAAGTAACACTGGGTCCGGAAGTAGCCCACCGACTCATCGAGCCAGTGGGCATCCGGCACCCACATCCACCGGAGATTCCGGCCGGGGTCGTTCTCGCTGCTGACCCGCTGCGCGCCGGTCCACTCCAGTGGCTGCTTCAACCGCCGCCACCAGTGGTCGACCACCGTCACCACTTCGTCGGGAGGAGGAGGCGTGGTGCTCCGCCAGCGGGCGACCTGGACCTTGAACTGTTGGAGATCCCAGTCGCCCCAGATGGCGTATGTGTCCGGGTCCTGTGCCACGCATCCCCCTCGCAGTCGTCAGGGCCTCCCGCGAGCCGCCAGATAGGCTTCGGCCTCGGCGCGTTCGGCCCGGTCGGGTCGTTCGTCGTCGGGATCGTCGGTCTCGTCCGGGCGTCGGAACCAGTCGGTCAGCCAGGCCCGTTCGATGCGGGTGCCGCCGCCGGGCTTCTGAGCCAACTGCCAGGGCAACGACGCCTGCACCAGGGTGCGCAGGTCCGCCGGAGAGAGCGCGCTGTAGCGGACGATGACGTCGGTGATGGTGGCGTGCAGCGCCTCGTCGTCGATCGGTACCGCGTCGGCGGTGTCCATGTCGTGCAGAGTGACACCGTTCTCGGTCGCGTACAGGGCTTCCGCGAACAGTGGCTCGTCGGCCCAGGCCAGGTGATGTCCCTGAGCGAAGAACATCAACAGGTGCTTCTTGGCGGTGCTCAAGCCGGGACGTCGGGCGTCCATGGCGATGATCACGGAACCGGCGCTCGTAGTCATCGGCGCAAGGTATCGGGACCTCACCGCGGGTTCCAATCCCTGCATCGGTGGCAATTTCGGCATGATCGCCAACGGTGCTGCGAAAGTCGATCGTGCCTCCACTTCGACCTGTTCCGAACTCGATACATCACGAAAGGTATCGATGCGGTGACGCTGTGGGTGTCGGATCAGGGACTCGCGGGCATTGGTCATCATCCCTCCATTCGCCAACTCGGTGAAAACCTCCTCCCAGTACCGCCGGGACCATCGGGCGGAACAGGCGCAGCACGTCGTGGACGAAACGGTGGCGGGGGAGGCCGAGGGCTCGGAGGGCGGCGCCGTGGTCGGCGGCCACCACCACTGCCGCCCCCGTCATCAGCGTCCACCAGAAGGCGGCCACCGCGAGGCGGCCGGGCAGTGGGGTGGCGGCGAAGCCCTGGCGCAGGCGGTCCAGGTGGAACGGGACGTGGCGTTCCTCGTCGGACAGGATGCGGGCGGCCACGTCCGAGATGTAGGGGTCGCCCGCGCCGTCGCGCAGCGCGCGATAGTAGCGCAGCGCCACCACCTCGGCCAGCATCAGGGTCAGCAACTCCAGGCGGAGGCCGCCGGCCCGGCGGACCAGGACGAAGACGGTGTCGGTCCAGTGGCCGGCGATGGTGCCGGCGCCGGCGTAGCGCAGCACGTTCGCCAGGCGTACCGCATGGCTCTGTTCCTCGGCCACGAACAGCCGGATCGCGGCCAGGTAGACCGGGTCGCCGGCCCGTTCCGCCGCCGCGATCAGGCTGCCGCCGTCGCCGTCCTCGCCGGCCTGGAAACGCTGCACGCTGTGGATCAGCGCGGGGTGCATGCGGCCGCCCCGAGGCTGCGATTCCGCAGGACGCCGGGCGTGCTTCTCGAACGTCGCAAGATGTTCCTGGAAGTCCATGAGCAGATCCTGGGCCCGCGGACGGCGGCCGGGTAAGGGCCGTCACGGAACCTCCACAACACCCACTCGATCCATCCGCGCCAATTGATGGTCGAGCAGGGCGATCGCCTCCTCCGCCGTTCGCATGCCGGCCATCACGCCGTCGGCCAGCCCGGTGGCCAGGGCGAGCAGGATCGCCGCGCCGGGGCCGGGGAACTCGGCGGCGATCCGGTTCTCCAGGGCGGCGCTGTTGCGGGCGTACGGCAGCGCGGCCAGCGCCGGATCGGTCAGGGCGAGGGCGTGGTAGGCGGCGAACACCGTGTACGCCGCGCGCTGCTCGTCGTCGGCCGGGATCAGCTGGACCAGCCATGCGCGGGCGTCGTCGCCGGTGGAGGCCGCTCGCTGGCTCACGCCCAGGGCCAGATGCTCCAGCCCGGCGAAGAGCAGCCGCTCCTTGGTGTGGAACCAGTACTGCACCGTGCTCACCGTGACACCCGACTCGGCGGCGACCGTGCGCATGCTCACCGCGTGCAGGCCGCGGGCGGCGGCGATACGCAGCAGCGCGTCGAGGATGTGGGCGCGGCGTTCGGCGTGATCGGACAGCTTCGGCATCCTTTGATAGTACGGTCGTACCATCAAAGGATGCCTAACTTCATCGATGAGTACGCCCGGGAGAAGTACCTGGCCGCTTACGAGATCGCCATGCGCGCGTGGCCGGAACCCCGCACCGAGATCGACGTGCTCACCTCCTTCGGAACGGTGCACGTGCACCGCTACGGCCCCGAGCGAGGCACGCCGATCGTGTTGCTGCACGGCGCCGCCGGGGGTTCCGCGCACTGGCACCGGCAGGTCGCGGCCCTGGGCGGGGAGCATCCGGTCTACGCGATCGACACCCTCGACGATCCGGGGCGCAGTGTCCCGTCCCGGGAGGTGACCGGCTCGGCGGAGAACGCGGCGTGGCTGGACGAGACCCTGGCCGGGCTCGGGCTGGACGGGGTGACGGTGGTCGGTCACTCGTACGGCGGCTTCCTGGCCCTGTGCCTTGCCCTGCATCGTCCGGAGCGGCTCGGTTCCGTGGTGCTGCTCGACCCCGGCGGGCTGGAGAAGGTGCCACTGCGTTTCTACCTGCACGTGCTGGCGGGGCTGCCGGCGATGCTGGCGCCGCGGCGGGCCCGCCCGGTCCTGGCCCGGCTGCTCGCCAACCATGCGCTGGCCATGCCGCCGGAGCAGGTGGCGCCGGTGCTGCTGGCGGCCCGGACCTGGCGGACGAAACGGCCGGCGGCCCGAGCGTTCAGCGACGACGAGATCCACTCGATCCGGGTGCCGATGCGGATCGTGCTGGCCGGCCGGAGCAGTCTGGTGCGCCCGCGCCGGGTGCGGCGGCGGTTCCCGCGGCACGACATCACGATCATCCGTGGGGCCGGGCACGGTCTGCCGTTGGAACGACCCGGGACGGTCAACCGGCTGATTCTCGATGTCGTCCGATGACCGGCGGGGCTTGTATCGATACAATTCCGGGATGGCTCTCTTTCGTGACCCGATCTTCGACGGCGCCGCCGACCCCGTTCTGGTCTTCAACCGGGGCGAGGGCGCCTGGTGGATGATCTACACCAACCGGCGGGCCACCGTGCCCGATCCGATCGGGGTGAGCTGGGTGCACGGCACCGATCTGGGGGTCGCCTCGTCCACCGACGGCGGCGCCACCTGGCTCTACCGGGGTGTGATCGAGGGCCTGGCCACCGAGTGGGGGCGGCACACCTACTGGGCGCCGGAGATCGTCGACGACGGCGAGACGTACCACATGTATCTGTCGGTGGTCCGTGGCGTGCCGGAGCAGTGGCCCGGCCACGAGCGGCACATCCGGCACTACACCAGCACGGATCTGCTGGACTGGACGTACCGTTCGACCCTGGATCTGTCGTCGAAGTTCGTCATCGACGCCTGCGTCGCCGAGCTGCCCGGCGGCGGCTACCGGATGTGGTACAAGGACGAGGCCGACGAGAGCCGCACCTGGGCCGCCGACAGCGATGATCTGTACTCCTGGCGGGTCCGCGGCCAGGCCATCGGCGGCCGGGCACACGAGGGCCCGAACGTGTTCACTCTCGGCGGGTCGCACTGGATGATCGTCGACGAGTGGCAGGGTCAGCGTGTGCACCGCTCCGACGACCTCGACACCTGGGAAGCGCAGGGTCTGCTGCTCGACGACGCCCCGATCGGCCAGCACGCCGACGTGGTGGTCCGCGGCGACGACGCACTGGTCTTCTACTTCACCCACGAACCGGACGGCCGTCGCTCGTCGATCCACGTGGCCCGGCTGGCCGTCTCCGGCGGCACCCTGGTCTGCGACCGGCACGAGACGCTGTCCGGCCCCTTGTTGCCGGTCTAGCACGATGGCGACGATCGCGGACGTGGCCCGGGCCGCCGGGGTCTCCCCGATGACCGTGTCGAACGTGATCAATGGCCATCCGCACGTCCGCGACTCGACCCGGGCCAAGGTCCTCGCCGCGATGACCGCGCTGGACTACCGGGTCAACGTCGCGGCCCGCAACCTGCGCCGGGGCCGGACCGGCGTGATCGGCCTGGCCGTGCCGGAGGTGAACCGGCCCTACTTCGCCCAGTTCGCGGCCGCCATCATCGCCGCCGCGCAGCGCCGTGACCTGCGGGTCAGCATCGAGCAGACCGGGGCGACCCGGGAGAACGAGCTGGCCGTGCTGGGCCTGTCCCGCAACCGGCTCTACGACGGGCTGATCCTGAGCACGGTCGGGATGGGCGCCGCCGACACCGAACATCTCAAGGTGCCGTACCCGGTGGTGATCCTCGGGGAGCGGATCTTCAACGGGCCGGTGGACCACGTCGCGATGCCCAATGCCGGTGGCGCCCGGGCGGCGGTGCGGCACCTGGCCGATCGGGGCTGTCGCCGGATCGCGATGCTGACCGGCGTGGAGACCACCGAGGTCGGCGTCTCCGAGTTGCGGCTCACCGGTTACCGGCTGGCCCTTCAAGATCTCGGTCTGCGGTACGACCCGGGCCTGGTCCAGCGGATGGACGAGATGTCGATGGGCGCCGCCGCCGAGCGGGTGCACGCCATGGTGACCGGCGGTCTCGACTTCGACGGCCTGTTCTGCCTGACCGACACGGCCGCGATGGGCGCGCTGCGGGCACTGGCCGACCTGGCCGTCGCCGTTCCGGAGGACGTCAAGGTGATCGGGTTCGACAACATCGAGGAGGGGCGGTTCCTGGTGCCGTCGCTGTCCACGGTGGACCCGGATCATCAGGCGATGGCCGAGAGCGCCGTCGGACTGCTGGCCCGGCGTATCGACGGCGGTGCCGGCCACGAGGAGTTCGTCAGCCGGTTCACGGTGATCGCCCGCGAGTCCACGGCGGTGTGACCCGCCGCATTGCGGACTCGTTACCTCTGGGTTGCCGGGGACGCATTGTGTCCCGCGCCACTTCCGTGTAACGATACAAATCCTTCCCCGGCCCGGTGGACGTGCAGGGGGAAAGCGCTTACCAGGTTCCCACCTTGAATCGATCCAAGCATATGGGAGTACACGATGGTGAATAGGCGTCATTTGCTCATGCTCGGCGCGCTCGGTGCTGCCGCCCCGCTCCTGACCGCCTGCGGCGGAGGAGACGACGTCGACGACGGCACCGGTAATGCCACCCTGAACTTCGCCTTCTGGGGCAACGACGACCGCGCCAACAAGTACAAGCAGGCCATCGACCTGTTCCAGACCCAGAATCCGACGATCAAGGTGCAGACCTCGTTCGCCGCGTGGGACGTCTACTGGCAGCAGCGCTCCACCGAGGCCGCCAGCTCCAGCCTCCCCGACGTGGTCCAGATGGACCTGGCGTACCTCGCCAAGTACGCCCGCACCAACCAGCTGCTCAAGCTCGACGAGCACCTCACCGGCGACCTCAACGTCAGCGGCATCGACCAGAGCATCCTGCCGGCCGGCAAGTACGAGGACGGCACCTTCGCCATCCCGACCGGCACCAACGCGTTCACCCTGAACTACAACGCGGCCCTGCTGAAGGAACTCGGCGTCGCCGAGCCGAAATCGCCGATGACGTGGGCGCAGTACCAGCAGCTCATCAAGGACGCGTCGGCCAAGGGCGCGGGCAAGTCGCCGAAGGTCTTCGGTTCCGGCGACTACACCGGCGTCTTCTGGATCTTCCTGCACTACCTGCGGCAGCAGGGCAAGGAGCCGTTCAGCGGCAACAAGCTCAACTTCACCGAGGCCGACCTGACGGCCTGGTGGGAGTCCACGACGCCGATGCGGGCCAGCGAGCTGATCCCGGCCAAGGACGTCGTCGCCCTCAAGCCGGTCTCGCCGTTCGCCAAGAGCCTGACCGCTTCCGAGTTCACCTGGGACAACCAGATCGCCGGCATCATCGGCGACTCCGGTGGCAAGGGCGAGTTCAAGCAGCTCACCCTGCCCACCGACACCAGCACCAGCGGCCTGTTCTACAAGGCCTCGATGCTGCTGTCGGTCTCCCAGAACACCAAGTTCCCCAAGCAGTCGCTGAAGCTCATCGACTTCCTGATCAACAGCCCCGAGGCCGGCAAGATCTTCGGCACCTCGAAGGGGCTCCCGGTCACCAAGGCCCAGCGCGACGCGATCGAGCAGGCCGGCACGGACGCCGCGGTCCTCGCCTACGAGGAGAGCATCAAGTCGTCGGTCGGCGCCTCGCAGGGCGCGCTGCCGGAGGGCTTCGGCACCATCGAGACCGACTTCCTCAACATCTCCGAGGAGATCAACTACGGCAAGGCCACCCCGGCCGACGCCGCGAAACGCTGGTTCGCCAACGCCGCCGACGCGCTCGAGCAGTAACCGTGACCGCACCCACCCTCGTCAAGGCACGCCGGCGGCGGGAGACCGCCGCCGGCTACACCTTCCTGTCTCCGTGGCTGCTCGGCTTCTTCCTGCTCACCGCGGGGCCGATGGTCGCCTCGCTGTACCTGTCGTTCACCGATTACGACCTGTTCAGCGACCCGGAGTGGATCGGTGTCGAGAACTACACCAAGCTGTTCGCCGACGAACGGTTCCGGCACTCGGTCACCGTCACGCTCGGCTATGTGCTGCTGGCGACGCCGCTGAAACTGGCCGCCGCCCTCGGCGTCGCGGTGCTGCTCAACGGCCGGCGCAAGGGGCAGGGCTTCTACCGCTCGGCCTTCTACGCCCCGTCGCTGATCGGCGCCAGCGTCTCCATCGCGATCGTCTGGAAGGCCCTGTTCGGCACCGAGGGCGCGGTCGACGAGATCGGGCAGTTCTTCGGCTGGAACTCCGGCGGCTGGGTCGGCAACCCGTCCCTGTCGATGCCGATGCTCGTCCTGCTGTCGGTCTGGCAGTTCGGCGCCCCGATGGTGATCTTCCTGGCCGGGCTCAAGCAGGTGCCCGCGGAACTCCACGAGGCGGCCCTGGTCGACGGCGCTAGCCGGGCCCGGCGCTTCTGGAGCATCACGCTGCCGATGATCTCGCCGGTGCTGTTCTTCAACCTGATCCTGGAGACGATCCACGCCTTCCAGATCTTCAACTCGGCGTACGTCATCTCCGGCGGCAACGGCTCCCCGGCCGGCTCGACCCTGTTCTACACGCTCTACCTCTACATGCGCGGCTTCGCCGACCTCAAGATGGGGTACGCGTCGGCGATGGCCTGGCTGCTGGCGATCGCGGTGGCGGTGCTGACCCTGATCATGTTCCGCTCGTCGAAGTCGTGGGTCCACTACGGAGGTGACCAGTCGTGAGCACCGCGGTACTCACCGAACCGGCGACGGCCCCGGCCGAGCACCGGCCGTCGAAACCGAAGGGCCGGCTCGGCAGCATCGGCTTCCACCTCGGCTCGCTGGCCGTCCTGGTGGTGGTCCTCTACCCCGGTGTCTGGACCATCGCCTCGGCCTTCAAGGAGCGCAGCCAGATCGTCGGCAGCGCCAACCCGTTCACCGCCTCGCCGACGCTGGACAACTTCCGCACGGCGCTGTCCGGGATCGCCGGGATCAGCTTCTGGCAGTTCTTCGGCAACTCCCTGGTGCTCGCCGTGCTGTCGGTGCTCACCGTGGTGGTCTCCAGTGCGATCAGCGCGTACGCCCTGGCCCGGATCCGTTTCCCCGGGCGGGACCTGTGGTTCGCGTTGATGATCGGGACCATGCTGGTGCCCGCGCACGTCATGCTGATCCCGCAGTTCATCGTGTTCCAGAAGGCTCAGCTGGTGAACACGCTGGTCCCGCTGCTGATCGGCAAGCTGCTCGCCACCGACGCCTTCTTCGTCTTCCTGATGGTGCAGTTCATCCGCAGCATGCCCCGGGAACTCGACGAGGCCGCCCAGGTCGACGGCGCCGGGCACACCCGGATCTTCTGGTCGATCATCCTGCCGCTGCTGCGCCCGGCGATCGCCACGTCCTCGATCTTCGCGTTCATCTGGAGCTGGAACGACTTCCTCGGGCCACTGCTCTATCTGAAGAAACCGGACATGTACACGCTGCCGCTGGCGTTGCGGTTGTATCTGGACCAGACCACCACGTCCGATTACGGGGCACAGATCGCGATGGCCGTACTGGCGCTGGTCCCGGTCATGTTGATCTTCTTCGTCTTCCAGCGTTACCTGATCGAGGGCGTCGCCACCCAGGGGCTCAAGGGATGAACGCGCGGTTCGCCCTGTTCGGCGAGGTGCTGATCACCGGCGTGGCGGTCGCGGCCGCCTCGCTGGGTGTGGTCACCGCGCTGCCCGCCGCCGTCGCCGGAGCCGGCCACCTGCGCCGGCACGTCGACGGCGAGGGCGGCGGCCTGTCCACGGCGGCCGCCGACTTCCGGACCGCGTTCCGGCGGCTGCCCGCGGCGAGTGTCGGCCTGCCGGTGCTGGCCGCCCTGCTCGCCTGGAACCTGACCGCCGGTCGCCAGGCCGGAACACCCGCCTTCGTCGCCTGCCTGATCGTCGCCGCCCTGGCGGCGATCACGGTGGTGCGGCTGGCCGCCTCCTGGACGCCGGACGACCCGTCCCCGGTCCGGACCGCGATCCACCACACCGTCACCGACCCGGCCGGCAGCGCCCTGCTGGCCGGAGCCCTGCTCGGCACGGTCGCCGTCGGCTGGATGCTGCTCCCACTGATCATCATCGCCCCGGGCCTGCTGCTACTCGCCTCCCTGGCGGTGCACCGCCGCCTCACCGACCCGGGCCCGTCGCCGTCTAATACAGCGACGAGAAGTCGAGTCCGAGGAAGCTGAGAACGGTCGTCAGGACCACCGCGATGCCCATCGCGGTGGCGATGAACACCGTCACGCCGACCAGGATCGCGGTCACCGCGCCGGAGACGCCGACCAGGTCCTCGCGCAGGACCTGACCGCGGTCGACACGGGTCCAGACGATCGGCGGGAGCTTGCGGGCGGGCGCCGGGGCCGGCGTGGCCACGCCCTGGTCGGGGCCTTCACGCCGGGTACCGACGCGGAATCCGCCCTGCGACTGTTCGTGCCCTGTTGCCTGCGTCATGACGTCGCCTCCCTGGCCCGGTTCCCCCTGTTCATCGGCGGCTTCGGTGAACTGATGAGGAGTTCGCGCCGGGCGGCGGCTCAGCGGGCGCCCGGCCGCACCAGCCCCGACTCGTACGCGGTGATCACCAGCTGCGCGCGATCCCGGGCGCCCAGCTTGCTCAGCAGCCGGGTGATGTGCGTCTTCACCGTGCCCACGCCCAGATGCAGGTGCTCGGCGATCTCGGTGTTCGACAGCCCGCGGGCGATCAGACCGAGCACCTCACGCTCGCGTTCGGTGATCATCTCCAGTCCGCGCGGCGCGTCGGCCGGCCCGCCCTGTCCGGTGAAGGCGGCGATCAGCCGCCGGGTCACCCGCGGCGCCAGCAGCGCCTCTCCGGCGGCCACCAGCCGGATGCCGGTGAGCAGCTCCGCCGCGGTGGTGTCCTTGACCAGGAAGCCGCTGGCGCCGGCCCGGAGCGCGGAGTAGACGTACTCGTCCAGGTCGAAGGTGGTCAGGATGAGCACCTTCACGTCGGCGGTGTCCGGCGCCGAGCAGATCTGCCGGGTCGCCTCGATACCGTCCGTCCCGGGCATCCGGACGTCCATCAGCACCACATCCGGCCGCAGCTGACGGGCCATCCGGACCGCCTCGGTGCCGTTGCCCGCCTCGCCCACCGCCGCATAACCGGGGGAGGCGTCGAGCAGCGCCCGGAAACTCTCCCGCATCAGCGCGTGGTCGTCGGCGAGGAGCACGGCGATGTCCGGCGCTGCCGCGGTCATGCGATCTCCTCGTTGCCGGTGTACGGGATGTCGGCGGCGACCCGGAAGCCGCCTTCGGGACGGGTCTCGGCGGACAGCGTGCCGCCGTACATCGTCACACGCTCGCGCATGCCGATGAGCCCCTGTCCTGCACGGCCCCGGTGCGGTCTGCGGCCCCGGCCGTCGTCGGTCACCTCGATGTGCGCCATGCCGTCCGCCGCCCGTACCGTCACCTGGCACCGGCTCGCCTCCGCGTGTTTCATCACGTTGGTCAGCGATTCCTGGACGATCCGGTAGACGGTCAGCCCGACGGCCACCGGCAGGTCGTCCGTACCGGTCACGGACAGGTCGACCCGGAACCGCGGCGACCGCAGCCGCTCGACCAGGCCGGCCAGGTCGGCGGTGCCGGGGGAGGGCGTCAGCTCCCCGCCCGGGTCGTCGTCGGCGCGCAGCACGTCCAGCAGCCGCCGGATCTCGGTGAGCGCCGACCGGCTGGTCCTCTCGATGGTCTGCAGCGCGGCCCGGCTCTCGGCCGGCCGTTGGTCGGCGATGTGGTTGGCCACCGTCGCCTTCACCGCGATCAGGCTCAGGCTGTGGCCCACGATGTCGTGCAGCTCGCGGGCGATCCGCAGCCGCTCGCCGGCGACCGCGTCCCGGGCCGCCCGGCGGGCCTGCTCGGCGCGGACCGCCCGCCGCCACCGGACCAGCCGGCCGGTGACCCAGGCCGTGACCAGGCTGACCAGGACCACTCCCAGCTCGACCTGCCACCACAGCGGTGCCTCGCTCTCCGGCGCGTCGGCGGGGGTGGTGCCGGTGCGCAGGTAGAGCCACGGGATGGTGACCGCGGCGGCGGCCACGGTCCCGGTCAGCGCGACAGCGGACATCACCCGGCCGGCCGAGGCGGCCGCGGAGTACAGCACCGGAGCGACCGGCAGCCAGGCCACGAAGAGGACCCCGATCCCGGCCGTGCCGGTGGCGGTGGCGACCGCGACGGCCGTGACCGCGACCGCCAGTGCCGGGAGCGGCCACCGGCGGCGGGCCGGCAGGGGCAGGCAGGCGGCAGCGGCGGCCGGCCACGCCACCCACGCCGAGTCGGTGAGCCGTGGGCCCGGCGGGTCCAGGGTGGCGGTGGCGAGGAAGTAGGTCAGCAGAACGGCGGCAGCGGCGTCGATCGATGTGCGGCGCGCCTCGAATCCGTGGAGCCGGGTCACCCGGCCACGCTATCCCGGTCTGTCCGGATCGGACGTCCGACCCAGGTCGGACCTCGGGTTCAGACCTCGGTCAGACGCGCCGGATCCCCCCTCGCCGACACCATGGAGCACATGATCGAGCTGGTGGAGTTGACCAAACGATACGGATCGACACTGGCGGTGGACGGCTTGTCCTTCGAGGTCCGCCCGGGTGTGGTGACCGGCTTCCTCGGCCCGAACGGGGCCGGCAAGTCCACCACCATGCGGATGATGCTGGGCCTGCACCGCCCGACGTCGGGCCGGGCTCTGGTCGGCGGCCGGCGGTACGACGAGATCCGTCACCCGCTGCACGAGGTCGGCGCGGTGCTGGACGCCGACGCCGCCCACCCGGGCCGGACCGCGTTCGTCCACCTGGCGTGCCTGGCCCGGTCCAACGGCATCAGCAGGGCGCGGGTGCACACGGTGCTGGAGCAGGTCGGACTGTCGAACGTCGCGGACAAGCGGGTCGGCGGGTTCTCCCTCGGCATGAGGCAGCGGCTCGGCATCGCCGGCGCGCTGCTCGGCGACCCGGGCGTGGTGATCCTCGACGAGCCGGTCAACGGCCTGGACGCCGCGGGCATCCGGTGGATCCGCTCCACCCTGCGGGCCCTGGCCGCGCAAGGCCGCACGGTGCTGCTGTCCAGCCACCTGATGAGCGAGATGGCGGTCACCGTCGACCGGGTGCTGATCATCGGCAAGGGCCGGCTGATCGAGGACACCTCGGTCGCGGAGATGCGGGACAGGTTCGAACGCGACGTCCTGGTACGGACCCCACGAGCGGCCGCACTCACTACCGTGATCACCCGCCTCGGCGCCACCGTGACCACCACCGGGGACGGGGACCTGATCGCCGTCGGCGTGGACGCCCCGGCCATCGGTGACGCCGCCGCGGCCGCCGGGATCCCGGTCCACGGCCTGACCCCGCGCAGCGCCACGCTCGAAGACGTCTACCTGCAAATGACCGACGAGGCCGCCGAGTACCGCGCCTCCACCGAAGGGATCGCCCGATGACCGTCCTCCCCGGCGCCTTCCGCGACGCGATCGCCGCCGAATTCCTCAAGGTCCGCACACTCCGGTCGACGTGGGCGTTCCTGGGCGGTGGAGTGGCCGCCTCCCTCCTCGGCGCACTCATCCTGTTCATGCTGGTGCGGGCCTACGACGCGGCCGGCCCGGCCGACAGACTCAGGTACGAGACCGCCGACCCCACCGTGGTCACCATGCCGTTCGTGATGTTCTTCATCGGCGCGATCGGCGCCATGCTCGTCACCAGCGAGTTCGGCACCCGCTCCATCGGGCCGTCCCTGCTCGCCGTCCCGCAACGCCGCACCCTGATCGGTGCCAAGGCCACCGTCGCCGGCCTCATCGGTCTGACCGGCGGCGCCGTGTTCGCCCTGTTCGCCTTCGCCGACGCCCGGCTCCTGCTCGGCAACCGGCCCGCACCCATCAACCCCTGGCCGCAGTGGACCGACGCCATCCCCACCGTGCTCTGCTCCACCCTGATCGTCACCGTCACCACAGTGGTCGCCATGGGCCTCGGCGCCCTGCTCCGCTCCACCGCCGGAACCCTCACCACCCTCGGCTCGCTGGTCCTGGTCGCGCCGATCTTCGCCCACTTCCTGCCCACCGTCTGGCAGCTGCGCCTCGCCTCGGTCCTGCTGCCCAACCTCACCCCCCAGCTGGCCGGCGGCAACCACCCGTACCTGCTCTCCCCGGGTGGCGCGGGCGCCGTCGCCGCCGGATACGTCCTGCTCGCCCTCGGTGCCGGCGCGCTCGCCTTCCGCCGCCGCGACACCGCCTGACCCTGTCCCGGTCACCAGGCCCGGATCCCGTCGGCCTGATTCGCCGCCAGGACGCCTCGCCGCCCGGCCGCCTGATTCGCCGCCGGCCGTCCGGCTGTCTGGTTCGGCTCCGGCCGCCCGGCCGGCTTGACACCGACGTAGCGTCACGGTTTGTGATGTGGGGATGAACAGCGCCGAGGTGGCCCGGCTGGCCGGGGTCAGTGTCCGCACCCTGCGGCATTACCACCAGATCAAGATCCTTCCGGAGCCGGTACGGCGGTCCAACGGGTACCGGGAGTACACCGTTCACGATCTGATCCTGCTGTTGCGGGTGCGGCGGCTGACCGAGCTGGGGCTGGCCCTCGACGAGATCCCGCCGCTGCTGGAGTCGCCGGAGCGGGCCGCGGCGGTGCTCGACGAACTGGACCGGGAACTGGCCGGGCAGATCGAGCTGCTCACCGCCCGCCGCGCCATGATCGCCCGGCTGCGGGCCACCGGCGCCAGCCCGGACACGCCGGTGGAGCTGGCCGGGCTGGTCGAGGCGGCCGGCCGGGACCTGCCCGCCGACCTGGCCCGCCAGGACCGGGACCTGATGATGCTGCTGCACCACGGGCTGGACGACCGGGGCCGGGAGATGCTGTCCGCGCTGCTGGAGCGGGTGGTGGACCCGGCACTGCTGGCGGGCACCACCGAGTTGACGATGCGGTTCGCCGCGCTCGGGCCGGACAGCACCGAGGACGAGATCGAGCGGCTGGCCGGGGACTACCGGGCGATGCTGGGCACGTTCGACGACGAACAGTTCGAGAACGTCGACATCCGCACCGGTGAGCTGCTCACCGCGTACCAGCAATCGGTCTTCAACGACGCGCAGCGTGCCTTTCTGGAACGCCTTGGCGAGACCGCTGTCTAAGCGTCTGTTTTCGGACAGTTGTCATACCGGGCATAACGGGCCTCCGGTTTGATTCCCATGATCACGACGGGCACTGTGC
The DNA here is from genome assembly GCF_016862075.1 of Actinoplanes couchii. Classification (GTDB taxonomy): domain Bacteria; phylum Actinomycetota; class Actinomycetes; order Mycobacteriales; family Micromonosporaceae; genus Actinoplanes; species Actinoplanes couchii. The sequence continues at coordinate 12,347 of NZ_BOMG01000039.1, read as the reverse complement.
TGCCTCATGGCTCAGGACACCCGTCCGGCTACCCGCACCCAAGCACCGATCTTGACGCGGCTTTTCGACATCCTGTTTCGACCACGATCCGCACGGCGCTGATGGTCGCGTGGGGCCAGAGCGACGGCACCGAGAACGGCACCGAGACGGTTCTCTTCTTCTGTCGAGATCATCTGCTTCGTCATGGTGCTCGTCGCCTGGGTGCTCCTCCAGCTGGTTTGCACCGAGCGGTACGCCCGGATGTTCCTGGCCGGCACCGACGACACCCCGCCGCTGGACTTCCCGGCCACACCAACCCGACCCTGCTCGACTTCGCCTACTCCTCCTTCACCGTCGGCGTCACCTTCGGCACCTCGGACGTCTCGATCCAGTCGACCCGCTGGCGCGGCATCGTCCTCTGCCACGGCCTGCTGGTCTTCGTCTACAACACCGCGGTCATCGGCATGGTCCTCAGCCTGATTTCCGGTTGAGTTCCGGCTGGTCCCGCGGCCGGCTTGCGTGTCCGCGGCACAGGCCCGGGCGCGGTGCCGGGCCCGGCGGTCCGGCGCGGCGTCCGCGCCGGTCACCCGGGCCAGGGCATCATGCGCGGTACGGCGTTCGCCCGACACCGCGGAGTGGCACCTAGAGAAGGAGTGAGTCTCGGATGTCCAGTCTCTTCACCAGGATCATCGACGGCGAACTGCCCGGCCGTTTCGTCCACTCGGACGACAAGGCCGTGGCGTTCCTCTCCATCCAGCCGCTGACCGCCGGCCACACGCTGGTGGTGCCCCGCGCGGAGGTCGACGAGTGGACCGACCTCGATCCGGCGCTGGCCGCCCACGTGATGACGGTGGCGCACACGGTGGGAAAGGCACTGAAGCTGGCGTACGGCTGCGCCAGGGTAGGCGTGGTGGTGGCAGGTTTCGAGATCCCACACACCCACGTGCACGTATTCCCGACCGAGACGATGGCGGATTTCGATTTCATCAGGGCGACACCAATGTCCGACGAGGACTTGGAAGCCAACCGGAAACGCATCGTGGAGGCCTTGCGCCGGGCCGTCTGACGTTTTCTCAGCCGTTAGTCTCCGCCCATGGATCTGAGCGACCTGCAGTCCCGGGCGATGGCGATAGCCGATCTCTACGACCGACACCACGTGTCGGCCGGGCGCCCTCCATGGACCACCGGCGACCTGGCGCTGGGTTTTGTAGGCGACGTGGGCGACCTGGCCAAGCTGGTGATGGCCGTGGACGGCCGCAGGTCCATCCCGGACGCCGAACCAAAGTTGGGCCACGAGCTGGCCGACTGCCTGTGGTCGGTCCTGGTGCTGGCAGCCCGCTACCACGTGAACCTGGAATCCGAGTTCACCAAAATGACCAAAGGCATCGAAGAGAACCTGAACTCCGGAACCGACGAGCCGACCATTCGGACCATCGACCGGCCCCACGGTTAGGCCCGCGAACAACAGCCCCCGCCGTTCACCCGACACCGTCGTCGCGTGTCTGAGCGAGATGCGAGCGGCGGAAATGGCCGGGTGGGGTGCCGTACTCGCGGCGGAAGGCCGCAGCGAGAGAGAACTGGGTGGCGTAGCCGGTCCGGCGGGCGATGGACGCCAGCGGGTCGTCGGTCTCGCGCAGCAGCCGGGCCGCGAGGTCGAGCCGGTGGGCCAGGAGGTAGTCCTGCGGCGTCCTGCCGACCGCTGAGGTGAAGCGCCGGGTGAAGGTCGCCCGGGACATGCCCGCGGCACGGCTGAGGTCCTGCACGCTCCATCGACTGTGCGGGCTGTCGTCGATGGTCCGCAGGATCGCGGTGATGGCCGGGTCAGGCGTCGGCGGCCGGTCCACCGACGTGAGCCATTGACTCAGGGCGCCGACAAGCATCAGGTCCAGCAGCGCGTACCTGGCCGTGTCCGTACTCGGTATCGGTGACGATTCGTGCTCGTCGAGCAGATCGACGACCGGCCGGGCGGCAGGGCTCACCACGATCAGGTCGGGTAGTGCGGCGAGGTACGGGTGCACGTTCGTGTGCTGCAGGCGGTAGGCGCCACAGAGGAACTCGAAGTCGGCGGTGCCCGAAATCGGGTCGGCCGTGCCCAGCTTCACCGGTAGCAGCCCACGTAGCGGACGGGGGTGGTGGCTGAGTCCGTGATCCGCGCCCGAGGTCACCAGGACCACGTCGCCCTGCTTGAGCGGCACGGGTGACGCGTCCGCTGACAGCAGCCAACCGGTGCCGTGCAGGATGACGTGGAAGCCGCTACCGGTCAGTCCGGAGTAGTTCAGCCCCCACGGGCCGGATTGTTTGAACCGGCGGACTGTTCCGCGCCCGACCCGCAGCGCCGAGATCGCCTGGCTCACCTGATCCATGGGCGCGATGCTACATAGTCGTATACGCGTGCCTCACCACAGCATTTCCGCACGGCCGGACTACCGGTTGGCTGATGGCCATGAAAGATTGCATCGTGATCGGCGCGGGGGCGGCCGGTCTGAGCGCCGGTCTCACGCTCGCGCGGGCCCGCCGCACCACCCTGCTCGTCGACGCCGGCCGGCCGAGCAACCTCGTCGCCACCAGCATCGGCGGCCTGTCCGGGCACGACCGTCAGGCGCCCGGTGAGTACTACGCCGTCGCCCGCGCGCAGCTCGCCGCGTACCCGTCGGTCGAGTTGCGTTCGGGTGAGGTCCTCCAGGCCGTTCGTAATGACGACGGCACGTTCGCGGTGACCCTGGCCGGCGGTCGCCGCGAGTGGGCCCGCGCGGTGATCCTCGCGCCCGGCATGAACTATCGCTTTCCGGACGTGCCGGGGCTGGCTGAGCGGTGGGGTACGTCGGCGTTCCACTGCCCGTTCTGCCGCGGTTGGGAGGCCCGGAACCAGCCCATGGGAGTACTGGCAAGCGGCGCGGTGGGGGTGCACGGCGCGTTGAACCTGCGGGCCTGGACCGACCGGATCACCCTGCTGACCAACGGCGCCTCGTTGACCGGCGACCACCGCGACCTGCTGGCCGCCGGTGGAATCGCATGGGACGAGCGCCCCGTCGCTGTGCTCGACGGGCCCGGCACCGACCTCCGCACCGTTGCGTTCACCGATGGCACCGATCTCGCCGTGACCGCCCTGCTGGTCAAGAGCACGCTGTACCAGCGCTCGACGCTGGCCCGCGACCTCGGCGCCATCCTGACCGCCCCCGACGAGATGCTCAGCGTGGAGGCGATAGCGGTCGACGCGATGTGCCGTACCGCAGTTCCCGGCCTCTACGCGGCCGGCGACGCTGCCACCTCAGTCCCGCCGTCGATGGCCGCCGCCATAGCCTCGGGCTACCTGGCCGGCGCCGCCGCCACGGTGCAGACGGCAGCGGGATCCCTTCGTTGACTTTCGCCGGGTGTCCGGCCATCTACCTGACCTCGAGACGGCCCTCGATGCCGAAAAGTCGTTCATTCCAGTACTAACACCGTACAGATTTCCGCTACCGACCGATCTCGGAATTGTTGTCACGAGAAGTGCTCGGCGGCGTTCACGGATACGAAAGTGGTTTCAGCAATGGTCGCATCGACCGCACGGCCGTCACGAGCACGGCGCCGCCCTGGTTCCCGCATCAGCTGGACCGTAGTCACTTTGATCTCGCTGGCGATTGCCGGCTACTTCGTCGGCCAGTACGCCAGCGGCAACCTCGAGGCACTCGCTGCCGACGAGGTCGGGCTGGCGACGACCTACGTGAACCGGCCGCCACTGGTGCAGCTCGCGTTCTGGATTCACATCGTCTCGGCCGGCCTGGCTCTGGCCGTGGGTCCGTTTCAGTTCGCCAAACCGGTTCGCCGTCGTTTCCCCGCCGTGCACCGCTGGATCGGGCGTACCTATGTGGCGTCTGTCGCCTTCGCCTCGGCCTCGGGACTGGTGATGGCGTTCTACAGTTCCGCGGCCTTGATCGGGTTCTTCGGTTTCGGCTCGCTCGCGGTGCTGTGGGGATGGACCACCTACCGGGGCTACCGGACCATTCGCTCCGGTGACATCGCCGGCCATCAGGCGTGGATGATCCGTAGTTTCGCCTTGACCTTCGCGGCCCCTACTCTGCGGTTGTGGCTCGGGACGCTGATCGGTGTCCAGTTGCTGGCCGGCCGCACCGACTTCGAGCAGATCTTCGACGATGCCTACGCCGTGGTTCCGTTCATGTGCTGGTTGCCGAACATCGTGGCGGCCGAATTCATGATCTACCGGCGTAAACTTCCTGGCCTGAGGTTCTCACCCGCACCGACATCACGTCCCAGGGTGCAGGCCAGGGCCTGAGCGGTATCGCCGGGAGGGGCTGATCGGGACCGGCCGGATCAGCGAAGGTCGCGGTTCTCCACGATGTGGTGTGGAAAGCCGGTGCGGGCGGCGCGCAGCATGGCGCGGCCGAGCCGGTCGGTGGTGATCGCGTATTGCGGGGCGATGCGTTCGAGCAGCGGAAACATGGGGGCGGTGAGCGCGTACACGGTGCGGAAGAAGTTGGTCTTCGAGGTGGTGTGGAACGTCGGCTGGACCATGCCGGGACGGAAGGCGTAGCCGTTCCGGAAGGTCTTGATGACGGCGTTCTCGGTGCGGCCCTTGACCCGGGCCCACATCTGCCGGCTGTCGGGATCGGTGCCGCCTCCTGAGACGTAGACGAAGGTCATGTCAGGGTTGAGCTTCGCGAGCGTGTGCGCGGCGGCGACGGGGTATTCGTGGTTCACCTTGGTGTAAGCGGCCTCGTCCAGGCCGACCGAGGACACCCCGAGGCAGTAGAAACAAGCGTCGTACCCGGCCAGTTCGTCTTCGATCGGCGTCAGATCGGCAAAGTCGTCCAGTACCACCTCGCGTACCTTCGGATTCTTCATCCTGGTCGGCGTGCGCACCACGGCGAGCACCTGCTCGACATCCGGATCCGACAGGCTCGCGTGCAGCACGCTCTGGCCGACCATGCCGGTCGCGCCGAAGATGATGACATTCATGGTTGTTCCTTCGGTCCGTTCTTGTTCAGGGTCGGCTTTTTACGCAGTGCGGGGCTGGGTGGCGCCGACGACAGGGAATCTCACTCCGGTGAGGTCTTCGGAGACGGTCCACAGGCGCTGTTGGACGGCCACCTCATGGGAGGCCGGGCTGGAGGTGACCAGCCGCGGGTGGCCCTTGATCTCGAAGCGGCCGCCGGGGCCGTAGTACTGGCCGCCGAGTGCGGCGGGGTCGGTGGCGGCACGCAGAGTCGGCAGTGCGCCCATCGCCGGTGTCTGGGTGATCAGGGGTGCCAGCGCGGTGAGCGGCAGCCGCAGGGCCGCGGGGCTGTTACGGACCAGTTCGGTGCTGGACAGGCCGGGGTGTGCGGCCGTCGCGACGGTGGTGCCGTGCTCGGCGAGCCGGCGCTGTAGCTCGTACGTGAACATCAGGTTGGCCAGTTTGGACTGGCCGTAGGCGCCGGCCCGGCTGTACGACTTCTCCCACTGCAGGTCGTCGAAGTGAATCGCGGCGCGGATGCGGTGGCCGGTGCTGCTGACCGTCACCACGCGTGAGCCGGGCAACGGCAGCATCCGGTCCAGCAGCAGGCCGGTGAGCGCGAAGTGCCCGAGGTGGTTGGTGCCGAACTGCATCTCGAAGCCGTCGCGGGTGGTCTGCTTCGGGTTGTACATCACGCCGGCGTTGTTGATCAGCAGGTCGATGCGGTCGAGCCGGGACCGCAGCGCCGCGGCCGCGGCCCGGACGGAATCGAGCGAGGTGAGATCGAGTTGCTGCACGCTCACGTCGCCGTTCATGCGAGCCGCGGCCTGCCTGCCCTTCTCGACGTTGCGCACGGCGATCACGACGGATGCCCCCCGCTCGGCGAGCGCCTTGGCGGTCTCGAACCCGAGCCCGGTGTTGGCGCCGGTCACCACGGCCACTCGTCCCTGCTGGCCGGGGATGTTCGCCGTCGTCCACTTCTCGTTCATGGTGTGCCCCTCGTCTTAAGTACCGTAGGTATCTTGCATGGACCACGTTAAAGTACCCTCGGTACGGTTGTCAACGTACCGAGGGTACTTAAATTGGGTGGTGGTCATGACTTTTCAGCGAGCGCGGACCGAGGAGCAGCGGGAGGTCCGCCGGCGGGCGATCCTCGACATGGCATCGGCGATGCTGGACGAGATGCCGGTGGCCGCGGTGACCCTCAACGAGCTCAGCCGCCGGGTCGGCCTGGCGAAGCCGAACGTGCTGCGTTACTTCGAGTCGCGTGAGGCGGTGCTGCTCGAACTGCTGGACCACTTCCTGCAGGAGTGGCTGGCAGGGCTGGCGCACGAGTTGGATGCCGGCGTCGACGCCGACCTTTCGGCGGCCGAGCGGGCGATGGCGGTGGCGGCGATCCTCAGCCGGTCGCTGTCCAGCCGTGGCGTGCTGTGCGAACTCTTCGGCGCGCAGGCGAGCGTCCTGGAGCACAACGTGTCCGTGACGGTCGTCGCCCGCTACAAGCTGGCCTCCCTGAACCGGCTGGCGACGATGGCCGCCCTGGTGCGCAAGTGTCTGCCGGAGCTCGGGGACGACGCGCCGTTCTGCAGCCTGCAGACCATGCTCACGGCCGGCGCGCTGGCGCCGTACCGAACGCCCCCGTCCAGCCTCGAGGCGGCCTATCAGAGCGAACCCGACCTGGCCCGCTCCCGCGTGGACCCCAATGACTACTTGACGCAGGCCCTGACCGTGACATTCCTGGGCGTACTTGCCCGCCGTTGATGCGGGGCGAGGGTAAGGGGTTACTCGGTTTCGGCGCGCGGCCCGGCCGTGATGGTGGTGAAGATCTGTCCGAGGCCGTCGGCGCGGGTGACAACCGTGTCGCCGGGCTTGAGGTAGACGTCGGCTTCCGTGGCGTCGCGGACATACACCTTCAGGGCGGAGTCGACGATCGTGTCGGCGTTGGTGCCCAGGCTGCCGGCCCATTCCATGAAACCGAGGAAACGCTGACGGGTGTCCGGTGCGCGGTAGACGACGCCCTCGGGGGTTCCGGTCTGCAGAATGGTGCCCCGCGGGATCATCCCGGGCGTCGCCGTCAGGGTGGTGGGCACACCGTCGCTGTCCCAGGTCCGGTCCCCGGCGGCGATCGTCTTGTCGATCATCGTGCGGACGTCCCAGATCAGGTCGGCCGGCTCGGCGCGCTGACGCAGTCCGCCGTTGACGAACAGGTCGAGCCGCAAACCCCGGTAGTACGACTCCCAGTCGGCGGGGATGACGAACAGATCTCCGGTGCTGAGGAAACCGGGCTGGCTCTTGGCATTGGTGAACCCGGCGCCGCCGGTGAGGTCGTCCGGTTCGATCTGACTCACCAGCAGCTCGCGGTCGGTCCAGTCGTTGGACAACACCAGACCGAGATGCTGCGGTACGCCGGTGGAGGCGGTGATGTCGTTCAGGGCGACGATGCCGAGTTCCACCTCGTAGTCGAGCAGGCCGTGCGTTCCGGCCGGGAGCGGGCTGTGGGAGTCGGTGAGCGCGGCGACCTTGGGGAAGACGAACGGTTCCTCGATGGTCGCCTCGGCCTGGTGCTCCTTGTAGTTGGTGCCGATGCCGACGTGGTGCGGGTGGGTGTCCAGCGAGGTCAGCGTGTCGGTGGAGGCGACCGTGATCCGGGGCCGGGCGGGGTCGCCGGCGATGTCCCGGATGGCCGCGTACCCGAGCCTGTTGAAGGCGGCGATCGGTTCGGTGAAGGAAGCGCCCAGGTCGACGCCGCTGATGGCCCCCTTCTCGTACGCCGTGACCGCGAGAACCCGGGGCCCCGACCCGGTGTCGACCCGGGCGAAGGTGAGCGCCGTCGCCGGGTCGGCGATGGACACCCGGTCCGTCGCGCCCGGCGGCATCTGCTCGGAGTGGACGATCGGGAACTCCACCGGCACGGCCCGGGCGATCCCGTACGACCCGAGGCTCGCCACGGCGAGACCGGCCGCAATGACGCCGGTGAGGGCGACGGCCTTACGCCGACGGTTCGAGCCGCTGTTGGTGCTGGTCATGTTGTTCTCCCTGATGCGTTCCCGGTGCCGCCCGTTGCGGTGACGGGAAGAAACGTACGAACGCGATCAGGTCCGGGGCATCACCCTGGCGGTGTTGTCGACCCGTACCGGCGTATGTGCCCCGGGGTTACCAGCCCGGTCTCGTAGGCGAGCAGGACCGCGTGCACCCGGTCGCGGAGATGCAGCTTGGTCAGGATCCGGCTGACGTGGCTCTTGGCCGTCTGCTCGGCCATGAACAGCTCCTTGCCGATCTCGGCGTTCGACCGTCCGGCAGCGATCAGCTGGAAGACCTCCCGTTCGCGGTCGGTGAGGCTGTTGAAGACCGTGGTCGACGTCAGGCCGGCCGGTTTACTGCTGACGAAGTTCTCGATGAGCCGCCGGGTGACCTGAGGTGCCAGCAGTGAGTCACCCTGCGCGACGACCCGGACCGCGGTCGTGAGCTGCTGGGCGTCCGCGTCCTTGAGCAGGAAGCCGCTGGCCCCGGCCTCGAGAGCGGCGTACACGTAGTCGTCGATGTCGAAGGTGGTGATCATGATGACGCGCGGGACGGCCGCCGGACCGTCGGCACTCAGCAGCCGGCGGGTCGCGTCGATGCCGTTCATCTTCGGCATCCGTACGTCCATGAGGACGACGTCCGGGCGCAGTGAGCGGTTACGGGCGAGGGCTTCCTCACCGTCGGCGGCCTCGCCGACCACGGTGATGTCGTCCTCGGCCCCCAGGACCGCGGACAGCCCGGCGCGGTACATGGGCTGGTCGTCGACGATCAGGACACGGATGGTCATGGGTTCTCCGGTTGGTGGTCGAACGCGGCGGGGATCGTCGCGTCGACGAGGAAGCCCCCGTCGTCGGTCGGCCGGGTGGTGAGCCGGCCGCCCAGCGCGGTGACGCGTTCGCGCATGCCGCGCAGTCCCTGCCCGCCCTGGTCAGCGCTGGAGACTACCGGCGGCCCCGGACGGGCGGTCGGGGGGTCGTTGCGGACGGACACATGCAGTGCGGCGCCGTCGGCGTTGATGCTCACGTCGGTGGCGGCGGTGGGCGCATGGCGGATCACGTTGCTGAGCGCCTCCTGCACGATGCGGTAGGCCGTCAGCTGAACCAGGGGACTCGCCTTTGCCGCCACGGCGTCGATGCTGGCGCGGATCGGGACCTCCGCTCGCGAGACGGCGGTGACGAGGTCGTCGATGTCGGCCAGCTGCGGTTGGGGCAGCAGGTCGGCGTCGTCGGACCGCAGGATGCCCAGCAGTTGGCGCATCTCGGCGAGTGCATTGCGGGCCGACCGGGCGATGTCCTGGAACTCGTCGTTCACCGTCGAGGTGCTCGCACCCTTCAGCCGGATCGGCGCCGACATCGCCTGCATGTGCACGAGCGACATGCTGTGGGCGACGACGTCGTGCAGCTCCCGCGCGATGCGGGCCCGTTCCTCCACGTGCAGCCGCTGGGCCTGTTCCAGCTCGACGTCGCGCCGTGCCGCGGCCAGGTCGGCGCGGATCCGGCCCCGTTGACCTACGGCGATCGCCGCCGCCAGCACGGTGGCTGTGTAGCTGGCGTAGATCGTCAGGTTCGTACCCCACTGGTCCGGGTCGGCGTACCGCTGCGGGGAGGTGACGATGAGAACGACCAGCAGGGCGACGCTGGCCCACCACGTGCTCATCGATACGGTCCACCGCTCCCGGACGCCCAGCAGGACGATGAGAGCGCCCAGGGACAGCAGGCCGGTGACGGGCAACGGCCACGGCTCACCGGCCGTATCGCGGGTGGCGGTCACCAGCGCCGCGATCGACGCCAGGTGCACGACCGCCGCTGTCCGGGCCCTGAACACCGCGAGGACGAGCGACCCGCACTGCACCGTGGCGATGGCGAACGCGACAGCGAGATCCAGCTGATAGACGGCGCTCGTGAGCGGAACGGTGACGGTGTACAAGCCCGTGACGAACAGCGCGACAACGCACCAGGCCCAGAACGGGAGAGTACGGCCAGGTCGGGGGACCAGCTCGGATGCGTGGTCGGCGACATTCTCTGCACCGGTCATATGCACGATCCCGGGTCTTCTGACGAGCCGATGATGAGGTACAGGATCCGGCGCAGCGAGACGATCTGGTCGGCCGGGACGGGCCCGATCGCGGCAGCTTCCGCAGCTTCCGCGCCATGGGCAACCGCGGCTCGTACCGCATCGCCTTCCGGGGTGATGGCCGGGATGCGGGCGCGCCGGTCTCGCGGATCGACGCGTCGAGAGACCAAGCCCATCTTCTCAAGGCGGTCGATCTCGGCGGTGAGGGTGGTCTTGTCCACGCCGAGCGCCTGCCCGAGTTCCATCTGAGTCAGATCCGCGGTCTTGTGCAGGGCGCTGAGAACGATGTGGTCACGAAGCGACAAGCCGTGGCGTTCCGCCTCCGCGCCGACGAGGGTGTGCATCCGCTGCGCGGCACGGTGAAGGAGCCACGTCAGCTCCGAGTCGGGCCCGGGCCCCAGGGCCGGGCGCTGCGGCGCTTCGCCGTCGCTCTCGGAGCCGGCAGTGCGTGAAGCGGGTTGGGCAGGCATGGTCACATCATCACCTGGGCACGCTGGGGAACCGCGAGGGGAGCAGCGGGATGCTGTCGAAGGCCGCGACGTCGTGCGCCGGCACGACCTGCAACGCGCGGCTGAGGGCGATGCTGCGCCGCAGGCCGAGCCGGACGGTCCCGGCGTCGACGTCGGCGACGCGGTGGAGCAGCCAGGGGCGTTCGGCGCCGCGGATGATGCCGTCCATCTGCCAGGTGAGGTCGCCGATGAACGCGTACCGCTTCCCGGAGGGCAGGGTGACGAACACGACGACCGAACCCGGCGTGTGCCCGGCGGCGAGGGCGACGATCACGGATCCATCCCCATGGACATCGAAGCTTGCGGGAAAGCCGAGGTACTCCGGCCCGTCGAAGGTGTACTCCCGGATCTCGAGGCCCTCCGACACCGCCCGGAACACCGCTCCGTGTGAGTCCCCGGCGCCGTAGCGCAGCTCGGCCTTGTTGATCCACACCGGCACCCGCAGGGAGTCCAAGCCGCTGACGTGATCCCAGTGAACGTGCGTGACAAGCACGCCCAGAAGCCGGGACCTGTCGTAGGCGGCGGCGTCGAGCTGCTGCGATGCGGTCCGCCCACGCTGATAGGGGGCGCGCTCCATCCGCGCCAGCATCTTGATGTGCTCCGCCACGTGCTCGCCGAAGCCGGCGTCGATCAGCAGATCGCCGTTCGGATGCGAGATGAGCACCGCGGTGGCCGCGAAGTCACGCTTGTCCCGCAGCGACCCTCCGGTAACGGCGAACGCCGCTCGCGTCGTGTAAGTGCCGGTGGGCAGGCGATACAGCGCCATGTCCGTGGGGGGAGCCGCCTCGGGCAGTGGAGCGGTCCAGAAGGAGGTGGGTGACGGAGCCGTGCGCCGATAGTATGAACTCGGAACATCCGAAGCAAGACTAGTTTCCGCCGGGAGCGGGGAGCTCCGGGTACGACGGCGTCATATGCCCTGGTGGGCGTCGCGGTTCCGGCGCGGGCCACCAAGGCCTCCCGGGTCGCGGACGGCGACACCCGCGGGTCGATGTGGACGGCGACGGCACCACGGCGCTCGTGTCGATCCGGCTGGCCGGGATCCAGGCGATGGAGCAACACGTCTACTCGCCGAACCCGGCGAAGCGGCGCGGCGACAGTCACGCGCTGGAGGCGACCGCCCGCTTCAAGCAGCTGATCAAGGTGAGTGGTGGCCGGAAGATCCGGGTCACCTCGCCGACGGCGTCCAGCCAGAGCGGTGAGCGGCCGTTGCGCTCGGTTGCCGTGAAGATCGGCGACAAGCTGCTCAGGGAGGACCCTTTGACCAAGCCGCTCGACACCTGGCTGGCACAGGACTTCGGACCGCTCCAGCGTGCCACACCATCGACAAGATCCTCGAACAAGCAGCCGTCGGAGTGCCTGTTCCCGAGCCGGCGGCCGAGTCACCGAGCCCGGCCGTGGCCGACTGTGGCATCAGATTCACCCGCCACCGGGCGGCCTCGGCGGTTGGATCGCCGAGACGCAGAAAGAGCGTGAACATGCCGTGAGTCGGCAGCAGGCCGAGTTGGATGCCGTGGTCGAGCGCCGGGCGGGTCAACTATCGGCTGCCGAGATCGCCAACCTGATCGACGAGGTCGGCGACATGGTGACTGTGCTGAGAAGGGCCGAGCCCGAGGCCAAGCTGGAGAGGTGCCGCAACCTGGGGCTGCGGTTGACCTATCTGCCAAAAACAAAAACGGTGCGGGCTGATGTAAATCTAGCCGCGCACCGTTATGAATCAGGTTGTGTCCGAGGCCCAACACTCGAAGTGCGCACACGATTGTTGTCCGTGAGTTGGGCATCCGGAGTTGGTGAGTGTTACTGCGGCCGAGGCAGCGGATCATGGTGTTGCTCAG
>NZ_BOMG01000038.1 GCF_016862075.1 Actinoplanes couchii | reverse complement strand
ACGTCACGCCTCCGGGGAGGCGGTTCCGGTGGGCCGGCCGCGCAGATCGGCGACGTAATCGTCCGGCGCGCCGGCCTTCTCGGCCGCGTTCGCGATCTCGGACAGGTACCACGCGGTGGGCAGGCCGCCCTCGTAGCCGGCGAAGACGTACACCCACGCCGGTACTTCACCGTCGAGCGTCGATACACGGACGGTCACCTTCTGGTACGCCCCCGCGGTGACGCCCTCGACCTCGTCGAGTTGTGACGCGTCCCACGGATGGACGTCGTAGAGCGAGATGAAGACCCGGTCGCCGGGCGACTCGACAATCGTCGTGACCGCCCCCTCCCAGCCCATTTCTCCCTCCCCGGCGAAAGTCAGGCGCCAGCCTTCGATCCACCCCACGCCGACCATCGGCGAGTGCGGACAGTAGGCCCGCATGCGGGCGGGGTCCAGGTTCGAGCCATACGCGGCGTAGTGACGCACGGCGACGACGATAGTCGTAGCGAGCGGTGGTGAGAATATGAGAAGTGCGTGTCGGCACAACTGTTCGGCATCGGTTGCCGCTTTTGGAGGTTTTGAGTCGTGAGTCGGATCGTGATCATCGGTGGAGGACCGGGGGGCTACGAGGCGGCTCTGGTCGCGGCTCAGCTCGGCGCTGAGGTCACCCTCGTCGAGGCGGACGGGCCCGGTGGCGCCTGTGTGCTGACCGACTGCGTGCCGTCCAAGACCTTCATCGCCAGTTCGGAGGTGGTCACCGGGCACCGCCACGACGAGCGGTTCGGGATCCGCTCGGCCGGCCTGGACGGGGTGACCGTCGACGCGAAAGCGGTCAACGAACGGGTGAAGAAGCTGGCCCTGGCCCAGTCCGGGGACATCCAGACCAAACTGATCAAGGCCGGGGTGGACGTGGTCCGCGGCCGGGCCCGCCTCGGTGAGGACCGGCTCGGTCACACCCACCAGGTGCTGATCACCCCGGAGGGCGGCGAGACCTACGCCGTCGAGGCCGGCACGGTGCTGCTGGCCACCGGCGCCACCCCGCGGGTGCTGCCCACCGCCCGGCCGGACGGCGACCGGATCCTCGACTGGCGGCAGGTGTGGGACCTGGAGGAGCTGCCCAGCCACCTGATCGTGATCGGTTCCGGGGTGACCGGCGCCGAGTTCGCCAGCGCCTACCTGGCGATGGGCGTGACGGTCACGCTGATCTCCAGCCGGGAGCGGGTCATGCCGCACGAGGACGCCGACGCCGCGATGGCGATCGAGCGGGTCTTCCGCGAGCGGGGCATGACCATTCTCAGCCAGTCCCGGGGCGACGCGGTGGAGAACACCGGCGACGGCGTCCGGGTGACCCTCTCCGACGGCCGGATGGTCGAGGGCTCGCACGTGCTGATGGCCGTCGGCGCCGTCCCCAACACGGCCGAGCTGGGCCTGCGGGAGTACGGCGTGGACGTCTCGGACGGCGGCTACGTGACGGTGGACCGGGTGTCGCGTACCAACGTGCCCGGTATCTACGCCGCCGGTGACTGCACCGGTGTCCTCCCGCTCGCCAGCGTCGCGGCCATGCAGGGCCGGATCGCGATCTGGCACGCGATGGGCGAGGCGGTGGCCCCGCTGCGGCTGCGCACCGTCTCGGCGAACGTCTTCACCGACCCGGAGCTGGCCAACGTCGGCGTGTCGCAGAACGAGGTCGACTCCGGCCGCTTCCCGGCCCGTCAGGTGATGCTGCCGCTGACCGGTAACGCCCGCGCCAAGATGGCCGGTCTCCAGGACGGTTTCGTGAAACTGTTCTGCCGGCCCGGCACCGGCCAGATCGTCGGCGGGGTGGTGGTGTCGCCGAAGGCGAGCGAGCTGATCCTGCCGATCACCATGGCGATCGAGAACAACCTGACCGTCGATCAGCTGGCGCACACCATCACGATCTACCCGTCGCTGTCCGGGTCTATCGCTGAGGCTGCCCGTCAGCTGATGCAGCACGAGGTTCAATGACCGGCAGCTCGTCCTTGGCGTGATCCTTGCCCCCGAAGACGGCGAGGATCCAGCCCGCGGTGCCGAAGACGACGGCGGCCGCGGCGGCGACGGCGAACAGCCGCCAGGCGGACTGGGTGATCGCGGTGCCCCCGAGGTGCCCGACCAGTCCGCCGTAACCGGCCCAGCCCAGCGCGGCCAGGCCGTCGTAGAGGGCGAACAGCCGGATCGGATAACCGGTGCGGCCGGCGTGGTAACCGGCCGCCATCCGGCCGCCCGGCACGAAGCGGCAGAGCAGGATCACCAGCGGGCCGGGCCGGCGCAGCCCGCGGGTGAACCGCTCGGCCGCCCGCCGGGTCCGTGAGTCGTGCTCCTCGTTACGCGGCGCGAACCGGGCCCGCAGCGCGCTCAGCCGGCCGCCGGTGGACCGGCCCAGCACGTAGGCGATGGTGTCGCCGGTGAACATGCCGAGCGCGCCGAGTGCGATCACGGTGGCGAGGTCGAGATTGCCGTACACCGTCAGAGCCCCGGACGTGATCATCACGGCCTGGATCGGGACGACCGGGACCAGAGCGTCGACGGTCAGCAACGAGAACAGGGCCAGGTACGCCCACGCCGGTGTCACCACCATCGTCAGCAGTTCGGTCATCGGTGCGGCCACCTCGCGGCTTCAGGACTCCCGGCATTCTGCGGCAGACCGGCTGAGAAAGCGCTGTGCTCCCAGCATGCGCCCATGTCAGCGCATTCCGCGGTGATGAGGGACACGCTACGGGCCGCGCATTCCGCTCGCCTCGGGTTCGCGTGGTTGACCGGTGCCGGACGCTCCCGGTTCTCGTGGGCCGCCGCTCCCGGGCGTACGGTGGAGAGGCCCGCGCCGCACGGCCGGCGTGTGCGCGGGCCGTCGGTAGGTCCCGTATCGGCGGCCCGCCCCAAGCCCACCAGCGGAAACTACCGGTTCCGCCCGACTCAGGCCGTCACCAGGCCGTCAGGCACCATCCAAGCCGTCGGCGTCTTCTTCCTGGCGGAACAGGTCATCGATTGCCTTTCGGGTGCGCCCTTCGCTGGAGGGCATCAGGTGGTGTAGTAGCGCAAGGTGAACTCGGGTTGGCGTGCCCGAGATACTCCGACAGGGCCTTGATGCTCTCGCCACCGTCCAGCAGCGACGAGGCGTAGAAGTGCCGAAGCGTGTGCATCCCGGTCGAGCGAGACGGAGTCGCACCAGCGTTTCGGAGCGCGACGTGCCAGCTCTTGGCGTTGAAGGTGTTCTTGTTGATCACACTCTGACGAGTGGTCGTGAACGCCAGCTGGACCGTGACCCGCTCGCTGCTGGCCGGGTTCTCCCACGGTAAGGTGAACTTGACCGGCGGAAACGTCTCGAAGTGCGTGCGGAGAAGATCAGCCACGCTGTCCGGCAAGGGCACCCTGCGATCACGATCGCTTTTGGGAAGACCGAACACGAAACGGTCCCGGACCATTTTTCCTGTTGGACGATGTGCAGCCATCCGCTATCGAAATCGACGTCATCGGGCGAGACACCGAGGATTTCGCCCTGACGCAGCCCACATCCTGTCCCGAGAGCGACCATCGGCCGGTAACGCGCCTGAATACCGGCCTGGATCGCCGAGACAGTCTCCATCTTCCAGGGGATCACCCTTGCGTTGGACGGGCCGTGGCGATGACCGAGCGAGCCAGGCAGGGATTCTTATCGATCTTCTCGTCGTCGACGGCCGCGTGGATGATGGACTTTAGGTGCGCGAAGACCACTGCCCGCGTGCCGTCGCCGAGAGTGCCGACCATATTGCGGTCCCACTCGCGGATCTCTCTCGGCTTGATCGTCGTGAGCTGAGAGTCACCGAAGGCCGGCACCAGGTGCCTGCGTACCTGCTTGATCTCTTACGGCCGGCCCTATTGGCCCACTGGAAGCCTTATTGGCCCACTCGAATGGGTGATATGAAGATCACTTAAAGTCGCCCTCTATCTCTAGACTAATGCCACCTTGTGTGTTTGTGAGTCCTCTTTGTTGGGAGGTCGTGGTGGCTCGTCGAAGCGCCCGGTTGGTGTGGGTCGGTCGCGGTGTGTTTGGCGCGATCGTGCTGTCGCTGATCGTGTATTTGCTGTTGGTCGGCATCGATACGGCAGACAAGATCGCTAGCAGTGTCAGTGTTGTGGTGGCGCTGGTTGCGTTGGGGACGCCCTACCTTTTGGCGCCGCCGGTATCGGATCAGCCGGGCGATCCTTCGATGATCCATGCACCTGGGGCCGGGGCGGTTGCATTAGGAGGTGACAGCGCTGCTGAAGTGTCGACTGAGGTTTCCGGAGTTTTTCCTCCGGCCACCGATGCGCCCACCGGTCCCGGTGTGACGGCGAGTGGTTCCGGGTCGGTAGCGATCAGGGGATCGAGTACTGCGCCGATTCGTACCAAGGTCATTGTTCCCAGCTCGGAGGACACGTCGGCGTGATGTTCGGCAAACGCGCGGATGCGACGACGCAGTCGATTGAGGGGGCCGGGACGGCTACGGCCTCCGGGGATGGTGGGGTCGCTATAGGTGGCGACAGCCATGCGCCGATTACAGTCACGGTCACTAAGCAGACGATTATTTCTGCAGCACGGGCGGTCTCGTGGCCGGTACGGGTTGGCGACATTCCGGAATTGGCGTCAGCGTTTCAGCCCCGGCAGGACCTGCGGGACCACGTCATCGCCGCGCGGCAGCGCGGCGATGACGTGGTGCTGACGCAACCGGAAACGGCGGCGAGGACGACCCGAATCTTGTCAGGTGGTGGTGGGGTGGGGAAATCCCAGCTAGCCGCGTGGTTCGCGCATCGGGCCGACGAGGATTCCCGCAGGGATCTGGTGGTATGGGTCGCTGCGGACACCCCGGAGCAGATCATCGCTACCTATGCGCGGGCAGCGGGCAGGGTGGGTGCTGAGGTGACCGGTGACGCTACCGGTGACGCTAAATCGTTCCTCGAGTGGTTGCGCGAAACCGATCGCGACTGGCTTGTGGTGCTGGACGATATCACCAACCCCGCCCACCTGGCGGGTTGGTGGCCGCCCTCCCGCCCGGTCGGCTGGACGTTAGCGACCACGCGTTTACACGATGCGGCTCTGGCAAGCTCCGGACGGCATCGGATCGGCATCGGCGTATACACCCCGGAGGAGTCGCTGGCTTACTTGACGATCCGGCTGACCGAGGCAGGTCAACCTCACCTGATCGATGACCGAGCAAGCATTCTGGCCTCCGCGCTGGGGCATCTACCCTTAGCGTTGTCACATGCTGCGGCATTCATGGACAGCCAGGCAGAATCCTGCACCGAATACCTCGCCCGCTACACCAAAGGGCGCGACCGTTTGCAAGATCTCATGCCTGCCGACAGCGATCCGGATAGCTACGGCCGGCCCGTCACCGTCACGCTGTTGCTGGCGCTGGATGGCGCGGACGCTGATGCCCCGGCCGGATTGGCGCGCGCCGCGCTCGCGCTGGCCGCAATGCTGGATCCGGCCGGTCAACCCGAGGCTTTGTGGGGCACGAGTGCCGTAACTGACTACCTCACGAGACATCGCACCGTCGATATCGGCAAGCCGGTAACTGCGAGCCAGGTGCGCAAGGTTTTACGCTTACTGCATCGCTATGCGTTGATCACTCACACAGGCACCCATCCTGTGCAAACGGTACGCGTGCACGCGTTGACCGCGCGGGCCATGCAGGAGACTCTGACCGACTTGGCTCTTGCCGCTCGCGTTGCCGCTGATGCGCTGCTGGCAATTTGGCCGGACGACGACCATGCCAGTACTGAGTTGACCGCATCACTGTTCGCCAACGTCACTATTCTGCAAAAGTCTGCAGCTGAGAACCTCTGGCAGCCCGATGGCCATCCGGTGCTCTATCGTGCCGGACTCGGCCTTTTGAAAGCTGGACTTCATACGGCAGCAGCGGACCACTGGCACCTTGTGGCCGCGCAGGCACTAAGGCTCCTCGGTCCTGAACACCTGAATACCCTGATCGCCCGTGGCAATCTTGCCAGCTCCTATA
>NZ_BOMG01000037.1 GCF_016862075.1 Actinoplanes couchii | reverse complement strand
GACTCCTATCGGCAGGTGGGCCGGATCAGTGACGCCATCATCATCGAGGAACAGGTCGTCACCGATACCGAACGGGTCCTCGGTCCTGAACACCCGAATACCCTGACCGCCCGTGGCAATCTCGCCAGCTCCTACTGGCATGCGAGCTCCTACTGGCAGGCGGGCCGGATCAGTGACGCCGTCACCATTTTCGAGCAGGTCGTCACCGACACCGAACGGCTCCTCGGTCCCGAACACCCGGACACCCTGACCGCCCGTGGCAATCTCGCCGACTCCTACCGGCAGGTGGGCCGGATCAGTGACGCCATCACCATCGAGGAACAGGTCGTCACCGGCATCGAACGGGTCCTCGGTCCCGAACACCCGAATACCCTGATCGTCCGTGGCAATCTCGCCGACTCCTACTGGCAGGCGGGCCGGATCAGTGACGCCTTCACCATTTTCGAGCAGGTTGTCACCGAGACCGAACGGCTCCTCGGCCCGGAATACGACCTAACCCGGGCCGTGGTCGATGCGCTCAGTGCGTTGGCCCAAAACCCGCCAGACGCCTGACACGGCCCTGAGATGACCATCGGCAGGGGAAAACGGCCCGCTCGTTTTAGGGTTACTGGACTCACGCTCATCGGTACGCCCAGAACTTCGACGAGTTGACTCAACGTCACTCGAAGTCACGGGAGCGTAGCGCGAGGCGCAGTGCCACCGTCGGTGGCGGAAAGGCTTCGTTGGCAACGGACGCCAGGCCGTCGTCAGGCCGCTAGGCCGTCTCTGGGCCGTCAGATGCTGACAAACGAGGACCAGGATTGCCGAAAGATGATCAAAAATACGGGCAGGTCACGGCCTTGATTGTGGCCGCGACTTGCCCGTTGATCAATGGGCTACTCGGTAGGTCCCGTATCGGCGGCCCGCTCCACCCGGCCCGGTCCAGGGCCGGCCACGTGAGCGTGTGACAGCGGCTAGTCTGCGCTGATCTCGCAGATCACGGTGCCGGCGGTCACCGTGGCGCCGGCGTCGACGGACAGGCCCGCCACCGTGCCGGCCCGGTGTGCCTGCAGCGGCTGCTCCATCTTCATCGCCTCGATCACCACGATCGTGTCGCCCTCGGCCACCACGTCGCCGTTCTGGACCGCCACCTTCACGATCGTGCCCTGCATCGGGGCGGTCAGGCCGCCCGTGGTGACCTTGCTCTGTGCGCCACGGCTGCTCCGGGCCGCGGCACGGCGCGGAGCCTTGTCACCCGTACCGCCGCCGGAAATGCTCTTGGGGAGTCGCACCTCGATGCGCCGCCCGCCGACCTCGACCACGACGGTCTCGCGCTCCTCCGGCTCGCCCGGGCTCGCGGGCGCGGTGAACGCCGGCACCTCGTTGGCCCACTCGGTCTCGATCCAGCGGGTGTGCACGGTGAACGGCTCGCCGGTGAACGCCTCGTCCCGGACCACCGCGCGGTGGAACGGCAGGACCGTGGCGATGCCCTCGATCACCGTCTCGTCCAGCACCCGGCGCGAGCGCTCCAGAGCCTCCGCCCGGGTCGCCCCGGTCACGATGATCTTCGCGAGCATCGAGTCGAAGTTGCCGCCGATCACGCCGCCCTTCACCACGCCGGAATCGACCCGGACACCCGGACCGGACGGCCACTCCAGCTCGGTGACCGTGCCCGGCGCCGGCAGGAAGCCCCGCCCGGCGTCCTCGCCGTTGATCCGGAACTCGATCGCGTGCCCGCGCGGCTCCGGGTCCTCGGTGAACGCCAGCGCCTCGCCCGCCGCGATCCGGAACTGCTCCCGCACCAGATCGATGCCCGTGGTCTCCTCGCTGACCGGGTGCTCCACCTGCAGGCGCGTGTTCACCTCCAGGAACGAGATCGTCCCGTCCTGGCCCACCAGGTACTCCACCGTGCCCGCGCCGTGATAGCCGGCCTCCCGGCAGATCGCCTTCGCGCTGTCGTGGATGCTCCGGCGCTGCTCCTCGCTCAGGAACGGGGCGGGCGCCTCCTCCACCAGCTTCTGGTGCCGGCGCTGCAACGAGCAGTCCCGGGTGCCGACCACCACGACGGTGCCGTGCGTGTCCGCCAGGACCTGCGCCTCCACGTGCCGGGGGCGGTCCAGGTAACGCTCCACGAAGCACTCGCCGCGACCGAACGCGGCCACCGCCTCCCGGGTCGCGCTCTCGAACAGCGCCGGGATCTCCTCGACCGTGCGGGCCACCTTCAGCCCCCGGCCGCCGCCACCGAATGCCGCCTTGATCGCCACCGGCAGGCCGTGCTCCGCGGCGAACGCCTCGATCTCCGCGGCGTCCGCGACCGGCTCCGCCGTGCCGGGCACCAGCGGCGCCCCCGCGCGCTGCGCGATGTGCCGCGCGGTGACCTTGTCCCCCAGGTCGCGGATCGCCTGCGGGGTGGGTCCGATCCAGATCAACTGCTTTTCTTGTACGGCCTGGGCGAACTCGGCGTTCTCGGAGAGGAACCCGTAACCCGGGTGCACGGCGTCGGCACCGCTGCGGGCCGCGATCGCCAGCAACTTGTCGATGCGGAGATACGTATCGGCGGCGGTCTCACCCTCCAGCGCGTATGCCTCGTCGGCCAGGCGCGCGTGTGGCGCGTCCCGGTCGCTGTCGGCGTAGACGGCGACGCTGGTGAGGCCGGCGTCCTTGCAGGCCCGGATGACCCGGACGGCGATCTCGCCACGATTGGCGATCAGAATCTTCCGCACCACCCGAGCCTAACGGTTCCTCAGGTCGCTCCGATACGTAAGTTAATCGAGATTCGCGTACTTAGGGCCGCCAGAGGCTGGTGATCGGGACACCCATCTCGCCGAGCAGGTTCCGCAGCAGCGGCAGCGACAGGCCGATCACGTTGCCCGGATCGCCCTCGATCCGGTCCACGAACGCGCCACCCCGGCCGTCCAGCGTGAACGCGCCGGCCACCTGCAACGGCTCGCCGGACGCCACGTACGCCTCGATCTCGGCGTCGGTCACATCGGCGAAGTGCACCGTGGTCCGGCCCACCGCCTCCGCCTGCAGGCCGCTGACCAGGCCGGTCAGGTGATGGCCGGTGTGCAGCACGCCCGACTTGCCGCGCATCCGCTGCCAGCGCTTGGCCGCCTCCTCGGCGTCGGCCGGCTTGCCGAACACCTCGTTCTCGAACGCCAGCACCGAATCGCAGCCCAGCACCAGCGCCGCCGGGTCGGCCGGAAGCTCCGCCGCCACCGTCCGCGCCTTCATCCGGGCCAGCGCCAGACTGGTCGTGTAGGCGTCCTCGTGCTCGACGACGCTCTCGTCGACACCACTGACGATGACCTCGGCGTCGATGCCGGCGCCGGTGAGCAGCGCCCGCCGGGCGGGGCTGGCCGAGGCGAGGATCAGGCGGTACGCGATGTCGGTCTGCACGACAAACGAGCCTACAAGCCCCGGCGGGGTGAAAGCGTGAACGAGCAGCGTGTTTCCGTCACGAATCCCCGGGCCGCTCTGCTCCCGGGGTGTCCACGTCCCGCTTTGTTCAGCGGCGCGCGTCGCGTCGGCGGATCCGGGCCACGCCGAACGCGATCAGCGCGATCAGGGCGACCACCGCCACGCCGATTCCGGCCACCGGCCCCAGGACGGAGTTCGACGACTTCGCCTCCGGGGCGGCCTCGTTCGTCACCGGGGGCGTGCTCGGGGCAGCGCTGCCGTCCACGGCCGGGGCCGACCCACCGGTCGACGGCGCGGCCGTGGCCGTCAGCGGTGGCACGTCGGCGGTCAGTGCCTTGACGACGTTGAGTACCCCGTACCCGCACTCCTCGTCCTTGCCCGGGGTTCCGTAGTCGTCAGCGGTGGCGGTGAGCCGGTGCGCGACCTCCTTGGCCGACAGGCCGGGGAACTTGGCCCGGACCAGAGCCGCCGCCCCGGAGACCACCGCGGTCGCCGCGGACGTGCCGTTGTTCAGCAGGTAGCCGCCGTTCAACCCGGTCGACGCCACGTCGGCGCCGGGGGCGCAGAGAGCGACCTTCTCGCCGGTACGGGAGAACTTGGCGAGCTTGCCGTTCTTGTCGATCGCTCCCACCGCGAGAACGTCGGGCAGGGCTGCCGGATAGGCGAAGATGAGCACGTCGGTCTTGTTCCCCGCCGCCGCGACGATCAGGGTGTCCGCCTCGACCGCCTGGGCGATCGCCTCGTTGAGGGGCCGGGACGGCGTGCCGGCGAGCGAGGCGTTGATGACGCCCGCACCCAGCTTGACGCCCCACGCGATCCCCTCCGCGACCTCGTCCCCCTGGAAATCGCCACCCTGCTTGACCGCGCCCATCGCCTTGATCGGCAGGATCTCGGCCTCGGGGGCGATCCCCAGGACACCGTCGTTCGGGCCCTGACCGCGTCCGGCGATGATGCCGGCCATCGACGTACCGTGGCCGTCGGCGTCCGTCTGCCCGTTACCGCGACCGCTGGCGACGTCGATCCCCTTCTTCAGGTTTCCCCGGAGATCCGGGTGCGGGGCGACACCGGTGTCGATGACCGCGACCTTCACCCCGGCGCCCTTGGTGATCCGCTGGGCCTCGGCCAGATCGAGGAACTTGATGTGCCACTGCGCGTTCCGCACCTTGTCGGCGTAGGCCGGAACCCCGGGCCACAGCACGGCGGAGGCGATCGCGGTGACGGCCGCGAGGGCCGCCACCTTCCTGCTCATCCTCACTCGGTTTGTCCTGTCCTTACTCGGTTCGTCCTGTCCTTACTCAGCGGCCGCCGATGGACGGGCCGGGGTCGATTCGCTGTTCCTGCGCCGGGAGCAGCACCGGGTCGACACCGTTGTCGGTCTCCCACGGGTTGTCCGGATCCCAGCGACGGCCCTGCGGGTCCTCGTCGGTGCGGCCGTTCGCCCGCCGGCCCGGGTGCCCGCCCATACCGCCGGGGCCCATCCCGTTCACGCCACGACCGGTCGTGCCCCGGCTGTTCGCGCCCGGACCGCCGATCATGCCGCCGGACGGGTTGACACCCCGCGTACCGCCGCGGGCTCCGCTGCCGCCCGGGCCGCCCATGCCGCCGGGCATGCCGCTACCGCCACCGACCTGGCCGGCCCGGCCACCGGGCACACCGCCGCCGGACATCGGGCTTCCGCCGATGACCCCGTTGTTCGGCAACGAACCGCCCCGGAGCCCGGAGGTGCCCGTCGGGACACCACCGGCCGACCCCGACGGGGTGAACCGGCCGCCGCCCGAACCGGACGGGGTCACACCGGTGGACGGCGTGAACGGGAACGCCCCGCCACCACCACCGGGTGTGCCGTTGGACGGCGGCAGCGTGGACGTGCCACCGGGCGTCGGCGTACCCGGGTTCGTGACGTTCGGGTTCGTGGTCGGGTTGTTGCCCACCAGCGTCGGGCCCTGCGACGGCGTTGATCCGTCCGGTCCGGACGGATCGAACTTGCCGTCCGGGACGGTCCGATCCGTGGTCGTGGGCGTACCGATGTTCGACGAGCCGGTCGGGGTGGTGGTGCCCCGCGGAGTGAACCCCGGGTTCAGCCCCGAACCGCCCGCGCCACCGCTGCCACCGATACCGCCGCCCCCGGGCAGCCCCTGGGTGCCACCCTGATCCTGCCCGGTGTATTTCGGCGGAGAGACGAACGACGTCTGGGCCGTCGCGAGCTCCGCGCCCAACGACTGCATGATGCCTGCCGCCTGCTGCTGCAGCTGGAACTGCCGGCCCGGGACGACCGGAGGTTCCGGCGGGGTCGGTGCGGTTCCCGCCGAGGGCTGCGGGACGCCCGAGGACGAAGACGACGGGGTCGGCGTGTTCGCCTTCTGCGCGTTGTACTCGGTGAGCAGGATCGCGTTGGCCGCGTGCTCCCTCTGGATCGGCTCCAGCTCACGGCGCGCGTCCACCACCGCCAAGGTGGCGTTCTGCAACGCCTTGTGGTTGGCGATGGCCGCGTCGTACGTCTTCTCCAGGTTCTCGATCAGATCGTCGAGCTGCTGCACGTACGCGGCGGCGGCCTTGCTCTTGTGCGGCGGCCAGGCGGTGGCCAGGTTCTCCCGGTACTGCTTCACCTGGCTGATGTGGGTGAGGAGCAGCTCGTAGGACTGCTTCCAGGCGTTGACCATCTTCCAGTGCGGCTCGCTGTTGTAGTCCTTCACCGCGGCCCACATGACGTCCACCGGCTTGCCGGACCAGCCACTGGCGAAGGTTCCTCCGCCCGCGTCGACTGCCATCAGCCCTCCCCGGAGTTGTCGAAACTGGTGGCCGTCGGCGTGCCGTCCAGCGGAAGCTCGATGTTCGGCAGGGTCGAGTTCGTGTTGCCCGAACCCCCGGTGCCAGTACCCGTACCCGCGCCGGAGCTGGTGCCCGTCGCTCCCAGGTACTGCTGCACGTCGGTGACCTTGGCCCGCGCGAACGCGTCCGACCCTTCGTACTTGTCGCTGATCTGCTCCGCGGCGGTAGCGAACCGGTACGTGTTGTCGATGTAGCCGTACACGTTCCGTTGCGTCGCCAGCTGGACCTGATCGTGCGCGTTCAGAAAGAGATGCAACTCGGGAAAGTTGGGCGCCGCCGGCAGCGCGGTCATCATCGTGTCGCTGACCGTCTGAGCATGCGGGGCATAACTGCCCTCGACGCTGGACGTCAACTTGGCCGCGAACTCCTTCATGGCCTGAATGTCAGCCTCGATACTGCCGAAGTCCGCGTAGTCGTAGTCCCGCAACCACGCGGGCCCCCGATCCTCCTCGGGAATTGCCACTGGAGCCCCCTCCCCATCGATCCCTTACCGAACAGCACCTGAGAGGGTAACCTGCTGCGCCACCGCACCTGAACGCCTGGAAATCCGCTCACCCGCAGCCCTGCGGCCCTCGCTGTCCGCTCATCCCGGTGCAGCTGATTGTCCGCTCAACGGCCCGGACGCCCGATGTTCCCGATTGGTCACGAACGCCAGAGCCGTAGCCACGCCACTTTCCGCACACCCATCTGCTGCCGTGCTGGTCTGATTCATGTCGGCGCGAGAGCCACCACCCCCGCCGACCCGTCGTTCCGGCCTGCACCACCGCCGCCGCCCTGCTTTAACGACCCGGTCAGCGCCACCGACGCAGCGCCGTGACCGCACTGATCGTCCGCGCCGACCGGATCGTTGTCGTCAGCCGTGGCGATAAGACGGAGAACTCTCTATGGACAGATCTTGAGACCAAGAGCGCTAGATGGGTTCAGGAAACGTCCCGTGGCCGACTACGGCCATCTTCATCTCGACGACCTTGGCAATCTAGTGCGTCCCGGTGATCTCCAGGTAGCCGAGTTGCCATCGCTATTCCAGATTTGGATCAGCGCCAATCGTCCCTGCGTGAACACGCGAACATAGGCCGTCGGGTGATCGTTGCTGCTCGATTGTCGGTACCGACGCTACTAAGTCGTCGTAGTCACGGTCCGCGGCTATCCGGAACCACGGTGAGTCCTCAGGAATCACCGGAGCACGGTCCCCAGGGAATAACCGAGCAAGCATCTGGCGGGACTAGCTGGTGAACCGCACTCCCGGAACGCTCCGTCGAATCTCTCACAGCATCCCGGCGATACGCATGCCACCCCATACGGCGAGAACTCGATAAGTCTCCGCCAAGCGGCCGAGAGCCTCGTCGATCAGGAGGAAGGTCGACGTCTCCGCTTAGTCGCGAACGCCACCAGCCCTACCAAGGCCGCCACCGCACCCCCGACTCCAAGTACAGTAGGAACCCTGAAGTCAGACTCAGTCTTAGGCGAAGTCCCGGTAGAACTCCCACCAGACCAAGCGGAAGCAGAGGAGCCACCGGTCGGCGCAGAGGTATCCGCGGGTTGAGCCGATGCTGATTTTTCACCGGCCAGCGGCGGAACATCAACAGTCAGAGCTTTGACGATGTTGAGCACTCCGTAGCCACACTCATCGTCTTTCCCGGGAGGCCCGTTGTCATCGGCGGTAGCGGTAAGTCGATGAATAACCTCAGCAGCCGAGAGCTCTGGAAACTTAGCCCGAACCAGAGCCGCAGCCCCCGAAACAATCGCCGTCGCTCCAGAAGTACCGCTGGATTTAGCGTATTCATTACCTGGGGCGGTAGTGACTAGGTCGGCGCCGGGCGCGCATATACCAACCTTGGGATCATGGACCGATATTTTTGAGACCTTCCCGTCCCGATCAACCGCTCCCACGGCTAGGACATCAGGTAATGCTGCGGGGAAGGCGATTCTTGGGTCATCTGAGGTATTTCCGGCTGCTGCAACGATCACGGCATCCGCATTGATGGCTGCTGTTATGGCTGTATCAAGGGTTCGAGAGCGCCCTGCGTTAGCTGAAACATTTATGACGTCTGCCCCGGCTTGCGCAGCCCATTCAATACTTTCTGGAAAGTTTGGGCTGCCACCCTTTTTTCCTAATGCTTTTACGGGAATTATTCCTGCGTCTGGGGCGACTCCCATTGCACCGTCCCCTGAGCCGTGACCGTGACCGGCTATAAGGCCTGCCATCCGAGTTCCGTGGCCGAGCGTGTCAACGTTCCCTGTGCCGTCGCCGTCAGGGCCGATATCTGTCCCCTTTTTTAGATTTTTGGAGAGATCTTTATGGGGGAAGACTCCGGAATCGACTACAGCGACAGAAACGCCATCACCCCGGCTTATTTTATGCGCCTCCTCAAGGTTGAGGTAGGACACAAACCACTGAGCGTCCCTGACTTCATCTGCCTGTGCTGGATGGGCTGGTGTGAGCGCAGCGACAATGGCTGCAGCCGTGCCAACTATTGCTGCCGTCGCGCTATTTGGTTTCACCTGTTGCCGCCGATGGAGGGGCCAGGGTCAATTTTGTGCTCCTGTGCCGGAAGCAAGACGGGATCCACTCCATTTTCGGTTTCCCAAGGGTTGTTCGGATCCCAGCGCCGCCGAGATTCTTCACTTTCTCGAGCGGATCGGCGTTGGCTTGGGTGGGCGCCCCCGTCTTGGCCGATCATGCCCCCGATTGGATTAGCCTTCTGCGCGGCTCGGCCCAGGGTGCCAGACCGGCTGCCCCGGCCCGAGCCAGGACCACCTAAGCCAGGGTTAGCGCCGATGATGTTTCCATGCTGACCGCTGGCCCCACGGGCGCCCGGAGAACCTGTAGTGGGTGAGAGGCCGCCCGGTGGGACACCGTTCGCTGCTGGGTTACGGGGCAAATGCGTCGATGTTGAAGATCCACTAGACGGCGTGAGCCCGTAGGGCCCCGGTGTGCTTGTGTTCGGGGGATTTATCCCAGAGGGGGTGGTGGAGGTGGAGGGAAGGCCGGGATTCGGAGAGGTCGAATTTGGCCTTGTGCCACCTAGAACCGGGCCGTTCGAGGGATTGCGAGGGATCGTTGACTGATCAGTTTTATTCCGGTTAGGAGTGGAAATTTTTTTCTGTTTATCGGGATGCGCTATCACGGATCGCGAGGGACGTGTTCGGCCTGTCGCCCGGCCAGATGAGATGGATTTTGTCGGTGTCGGGATAGCAAATCCGGCGCCACCCGAAATTCCAGAGTCGGCTTGATCGTCGCGTAGTTGCAGCGGCGAGTACGGCTTCGGGTGGACCAGGGACGTTTGGGCGGCTGCCAGTTCGGCGCTTAGGGACGTCATTATTGTGGCTGCCTGCTGGCGTAGGTTTTCCTGGCGGCCGTCTGGGAGTGGGTTTTGGGGGGCTACGAAACCCTCTGGGCGGTCCTTTGCGGCGGCGTCGTACTGGGCCAGCATCAACTTGTTCTTCTCGTACTGCTCCTGCAGTGGCTGCATGTTGCTCTTTGCCGACGCCACTGCGCTCAGCACTGCGGAGAAGGTCGAGTGGTTGGCCACCGCGGCCTCGTACGTCTCGGTGAGGCTCGCTATCAACTGGTCTAAGCGGTCCACGTACGCCTGGGAAGCCTTGTTGCGCTCCGGCGGCCACGCCTGGATCAGCTTGTCCTTGTAGTTCTCGATCTGGGTCCGGTGCATCAGGGCCAGCTCGTAGGACCTGCGCCAGCCGTCCACCGCCGGCTGGTACGGAGAGCTTTCGTGCCCGCTGATCGCATCCCACATGTAGGGGAGCTCTGCCGTCGACCAGTTGATGTCGCCGCCCGCTCCGCCGGCCTCGTACAGGGCCATCAGACCTCCCCGGCGTGATGGTCGTCGTTGTGGGTGGCGTTGGTGGTCTTGAAGGCCGCCTCGACGTCGGAGAGTTTGGCCTTGGAGAAGGCGTCCGAACCGCGGTACTGAGCGCTGATCGTCTCGGCCGACGTGGCGAACTGGTACGTGCCCTCGACGTAGCTGTCCACGTTCTGCTGGGTGGAGTCCTGGGCCTGCTGATGCGCGTACAGGAACATCTGGAAGTTGTAGAACCCGCCGCCGGAGGGGATCGTGGCGAACATCGACTCGACCGCCGCGTCGGCGTGGGGCATGTAGTTGTCGACCAGGTCGGCCTTCAGGCCGGCTGCGAACTCCTCCATGGCCGCGATGTCCGCTTCGATCCCGTTGATGCTACTGAGATCGTAATTGTCGACCGAGCTCTTGTATGGCTCGTTGTCCACCGGCACCAGCGCCACCTCCATCGACCGCCAACGAATGCAGGTTAGCGAATCTCGACGGGCGCCTCTGCCCCCTGTGGATAACCCTCAGCGGGCCCTTGCGGACAACCCTCAGCGGGGAAGTGCCGAGGTCCGCCAGTTGCGCGCGACGGTACCGGGGCGTCCTGTGCGCATCCAGTCTGAGACGGGTTGCGACGGTGTGGGGTGATTGACCGAAGTGGATCGAGATGCCAGGATGGCGGCCAGTGCGGCCAGTTCATGATCGTCTAGGCTTCCGCGTACGACGCTGACCAGCGGTTCCTCATTCATCAACCGAGCGTACGACGCACAGCCGGAGTTCCGGTGACACGTGTCCCACACTCGGCTGATCAATTCGCGGCCGCTCGACAGAACCAGGTATTTTCTGCGTGATGTCTTCTTCTCCCCCTCCCGTGGTCGCTGATCGGTACCGGCTCGTTGCGCCGCTCGGTCAGGGCGGGATGGGTCGTGTCTGGCGAGCGACCGATGTCGTCCTGCACCGAGAAGTGGCGATCAAGGAGCTCGTGCCGCCGCCGGGGCTGACCCCCAGCGAGCGGCAGGAGATGCGCGAGCGTTCTCTCCGTGAGGCGCGCGCCATCGCCCGGCTCAACAACATCAACGTGGTGCGCGTCTTCGACGTGCTCAGCACGGATGCCGACCCCTGGATCGTGATGGAGTACGTGCCGTCGCGCTCGCTCCAGGACGTTCTGGCGCAGGACGGCCCGTTCAACGCCCTGCGTACCGCCGAGATCGGCCTGGGTGTGCTGAACGCGCTGCGTGCGGCCCACCGCAACGGCGTCGTCCACCGTGACGTCAAGCCGGGCAACGTGCTGATGGGCGCCGACGGCCGGGTGGTTCTGACCGACTTCGGCCTGGCCACCGTGCCGGGTGACCCGAACGTGACCCGGACGGGTCTGGTGCTGGGTTCACCCGCCTACATCGCTCCGGAGCGCGCACGGGACGGCACGGCTGGTCCGGGTGCCGACCTGTGGTCGCTGGGCGCCACGCTGTACGCCGCGGTCGAGGGCCAGTCCCCGTTCGCGCGCCCCTCGGCGATCGCGACGCTTGCCGCCCTGGCCACCGAGAACGTGCCCGTCGCCCGTAACGCCGGCCCGCTGAAACCGGTGCTCAACGGCCTGCTGCGCAAGGATCCGGCGCACCGGATCAACGCGGAGGAGGCCGATCGGCTGCTGTCCCGCGCGGCCGGTCGCCGTTCCAAGATCACGTTCCCGATGAGCCCGACGATGCGCCGCCCGGGTGCCGGCCGGGAGCGCCCGTCGCTGCCCAGCGGCCCTGGTGGACCGCCGGTTCTGCCGGGTGCCGGGTGGGCGACCGCGACGGGTTCCGCCCCGGTCGTGCCGAACCCGCGCCCGCCCGTCGCGCAGCCGCCCGCCGCCGACGGCCGCCCGCCGCACTTCGCGCAGGGCAAGGCCCAGGTGTCACCGGATCGCCGTCCGGCGAAGCCCCTCGACGCGACCCGGCTCGACACACCCCCGGTCAGAGACGAGATCAAACCCGTTTCCCCTGGTACGGGTAATGCCCACGGCATCCACCCGGGTCAGCCGCCCCGGACCGCCCCGGGCCAGGTGCCGCCTCCGTCGGACCGCCGGGCCACCGGCCGTTCCACGGTCAGCCGCCCGCCCGGCGGGCCGATGGGTCAGCCGCCCGCTGGGCCGGTAGGCCAGCCGCATGCAGGTCAGATGGGTCAGGAGTACGGCGGTCAGCAGTACGGCGGTCAGCAGTACAGCGGGCAGGGCCAGCCGTCCGCGGGCCGGCCCGGCGATCGCCCGTCCACCGGCACTCCGATGGGCCGGCCGCCCGCCGGGTTGTCGGGTCAGCCGTCCGCGGGCCGACCGGGTGACCGGCCGTCCGCCGGTCGTCCGTCGGTGCCGATGCCGCCCTCCGGCAAACCGGTCGAGGTTCCGCAGAGTCTGGCCGCCGCACCGACCAACGCGCTGCGGACCGGTTTCACCGCCGCCGACGTCGCCGCGAACCGGCGGAAGCAGGCCGCGCCGGAGCACGAGCGCTCGCTCGCGCAGGCTACGTCGGGTTTCCCGATCGTCACGCCGCGTAGTAATTCGGATGCTGAACAGTCCGTTGAGGACAGCGCCGCGCCGGTAGAGACGAAGAACACACCAGAGATTTCTGAGCCCGCCGCCAAGGCGGAACCGCAGGTGGAAGCGGGGGTGACGTCGGCGCCCGCCGACGGATCGACGTCGGTCGAGACCTTGGCTGAAGAAGCGACAGAAGCGTCGAAATCGGCCGAGCCCGAGACGGCGGCCGAGTCGGCATCCCCGGCGGGCATCGCGGCGGCCACGGTGACCGGCACGACAGCGGGAACCACCGCGGCCGGAGTCAACGCGCCTGGAGTCAACGCGCCTGGAGTCAACGCGCCTGGAGCCAACGCGCCTGGAGCCAACGCGCCTGGAGCCAACGCGCCTGGAGCCAACGCGCCTGGAGCCAACGCGGCGGAAGCCGGCACGGCGGGATCTGGCACGGCCGGATCCGGGACCGCCGGAACCACGGCGGCGGAATCCGGCACGACGGGAACCGGCACGACGGGAACCAGCACGACGGGATCTGGAACGGCGGAAACCACCGCGGCGGGATCCGGCACGGTGGGTTCCGGGACGGCTGGATCCGGCGCGGCAGGGCTTGGTGAAGCGGCGACCGGCGCGACGAAGAGCAGCGCGACGGGAATCGATCCTGCGGAAGCCAGCACCAGAACGACCGGGACCACCGGGACGACGACGGCGACCGGGACGAGCGGGACGACGACGGCGACTGGGACGAGCGGGACGACGACGGCGACTGGGACGAGCGGCGCGACTGCGACGAGCAGCTCGACCGACGCGAGCGCTGCGGCGACCGACGCGGCTGAGGTCAGCGCTGCGGGATCTGTCACGGCAGGCACCGCGGCCGCGGGGACCAGCGTGCCGGGGATCAGCATGCCGGGGATCAGCGCGGCGGAGAACAGCGCGACGGAAGCTGGCACCACGGAGTCCGGCGCGACAGCGAGCAGTGCGGCCGAAAGCGGCACCGCGCAGCCTGCCAACGCGCAGGCAAAGGCTGACAACGGTCCGGCAAAGGCTGACAACGGCCTCGCGAAGGCCGACCAGGCCGCCGGGCAGGCGAAAACGGCCGAGCGGCCCGCCGAAGCCCCGCAGGCCGAGCAGCCGAAGCCCGCCGCCCCGGAACCAGAGGCCCCGAAGGCGGAGGCCCCGAACCCCGACCCGCGACCCGAAATCCCGCAGGTCACGCCGGCACCGCAGGCCGAGGACCGGACCACGCTGCTGGCGCCGATGCCGAAGGCGGAGGAGAAGACGACCTTCCTGTCCTCGCCGCCCGAGGACCGCACGACGCTGCTGTCACCCCCCGCGGAGGAGAAGACCTCTCTCCTGGCGAGGCCCCCGGCGGACGAGAAGACGTCGCTGTTGGCGAGGCCCCCGGCGGACCAGTCCCGGCCGCCGGTGGACGACGACCGTACGTCGGTGGTCAACATGCCCCCGCGTCGCCGCATCGTGACCAGCAACCCGGAGCCGCAGCACGGCGGTGGGGTGCCCGGCGGTTTCAACCGGCCGTCCCGTCCGGCGTGGACGCCGATGGAGTTGCGCCCGGCGTCCCGCCGCGGTGGGGTGACCATCTTCGGCACCACGCTGACCCGCCGGCAGGCGGTGATCGCCCTGGCCATCGTTCTCACGTTCGTGCTGTTGATCGGCATCATCGTGGCGCAGGCGTTCGGCAGTGACGACACCGAGACCCCGCCGGTCTCGCAGGGTGGTGTCGGCTCGGTGGCTCCGGCCCAGCCGAGTGACGGCGCCGCCTCGACGGGCACGTCGCCCACGCCGTCGTCGGCGCCGCCCAGTTCGGCGCCGGCCGCGACGATTCCGGACGGCTGGCGGACCGCGAGCTTCTCCGGCCTGAGTTTCCCGGTCCCGGACAACGCCAGGAGCTCCGGCGGCGGCAGCAGCACCACCTACAGCTGGGGCAAGGGCCGGCAGTTCCGCATCGACATCGTGTCGGGCAAGAACGACCCGGTCGAGTACCTGGAGAAGGACGGCAGCATCGGCTCGATCCTGTCCGGCCCGTCCGCGGTCGACTTCAACGGCAAGAAGGCCGCCGATGTGGAGTACAACCGCAACACCAGCATCACGCAGCACGTGGTGCGGCGGGTCACCACCGACGGCGGCCGGACCATCGTGCTGACCTGGTACACCGAGGCCGGCGACTGGGACAAGGCGAAGTCGGACCTGGAAGCGATCTACGCGAACCTCAAGTACAAGTAGCCGCTGATCACCTCCATGCGTGAGATCCGGATGACTGGGTAGTTATCCACCATCACGGATGGAGGTGCGATCATGAGCTCCCGACGGCACGGCACCAAGCCCGCGCTCGCTCTGTGGATGCTGGTGGCGGTGGCGGACATCGCGATCCTGGCGTCCACCGAATTCCTCGCGGTTCTGCTGGTTCTCTCCGCTCTCGCCCTGGTCACCGGGGTCGGCGTGGTCGCGGCCCGGTCGATCGGGCGCCCGCAGCCGAAACCTGTCGAGGCTGTCATGAGGCGACGCGCATAGCCGGATCGGCTACAGTCCCCGAGTGTCGATCGACGGTGTGACTGACCTCTGGGACCAGCTGTTCGGGGCGCAACCCGATCCTCCGGGGATGCTGGTTCTGCTCACGGCGGTGGCCGGTTTCCTGGCGGTGGCGATCCGCCCGGTGTGGCGGGTGACCCGGAATGCGGTCACGATCGCGCACGAGGGCGGCCATGCCCTGCTCGCCCTGTTGACCGGGCGCAAGCTGAAGGGCATTCGCCTCGAGTTCGACACGTCCGGCCTGACGCTCTCGTCCGGCCGTCCGACCGGGCTCGGCATGATCCTGGTGCTGCTCTTCGGTTACATCGCGCCGTCGCTGGTGGGTGTGCTGGGGGCGTGGCTGCTCGGCGGCAACCGGATCACGCTGCTGCTCTGGCTGGCGGTGGTCCTGCTGCTGCTCATGCTGATCAACATCAGGAACCTGTTCGGTGTGGTGTCGCTGCTGGTCACCGGTGCGATCGTGTTCGCCGTCTCCTGGTTCGCCGAACCCGAGACACAGGCGGCTTTCGCGTACGCGGGAGTCTGGTTCCTGCTCTTCGGTGGTGTCCGCCCGGTCTTCGAGCTGCAGAGCCTGCGCAGCCGTGGCCGGATGCGCGATTCGGACGCCGACCAGTTGGCCCGGCAGACGCATCTGCCGGCGCTGTTCTGGGTCGGCGTCTTCCTCGTCGTCAACCTGATCGCGGTGGCGACCGGCGCGTTCCTGCTGGCCGGCCAGTGGCTGCCGGCCGACATCGGAACAGGGCTGTAAAGCGTGTCAGAGCGGGATGTTGCCGTGCTTCTTCGGCGGCAGCGTCTCCCGTTTGGTCCGGAGCATCCGCAGCGCCTTGGTCACCTGGATCCGCGTCTGTGACGGCTGGATGACCGCGTCCACATAACCCCGTTCGGCCGCGATGTACGGGTTGGCCAGCGTGTCCTCGTATTCGCGGATGAGTTCGGCCCGGCGCTGTACCGGGTCGTCGGCACCGGCGAGTTCGGCCCGGTGCAGGATGTTGACGGCGCCCTGTGCGCCCATGACGGCGATCTGCGCGGTGGGCCAGGCGAAGTTGACGTCGGCGCCGATGTGCTTGGACCCCATCACGTCGTACGCCCCGCCGTAGGCCTTCCGCGTGATGACTGTCACCTTCGGAACCGTGGCCTCGGCGTACGCATAGATGAGTTTGGCTCCTCGCCGGATGATGCCGTCCCACTCCTGTCCGGTCCCGGGCAGGAAGCCGGGCACGTCCACGAAGGTCAGCACCGGGATGTTGAAGGCGTCGCAGGTGCGCACGAACCGGGCCGCTTTCTCCGAGGCCGCGATGTCGAGGGTGCCGGCGAGGTTCATCGGCTGGTTGGCGACGACCCCGACCGGGCGGCCCTCGACCCGGCCGAAGCCGACCACGATGTTCTGCGCGTACAGCTCCTGCACTTCCAGGAACTCGTCGACGACCGTCTCCACGACCTTCTTGATGTCGTACGGCTGGTTGGGGGAGTCCGGGATCAGGGTGTCGAGTTCGAGATCGGCCTCCGCGGAAGCCTGTTCATCGAGGAAGGGCGACTCGTCCAGGTTGTTGCTGGGCAGGTAGGAGAGCAGCGCCCGGACGTACTCGACCGCGTCCTCTTCATCGCTGGCCAGGTAGTGCGCGTTGCCGCTGCGGGTGTTGTGGGTGCGCGCCCCGCCCAGCTCCTCCATCCCGACCTCTTCACCGGTGACCGTCTTGATCACGTCCGGTCCGGTGATGAACATGTGCGACGTCTGGTCGACCATCACGGTGAAGTCGGTGATCGCCGGGGAGTAGACCGCGCCGCCCGCACACGGGCCCATGATCAGCGAGATCTGCGGGATGACGCCGCTGGCCCGGACGTTGCGGAAGAAGATGTCGGCGTAGAGGCCGAGCGCGACCAC
The DNA here is from genome assembly GCF_016862075.1 of Actinoplanes couchii. GTDB lineage: Bacteria > Actinomycetota > Actinomycetes > Mycobacteriales > Micromonosporaceae > Actinoplanes > Actinoplanes couchii. The sequence goes on along the minus strand of NZ_BOMG01000037.1, from coordinate 50,817 downwards.
ACCCTCCTGGATGCGGGCGCCGCCGGAGTCGTTGATGCCGATGATCGGGCAGCCGATCTTCATGGCCAGGTCGAGCACCTTGACGATCTTCTCGCCGAAGACCTCGCCGAGGGAGCCGCCGAAGACCGTGAAGTCCTGGGAGAAGACGCAGACCTGCCGGCCGTCGACGGTGCCGTAGCCGGTGACCACGCCGTCCCCGTACGGCCGGTTCTTCTCCAGGCCGAAGGCGGTGGACCGGTGCCGGGCCAGCTCGTCCAGCTCGACGAACGAGTCCTTGTCGAGCAGTAGTTCGATCCGCTCGCGGGCGGTCTTCTTGCCGCGGGCGTGCTGTTTCTCGATGGCTCGCGCGGAGCCGGCGTGCACCGCCTCGTCGGTGCGGCGGGCGTGGTCAGCGAGCTTGCCGGCGGTGGTGTGGATGTCGGGCGGCGTTGTCACGATGGTCTCCACGCTATCGAGCGGCCAAGGGCTCGTTCAGGTTAGCGAATTTGATATCGCACAGCGGGGGCGTCGCTACGTGCGCGTTTCATACCCAATGCCCCATTCGTTACATCCGTCGTGACGAACTGGATGACCGTGGCCGGGCTCGCCTTCATCGCGGGCGGTCTGGCCACGCTGATCAGCTTCCGCGCCGTGTTGTTCGGCGGCCGGGCTCGTCGGCGGGACCGGGACGGCTCATCCGCTCGCCGCCGGCGCACGCCCGCACCACGCCCGGCGCCCGTTTCACCCGCCAAGGCGGCGGCCTCGGTGAAGGCACCGTTGAAAGCGCCGGTGAAGGCACCGATGAAGGCCCCGGCGAAGGCGCCGGTGAAAGCCGAGGTCAAGCGACAGGTCGAGATCAAGAGACCGGCCGGCCGCGCCGTGGTGAAACCGGTGCCCACCGGCCTGGCCGACATCGGCCTGGCCGACGACGAGGACGAGGACGCGCACCGGCGGCTCGGCCTGGACGACCAGGATCCGGGCGAGGAGGAGTCCCCGGAACCGCGACCGGAACGCGAGGAGGAACGCACCGGCTGGGAGGACGGCTACCTGGAGGACGAGCTGTGGCCGCCGCGCCGCCGTCGTCGTGACCCGGAGCCGGGCGGCCGGGCCTGGGCGGCGCGTGACGCGGAGAGCCCGCGCGGGTACGCCGGCCGCTACCCGGACCGGCCGATCCCGGACTGGGACTGGCCCCGGTACTCCGACGTCGACGAGCGCCTACCGACCGGCGACTACTGGACCCCGGTGCCGGACGACCTCTACACGTCGTCGGCCATGGACCCGCTGCCGCCGGTCCCCGACTACGAGCCGGCGACCGGTTTTGATCTACCACCGATCCCGGCGACCGGCCCGATGCCGGAGTGGCCGCCGCGCAAACGCCGGATCCACCTGCCCCGCTCGTGGGCCGGCCGCGACGACGCCGACCGCCCCTACATCAGCCGCCACTCGATCGAGGGCCACTAGGCGCCGGGTGACGGATCCTCGCTCTCGCGAGATCCACCACACAGGGCCTAAGCTGCGCTGATGGCTTATACCGATCTCGACCGGCCGCCACTGTCCGAGCGGGCGCTGGCCCGGTCCCTGGTCACCCCGGGCGGCCTCTGGTCGCGGATCGAGGTGCGCGAGGAGACCGGCTCGACGAACGCCGACGTGGCGGCCGCGGCCGCGCAGGGCGAGCCGGAGGGCCTGGTGGTGGTGGCCGAGAGCCAGATCGCCGGGCGGGGCCGCCGGGACCGGCAGTGGACGTCACCGCCGCGGGCCGGGATCACCGTGAGCGTGCTGCTGCGGCCCGGCCCGGCGGTGCCGGCGTCGGCGTACGGCTGGCTGCCCCTGCTCGCCGGGGTGGCCCTGGTCGAGGCGGTGACCCGGGTGTCCGCTGTGGAGGCGGCGCTGAAGTGGCCGAACGACCTGCTGGTCGGCGAGCGCAAGTGCGCCGGGATCCTGGCCGAGGTGTCCGGTGACGCGGTGGTGGTCGGGATCGGCCTGAACGTGAGCACCCGCGCCGGGGAGTTGCCCGAGACGACCGGGGTGCCGGCCACCTCGCTGCGGGTGGCGGGCGCCGAGAAGATCGACCGTGACCCGCTGCTGAAGGCCCTGCTGCGCGGGATCGACAGGTGGTACGGGGGCTGGCGCGAGGCGTCCGGCGACGCCGAGATGTGCGGGCTGCTCGCCGCGTACCAGCGGCACTGCACGACGATCGGCCGGGACGTGCGGGTGCTGCTGCCGGCCGGCGGTGAACGGACCGGCGAGGCGGTCGCGGTCGACCGGGACGGGCAGTTGGTTGTCCGTACGGGCGAAGCTGTGGATTTTCGGGTCTCGGCCGGGGATGTCCTGCACGTACGCTGACCGCGTGTCGTTCCCGGAGGAGCTGCTCGCCGACGAGGAGGAGATCGTCCTCCACCTGCGCGGGCACTGGAAGGCGGCGGTCGTCCCGGCCGTCCTGCTGATGCTGGCCGTGACCGGTCTCGTGACGGCGTGGGTGCTGCTGCCGCCGAGCGAGGGCGGCCGGATCGGCCTGCTGATGGTGGCCGCCCTGCTGTTCTACTACGGATCCCGCTACGGTCTGCGCCCGCTGCTGTCCTGGTGGACCACGGAGTACGTGCTGACCGGCGAGCGCCTGTTGATCCAGCGGGGTGTGCTGGTGCGGGAGCGGCGTGACCTGCCGCTGAACCGGGTCAACGACCACGCGCTGACGCAGAACCCGCTGGACCGGATCTTCGGCAGCGGCACGCTCGTCGTCGACTCGATCGGGGACCAGCGTGCCGTCCTGGCCGGGGTGCCCGCCGCCCAGCTGGTGCAGAGCACCCTGTACGAGCTGATCGAGCTGGCCCCGGCCGAGGCGGAGCCGGTCAGCGAGGATCCAGCTCCGGCCGCAGATCGAGGTTAGCCGCGCTGCCCGGCTCGTCGATCGCGCTGAGCTCGGCGAGACCGGCTGTCGCGTCCATGTCGGCGATCGCGCCCTCGTGCCCGTCGACCGGCGGCTTCAGGAAGACGAACGTGCGGTACGACCAGAACCGGAAGATCGTGGCGATCACGATGCCGGCCGTGGTCACGGCGAGCAGCCGCAGCTTGTCGTCGTGTTCGGAGAGACCGAACCCGTACTTGCCGAGCGCCGTCATGCCGGACTGGATCAGCATGCCGATCAGGTTGAAGCCGAAGAACAGCGTGTACTCCCGGCGCAGGGCGGTCCGGGTGTGGTGCCGGTACGTCCAGTACCGGTTCGCCAGGTACGCCAGGGTGGTGGTGATGACCGTCGCCAGGACGCTCGACTTCACCGGCCCGATCGGCATCGCCACGTAGTAGATAGCCAGGTACAGCAGCGTGTTGCCGGCCCCGATGACGCCGAAGGCGAGTGCTTCGGGGGCAAGGTGACGGACTCGTTCCGTCAGCGTGCTGACTGAGGGCATTGGGCAACCTTACGGGAGCGGGGGTGTTGACACCGGGTCACTGTGAGGCCGGTGACTGCTCGGCCGGGGCGGCGTCGACCCGGAAGACGTAACGACGGTAGGACCAGAACCGGAACAGGGTACCCAGTGCTGTCCCCACCCCGAGGCCCGCGATGTTGTCGGCCAGGCGGCTCTGCGCGGGCGCCCAGACCGACCCCAGTCCGTAATGGCTGATGGCCAGGCACGCCAGGCTGATACCCAGTCCGATCAGGTTGAGAACGAAGAAGGTGGTGTACTGCCGGGCCATGCCGGCGTGGTCGCCCGCGTCGCGCCAGGTCCAGAACCGGTTGCCCAGGAACGCGATGGTGGTGGCGATCGTGGTGGACACCGCTTTGGCGCTCAGCGTCTCCAGGTCCTGCCCCAGCAGCAGGTTGTAGAGGGCCAGGTCGACCAGGAAGGCGGTGCCGCCGACCGCCCCGAACCTGAACAGCTCCCCGATCCGCGGCACAGGTCCGAGCCTACCGGCGCTCGTGCTACCCGGACGTCTCGGCATGGTGACGTTGCCGATACGGGGCGTTGCGGAAACTGTCCACCTCGCGGATCTCGGCGAGCCGGTCGCGACAGTCCGAACACCAGGTCAGGTGGTTGCCCATCCGGTGCGCGTCGCGAGGCGCCAGCCGGCCGCGCACCTGTCCGCCGAGGCGCTCGGCGGCCCACCGGCACTCCGGGTGGTCGGCGGTCGCGACGTGCTGCTGGAGGTAGTTGCTGCGCAGGCCCTCGCGGGCGCGGTGGGCCAGGACGGCCACCGCGTTCGGGGTCAGGCCCATCCGGGGCGCGAGCTCGGCCGGGGTGCTGCCCTCGATCTCGGTCTGCCACAGCACGTCCCGCCAGCGTTCGGGCAGTTGCCGGAACGCGGCCGCGGCGAAGGTGCGTTCCAGCCGGTCCAGGGCCGGGTCGGTGAACGGTTCGCCGGGGTCGTACCGGGTCAGGTCGTCGGTGAACTCCAGCCGCCGGTCCATCCGGGCCCGCTGGTACCAGAGGTGCCGCATGGTGGTGTGCAGGTAGGCGCGGAACGCGATCAGCGGGCCGCGGCCGGTGCGCAGGGCGGCGAACACCTTGACGAACGTCTCGGCCACCAGGTCGTCGACGTCGGCGGGACGGTTGACCAGACCGAAGGCGAACTTGCGGGCTGCCGTGTGGTGCCGCTCGTAGAGCGTCCCGTACGCGGCGGTGTCGCCGGCCCGGACCGCGGCGAGTAAGCCGGTGTCCGAGTCCGCGTCGGTGCCCGGGATCGTCATTCCGCCTCCTGTGGCAGGAACTGCGAGGAAAGCCCGATTACGCGGAGTATAGAGGGTTAAGTCCTTTTTGTGAAAGTTGTCAGGAGTGCCGGTGTGGCTCGGCCGGATCGGGCGCGCTTGCGCACTGCTGCACTTTGCGGCGAAGAATCGATCGTTTACGCGCAGGTAGGCCAAAGATTGTGCGGTTGTCCACAGGTTCGGCCGATGAACTCAACGCGTTGCCGGGCTTACGCTGACGTGACTCCCATGACAAAAGCCGGTTTGTGCCGGTTGATCAGTCATAGGTCAGTGCCGACCGAAGGAGCTTCATCTTGTCTCAGCCCCCAACCTCCCACTCCCGTCTACTCGCGTGGATCGACGAGGTCGCCGCCCTGACCACGCCCGACCGGATCGTCTGGTGCGACGGTTCCGAGGCCGAGTGGACCCGGCTCACCGACGAACTGGTCGACTCCGGCGCTCTGGTGCGCCTCGATGAGAAGAAGAAACCGAACTCGTTCTGGGCACGCACCGATCCGTCCGATGTGGCGCGGGTCGAGGAGCGCACCTACATCTGCTCGGTGGACGACGCCGACGCCGGGCCGACCAACAACTGGATGCCCCCGGCCGAGATGAAGCAGCTGATGACCGAGCTGTACCGGGGCTGCATGACCGGCCGGACGATGTACGTCGTCCCGTTCTGCATGGGCCCGCTCGACGCCGGCCAGCCGATGTTCGGGGTGGAGCTGACCGACAGCCCGTACGTGGTGGCCAGCATGCGGATCATGACCCGGATGGGCACCGAAGTCCTGGCGAAAATGGGTGCGGACGCGGACTTCGTCCCGGCCCTGCACTCGGTGGGCGCGCCACTCCGCAACGGCGAAGCCGACAAGGCCTGGCCGTGCAACGAGATCAAGTACATCTCGCACTTCCCGGAGACCCGGGAGATCTGGTCGTTCGGCTCGGGTTACGGGGGCAACTCGCTGCTGGGCAAGAAGTGCTTCGCGCTGCGGATCGCCAGCGTCGCCGCCCGGGACGAGGGCTGGCTCGCCGAGCACATGCTGATCATGAAGCTGACCTCGCCGGAGGGCGTCGTCAAGTACATCGCCGGGGCGTTCCCGTCGGCGTGCGGCAAGACCAACCTGGCGATGCTGGACCCGACTCTCGACGGGTGGAAGGTCGAGACCGTCGGTGACGACATCGCCTGGATGCGGTTCGGTGAGGACGGCCGGCTCTGGGCCACCAATCCCGAGTTCGGGCTGTTCGGCGTCGCGCCCGGCACCGACTTCCACACCAACCCGAACGCCATGCGCACCCTGGCCAAGGGCAACTCGGTCTTCACCAACGTGGCCCTCACCGACGACGGCGACATCTGGTGGGAGGGCATGGGCGAGCCGCCCGCGCACCTGACCGACTGGAAGGGCCGGGACTGGACACCCGCCTCGGAGGACGTCTCCAGCCACCCGAACAGCCGGTTCTGCACGCCGATCGAGCAGTGCCCGATCCTCGCCGACGAGTACCACGACCCGCGTGGTGTCCCGATCGACGCGATCCTCTTCGGCGGCCGGCGCAAGACCACCGTCCCGCTGGTCAGCGAGGCCCGCGACTGGGTGCACGGGGTCTACCTCGGCGCCACGCTGTCGTCCGAGACCACCGCGGCCGCGGTCGGCCAGGTCGGCGTGGTCCGCCGCGACCCGATGGCGATGCTGCCGTTCATCGGCTACCACGCCGGCGACTACTTCCAGCACTGGATCGACATGGCCAAGGGCGCGTCCGGTGACGCCGCCAAGCTGCCGAAGATCTTCTACGTCAACTGGTTCCGGCGCGGCGACGACGGCCGGTTCCTGTGGCCCGGATTCGGCGAGAACAGCCGCGTCCTCAAGTGGGTCGCCGAACGCCTCGACGGCAAGGCCGACGCCGTCGAGACCCCGATCGGCCACGTGCCGACCCCGGAGGCCCTCGACCTGACCGGCCTCGATCTCGAGCCGGCCGACCTGGCGGCGGTGCTACGGGTCGACCCGGCCGAGTGGCAGGAGGAGATTCCGCAGGTCACCGAGTGGTTCGTCCGGTTCGGCGACAAGCTTCCGGCGGTCCTCTGGGCCGAACTGGACGCGCTCAAGGCCCGGTTGGCCGACGCCTAGACCCCCGGCCGGTCCCATCGCGGCAACGGCGCCGCCGATGGGACCGGCCGGTCGGCGTCCCTGGGCGGGGGTGGCTACGCTTCAGGGTGATGAGTCTGCGTTCTCTGGTCTACAGGTTCTACGAACGGCGGCTGGCGAAGAAGCTGGCCGGCAAACCCGTGCCCAAACACATCGGTGTGATGTGCGACGGAAACCGCCGGTGGGCCCGGGAGATGGGGTTCGTCGACCCGAACGACGGGCACCGCGTCGGCGCGATCCGGGTCAAGGACCTGCTGACCTGGTGCGACCAGTCCGGTATCGAGCACGTCACGCTCTACCTGCTCGCCACCGACAACCTGCAGCGGGCCGCCAGCGAGCTGGACCCGCTCGTGAAGATCATCGAGGACCTGGCGACCGAGCTGGCCGAAGAAGGCAACCCGTGGCGCCTGCGGATGGTCGGCGCGCTGGACGTGCTGCCGTCCGCCACCGCCGCCACGCTGAAAGCGGTCCAGGAGAAGACCCGGGACCGCTGTGACGGTGTCGAGGTCAACATGGCAGTCGGTTACGGCGGCCGCCGCGAGATCACCGACGCGGTCCGCTCCCTGCTCTACGAGCACGCGGCCACCGGCGGCACCATCGAGGAGCTGGCCGAGATCCTCGACGTCGAGCACATCGCCGAGCACCTCTACACCCGCGGTCAGCCCGACCCCGACCTGGTCATCCGCACCAGCGGCGAGCAGCGCCTGTCCGGCTTCCTGCTGTGGCAGTCGGCCCACTCGGAGTTCTACTTCCACGACGCCAACTGGCCGGACTTCCGTCGCATCGACTTCCTGCGGGCCCTGCGCTCCTACGCCACCCGTCAGCGTCGCTACGGAGCCTGAAACCTTTCTTCTGGTACGGGGTTACTCCTCCCGTAGACCCACACCTCACGTGGCCACGACGCGACGCGGGCGATCCTCACGACCGCCCAGCGGCCGCCGGGCCGGATGCGGTGGTCCGGGATGGAGAAGCCGCGACCACCGCATCTCGCCCGGCGGTCGCCGGGCGGTCCGGGGTGGCGCGGACCTCGCGTTGTCGCCACGGGACGTCCCCGATGTGCGGAGCGTCCCATGGCGTACCGGCAAAGGGTTCTAGAAGCGCCGCAGGCCCTCGGTGAGGAAGGCGGCGACCGCGTCCGGCGAGTCCAGGGTCAGGTCCGCGGCGGCGGAGACCTCGTCACCCGTCTCCGGGTTGGCGACCGCGACGGCCATGCCGAAGAACGCCGGGTCGACCGCCTCGCGGGCGCGCAGAGCGTCGAAGGCCTTGATGTCGGACATGTCGTCACCGAAGTACCAGGCGCAGCCGGCGTTCCGGACGCTCTCCGTGATCACCATGCCCTTGTCCTGGTCGACGGGCGGTTTCAGCTCGACGACCATCCGGCCGCGCTGGGTGCGCAGGCCCAGACGCTCGGCCTGCTCGTGGGCCCAGCGCTCGACCGTCGCCGCGTGCTCGGGCGCGGTGCGGTAGTGCAGGGCCACCGAGAGCCTCTTGTACTCCACCAGGATGTCGGCGGGCAGCTCGGCGCGGGCGGCCTCGGACAGGTCGGCCATCGCGGGCACGAACTCGAGGGCGGCCGGGTTGGTGACGATCTCGCCGTCGTGCCAGACCTCCAGCCCATAGAGGCCGTGCAGGTCGACGTTGTCGAGGGTCTCGAACCGGGACCGGAGAAAACTGACCGGCCGGGCTGAGACGATCGCCACACGGGCGACGGACTCGGCCAGACGGGCCAGCACCCCGGGAACGGACGGCACCGGCTGTGAGACGTCCGGATCGTCGGTTACCGGTGAGAGAACACCGTCGAAATCGAAGAAGAAGGTGGTGGACGACGCGCGTGAAGCGGTGAACGTCCAGGCTTCTTCGGTGGTCAGCGGGTGGATGGGACGTTCGCTCTCTGCCACGGAAGCCAGACTACCCGCGGATCACCATGTTTTAAGCCTGCCGATTTCGCGGTCGCCGGCGGTCACCCGGTAGTGCCCGATTTTGCGCACTACCGCGGGACGTAGTTGACCGCTAGCGTTTGAGTCATGGCACGGGGTCATCCCGGGCCAGCCGGTCGGCCCGGACCTGCGACGACGTGCGCCACGGGGAGTGCGATCCGACTCCGTGTTTAGGGCCGGCGACCGGAGGTGGCGGACCGCGGGCGGACCGGGTTGCACGCCCGCTGGAGCAGGCCTGTGACATCTCGCCGTACCGATGCCGGGGTCGACCACAACCCGGCCGAAAAAGTCTCCAGCAGCACTGCCGCGCCGGGCCGCCGTAGGGCCCGTGACCGGCACGCCGACGCGGAACCCGCCAACGCCGGCAGGGTCTTCGTCCTGGACACTTCGGTCCTGCTGTCCGACCCGGCGGCCTTCCGCCGGTTCGCCGACCACGAGGTGGTCGTGCCTCTCGTGGTCATCTCCGAGTTGGAGGGCAAACGTCACCACCCCGAGTTGGGCTGGTTCGCCCGGCAGTCGCTGCGGACGCTGGACGAGCTGCGCATCAAGTTCGGGCGCCTGGACCAGCCGGTCCTCTGCAACGACGAGGGCGGCACGCTGCGGGTGGAGCTGAACCACGCCGATCAGAGCGTGCTCCCGCAGGGTTTCCGCAACGACTCGAACGACACCCGCATCCTCTCGGTGGCGCTCGGCCTGGCCGCCGAGGGCCGCGAGGTGACGCTGGTCAGCAAGGACATGCCGCTGCGGGTCAAGGCGGCGTCGGTCGGCATCACCGCCGACGAGTACCGCCACGGCCAGGCCAGCGACCCCACCTGGACCGGCATGTCGGACCTGGAGCTCTCCGAGGAGCAGGTGGTCTCGCTCTACTCCGGTGACGAGCTGGAGGTGGAGCAGGCCGAGAACCTGCCCTGCCACACCGGCCTGGTGATCCACTCGCCGCGTGGTTCGGCGCTGGCCCGGGTCAACCCGGACAAGTCGATCAAGCTGGTCCGCGGCGACCGGGACGCGTTCGGGCTCCGTGGCCGGTCGGCCGAGCAGCGGGTGGCACTGGACATCCTGCTCGACGAGCAGATCGGCATCGTCTCGCTGGGCGGCCGGGCGGGCACCGGCAAGTCCGCGCTGGCCCTCTGCGCCGGCCTGGAGGCGACGATGGAGCGCAACCGCCACAAGAAGGTGGTGGTGTTCCGTCCCCTCTACGCGGTCGGCGGCCAGGAGCTGGGCTATCTGCCCGGCAGCGAGTCGGAGAAGATGTCGCCCTGGGCCCAGGCGGTGTTCGACACCCTCGGCTCGGTGGCGCACGCCAACGTGGTGGAGGAGGTCATGGCGCGCGGCATGCTCGAGGTGCTGCCGCTGACCCACATCCGGGGCCGGAGCCTGCACGACGCGTTCGTGATCGTCGACGAGGCGCAGTCGCTGGAGCGCAACGTGCTGCTCACCGTGCTGTCCCGGATCGGGCAGAACTCGCGGGTGGTGCTCACCCACGACGTCGCCCAGCGTGACAACCTCCGGGTCGGCAGGCACGACGGCGTCACCGCGGTGATCGAGGCGCTGAAGGGGCACCCGATCTTCGCCCACGTGACGCTGACCAGGTCGGAGCGGTCGCCGATCGCCGAGGTGGTGACCGACCTCCTGGAGGAGATTCCGCTGTAAGGCTTCGGTGGGACGCTGGCGTGGCGACTATGTGCCGGAATTTACCAAAACGGTGCGTGACTAAAGTCACATCTCCACGCTGGCGTTTCACATCCCCTTCACGTTGGGCCATCGTGTTCCGCGGGCACCTTCCGGCGACTTGATCGGTCGCGGTGCCCGCGGCGATGGTCCGGCCCAGGGTCGGGATCGCCGCTCATTGCCCCCGACGAAGGGAAACTTCGTGAAGCGGCTCTGGAGCCGGCTCGGAGTGCGTGTGGCGTCCGTTGGTCTTCTCGTGTCCGGTCTCGCCGGCGGCGTGTACCTGGGCCAGGACCGTGACGACGACGCCCCGCAAGCTCAGCAGCAGGTTGCGTCCACGCAGGTCGTCGACCAGGCGCAACAGCAGGCGGAGCAGGAGGAGCAGCTTCGGTTGCTGAAGGTGCGCGAGGCCACGCACGCCGCGGACCGGGCGCACCGGGCCGCCGCCGAGCAGGTCGCCGCCGCCAAGGCCGCCAGCGAGGTGAAGTCGGCCGCGTCCAAGGCGTGGAAGGCGGAGACCAAGGCCATCGCGGACAAGAAGGCCGAAGAGGCGAAGAAGAAGGCCGAGGAGACCGGCGGCGAGGTCGAGTTCACCGGCGACATCCCGGCGTCCTGCGACGAGTTCAGCGGTAGCCGGGCCACCGGCTGTGCCCTGATGATCGAGGCCGGCTTCAAGATCGAGCAGTTCTCCTGCCTCAACAAGCTGTGGAAGAAGGAGAGTGGCTGGAACTACAAGGCCACCAACCCCAGCTCCGGGGCGTACGGGATTCCGCAGTCCCTGCCGGGCAGCAAGATGGCGTCGGCCGGCAGCGACTGGAAGACCAACCCGGCCACCCAGATCAAGTGGGGCCTCGGCTACATCGAGGGCCGCTACGACACTCCCTGTGGCGCGTGGAGCCACTCGCAGAGCGTCGGCTGGTACTGAGTAACAAGCTTGGCGGAACGGGGTTGCGCGGCGTATCGCGTGGCCCCGTTTTTGCTGTGATCAAATGTCCATATGGTCCGAAAAGCGGCTCTGGTTGTCATCGTTCTCCTGGTGACGGCGACGCCCGCCCGGGCCGGCACCGGCAGTTTCCAGGCCCGTGACGACATCGGCAGTTTCCGGGCCCGTGATGTCATCGGCAGTTTCCGGGCCCGGGATGTCATCGGTGGCGACGTCGCCGGCGCCGGCCGGTTCCCCTGGGCGGTCCGGCTCTCGATGGGCTGCGGCGGCGCTCTGACCGCGCCCCGGGTCGTCCTCACCGCCGGGCACTGCGCCGGCCCCAGCGGACCCAATACCCGGATCACCGTCACCGCCGGCGCCACCGACCTCAAGGCCCGGAGCGCGATCACCGTCAGGTCGGTCGCGGTGTTCCGGTCGCCGGACTTCGTCACCGAGACCTCCGGCGACGACTGGGCGGTGATCCGGCTGGACCGCGAACTCGCCGTGCCGACCCTGCCGATCACCCGGGAGAACGTCGACACCGGCGAGTTCACCGTGATGGGCTGGGGACAGACCCGGGAGACCGCGCTGCGACAGGAGCGGCGTCTGCACTACGCCACCGTGCCGGCCATCCCGGACAAGCAGTGTGCGGCGGCGTACCGCAAATTCGGGGTGAAGCTGGTCGAGGACGAGTCGATCTGTGCCGGGCGGCACGGCGTCGACACGTGCCAGGGTGACTCCGGCGGTCCGATGGTCGGCCGGGACCGGAGCGGGCGATGGACCCAGATCGGCATCGTGAGCTGGGGACTGGGCTGCGCCCGGGACGGATATTTCGGTGTCTACACCCAGATAGCCAAGTTCCGTGCCGAGATCGAGGAGGCCACTAGCCGGTTTTCCTGAGTGGCCGCTTTCAGGAACGCCTGGGACCATCGATCCATGGGGTACGGCGGGTGGGCACCAGACGCACGAGCAGACGAGTCGACAAGGTTCGGGACCGACGCCTTCTACGCGTCGCTGGGCCGGGCGTTCGTGACGATGTGCGCGATCGTCCCGTTCCTGTTCCTGGTCGAGGCGATCGACGTGGCCCTCGGGCCCGGCACCCTCGACCTGGCCGGCGGCATCATCCCGCGGTCCGCCGAGGGCATCGACGGCATCCTCTTCAGCCCGTTCCTGCACGACGGATGGGAGCATCTCTACGGCAACGCGATCCCGCTGATCCTGCTGGGCACGTTCGCCCTGGCCGGTGGGGTCCGCCGGTTCATCTGGTCGACCGTCCTGATCATCGGCGTCTCCGGCGTCGGCGTCTGGTTCATCGGCGACCCACGGACCGTGGTGGTCGGCGCCAGCGGCGTGATCTTCGGCTGGCTGGGGCTGATCTTCGCCCGCGGCCTGGTCGAGCGGAGCTGGTGGCACTTCGCGGTGGCCGGGTTCATCGGGCTGCTCTACTGGTACCAGCTGTTCAACGTGCTGCCCACCGACCAGCGGATCTCCTGGCAGGGCCACCTGCTGGGCCTGGTCGGCGGCGTGCTCGCGGCGATCATCTTCCGCCGAAAGGCCTGACCCCTACGCCGGGGCGCGGTTTTCTTCTTTCGGGTTTCTTCTTTCCGGGGCGCGACCTTCCTCGTGCCAGGGCCGCGGCTCTCCCCTTTCCGGGGCGCGGCTCTCTTCTTTCCGGGGCTCGACCGGGTGGGTTCACCGGGACCACCGCGTCCGGCCCGGCGGTCGCCGGGCGGTCTGGAGTGACGCCTGCCTCGCGTGACGGGGCAGCGCGGGTCTCTTGCGGTTGTGGGGCCGAGCGGCGTACCGGAAAAGGGGTGGTCCGGGCTTTTCACGGCCCGGACCAGGACGGACGCGTCAGATGATCGGATCGCCCAGGGGGACCGTGGGGAGGTGGCCGTCGAAGTCGACCGCCGAGTAGAGGGCCAGTTTCTCCAGGCGGTGGTACGAGTCGATGGTCCGGATCGTGCCGCTCTTGGACCGCATCACGATCGACTGGGTGTGTGCGCCGCCGGACCGGTAACGGACGCCCTTCAGCAGGTCGCCGCTGGTCACGCCGGTCGCCACGAAGAAGCAGTTGTCCCCGGTGACCAGGTCGTCGGTGCTCAGCACCCGGTCCAGGTCGTGCCCGCCGGCGATCGCCTTCTCCCGCTCGGCGTCGTCGAGCGGCCACAGTTTCGCCTGGATCGTGCCGCCCAGACACTTCAGGGCACACGCCGCGGTGATGCCCTCCGGCGTGCCGCCGACACCCATCAGCACATCGACGTCCGATTCCAGGCGGGCCGCCGAGATCGCGCCGGCGATGTCACCGTCCGAGATGAACTTGATGTTGGCGCCCGCGTGCCGGACCTCCTCCACCAGCTTCGCGTGCCGGGGCCGGTCCAGGATGCACACCGTGACGTCGGACACCGACGACCGTTTGGCCTTCGCGATCCGACGCAGGTTCTCCTTCACCCCGGCATTGATGTCGACCACGTCCGCGCAGTCCGGGCCGACGGCGATCTTGTCCATGTAGAAGACCGCGCTCGGGTCGAACATCGCACCCCGCTCGGCGACCGCCAGCACCGCGATCGAGCCGGGCATGCCCTTGCTCATCAGCGTGGTGCCGTCGATCGGGTCGACCGCGACGTCCACCTCCGGTCCGGTGCCGTCACCGACCTTCTCGCCGTTGAAGAGCATCGGCGCTTCGTCCTTCTCGCCTTCGCCGATGACGACGACGCCCCGCATCTGGATCGAGTTGATGAGTTTGCGCATGGCGTCGACGGCGGCGCCGTCACCGCCGTTCTTGTCACCTCGGCCGACCCAGCGGCCGGCGGCCATGGCCGCGGCTTCGGTCACGCGGACGAGGTCGAGGGCGATGTTGCGGTCGAGGTCCTGAGGGACTCGGGCTGGCACGGGCGGCCTCCTCGCGACGTTGCGGGGCCAGGCAGCCGTCCCGCCGATCACGTCTGACCTTCACGGCCCTTGTCGGCCTCGTCAGCCCTTGTCGGCCCTCATCGGCCCTCGCTGGCCCTCATCTGCCCTCGCCGGCCCTCACCGGACCTTTGTCGGGCTTCGGCGGACCTTTGATGGGCCTTCACGGACCTTTGTCGGACTTGACGGACCTTGACGGACCTTGACGGACCTTGACGGGCTTTGACGGACCTTTGTCGGGGCGGCGCCTGGATTCGTCCTCCGATCCTGGCATCCGAGGACGTGCCAAGTCTCGGTTCAGCGACATGGTTAACAATGGGTTGGTGGAACCAGCCTCTTCCCCAGCTCCGGCTTCGCCCTCGCCTTCGGCCGGCGAGTCTCCTTCGGCCGCCGAAGCTTCTCCGGGCGCCGGGGCTCCTCCGGCTCCTTCGGCCTCCGGAGTTTTGTCGGGTGCCGGGGCTCCTTCGGCTTCTCGGGCTCCTTCGGTTGGCGGGGTTTCCCCGTCTGCCGAGGCCTCTTCGGGCGGTGGGGCCTCCTCGGTTGCCGAGGTCTCTTCAGGTGGTGGAGTTTCCACGGTTGCCGAGGCCTCTTCGGCTGCCGGGGTTTCTTCGGCCGTCGACGTCGAGGAGCAGGATCCGGTGCCGCGCCTTGCGCCCAAGGAGGGCCGCCGGCCTCGGGACATGATCATCTCGCTGCTGGTGCTGCTGGTCCCGATCGCGCTGATGATGGGCTTCTACCGGGTGGTGCTGGACGGGGACCGGCCGGTCTCGATCGACCCGGCCTCGTCGATCGACCTGGCGTCCCGGGCGTTCCCGGTCGCCGTGCCCGCGGGCCTGACCGAGGACCAGGACTGGCACATCACCTCGGCGAACTTCCGCCGCGAGGACAACGGGGCCACCCTGCGCATCGGCTACATCCCGCCGAGCGACAAGGCCATCCTGATGATCCAGAGCAACGTCGACGCGAGCGTCCTGGTCCCGGCCGAGGTCGGCGCGCAGGGCCAGCGGACCGGCACCTTCCGCACCGGACAGCGGACCTGGCTGCAGTACTCCGGCCGGACCAACGAGACCGCCCTGATCGCCACCGAGGAGACCCGGACCATCGTGATCCTCGGTGACAGCGCCGACACCGCGAACCTGGAGAAGCTGGCCACCGCGATCCCGTAGCCCTCTCCCGCACCGCACGACGCGCGGCGCGTGCTCCGCATCTCACGGTTGGCGGGTCACGCAGGCCACGCGTTACAGCGTCCCGCGAGGATTCGCCTGTCCGGTTTACTCCTCGGCTCGGGCCGCTCGGGCGGCGTCGATGCGCTCGCGGGCGCCGTCGAGCCGTCGGCGGCAGACGTCGGCCAGTTTTTCGCCGCGCTCCCACAGGGACAGCGACTCCTCCAGGCTGCCGCCGCCTCGCTCCAGTTTCTCGACCACGTCGGCCAGCTCGCTGCGGGCCTGCTCGTAGGTCATCGTGTCGTCGTCGCTCATCAGCTCTCCTGTGCCACTGCGTGAAACTCGCCCTCGGCGAGCCGGATCCGGAGGATGTCGCCGTCGGCCACCTCGCCCGCGGCGCGGACCACGTGACCGTCGGAACGTTGCACGATCGCGTAGCCCCGCTCCAGCGTTTTCGCCGGGGACAGCGCCCGCAGCCGGGCGACGGTGTGCTCCAGGGCGTCGTCCGCGCGGCCGAGCCGGTGCTCCAGGCTGCGGACGGCCCGGTCCCGCAGGGCGGTCGCCTCGGCGGCGCGCTGGTCGAGCAGCGCCTCCGGCCGGGCCAGCACCGGCCGGGACAGCCAGGACTCGATCCGCTGCCGCTCCCGGTCGATCAGGTGGGTGATCGCCCGGTCCAGCCGCGCTTTGGCGTGCGAGATCAGCCGCTGCTCCTCGGCCAGGTCGGGCACGATCCGCTCGGCCGCGTTGGTCGGGGTGGAGGCGCGCACGTCGGCGACGTGGTCGAGCAGCGGGCTGTCGGTCTCGTGGCCGATGGCGCTGACCACCGGCGTGCGGGCGGCGAACACCGCCCGGCACAGCGCCTCGTCGGAGAACGGCAGCAGGTCCTCGACGCTGCCGCCGCCCCGGGCGATCACGATCACGTCGATGGTGTCGTCGCCGTCCAGGACCTTGAGCGCGTCGATGATCTGCGGGACCGCGGTCGGGCCCTGGACCGGCACGTTCATCACCCGGAAGTCGACCGACGGCCAGCGGCGTTTCGCGTTGACCAGCACGTCGCGCTCGGCGGCGCTGGCCCGGCCGGTGACCAGGCCGACCCGGCGGGGCAGGAACGGCAGCCGGCGTTTGCGCTCGCGGGCGAACAGGCCCTCGGCGGCGAGGTGTTTCTTCAGCATCTCCAGCCG
Organism: Actinoplanes couchii; assembly: GCF_016862075.1. Classification (GTDB taxonomy): domain Bacteria; phylum Actinomycetota; class Actinomycetes; order Mycobacteriales; family Micromonosporaceae; genus Actinoplanes; species Actinoplanes couchii. The sequence continues at coordinate 34,241 of NZ_BOMG01000037.1, read as the reverse complement.
GGCCAGCAGCTCACCGAGCCCGACCTGGCGGATCTCGTCGGCCCGCAGGCTGAGGGTGCCGCGGGCCGGATAGAACTCGGGTTTGGCGTGCAGCACCACCCGGGCGCCCTCGGCCAGCTGGGGCGCGCCGGTGTGGATGACGTCGTTGCTGGTGGTGACGGTCAGACTGAGGTCGGTCGCCGGGTCGCGGAGGGTCAGGAAGACCACCGCGGAACCGGGACGGCGGCTGATCTGCGCGACCTGCCCGTCGACCCAGACCCAGCCCAGCTTGCCGATCCAGGCCGTGATCTTCTGGCTGACGACGCGGACCGGCCAGGGCTCGTCGGCGGTGCTGGGGTTGTTCACCGGGCCAGATTACGGAAGCCCACCGACATTTTCGCTCGCCCGGGGTTCGGCGTGGCCGCGGTACCGGCTCAGGTCGACCGGGGTGCGCCGCTCCGGCAGCAGCCGTTCGACCATGGCCAGGACGATGGCCAGCAGCAGCCCGGCGCAGCCCCAGAAGATCAGGTCGGCGGCGGTGTGGAACCAGTCGGCGAGTGGGAACGGGTAACCGAGGACCAGCCCGGCCAGCCCGGGGAGCGGCACCAGGAACAGTGCGGCGAGGCTCGGCACCGGGCGGCTCCGGATCAGCAGCAGGACGCCGCCGACACAGAGCCCGAGATGAAAGACCAGGTAGGTGACGGTGAGTCCACCGTCCAGTTCGACCGCGACGTCGAGAAGGCCGATGCCGAGCAGGAACCAGCCGGCCATCACGCGGAGCACCGCCGGGATCGATGCCCACATAAGTCGATTATGTGCCTGTCTGCTCGCCTGTGGCGGAGATCGCAGAGAGGCGAGGCGGGGGAAGGTGCACGTACCATGGCCGGGTGACTGAAGCTCGTAAGCGGGTCCTGCTCGCCAAGCCGCGTGGCTACTGCGCCGGCGTCGACCGCGCCGTGCAGACCGTCGAGGAGGCGCTGAAGCTCTACGGCGCCCCGGTCTACGTGCGCAAGCAGATCGTGCACAACAAACACGTGGTCAACACCCTGGAAGCCCGCGGCGCGATCTTCGTGGAGGAGAACTACGAGGTGCCCGAGGGCTCGACCGTGGTCTTCTCCGCGCACGGGGTGGCGCCCGAGGTGCACGAGCAGGCGCGCGAGCGCAACCTCAAGGCGATCGACGCGACCTGCCCGCTGGTGACGAAGGTGCACCACGAGGCGAAACGGTTCGCCGCCGAGGACTACGACATCCTGCTCATCGGTCACGAGGGCCACGAGGAGGTCATCGGCACCGCCGGTGAGGCGCCCCGGCACATCCAGCTCGTCGACGGCCCCGACGACGTGGAGAACGTGGTGGTGCGCGACCCGTCCAAGGTCGTCTGGCTTTCCCAGACCACCCTGTCGGTCGACGAGACGATGGAGACGGTGGCCCGGCTCAAGACGAAGCTGCCGCTGCTCCAGTCGCCGCCGAGCGACGACATCTGCTACGCCACGTCCAACCGCCAGCACGTGATCAAGGAGATCGCGCCGGAGTGCGACGTGGTGATCGTGGTCGGTTCGACCAACTCGTCCAACTCGGTGCGCCTGGTCGAGGTGGCCCTCGGTGCCGGCGCGCGGGCCGGTCACCTGATCGACTACGCCTCGGAGATCCAGGACGAGTGGCTGGAGGGCGCCACCACGGTCGGCGTCTCGTCCGGCGCCAGCGTCCCCGACGAGCTGGTCACCGAGGTCCTCGGCCACCTGGCGACGCGTGGTTTCGGTGAGGTCACCGAGTTCACCACCGCCGAGGAGCGGCTGACCTTCTCCCTCCCGCAGGAGCTCCGGCGGGACATGAAGAAGGCCGCCGCGGCGGCTGCCGCCGCTAGCTGAACTCGGGGGCCTGGGGCTGACGGGGAGCGACCTCCACCTGCACGGGTGGGAGCAACTCCTCGTCCGAGACGCCCATCTCGGCCATCTTGCGGGCGCTGACCAGCACCCGCGACTCCAGTGAACCGACCGCCCGGTTGTACGCGGTGACCGCCCCGGACAGCGATGTCCCCAGCTTGTCCACATGGTCGCCGAGCGTCGACAGCCGGGCGTACAGCTCCCGGGCCACCCCGTGCACGGCGGCCGCGTTGCGGGTCAGCGCCTCCTGCCGCCAGGAGTAGGCGACCGTCCGCAGCATCGCGATCAGGGTCGCCGGGGTGGCCAGCACGATGCCCCGCCGGAACGCGTGCTCCATCAGCGCCGGATCCCGCTGCAGGGCCGCGTCCAGGAACGGGTCGGCCGGCACGAAGAGCACCACGAAGTCCGGCGACGACTCGAACGCCGACCAGTACCGTTTCCCGGCCAGCGCGTCGATGTGCCCGCGCAGGTGCCGGGCGTGCTGGTCCAGGTGCCCGTCGCGGGTGTGCTCGTCCCGGGCCTCCATCGCGGACAGGTACCCCTCCAGGGGCGCCTTCGCGTCGACCACCACGGTCCGGCCCCCGTGCAGGCGGACGACCAGGTCCGGGCGTACGCCATGATCGTCTGTCGTGGCCGTGACCTGCTCGGCGAAATCACAGTGCTCCAGCAGCCCGGCCGCCTCGACGATCCGTTTCAGCTGGTGCTCGCCCCAGCGCCCGCGCACCTGCGGGGCACGCAACGCCGCCACCAGCTGCCGGGTCTCGGTGCGCAGCTCACCGGAGACCGCGCCCATCGACCGGACCTGTTCACGCAGCTCGGCGTAGGCGTCGACACGGTCGTGCTCGAGCTGCGCGACGCGTTCCTCGTACCGCCGCAGGGTGTCGTGCAACGGCGCGACCGCGCGGGCCACCGCCTCCTGGGACTGCACGGTCGCCTCATAGGACAGTGACCGCAGCGACTGCTCCAGGCGCTGCTCACCGTCCCGGGCGGCCTCGACGGTCGCCTCCAGCCGGGCGATGTCGGTCGCCGCGCGGGCCCGGGCCGCGAGCCAGCCCACCGCCCCACCGGCGGCCAGGCAGAGGAGGACCACGGCGAGTGTTGAGAACGTCACCCCCGAAGATTGCCAGACAGAAAACGCACAGGCGGCGCGGGTACGGTGGAGAACATGAAGGGCGTGTTGCTGATCCTGGCCATCGTCGCGGTGATCGCCTTGGTCATCGCCGCGACTCAACGAGGCGGGCAGGCCCGCCAGCAGACGAGTCTCGACGACGCGAAAGCGGAGGCGCAGAGGTGGTATGAGCGTCTCGGCGGTCAGGTGATGAACCTGAGCTCCGAGGAGCCCGCCGCGCGGCAGGCGCTGGCGGACGCGGGCGAGCGCTACAACGCCGCCGGCGGTCAACTGCAGAGCGCCAATTCGGTACGACAGTTCGAACTGGCCCGGGAGTCCGCTCTCGAGGGCCTGCAGTACGTCCGGGCCGCTCGCCTGGCGATGGGGCTCGATCCCGGGCCCGACCTGCCGCCGCTGAGTTCCGCCCAGGGCGCGGGTCAGATCACCCAGGCCCGTGAGGTGAGCGTGCAGGGCCACTCCTACAAGGCGGCGCCCCAGCCCGGTTCGGACACTCCGTATTACTACCCGGGTGGCCGTGTCCAGGGTCGCCCGGTGCCCGCCGGGTGGTATTCGACGCCGGTGTGGAAGACGGCGCTCGGCGCCGGCGCCGGTGTCCTCGGCGGCATGCTGATCTTCGACGCCCTGTTCTCACCGGGCTTCGGCGACTTCGGCGGCGGTGACTTCGGTGGTGGTGACATGGCCGGTGGCGACATGGCCGGTGGGGACTTCGGCGGTGGCGATCTCGGGGGCGGCGACTTCGGCGGGGACTTCGACTTCTGACCGTGGCTCTCTAACCGCGCTTGAGGTGCCGGTCCAGTTCGCGGCGCAGGGCTCGCGGTCCCGGCCAGATCTGGGTGAGGTCGGCGACGAAGGCCGGTCCGCGTGACGTGTCGGTCAGCGCCGGCCCGCCCGCCGCACCCGCCTGGACCGGGTGGACGCTGTCCAGGTCGACCGGGGTCACCTTGAGCACGGTCCGCAGGCCCTGCCGGTGGATCGCCGCGTCCGCGACGTCCGCCCAGTCCAGCAGGATCGGGTCGGACTCCTGGCTGGCGATCTCCAGCCCGCCGGAGGAGACCCGGATCCAGGTCTGCAGGGCGGCGCGGGCCGAGACCGCGTAGCCCCCGGCCACTCCGCCCCCGACCACCATCGCCTGGATGGCGATCGCCCACCACGGGTCACCGGTGTCACCGGCGATCAGGCCGATCACCGGTGACACCGCCAGGTAGGCGACCATCAGAACGACGAACATCATCAGGAAGGTCCGGCCCGGCGACGCCCGGAACAGCACCGCGTCCCGGGCGGGAGCCCGGACCTCCTCGGGAGCGATCGGCATACCCCCATCGTGGGTGCCGCGCTCAGAATGCGCAGGCGATCACCAGTTCCGGGCCGCCGTCGGGAAGCAGGTCGAGCTTGCCGATCCGGCCCGCCGCCCGGAGATCACCGTCGATCAGCGCCAGCCGCCGCACCAGCTCGGCGGAACCGCGTGCCTCGGCGAGCGGGATCTCGGTGCGCATCGACAGTTTCCGGTCCGACTTGGCCCGGCGGACCTGCCGCAACGCGTCCCCCGCCAGGTCCAGCAGCGCCGGGTCGGCCTCCGCCGGCTCGTCCCGGCCCGTCCGGCCGGCCGCCGGCAGCTCCTCCCGGGTCGGCCAGGTCGCCGTGTGCACCGAGCCGGGGCGCCACCACGACCAGACCTCCTCGGTGACGAACGGCAGGAACGGCGCGAACAGCCGCAACAGCACCGACAGGCCGGTGGCCAGCGCGGCCCGGGCCGAGTCGGCGCCCGGGCCGTCCCCGTACGCCCGGTCCTTGACCAGCTCGATGTAGTCGTCGCAGAACGTCCAGAAGAACGACTCGGTCGCCTGCAACGCGTCGGTGTGCTGGTACTCCTCGAACGCCGTGGTGGCCGCCGTGACCACCTCGCCCAGCCGGGCCAGCATCGCCAGGTCCAGCGGCTCGGTGACCGGCGCCGCCCCGACCTCGCCCAGGCCCAGGGCGAACTTCGACGCGTTCAGCAGCTTCGTCGCCAGCCGCCGGCCGACCTTCAGCTGGGCCGGCTCGAACGCCAGATCCGAGCCCGGACGGCCACCGGCCGCCCAGTAACGGACCGCGTCCGACCCGAACTGGTCGAGCATCTCGGTCGGCGTCTCCACCTCGTTGCCCAGCGACTTCGAGACCTTCTTGTGGTCCGGGTCGAGGATCCAGCCGGAGATCACCGCCTGCTTCCACGGCAGCTGATCGGCCCGCAGCACCGACGTGAACAGCCAGGTCCGGATGATCTCCTGGCCCTGCGGGCGCAGATCCATCGGATAGGTGCGGGCGTGCAGGTCCGGGTCGGTGCTCCAGCCGGTGACGATCTGCGGGGTCAGCGACGACGTCGCCCACGTGTCCATCACGTCCGGGTCGGCGGTGAAACCACCCGGGACGTCCCGCTGATCCTCGGTGAAGCCCGGCGGGCACTCCGACGACGGATCGACGGGCAGCGCACCGTCATCGGGCAGCAGCAGTCGCTCGTAGTCGGGCTCGCCGGTGGCGTCCAGGCCGTACCAGACCGGGATCGGGACACCGAAGAACCGCTGCCTGCTGATCAGCCAGTCACCGGTCAGGCCGTTGACCCAGTGGTCGTACCGGTGCCGCATGTTCTCCGGCGCCCACCGCAGCTCCCGGCCCCGGGCCAGCATCGACTCCCGCAGCTCCGGGTCACGGCCGCCGTTGCGGATGAACCACTGACGGCTCGTGACGATCTCCAGCGGGCGGTCGCCGCGCTCGTAGAACTTCACCGGATGGGTCACCGGCCGCGGCTCGCCGATCAGGTCACCGGTCTCCCGCAGGATCCGGACCATCTCGGTACGCGCGCCGTTGACCGTCAACCCGGCCAGCCCCTGATAGGCGGCGACCGGGACACCGTCCGGGGCGTCCGGCAGGAACCGGCCGTCCCGGCCCAGGACCACCCGGGTCTCCAGGCCCAGGTCACGCCACCAGACGACATCGGTCAGGTCACCGAACGTGCAGACCATCGCGATGCCGGTGCCCTTGTCGACCGCGGCCGCCTGATGCGCCCGGACCGGGACCTCGACGTCGAAGAACGGCGTCCGGACCGACGTCAGCCCCTCGAACCTCGGATCGCCGGGGTGATGCACCAGCGCGACACAGGCGGGCAGCAACTCCGGGCGGGTCGTGTCGATCTCCACGGAGCCGCCGTCCGGGCGGTGGAAACGCAATTTGTGGTACGCCCCGGGACGCTCGCGGTCCTCCAACTCGGCCTGCGCGACAGCCGTGCGGAAGCCGATGTCCCACAGCGTCGGGGCCTCCGACGTGTACGCCTGACCGGCGGCCAGGTTCGCCAGGAACGCCCGCTGCGAGATCGCCCGGGACTTGGCGCCGATCGTCGTGTACGTCAGGTCCCAGTCGACGGACAGGCCCAGCCGCCGCCACAGCGCCTCGAACCCCTTCTCGTCCTCGACCGTCAGCCGGTTGCACAGTTCGACGAAGTTGCGCCGGGAGATCGCCTGATGCTGTTTCGGCGCCTTGGCCGGAGGCTGCCACTCCGGGTCGTACGGCAGCGAAGGGTCACAGCGGACCCCGAACAGGTTCTGCACCCGGCGCTCGGTCGGCAGCCCGTTGTCGTCGAACCCCATCGGATAGAAGACGGACTTGCCGCGCATCCGCTGGAACCGCGCGACCGTATCGGTGTGCGTGTAGGAGAAGACGTGCCCGACATGCAGCGACCCGGATACGGTCGGCGGAGGGGTGTCGATCGAGTACACGTCGGCCCGCTCCTTGGAACGGTCGAACGCGTACGTAGCCTCCTCCTGCCAGCGCGGCGCCCACTTGCCCTCGAGCCCGTCCAGAGACGGCTTCTCGGGGATCCCGTGACGCCCGGCTCCCGTATCAGTCATGCGCGCAAGCGTAGGACCGCCTAGCCCACACGGCCACGCGTTTACCACCCACTCCGCCCGCCCCGGCGCCTACCGCCCGCCCCGCCCAGCGTCCCACCGCCCGGGCCGCTCCAGGCCGGCCTGCCCTGGCCCGCCCTCGCGTTCCATCGCCCGGGCCGGCTTCAGCGCCCCCTCCCGCCCTCCTTCGGATGATCGATTTCTTTCAGCGCCGGTGTTCTTCGTTCGTGTCTTCGTCAGCGGGCGGGGTGGGCCACACCGCGATCGCTGTCCGATCGTCGGTGAACGTCTCGCGGTAGAACGCCAGGTGCTGCGCGAACGCCAGCAGATCGGGCGGAGTCCGCCACCGGTCGGTCAGGAACCGGCCGACCGGTCCCGTAGTCGCTCCCAGCGGATCAGCCAGCCCGTCCGTCATCATGATCAACGGAGCGCCGGCCCGCAGATGGAACGCCCGCGCGTCCACTTCGGCCGCCCCCGGCAGTGATCTCACCGACCCCGAGTAGCCCGGCCGCGCCTTGTTGGCCGCGGCCTCGCTCTCGTTCCGGGTCAGCGGAACCCACTGCTCACCCTGGACGGTGAAAGCCGCCGAGTTCCCGGCGATGTCGGCGAGCATCGCCCGATGGACACCGGATGGCGACGCCGTGGTCGCGACGACGAACGCCAGAGCCGTACCCGACATGATCGCCCTAGCCTGCGCATGCGGCACCGGGTCGGCGGGATCTAGCCGGGTACCCCGCCGCTGCGCGGCCCTGCTCAGATACGGCCGGGCCAGCTCACAGATCACGTCGTTGGCGGACCGCACCACCCGATCCCACGGAACGCCGCCGATCTCGTCCGCCCACCGCGCCGGATCGTCCGACGGAGGCGAAGCAAGCAGATGGTCGACGAGCGCCCGGCTGACCCGATCACAGATCGCGGCGGCGGCCTCATGGGAGCGGGCCGCCGAGGAGACCCCGTCCGAGATGCAGCCGACCAGCCACTGCTGATCCTTGGTGAACCGCACGGCGTAAGCGTCCTGCCGAGGTTCCCCCCGCTCCTGATGCCCGACACCCCGCACCGACGCGGCCCGATAGACAAGGCCACCGACCTCGGCCCCGTCGATGGTGGTATCCGCCGGAGGATTCCGAAACCGCTCAGGAACCCGAACCCGAACCGAAGCCCGCTCCCCAAGCCCTCCGACAACCCACCGCTCGTCCGAGTGCCATGCCCACTCAACCGACCCCGCAGCCGCTCCTTCCAGCCCGGCAGCCGTTTCCTCCGGGCCAGTAGCCGTTCCCTCCGGGTCCGTAGCGGTTTCGTGCGACTCGGCGGCCGTTTCCTCCGCCCCCGCGGCCAGGTCCGGTGCGCCCTCGCTGGGACCGTCCGTGTCCTGCTCCTCTGTGCCTCCCGCTCGAACCGTGTTGGAGGGATCCGCCGAGAACTCCGGCCGAACCGTGTCCACAGAGCCTTCCGCGACACCCTGGTAAGCCGTGACCTCCATGCGAGCCGCGACATCCGGGTATGCCGTGACCTCGGGTTCAGCTGTGACCTTGGGCCCAGCCGGGATCCCAGATTCGACCGCTACCTCGGGTTCAACCGGGATCTCGGGTTCGCCCGCGACCTCCGGATGAACCTCGTGGACAGCGACGACTTCTTGGCCCGCGGTGACTTCCGAAATGATCGGGCCACCGGATGTAATGATCGGGCTACCGGATGTACCGTCCCCCGCGTCAGACGTGCCGTTTCCCGTGCCGGGTGCAATGTTTCCGGCGCCGGACGTGGCGTTCTCCGCGCCAGACGTGTCGCTCCCCGGGTTGTCCTGGCCGAGGACGGTCGTCTCCGGTTCCTCGCCGGCCCGGTCGGTGGCCTCCGAATCGACTCCGCGGCCCTCCGGCGCCGACTCGGATCGCTGGCCACCGTCACTCCGAACGGCCACCCGCCCGAACTGCAGCGTCTGCTCCTCGGACCGCTCGTTCACCGGCTCATTCGGTAAGGTCTGATCCGGATCCAGGGGCGGCTCAGACGTCAACGAGTGCACGACGGTGCGGTCTTCCGCAGGGTCGTCTTCGCACGGATGCTGAACGGTCTGATCCTCTTGCGGCTCCGCCCCCAGCTTGAGTGCAACCGTGTGCTCCTCGTGCCGGCCGACCTCAGGCATATGCCGGACGGTCAGTTCGTCCTGCACACCGACCTCCCGCACGTACCGCACGGTCAGGTCTTCTTGTAGACCGGCCTCCCGCACGTGAGGGACGGTCGTTTCCTCAACCGGACCGGTCTGCCGCACGTGGAGCATCGTCGGTTCCTCAGACAGGCCCGCCTGCGGCACGTGGAGCATTGTCGGTTCCTCGGACGCGCCGGCCTGCGGCACGTGAAGCATGGTCGGTTCCTCAGACGCGCCGGCCTGCCGTACGTGAAGCATGGTTGGCTCTTCGGACGCGTCGGCCGGCGGCATGTGGAGCACGGTTGTGTCTTCGGAGTGGTCGGCCGGGCTCGGGTGGGGCTCGGTCTTCTCCGCGGGTCGGCCGAGGTCGCGCAGGTTCAGGACCGTCGTGTTCTCGGAGGCCTGGTCCAGGCGGAAGATGGTCGTGGGCTCGTCGTCCTCGTCGTACCGGCCGGCCTCGTGACGCCGGGACCGGTACACCTGAGGGGAGCCCGGGGTCGCCTGCACCGGTTCGGTGACGGGCGGGCCGCCGAACAGCATCTGCCCGGACGGCTCGTCCGCGGGGTCGGGCTGACTGCTGGGATCCCACCCGTTCCAGGTGGTCGTGTCCGATTCGGCCTCGGCCGGAGCGCTCTCCGGGAGACCCGATTGTCCCGTTTCCGGGTTCCGTGCCTTCTTCGGCTCACGGCGTAGCCAGCCGCCCACCATATCGACACCCCACCCCGGTCGGTTCATGTTCGTCCAGCCCATCATCGTCGGACGATGCGACCCTGACCACCGCACTTTCGTCCCCGCCTCGGCAGCGGGCCCACGACAGGAGTTTCAGCGGAAGGCGGGGACGAGAGCGGGACCACCGAAACCGATCAGTCGCCGGACTCGAATTTCAGCAGCCACTCCTTGACTGGCACACCCCACCGGTAGCCACCGAACGAGCCGTCGGTGCGCAGCACCCGGTGACAGGGGGTGAACAGCGCGACCGGGTTGCGGGCGCAGGCGGCAGCGGCGGCCCGGACCGCCAACGGCCGGCCGGAGAGCTCGGCGAACCCGGTGTACGTCACCGGCGTGCCCGGTTTGATCCCGCGCATCACCTGCCACGCGTGCTGCATGAACTCACCGGCCGTGTGCTGCTCGACCGGGATCGCGTCGATGGCGGTCAGGTCGCCGCCCAGATAGGCCCGGACCGCCTCGCCGGCCTCGCCCGGATCGCCCGGTTGAACCGGCTCGCGCAGTGCCGGATGGACCAGGGTCATCAGCACCGGCACATCGGTGGTGAAGCCGGCCGCACGCACCGCGCCGGTCTTGCTGACCACGACGGTGAAGGGGCCGGCGGGGGTGTCCAGAGTCGAGTGGATGAGCATCGTTGTCTCCTCGTTCGGGGGCCGTCAGCGTGACGGATTCTTCCGGCCGGCGTGCAGAAATCCGGCCCGGCTGTGGATAACTCCGACGGCCGTGGCGCCAATGTGGATAACCCCGGTCCGCCGCCGCGCGACGGGTAGTTTCGGTGCAGCGGAACGCCGGGTCAGGCGGCCCGCCAGAGACGGATCAGGGCGTAGGAGCGCCACGGTCGCCACTGTTCGGCATGAGTGGCCAGTGCCTTCGCGGTGCCGGGCAGGCCCAGAGCCTCGGCACCACGGCGGGCGGCCAGATCGGTGGCCAGGAAGGTGTCGGGGTCACCGATCGCGCGCATGGCGACGTAACCGGCGGTCCACGGTCCGACTCCGGGCAGTTCGACGAGCCGGGCGACGGTCTCGGCACGATCGGCGCCGGGGTCGAGGTCGAGTTTGCCGTCCGCCACCGCTTCGGCGAGGGCACGGATCGTGGCACGGCGTGCGGCGGGCATGCCGAACGCCGAGTCGGGCAGCCCGGCGACGACGTCGGCGGACGGGAAGCCGGCGAGATCGGTGCCGGCGCCCGTGCGAGGACTGGAGGGCAGGTCAGTGGGCAGGGCGGTGGGTGCGGCGCCGGGGACGGTCCCCGGCCTGCCGTTGGTGGTGTCGAGGGAGGGGGAACCGATGAGATGTCCGGCGGTGCCCTGTTCCGGGGCGAGAGTGTTGCCGGCGGCGGCTTTCAGGATCCGGCCCAGGGTGGTGCGGGCGCCGGCCACGCTGACCTGCTGGCCGACGATGGCCCGGATCGCCATCTCGAAGCCGTCCACGGCGCGGGGTACCCGGACGCCAGGTTCGGCAGCGACCGCGGCGGTCAGTGCCGGATCCGCTCCGAGCAGGGCGTCGACCGCGACCGGGTCGGCGTCCAGATCGAACAGCCGGCGGCACCGGGCGACCGCGGGGGCCAGGTCCCGCACGTCACTGAGGCGCAACGTCGCATGGATCCAGCGGTCGCCGGGGCTGAGCGAGACGTCCGCGGTGCCGTGCGGCAGGTTCAACCCGCGGCGGTACGCGCCGTCCACGACCGTGTCCACGCCGGGCAGCGTCCGGGCCGCGAAGAATCCGAGCAGCGAGCTCGCGTGCAGCGGCGGCCGGAACGCGAGCCGCAGGTTGACCACGCCCGCCTCAATCGGGCCGGCCGGGCGTTTCTCGCGCATCTGGCTCGGCGATCGGGCGTACACCTCGAGCATCGTGTCGTTGAACTGCCGCACGCTGCCGAAACCGGCCGCGAAGGCGATCTCCGACAGCCCGAGATCGGTCGTCTCGACGAGGATCCGCGCGGTCTGGGCCCGCTGTGCCCGGGCGAGTGCGAGCGGGCCGGCCCCGAGTTCGGTGGTGAGCATCCGGTTGAGGTGGCGTTCGGTGTATCCGAGACGGGAGGCGAGGCCGGGCACGCCCTCCCGGTCGACGACGCCGTCACCGATCAGGCGCATGGCCCGGCCGACCGTGTCCGCGCGGGTGTCCCACTCCGGTGAGCCGGGCGCCGCGTCCGGTCGGCAGCGGCGGCAGGCCCGGAAACCACCCCGTTGGGCGGCCGCGGCGCTGACGTAGAACGTGACGTTCGCCCGTTTCGGAGTGACCGCCGGGCAGGACGGACGGCAGTAGATCCCGGTGGTCCGGACAGCGGTGTAGAAGCACCCGTCGAACCGCGGGTCGCGGCTGTCGACGGCCCGGTAGCAGTGTTCGAAGTCCAGCTCCATGACTTCGAGTCTGCTCCGGCGGGCGCCCGATGGCTGGCGGGTTTCGGACACGACCATGCCGCCGCCCGGCAGACGGGGACGGAGGTGGACCGCGGCGGAAAGGCGGAAGGAGGAGGCAGGACCGCTCGGCGTTGATGGGAAGGGATGGATCGTGGCCACCGAAGGGATGGTCGGCGGCGCTGGGGAACGGCGGGTGAAACCCGGCGGGGAGGGGGTGGTTGTGGCGTTGGGGAGGCGGTGAGGTTCTTCCGCTGAGAGCGGGCGTGGGCGAACCCGTAGACTGGCGTTCCGTGAGCCTCAGCATCGGAATCGTCGGCCTGCCCAACGTCGGCAAGAGCACCCTGTTCAATGCCCTGACCAAGAACGACGTGCTTGCCGCGAACTACCCGTTCGCGACGATCGAGCCCAACGTCGGCGTGGTCGGGCTGCCGGACGAGCGGCTGGGGAAGCTCGCTGAGCTGTTCGGCAGCGAGAAGATCCTCCCCGCGCCGGTGAGTTTCGTCGACATCGCCGGCCTGGTCCGTGGCGCCTCCAAGGGCCAGGGGCGGGGTAACGCGTTCCTCGCGAACATCCGCGACGCGTCGGCAATCTGCCAGGTGGTGCGCGCCTTCTCCGACCCGAACGTGCTGCACGTCGACGGCAAGGTGTCCCCGTCCGACGACATCGAGACGATCAACACCGAGCTGATCCTGGCCGACCTGCAGACCGTCGAGAAGGCCCTGCCCCGGCTGCAGAAGGAGGCCAAGCTCAAGAAGGAGAAGGCTCCCGTCGTGGCCGCCGCCGAGGCCGCGTTCAAGCTGCTCAACGACGGTGTCACCCTCTACCAGGGTGCCAAGGCCGCCGGTGTCGAGCTGGAGCTGCTCGCCGAGCTGCACCTGCTCACCACGAAGCCGTTCCTGTACGTGTTCAACGTCGACGAGGCCGAGCTGGGCAACGAGACGTTCCTCGACGAGCTGCGCACGCTCGTCGCTCCGGCCGAGGCCGTCTTCATGGACGCCAAGATCGAGTCCGAGCTGATCGAGCTGGACGACGAGGAGGCGCTGGAGCTGCTGCAGTCGACCGGCCAGAGCGAGCCCGGCCTGAACCGGCTGATCCGGGTCGGCTTCGAGACGCTCGGTCTGCAGACCTACCTGACCGCCGGCCCGAAGGAGGCCCGTGCCTGGACCGTTCCGGTCGGCGCGACGGCTCCCGAGGCGGCCGGTGTCATCCACTCCGACTTCCAGCGCGGCTTCATCAAGGCCGAGATCGTCAGCTTCGACGACCTGGTGGCGGCGGGTTCGATGTCCGCGGCGAAGTCCGCCGGCAAGGTCCGCATGGAGGGCAAGGACTACATCATGAAGGACGGCGACGTAGTCGAGTTCCGCTTCAACGTGTAGCAAAAACGCAAAAGCGAAACGCTTGGCGAGAGCGCGTAGCGAAAGGGGGAGGGGTCCGGCTCGACGAGGGCCCCTTCCCCCTTTCGTGTTTTGGGTGGACGCTTTTCCTACTCGTTTGACACACTCGTGCCATGAGTGAGGCGACTTACAGCATCGGCGAAGGGCCCGCGACGCGGGTGAGCCTGTCGCTGCCGGAGGGGACGGCCGAGGCGATACGAGCCCGGGTGGGCAAGCGCGAGTTCTCCGCGTTCATCGCCGAGGCCGTGGAGCGGGAGCTGCGCGGCCGGGTTCTCGACGAGTACCTGGCGGACTACGAGGTCCGGAACGGGCCGGTCTCCGAGCACGCGCGCAAGCGGGCCCGGCAGGTCTTCGACGAGGTCTTCGCGGAGGAGGGCGAATGGCTCGCCGCAGGCTGAGTCATGAGGGGACGCTGGTCCTCGACAGCGAGGGCCTCTCCAAGCTGCTCGCCGACGACGAGCAGGTGGTCGCGCTGGTGGCCGAGGCCCGCTCGCGCGGCATGGAGGTCGTGATCAGCGCCCTCACCATCATCGAGGCCGTGCACTCTCGCACCAGCATGTCCCGCCTGAACTGGGTGCTTTCCGGACTGCGCGTGATCGTGGTGGGTGACGAGGAAGCGCGATCGGCATCGAAGCTGTTGATGAACGCCGGTTTGCACGGGCACAAGTATGCGATCGACGCTGTTGTCGCCGAGGCCGCGCTGCGCCAGCACCGCCCGGTGGCCGTCCTGACCTCCGACATCGACGACATAGCCAAGCTCTGCGGTGACCGCGTCCGGCTCATAGCGGTGTGAGACGACCGTGGAATGGGTGTTTGTGGGGGAAGTTGTCGAGTGGCGGGGGCCTGCGCCGTTCTACTTCGTGGCCATGCCGGAGGGGGACAGTGCTGATCTCAAGGAGGCGGCCCGGGCGCTGATCTACTGGGGGCAGATTCCGGTGCGGGTCGTCATCGGGGGCACCGAGTTCGGTACGGCGTTGTTTCCACGGGACGGGCGGTACCTGGTTCCGCTCAAGGATGCCGTCCGTAAGGCGGAGGGCATCAGTGTGGGCGACGTCGTGACCGTGGAACTCAGGCCCGCCCCCAAGAAGTCCTGACAAAGGGTCAGCGGAGCAGGGGGAAGACGGTGCCGGCGATCAAGGCGCCGACCAGGGCTCCGACCACCACCTGGGCCCGGGTGTGGGCGGTCAGGCGGACCCGCGCCCAGCAGCCGAGCAGGACCAGCGGGGTGCCCAGCAGGGCCGGCCAGCCGTAGACGGCGGTCAGGGCGGCGACCGTGCCGGCTGCCACGCCGGCGTGGATGGACATCTTCCACCAGTGTGTGACCAGGGCGAACACGGCCAGGCCGACGCCACCGGCGGCGAGTAGGGCGAGGATCTCCCGCGGGGCGCCCAGGGCCAGCATCAGGAGCAGGCCGGCGATCAGGGACGCGGTGCCGAACATCAGGGGGATGCGGCGGTCGGCCCGTTCCGGGATGTGATGGTTGGTGAGCCGGCCGTTGCGGACGCCGTGCAGCACGTAACCGAGCGGGATCGCCGCGGCGAACAGGGCGCCGGGCAGGCCCCACCAGCGGGAGACGCCCGGGGTGTCGCCGGCGTGCCAGCCGACGATCAGCAGCAGGGCGGCGACGAGGACGGCGGGGGCCAGCACTTCGGAGACCACCGTCGCGGTCCGGTCCAGGAATTTCGAGGCCGTCGCGGAGCGTGGGGCAGCTGTCAGCACCATCCCATCATCCAACCGGCCGGGCGGCCGGAGCGGGCGGGCAACCCGGCAAGATCAACTCTTGGGGGCGGGCGACAGCGGAGCGGGGAAGGACGTCATCGCGGTGAACGCGGCGGCCAGGCGGTTCAGGTCCAGCTCGCCGAGGTGGTCGAAGATGTGCCGGCGGACGCTGGCCAGGTGGGTCGGCCAGGCCTGCTGGAGCCGGGCCAGGCCCGCGTCGGTGAGCACGGCGTTGGCCCCGCGGGCGTCGGTGGGGCAGCGGTCGCGGCGCAGGAATCCGAGGGATTCGAGCTTGGCCGCCAGCCGCGTCATGCCGCTCAGTGACATATCACACGCCGTGGCGAGTTCGCTCATCCGCATGAGCCGCCCGGGAGTCTCCGACAGGTGGCGCAGGACCGCGTACTCGCTGGCGGACATGCGTTGTTCGCGTTCCAGGTCGGCGTCGAGAGCCCGCGGCATGACCAGCAGGAATCGGCCGAGGGCGCGCATCACCGCCTCTTCGTCGGCGGTCAGTGGGGCGGGTGGTTCGGCCATGGCTGCGATGGTAGGCCCGGAGCGCCTGTCTACTTTCCACCTAGTCGGGGCAACGGACGGGATCGGGTTCGGGGCGTGGCAGTCAGTCCTTCGGGTGACCGGCGGGCGATTTGCCGACGCGTCAGGGAAAGTAACAATGCTTTGGTGCAAAACCAGACAACTAGTGACTCTTGGCAGGATCTGCTCGAAACGCCACGAAAGTCTTGGTGGGCCCGCCTCCCGTTCGGCGCCCGGATGGCCGCCGGTGCGGCCGCGATGTTCGTGGTCGTCGGCGGTTCGGCGGCCGGTGTCGCCACGATCCTCGCACCTGAGCCGGAGAGCGTGACCGTCGCCGAGCCCGATCTCGGTGCCCCGTACCTGGAAGAGGATCCCGAGGTGGTGAGCCGTGCGGCGGCCGCCGCACAACCGCTGCCCCGGCGGCCCGGGGACATGCCGCCGCCGGCACAGAAGACACCGGTCAAGCCGAAAGCGGCCGGGAAGGAGACCGTCAAACAGCAGGCGCCGGCCGCCCGCAAGCGGGTGTACACCGCGAGTGATCGGCTGAGCCGGCAACGGGTGACCGACGACCGCGCCGACCGGACCGGCCCGCGCCAGGCCCGGGTGGCAGGCACCGGCCGGACCGGTGGCACCCAGGCCCGCAAGGCGCCGGCCGCCGAGGCCCCGGTGGTGACCACCCGCACCGACCTGGAGACCCGGATCGTCCCGTACGGCACCGAGGTGGTGAAGGACGCGACGATGCTGCGCGGCACCCGCCGGGTCGAGGCCGACGGCGAACCCGGCGAGGAGACGCTGCGCTACCTGGTGACCCTGACCGACGGCCGGCCGACCGCGCGCCGCCTGCTCGGCAGCTCGATCACCACCCGCCCGCTGAACCGGGTGGTGGCGGTGGGCTCCCGCAAGCAGAGCGTCGTGGACCCGTTCTGCGACAACGTTCTGGGGATCTGCCTACCGTTCAGCCGAGACGCTGACTGAAGATCAGAACATGGCACTGAGCGAAGACGAACTCGCCCACCGGCTGGTCGAGATCCCCGGTGTCATCGGCGTGGTCCTCGGGGGCAGCCGGGCCCGCGGCACCCACACCGAGGAGTCCGACCACGACCTGGGCCTCTACTACCGGGCGCCGCTCGACACGGTGCGGCTCGGTGAGCTGGCGGTGGCGGTGGCCGGTCCGGGCGCCCGGGTCACCGCGGTCGGCGAGTGGGGCCCGTGGGTGGACGGCGGCGGCTGGCTGCGGATCGACGGGCACGCCGTGGACTGGATCTACCGTGATCTGGACCGGGTCCGGCGGTGCTGGGCGGAGGCGGAACAGGGCAGGTACCGGTTCCACGTCCAGGCCGGCCACCCGCTCGGAGTGCCTGATCACTCGTACCCGGGCGAATTGGCTCTGGCCCGGATCCTCGCCGATCCGACCGGCGACCTGGCCGACCTGCAACGTCGCGTCCGGGTCTTTCCCCGCCCGCTCGCCGAGGCCCTGGTCGAGGGGCTGTGGGAGGCGGACTTCCTGATCGGGATCGCGCGCAAGGCGGTGACGCGGGGCGACAGCGCGTACGTCGCGGGATGTCTGTTCCGGGCGGTCGGGGTGCTCACGCACGCGCTGCACGGCGCGGCCGGACGCTGGCTGATCAACGAGAAGGGCGCGGTGGCGGCGACCGCTCTGCTGCCCGGTGCGCCGGCCGGTTTCGCCGTGAAGGTGGACCGGGTCTTCGCGTCGATCGGGCCCGATCCGTTGCGCCTGGCCGAGGCGATCGATCTCGCCGAGGACATCGTGCTGGAGACCGCCGACGCGTGCGCGATGATGCTGCGGTGACCGCAGACGTACCCACCATTCTCGCCACCAGCGCCTTCTTCCGCCGCAGTCAGGTCAGCCCGCTGGCCATGCGGCCCGGCGCGATCCACCACCTGGCCGCTGAGCTGGCCGGCAACCCGAAATCCCCGAAGATCTGTGTGCTGACCCAGGCCACCGGCGACCCCGAGGCGCGGATCGGCTACCACTACGCCGCGTTCGCCGGGACCGAGTTCACCATGTCGCACCTGCAGCTGTTCCCGATGCCGAACGTCGACGACATCCGTGCGCACCTGCTGGCCCAGGACGTCATCTGGGTGGACGGCGGCAGCGTCGCGAACCTGTGCGCGGTCTGGCGGGTGCACGGCCTGGACGAGATCCTGCACGAGGCGTGGCAGAAGGGGATCGTGCTGAGCGGGGTCTCGGCCGGCTCGATCTGCTGGCACCAGGGCGGCAGCACCGACAGCTTCGGGCACGAGCTGAAGGGTTTCACCGACGGGCTGGGCTTCCTGCCGTGCAGCAACGGGGTGCACTACGACAGCGAGGAACGGCGCCGTCCGACGATGCACCGGCTGGTCGGCGACGGCACGCTGGGCGACGG
The DNA here is from genome assembly GCF_016862075.1 of Actinoplanes couchii. Lineage (GTDB taxonomy): Bacteria > Actinomycetota > Actinomycetes > Mycobacteriales > Micromonosporaceae > Actinoplanes > Actinoplanes couchii. The sequence goes on along the minus strand of NZ_BOMG01000037.1, from coordinate 16,119 downwards.
CTACGCCACCGACGACGGCGCGGGGCTGATCTACCGCGGCACGTCACTGTCCGAGGCGGTCGCCGACCGCGAGGGCCCCTTGGCGTACGAGTTGAAGCGCGCCGCCGACGGGACAGTGACCGAGACGGCCTTGCCGACCCGCGTCCTGACCTAGGCTGAAAGCGTTGGCAGTGCGGAGTACATCCGTGTAAGAGGGAGAGTCATGTACGGCAGAGGCGGCGAAGGCGGAAGCTGAGGGCCTCGCCGCGGTCTCAGTGCAACGCGACCGTGGCGAGCCCTACAAACACCGCCGAACACAGCATCGCCATGACGAAGAGCAGGACGCCCTGCCGCCGCGGCTGGCCCCCTTCACCGCCGCCCACTCGGTAACGCCGGGTCAGGGGCTGGTTCAAGTGGCTCAGCACCGGGGATCGCCTCCGGGGGAATTAAGATCGACGGATCTGATTGCTCCCGGGTAGCATGCGTCGCCCGGGAAACGGTGGGCAACGGTTTTCACCTGATCGGTCAGCGGATATCGGACGATCGACCGTCCCCAGCCGTGCCTTGTCACTCCATATGAGGATTTATCGCGCACGCTCCGTTCGACATCATTGTGACGATGCCGGAGACTCCGTCGATCTATCAGACTCTCTTCAGGGGCACCCTGAACGTCTCGGTCGTGCTCATCGGGCTGGCATCGGGCATCGCGCAGCTCACCGAGATCCCCATCGAGGTCGCCCAGTGGGCGCTCACCGCCATCTTCCTGGCCTGCCTGCTCTACTTCGTGGTCCGCCTGTGGCAGCTCGCGTTCGTGGTCCGGATCCGGGACCTGACCGGTGACCTGCAGGACGCGGCCAGGCTGCTGGCCCTGCAACAGGCCGGTCACCAGCACTATCTCGACGCCATTCAACGGATCAGCGAGCGGGAGCGGCCGCTCTTCTCGGAGACCCTCGAAGTCCTGGTCACGGTCGGTGAGAACGACGAGAGTGACCGCATCGTGGAGAAGCGGGTCACCACGCCGGACCCGCTGGTCACTCACCGGACCATGCGACCGATCGTGCCCACCGACACCGACCGGCTGGCCCGGCTCGACGAGATCTCGTTCAAGACGATCCGCCCGGTCGGCGGCACCATCACCGCACTTCCCCTGGAACAGACCAGGCGGCTACGGGTATGGCTGATATTCGATCCGGCACTGACCACACGGACCGAATGGCAGGTCGACTACCGGCCGGTCGGGCTCTGGCGGCCGCTGCGGGAGCGGGGCTGGGACCAGGTCGTCTGGGACGACCGGCTGCCGACCGTCAGCGGCACCCCATCGGCATTCACCCGGTTCCAGGTCACCTTCAGCTTCCCGGAGAGTGATCAGCCGCCGAGCGTCAAGGAGCGAGCCGGGTACGGCCGGATGGGCGAGCCGGAGCGCGACGTACGCGGCAGGTGGGAAGTGGTCTGGCGGGACGAGAAACCCGCCGGTCGTCGCTACGTCTGGGATCTCACGCAGGCGCCCGGCGGGCAGCGGTCCTAGGGCTTCAGGAGGCGAAGCTGAGGATCACGTTGTGCACGTGGTGGGTCTTCTCCGAACCACGGAACTCCACCTCGTACGTGTGGGTGCCGACCGCGATCGCGATCGTGCCGGAGGAGAAGAACTGGCCGGCCCAGCTCTTGTTGCTGACCACGCTGACGCTGCTCACCTTGGAGTAGGGGATGCTCGTGATCGCGAACCGCTTGCCCACGTAGGACTGGTCCTGAATGATGATCCGCCGGTTGGTCAGGCCGATGAAGCCGGTGCCGGCGCCGATCGCGTCGTAGACGGCGATGATCTGCTCGCCCTCCAGCAGACCGTCCTGGATCTGCTCGAGCTGACCCTTGTTGTCGTAAACCACGTCAGTCATGTGCCGCAGCGTAGTGGTCGTGATCTACGTCGTCTCGACCACGGTGCGGTAGAAATCCTCGATCCGGGCGGCCAGGGTGACCTCACCGTCGGTGATGTCGGTGCCGTCCTGCTGACCGAGACAGATCTGTGTGTGACCGTCGGAGCGCCGAATGGTCGGACGGATGTGCAGCGTGTCCGCGGCTACTTTGATGCGTTCCGTCAGTGCGGCGTGCTGACTGTCGTCGCACGCCAGTTCGCGGCGCAGCTGGACTCCGTCACGGGTCCAGCCGCTCAGCAGAGTCAGGGCGTCGCTGAGATAATCCGAGTCGGAGTTCCGGCGTTTTCGTGCCCGCACTGCCACCCCCCTTAGCGTCGTTGCCGGCTTGTGGCCGAACTGTCGCCGAGTCGTCATGGTCGGTGCCCCACAGTTTCGTACGTCCGGCCACCGCTGTCCACGCCCACATATCCGTGTTTGGGTGACGATCAGGGCGGCAACGGGCAACCTGCACGGTGAACTTTCGTGAGATCTTTGACCGTATGCGGCCCGAACAATACGTCAAGCCCTCGACATCACCCAGGGTGATCGTCGCGGCTGTGATCATCACCGCCGGCCGGGTGCTGGCCTGTGAGCGCAGCGCACCGCCGGAGGCCGCCGGACGCTGGGAGTTCCCGGGCGGCAAGGTCGAGCCGGGCGAGACCGAGCAGGCGGCCCTGGCCCGCGAGTGCGCCGAGGAGCTGGGTGTGCGGGTGGCCGTCGGCGATCGGGTCGGCCCGGACGTGCCGCTGGCCCACGGCCGGGCCGTGCTCCGGGTGTACGCCGTCGAACTTCTCGACGGCGACGTCCCGGAGGCGCTGGAGCACCGCTCCATGCGCTGGCTGACCGTGGACCAGCTGGACAGCGTCCCGTGGCTGCCCGCCGACGTGCCGATCGTGGCGGAGCTGCCGAGGTTGCTCTAGGAGTACTGCTTGCGCAGCTCCCGCTTCAGCACCTTCATGCTCGGCCCGAGCGGCAGCGACTCGGTGAAGCGGATCTGACGCGGGTACTTGTGCTTGCCCAGGTGCTCCTTCGCCCACTCGATCAGGTCAGGCTCGGTCAAGGTGATGTCGGAAGGGACCACGACCGCGCAGATCTCCTCACCGAGCGTCGCGTCGGCCACCCCGATCACCGCGACCTGCTGGATCGAGGGATGCCGGGCCAGCACCTCCTCCACCTCACGCGGGTAGACGTTGAAACCTCCGCGGATGATCAGATCCTTGGTCCGGTCGACGATGCTGATGAAGCCCTGCTCGTCGCGGACGCCCAGGTCACCGGTCCGGAACCAGCCGTCGACGAGTGCCTCGGCGGTGGCCTCCGGACGGTTCAGGTAGCCGGCGAAGACGTTGTGCCCGCGGATCACGATCTCGCCCAGCTCGCCGTCGGGCAGGAACTCGATGCTCTCCGGCACCTCGGGGCGGGCGATCTCCACCTCGACACCCCAGATCGGGTGGCCGACGGTGCCGGGCTTGGCGCCGAACGACGGCTGATTGGTGGTGGCGGTCGGGGACGTCTCGCTCAGCCCGTACCCCTCCCAGATGGTCGAGCCGAACGTCGCGGCAAACTTCTCCAGCACCGCCACCGGCAGCGACGCCCCGCCGGAGACACAGAGCTTGAGCTGCGGCAGCTGTTCCGCCTTGGCCGCCGCCTCCAGCAGACCGATGTACATCGTCGGCACGCCGTGGAAGATCGTCACGTTCTCCCGGATCATCAGCTCGATCGCCGCCTCGCCGGTGAACCGGGGCAGCAGCACCAGGGTTCCGCCGAGCCGGAACGTCGCGTTCATCCCAACCGTCTGACCGAACGTGTGGAACAGCGGCAGGCAGCCCATCACCACGTCGTCGCCGGTCAGCGGGTGCACGTCGAAGACGTTGACCGCCGCGTTCATCACCAGGTTCAGGTGGGTGAGCAGCGCGCCCTTCGGCTTGCCGGTGGTGCCACTGGTGTAGAGGATCACCGCGACGTCCTCGGCCTCGCGAGTGACGTACGTCCGCAGGGGCTCCTTGTCCTTGGAGATCTCCTCCAGCCGCGGTGGGTGCTGCGGCAGATCCGCCGGGAGCGGGCCGACATTCACCAGCCGGGTCTGGGTGGCAGCCGCCGCGGCCGCGCCGACCTGCAGCATCGCCGAGTGCGTGACCAGCAGATCCGCGCCGCTGTCGGTCAGGACGTAACCGACCTCCTCCGCGTTGAGCAGCAGCGACACCGGCACGATCCGGGCGCCGACGGCCAGCGCCGCGAAGTAGACACGCGGGAAGTCGGCGACGTTCGGGATCATCACCGCCACGGTGTCGCCAGGACCAACCCCCAGATCCTTCAATCCGCCGGCGTACGCCCGGGTCTGCGCCCAGAGGTCTCGATAGGTGATCCGGCCGCCCGCTTCGTCGACGATCGCTACCTTTTCGGGGTATCTACGCGCCGCCTCGGCGAGAACAGTGGCGAGGGATAGCGTCGTCATCCTGGGCTCCTCATTCGTGTGATGCACGTCGCAGCTGTGCTTAAACTAGCGGCGTAAGTTTTTACACGTCCAGTGTTGATTCCGGTTTTCTCAGGGAGTTCCCATGGCCCGGCCCCGGCAGGCGCTGCTCACCAGGGAGCGCATCGTCGAAGCCGCCGCCGCATTGATCGACGCCGAAGGCATCGAGGCGTGCTCGATGCGGCGCCTCGCCACCGAGCTCGGGGTGCAGGGGCCGTCGCTCTACAACCACTTCGCCACCAAGGCGGAGATCGTCGACGCGGTCGCCGAGGCGGTGGTCGCGCAGGTGGACATCTCCGGTTTTCACGGCACCGACTGGCGCGACGGGCTGCGGCTGTGGGCGAAGTCGTACCACGCGGTCCTCTCCGCGCACCCGAACATCGTGCCGGTCCTGGCCACCGGCCCGGGCCGCCGTCCGGCCGGGCTGGCGATGGCCGAGGCGGTCTACGGCGCGCTGATCGACGCCGGGTGGTCGCGGGCCCGGGCCACCCACATCGGCGCGCTGATGCGTTACCTGATCACCGGATCCGCGCTGGGTTCGTTCGCGCTCGGCTTCGAGAACGACCCGGGTCTCTACGACCGGTTCCCGCACCTGCACCGCGCCCACGAACTCGCCGCGCATCGCGCCGCCGTCGACGAGGGCGCCTTCGAACTCGGGCTGGATCTGCTGATCGACAGCCTGTCCCACCGCTACGACCAGGGGGTACGCCGATGACGTCGGTCTTCCGTGACCAGCACTGGATCGGGGGCGCCTTCGTGCCGCCCGACACGAGCGACCGCATCGAGGTGGAGAACCCGTACACCGAGGAGGTGTTCGGGCACGTGCCGGCCGGTACCACCGAGGACGTGAACCTCGCCGTCTCCGCCGCCACCAAGGCCTTCGACGGCTGGGCGGCCACCTCACCGGCCGAGCGCGGCGCGGCCCTGGACCGGCTGCACCGGGCACTCGTCGCCCGGACCGACGAGATCGCCCGGATCGTCGGCCTGGAACTCGGCACCCCACTCAAGATCGCCAAGGCGGTCCAGGCCGGCCTGCCCCTCACGGTGCTCGCCGGCTATGCCGAACTCGCCGCCCACCCGCCCGTCGACGAGGTGATCGGCAACTCGCTGGTGGTGCACGAGCCGGTCGGCGTGGTCGGCGCGATCACCCCGTGGAACTACCCGCTGCACCAGGTCGTCGCCAAGGTCGGCGCGGCCCTCGCGGCCGGGAACACGGTCGTGCTCAAACCCAGCGAGCTGACCCCGCTGACCGCGTACCTGCTGGCCGACGCGTTCGCCGAGGCCGACCTGCCCGCCGGGGTGTTCAATCTGGTCACCGGCCTCGGCCCGGTCGTCGGCTCGGCCATCGCCGGGCACCCGGACGTCGCGATGGTCTCGTTCACCGGCTCGACCCGGACCGGTCGGGCGATCAGCCACGCCGCCGCCGACCGGATCGCCCGGGTGTCGCTGGAGCTGGGTGGCAAGTCCGCCAACGTGATCCTGGAGGACGCCGACCTGGTCAAGGCGGTCAAGGTCGGTGTCGGCAACGCGTTCCTCAACTCCGGGCAGACGTGCACCGCGTGGACCCGGATGCTGGTGCACCGGTCGCACTACGACGAGGCCGTCGAACTCGCCGCCAAGACCGCCGCCGGATACACCGTCGGTGACCCGTTCGACCCGGCCACCCGTCTCGGGCCGCTCGTCTCGGCCGATCAGAAGGCGCGGGTGCGCGGATTCATCGAGCGGGCCGGGGCCCGGCTGGTCGCCGGGGGACTGGACGCGCCGGTGCCCGCGACCGGGCACTTCGTCGCGCCGACCGTCTTCGCCGACGTCGACCCGGACAGCGAACTTGCCCAGGAGGAGGTCTTCGGCCCGGTCCTGTCGATCATCGGCTTCGACTCGGACGACGAGGCGGTGACGATCGCCAACAACTCGAAGTACGGGCTGGCCGGCGCGGTCTGGGGCTCCGACGAACGGGCGCTGTCGGTGGCCCGGCGGCTGCGGACCGGGGCCGTCGACGTCAACGGGGGCTCGTTCAACCCGTTCGCGCCGTTCGGCGGGTACAAGCAATCCGGCATCGGACGTGAGCTGGGCGCCTACGGGCTCGCCGAGTTCCAGCAGGTCAAGGCGATCCAGCGATGAACGGACCAGTCAGTGCGGCGCGCCGCCGGACGGAATCGGAGGCGACCCGATGAGCCGCTACACGAACGGGCTGGTGATCCGGGATCCCGGCGTTCCGGCCGAGGTCGTCGAACTCGGGCTGCCGGAGATCGGGCCCGGGCAGGTGCGGGTCGAGGTCCGGGCGGCCGGGGTCTGCCACTCCGACCTTTCCATGATCAACGGTACGTTGCGGCCACCGCACCCGCTGGTCCTCGGCCATGAGGCGGCCGGCGTGGTGGTCGAGACCGGCGACCGGGTCAGCCGGGTCCGGGTCGGCGACCACGTGGTGCTGAACTGGCAGCCGGCCTGCCGCAGCTGCTGGTTCTGCGACCACGACCAGCCGTGGCTGTGCAGCACCTCGTCCGGTGTCGCCGCCCTGGAGAACGGCATGACCCTCGACGGCGCCCCGGTGCACGTGACCCTGGGTCTGGGGGCGTTCGCCGAGCAGGTGGTGGCCCCGGAGAACGCGGTCATCCCCGTACCGCCGCAATTGGATTTTGATCTGGCGGCTCTGCTCGGGTGTTCGGTCCTGACCGGCAGCGGCGCGGTCCGCAACACCGCCCGCGTCCAGCCCGGCGAAACCGTGCTGGTCCTGGGACTCGGCGGGGTCGGACTGTCCGCGGTCGCCGCCGCCCGTGCCGCCGGCGCCGGAAAGGTGATCGCGGTCGACGTCAGCGAGGCCAAGAAGGGCCTGGCCGAAGCGGCCGGCGCCACCGACTTCCTGGTCTCCTCGGACGGCCTGTCCAAAGAGGTCCGCGGCCTGAACTCGAAGTTGGGCGCCGACCACGCCATCGAATGTGTCGGCCGCGCGTCGACCATCCGGGCCGCGTGGCGGGCCACCCGCCGGGGCGGCCAGGTCACCGTGGTCGGCATGGGCGCCGCCGACGACATGGTCCAGCTGGGCGCGCTGGACATCTTCAGCTCGGCCCGGACCCTGAAGGCGTCGGTCTACGGCCAGGCCGACACCGACCTGGAGGTCCCGGCGCTGGCCCGGGCGGTCCTGGACGGCACCCTGAACCTCGACCACCTGATCACCGACCGGATCACCCTGGCCGACGTCCCGGCCGCGTTCGACCGCATGTCCCGGGGCGAGGGGGCCCGCTCGGTCGCCATCCTCTGACATCCACCGTGTGCCGGCCTCGTTGAGGCCGGCACACCCTAATGCGCGCGCTCGTTCAACATGGCTCGGACCAGCCTGGTCAGGGCGGCACGCGCCGAATCGACGGGCAGGTCCATGGCGTCGCGCCACGTCGACCAGGTCGGCCAGAGGCTGGCCGCGGTCAGCGCGTTCAGCAACTCCTCGTCCTCGCCGATCTCGGCGCCGAAGGTGGCGGTCAGCTCGTCCCGCACCCGCGACACGTGCAGTTTCCGGTACCGCTGCAGCCCGGCCGAGAACGGTTCCTTCAACGACGAGGCCCGGGCCGCCGGGCCGATCTCCTCCAGCAGGCGCGCCCGCTGGTGACAGAACGCCTCGATCCGGTCGGTGAGCGGCAGATCCGCCGGGATCGGCCGGTACGACGCGTCGCGCCGCTCCAGGACCCGCTGGCCGCTGGCCGCCATCAACGCCTCCATGTCGGCGAAGTGGCTCCACAGGGCGCGCAACGACACCCCGGCCAGCTTGGCCACCCGGTCGGCGGTGGGGCGCATGTCGCCGTCGCCGATCAGCCGGAGGTGCGCGTCGATGATCGCGTTGCGGGTCCGCTCGGACCGTGCGGTGCGACCATCGACGCGGGTTGGTGGTGGGTTGGTCACGAACCACTCCGGTATCGCTCGGCGCGGGTTGGTGGCCGGTTCATGAGCCACTCCGGTATCGCTTGAGTTCGCGGTGTGCCAGCGACCGCTTGTGCACCTCGTCCGGCCCGTCGGCGAGCCGCAGCATCCGGGCGCTGGCCCAGATCCCGGCGAGCGGGGTGTCCTGGCTGAGCCCGGCCGCGCCGTGCGTCTGGATCGCCTTGTCCAGGATCCACTCCACCGTGGACGGCACCGCGATCTTGATGGCCTGGATCTCGGTGTGCGCGCCCTTGTTGCCGACCGTGTCCATCAGCCAGGCCGCCTTCAGCACCAGCAGCCGGGACTGCTCGATCCGGACCCGCGACTCGGCGATCCAGTCCTGGATCACACCCTGCTCGGCCAGGGTCTTGCCGAACGTGGTCCGGGCCAGCGCCCGCGTGCACATCATCTCCAGCGCCCGCTCGGCCATCCCGATCAGCCGCATGCAGTGGTGGATCCGGCCCGGCCCGAGACGCGCCTGGGAGATCGCGAACCCGCCGCCCTCCTCGCCGATCAGGTTCGACGCCGGCACCCGGACGTTCTCGAAGATCAGCTCGGCGTGGCCGCCGTGGTCGCCGTCGGTGTAGCCCATCACCGTCATGCCGCGCTTGACCGTGAGGCCGGGGGTGTCCCGGGGCACCAGGATCTGGCTCTGCTGCACGTGCCGGGCGGCGTCCGGGTCGGTCTTGCCCATCACGATGAAGATCCGGCAGTTCGAGTTCATCGCGCCGGTGATGTAGAACTTGTGCCCGTTGATGACGTAGTCGTCACCGTCCCGCTCGATCCGGGTGCCGATGTTGGTGGCGTCCGAGGAGGCGACCTGCGGCTCGGTCATCGCGAACGCCGACCGGATCTCGCCCGCGAGCAGCGGCCTGAGCCACTTCTCCTGCTGCTCGGCGGTGCCGAACTCGGCCAGCACCTCCATGTTGCCGGTGTCCGGCGCGGCACAGTTCAGTGCGGGCGGGGCCACCGCCGGGCTGCGGCCGGTGATCTCGGCCAGCGGGGCGTACTGCAGGTTCGTCAGTCCGGCCCCGTGCTCACCGGGCAGGAAGAGGTTCCACAGACCGGCCTCCTTCGCCGCGGCTTTCAGCGGGGCCAGTGCGGCGGGCGGTTCCCAGCCGCCGCCGCCGGGCGTGTGGAAGTCCGGTTCCGCGGGATAGACGTGCTCGTCCATGAAGGCGAGCAGCCGTTTGCGGTAGTCCTCGGTCTTCGCGTCGTACTCGAAGTCCATCAGTGTCCCTCCAGCGCTCGATGGCCCTGCTCGACCAGGGCGGGAACCATCGCGCCCACGGTGTCGAAGCCGGGGCCGACCGTCTGACCCTTGGTGTAGCGGAAGTGCACGCCCTCGAGGATGACGGCGAGTTTGAACGCGGCGAACGCCACATACCAGTGCAGATCGCTCACGTCCCGTTTGCTGCGCTCGGCGTACCGCACGGCGATCTCGTCCAGGCTCGGGTGCCCCGGGATGTCGATCGGGGCGATCGCCTCGCCGTCCCGCTCCAGCAGCGGCCGGCCCGCGTACACCTGCATCAGCGCGAGATCGCTGAGTGGATCACCCAGTGTGGACATCTCCCAGTCGAGCACCGCGTTGACCGCCAGATCGTCGCTGACCAGCACGTTGTCCAGCCGGAAGTCGCCGTGCACGACCGCGCCCGCCCCGTCCGGGATGTCGATGGCGAGCCGGGCGTGCAACTCCTCGATCCCGGACAGCTCACGACTGCGCGACGCGTCGAGCTGCTGCTTCCAACGGCGCACCTGACGGGCGTTGAACCCGGCCGGGCGGCCGAAGTCACCTAGCCCGATCGCCTCCGGATCCAGCGCGTGCAGATCGGCGAGCGTGTCCACCAGGGTGAGGTTGAGCTCCCGGAACTGCTGCGGCCCGAGCCCGGCGGCGTCCCGGTGGATCGTGCCGTCGACGTGCTCCATCAGGTAGAACGGGGCCCCGATCACGTCGGTGTCGGTGCACAGCAGCACCGGTTTCGGCACCGGGAACCCGGCCTTGGACAGGGCGTCGAGAACCTTGTGCTCGCGGGCCATGTCGTGGGCGGTGGGCAGCACGTGCCCCAGCGGCGGCCGGCGCAGCACCCAGCGACGGGCGCCGTCGGTCACCGCATAGGTGAGATTCGACCTCCCGCCCGCGAACATCGTCCCGCTCAGAGGCGGACTGTCCAGATAGGCCTGGAGTTTCTCCAGGTCAAGGCCCTTCACTTCGTCTCGAATCCGCGCTGGAGTTTGTTCATGCCTCCCAGCCAACGGTCCGGATCGTCCGCGCGCAAGCGGTAGTAGCCCTCGACTTCCGGATGGGGGAGGATCAGAAAACCGGTACCCGCCAGCGCCCCGGCGACCACGTCGGCCACCGCCGAGGGGTCGAGCGCGCCCTCGGCCAGCAGCGAGGCCGCCCCGCTGCCGCCCTCGTCACCACGGGTCAGCATGTCGGTGCGGACACCCTGCGGGCAGAGCGCCTGGACGATCAACCCCCGATGGGCGTACGTCGCTCGAAGCCACTCGGCATAGGCCAGCGCCGCGTGTTTCGTCACCGAGTAGGTCGCACTGCCCAGCAGCGTGAGCAGCCCGGCCGCGCTGACCGTCAACAGCAACCGTTTCGGTTCGCCGGTGTCCAGCCAGCGGGGCAGCAGCGCCCGGGTCACGTAGACGTGTGACATCACGTTGACCCCGAAATCGCGCTGCCACTGCTCGTCAGGTGTCGTCTCGTCCCCGGCCGACAGCACGCCGGCGTTGGAGCAGAACAGGTCGATCCCGCCCAGCTCGGTCCACGCGGTGTCGATCAGCCGCTGGACGTCCTCCTCACGGGCGGCGTCGCCGGGCACCGCGATCCCGCCGATCTCGCCGGCCACCGCGTGGGCCGCCTCCGCGTTCAGGTCGTTGACCACGACCCGGGCGCCGTCCGCGGCGAACCGGCGGGCCAGCGCCGCCCCGATCCCGCCGCCGGCGCCGGTGACGACGACCCTCTTGGGCGGGGCCGTCACGCCGAACTCGCTGGGGCTCACTGGACCGCGCCGGTCAGGGTCAGGCCGCCGTCGATCACGATGGTCTGCCCGGTGATCCAGGCGGCGTCGGGGGAGCAGAGGAACGCCACCGCACCTGCCACGTCGTCGGTGTCGCCCAGCCGCTGCAACGGATAGGTGGCCGCCACCTCGGCCTCGCGTCCCTCGTAGAGCGCGGTGGCGAACCGGGTCTTCACCACCGCGGGCGCGACCGCGTTGACCCGGATCTTCGGGGCCAGCTCGACCGCGAGCTCCTCGGTGAGGTGGATCAGCGCGGCCTTGGTGGTGCCGTAGAACGCGATCCCCGGCGCCGGGCGGACCCCGGAGACCGACGAGATGTTGACGATCGAGCCACCGGTCTCGGCCAGGCCGCCGCGCAGTGCCTCCTGGACCCAGCCGAGCGTGCCGATCAGGTTGACCTCGGCCATCTTGCGGGCGGCGTTGAGATCGACGGTGGCCAGCGGCCCGTACGCCGGATTGATCCCGATGTTGTTGACCAACGTGGTGACCGGCCCGAACGTCTCCCGCACCGTGTCGATCACGGCGGTGCGGTGGGCGGCGTCGTCACCCTTGCCGGCCACACCGAGCGCCACCTCGGGGCCGCCGAGCTCCTTGACCGCGGCCGCGAGGGCATCGGCGTCACGGCCGGTGATGGCGACCTTGGTGCCCCGGGCGACGAAGCGCTGCGCGATGGCGAACCCGATCCCCCGGCTTGCTCCGGTCACGATTGCTACCTGGTCCGCCATCGCCCAACCTCCTGTGGTCGTGTTTTTGCAGTCTGAGTGCAGATATTACGCGGCCGGTACGCCGTTCTGCGGCGGCGTCGCGGCCTGACCCTGGTACGCAGCGACCGGGCCGTCGTTGTCGTCGGTGGTGTACGGAGTCCCGAAGTAGACAGCCTTGCCGCTCTCGACCTTGGTGAGCTGCTGTCCGGCGTACCCCGAGTGATCCTGCGCGGAGAATCGCAACGGCACCAGACCCGGGCCCTGGAAACCGTTCTTCTGCACCGTTTCGATGATCTTGTCGCGGGTCACGTCCTTGCCCGCGGCCTGCAGCGCCTGCACGAACAGATAGCCCACCGACATGCCGTAGACGACGTTGTTGTCGAACTCGGCATTGCCGTTGTGCTCCGCGTTGACCTTCTTGAACAGCTGGATCCACGGGTTGGCCTCGTCGGTGTTCAGCGGCAGGTAGTTGGCCGCCACCAGGCCCTCCATCAGGGGCGCGGCGGCACCCAGCGTCTTACCGACGGTCGTCGGGTCGGCGCCGACGTTACTGACCACGAACTGCGGTTTGAAGGCAATCTTCGCAGCGGTGCCGATCGACAGGGCAGTGAAACCGGGCACAGTCGCCAGCAGCACCACCTCACAGCCGGCCGCCTTCAGCGCGCCCATCTGCGGGCCGACGTTCGGATTGCTGGTCACGTAGCTCTCCTTGGCCGCCACCGGGCCGAGGATCTTCTCGATGCCGGCCAGGCTGTCCCGGCCGAAGTCGTCGTCCTGCCCGAGGAAGCAGGCCTTCTTCCCGGACAGGTTCTCCTTCACGTACGTCCCGAGGATCTTGCCCTCGACCGTGTAGTCCGGGTTGAACCCGAACGTCCCCGGGTACTTGTCCGGCTGGTTCCAGCTCCGGCTGCCGCTCGCCACGAAGAGGTCGGGCACCCGGTTGGTCTTCAGGAAGTCGAGCACGCCGGTGTGCGTCGGTGTACCGAGGCCGTTGAGGATCGCGAAGACCTTGTCCTGGAGCACCAGCTCACGCACCACGGTCTGGGTGTTCGCCGGGTTGTAGCCGTCGTCCTTGACCTTGTAGCTGATCTTCCGCCCGTGCACGCCGCCGTTCGCGTTGACGAAGTCGAAGTACGCCTTGGTGGCCGGCGCGATCTTCGAGTACCCGGCCGCGGCCGGCCCGGTCAGCGGCATGTGGGTGCCGACCACGATCTCGGTGTCGGTCACCCCCGGAACCGCGGCACCGCTCGTCCCGCCGCCCCCGCTCCCGGTGCAGCCCGCGGTGGCGAGCAGCGTGACAGCCAGGGCCGCCGTCGCTATGCGTTTCATCGGTTCCTCCTGAATCTTGTCTTCATCCGGATTGACGCGAGGCCGCCCGGGGCGGCGAGCATGACGACGACGAGCACCACACCGAAGACCACCAGGGCGAGGTTGCCCTCGAGCCGCTGCGATCCGGTCGACTCGCCGACCGACTGGGACAGAGTGGGCAGGAGCACCAGCAGGACCGCGCCCCACAACGCCCCGAACAGGCTGCCCAGACCGCCGATCACGATGGCCATGAGCAGGAAGAGGGAGAGCGTCAGCGGGAACGCGCCCGGTGACACGCTCTGCGCGAGCACGGCGAACAGCGCTCCGGCGACGCCGGCGCAGGCGGCGCTCACCACGAAGGCCAGCACCTGGGTACGCGCCACGTCGACGCCGGCCAGTTTCGCCGCGGTCTCGTCGTCCCGTACCGCGCGCAGGTCACGCCCGAACCGGCCGCGCACCAGCAACGCCAGCAGCAGCACCACGACCAGGGCCGCGCCCCAGCACAGCCAGGCCTGCCACTGCTCCATCGGAACCGTCTCCGGTGGCGGGTCCAGCGCCACCGACAGCCCCTGGTCGCTGTTGAACGTCTCGTCGAACGTGCTGGTCACCGACGGCACCACGGTCGCCACCGCGAGCGTCAGCCCGGCCAGGTAGGGGCCGCGCAACCGGGCCGCGGCCAGGCCGATCACCGCGCCCACCACGGTCGTGCCCAGCACCGCGACAGCGAAGCTGAGCGGCAGGTTCAGGAACTTGTTCTGGGTCAGCGCCAGTGTGTACGCGCCGGTCGCCATCAGGGCGCCGTGCCCGAGCGAGAGCTGACCGTTGAGTCCGGTCAGGACGGTCAGACCGGCCGTCACGCAGAGGTAGGCGCCGACCGTGGCCAGCTGATAGTTCCGGAACGGCGGCAGCACGTAGGTCAGCGCGATCACCAGCACCGCCCCCACCGCGATCACGATCACCGGATGCACCCGCCGCCGGCGAGCCGTCACAGGCGCGTCGGCAGCGGTCACGGCGTCTTTCGTCCGCACGTCGGTCATGCCACCATCGCCTCCGAACCGTCGGTCATGCCGCCTTCGTCTTCGAACCGCCGGGTCATGCCACCCTCGCCTTCGAGCTCGAGAAGAGCCCGCCGGGCCGGCCCAGCAGCACCACCACGAGCAGGGCGAGGACGGCCATCGGGGCGACCGTGACATCGACGTAGCCGCTGACGTACGACAGCAGCAGCCCCACCACCAGTCCACCGACCACCGCGCCGATCGGACTGTCCAGTCCACCCACGACGGCCGCCGTGAACGCCGACACGAACACCACGTCCATGGCTGTCGGGTGCACCCCCAGCTCGGTGGGGACGACGAGCATCCCGGCCAGCGAGCCCACCGCGGCGGCGAGCGCCCAGCCCAGCGTCAGCATGCCGCCGACCGAGACGCCGAGCAGCCGGGACACGTCCGGGGCGAAGGCCGCCGCCCGCATCCGCAGGCCCACGGCCGTCCGGGTGAACAGCAGCGTGAGCGCCACCACCACGGCACCCACCGCGCCGAAGACGAACAGGTCGTAGCGGGACAGCAGCGCGACCCCGCCGACCTCGAACGCGTCCCGGCTGAACGGCGTCTGCACCGGCTGGTACTCGTTGCCGTAGACGATGCCCAGCGCCCCCTGCAGGATCAGGACCAGGCCGAGCGCCACCACCACCCCGTTGAGCGGCGACGAGTGGTCCACGAACCGCATCACCACCCGCTCGACCGTGACACCCAGCACCAGTCCGGCCAACAGCGCCACCACGAACCCCAGCCAGTACGACCCGGTCGCGTTCGTCACCGACCAGGCCACGTAGACGGCGGCGACGGCCATCGCGCCCTGTGCGAAGTTGACGATCCGGGCCGCCCGCCAGATCAGCACCAGTGCCAGCGCGAACGCGGCATAGACCAGCCCCCGGCTGAGGCCGTCGAAGGTCAGATAGACGAATTGACCCATCAGAACCCCAGGTAGGCGTGTCGGAGATCGGCGTCGTCGCGGAGCACCTCAGCCGTGTCGCGGGTGACCACCCGGCCCAGCGACAGCACCACGCCCTGGTCCGCGATGGAGAGCGCACTGCGCACGTTCTGTTCCACCAGCAGCACCGCCAGCCCGGTGCGATCACGCTGGTCCCGCAGCAGGGCCATGATCTGCCCGGTCACTTTCGGCGCCAGCCCCAGCGACGGCTCGTCGAGCAGCAGCAGCCTCGGTCGCCCGACCAGGGCCCGGCCCAGCGCGAGCATCTGCCGCTCACCGCCGGAGAGCTGATGACCGGCGAAGGACCGGCGCTGCGCCAACGGCGGGAACAGCTCGTAGACCTCGTCGAGCGCCGCTCGGGCATCGCTTCGGTCCCGCCGCCACAGCCCGCCGAGCCGCAGATTCTCGTCCACGGTCAGCTCGGTGACCACACCCCGGCCCTCGGGAACATGGGCGATGCCCCGCCGGACCAGATGCTCCACTCTGGTGCCGGACAGGTCGGCACCGTCCAGAGCGACCCGCCCCCGGGACGATCTGATCAGCCCCGACAGGGCCCGCAGCAGTGTGGTCTTGCCGGCGCCGTTGGCCCCGAGAACGGCAACGATCTCTCCCGGCCGGACAGTGAGATCCACATCGTGCAGTACGGGTGCCGCCCCGTACCCAGCGGTCAGCCCTTCGACCTCCAACAACGCGGCACTCACGGCGCCCCCTCAGCCGCGCCCCACGCCCACATCTCGCGGCCGCCGGCGCTCCAGGACCGCGTCTCGCGGCCGCCGGCGCTCCAGGACCGCGTCTCGCGGCCGCCGGCGCTCCAGGACCGCGTC
>NZ_BOMG01000036.1 GCF_016862075.1 Actinoplanes couchii | reverse complement strand
CGGCCGCCGGCGCTCCAGGACCGCGTCTCGCGGCCGCCGGCGCTCCAGGACCGCGTCTCGCGGCCGCCGGCGCTCCAGGACCGCGTCTCGTGGTTGCCGGTGCTTCGAGGTCGCGTCTCGCGGTCACCTGCGCTGACCGGTCCGGTCGCAGACGGCGGGTCTCCACGGGTGATCATCGGCGCTCCTCCTTCGGGGTCGTTCTGGGGATATGCCGACGAAAGCCGTGTCGTGACCGGCTGCCGGGAGTGCGGAAAGCTGTCGGCTTTGCATGGAGCTGTCGGCTTTGCGGAAAGGTTCAGGCAGTCGCGTCGCGCGACTGTCTGTCGTAGTGCTCCGGCGGCCGGCCCGCGTGACCGGTTGCCAGGATGTGGAAGCTCAGGCGGCCGCGCCGAGATAGGCCTCGGTGACCTTGGGGTTCGCACTGATCTCACTCGGGGTGCCGAGCGCGATCGGCTTACCGAAGTCGAGCACCAGGATCTCGTCGCAGACCGACATCACCAGGTCCATGTGGTGCTCGACCAGCAGAACCGTGGTGCCGATCTCGGTGATCAGAGTGCCCAGCCAGCGGATCTCGTCGGCGTCCAGCCCGCCCGCGGGCTCGTCGAGCATCAGGATGCGTGGCTTCGCGACCAGGGCCCGAGCCAGCTCGACCCGTTTGCGGATCGCGTACTGCAGGGCCCCTGGGTACTCGTGGGCGAACCGTGTCACGCCACACCGCTCCAGGGCGGCGAGCGCCTCGGACTCGGCGTGCCGGTGTCTCGCGCCGACCATCACGTTCTCCAGGACGGTCATGCCGGCGAACTGACCGACGCCCTGCAGAGTCCGGGAGATGCCGAGCCGGTTGAGATGGTGCGGGCGGGGCCGCCACGGCTTGCCGTCGAGAGTGAGCGACCCGGAGGTCGGCGGCACAAAACCGCTGATGACGTTGAAAAGGGTGGTCTTGCCCGCGCCGTTCGGCCCGATGACGCCGACGATCCGGCCCGGCGCCACGCGCAGAGAGACGGTGTCGAGAGCGGTCAGGCCGCCGAAGCGGACGGTGATGTCGTGGAGCGCCAATTCCTTGAGCGGGGGATCTGTTGTCATGGCTGCCTCGCCGGACCGGTGGAAGTCCTGGATGGGAGATGGAGCCTCAACTATTTACACTTGGAGTGTAACTTTCTCGGCGGACTCGTCAACCACTTGCGATGCCCCTGTTACAGGCTTGTTTTCTCAGGCCACGCCAGCAGGTTTTCTCAGGCCACGCCAGCGGGTTTTTCAGGCCACGCCAGCGGGCCGGAACTGCACGCTCACCCGTGGCCCGACCGGCTTCGCGGTCTTCGGCACGGCGTGCTCCCAGGTGCGCTGACAGGAACCGCCCATCACGATCAGATCGCCGTGCCCGAGCGGGAACCGCAGCGTCTCGTGACCGCCGGCGCGTGGTCGCAGCAGCAGATGTCGTGGCGATCCGAACGAGACGATCGCGACCATGGTGTCCTCGGTGGCGGACCGGCCGAGCGTGTCGCCGTGCCAGGCCACGCTGTCGCGCCCGTCGCGATAGAGGCACATGCCCGCGGTCACGAACTCCTCGCCCAGCTCCTCGGCGTAATGCCGGTTCAGCTCCTCTTTCGCCGCGGTCAGCGCGGGATGTGGCAGCGGCTCCCGTGGGCCGAACCACCGCAGCAGCCGGGGGACGTCGACGACATCGTCATACATCTTCCGCCGCTCGGCACGCCAGTCGATGCCGAGCAGGGTCTCGAAGACGGCGTCGGACCCGTGCAGCCACCCGGGAAGCACGTCGGCCCAGGCGCCCGCGGTGAGCCGATGCCGGATCGGCCGGCCGGTCAGTGGTGCGACCGCCTCGGCCGGCCCGGGCATCAGGTCGAGAAACGAAGGCTGGTAGGCGCTGGTCATGCCGCCATGTTAGTACTGGCGTTCGATCCCGGCGGGCACCGAATCCGCTTCTGTGGATAACTTTTCCGGCCCATCCGCTTCTGTGGACAACGGATCGGCCGCCTCCGGATTCGTGGCAGGCTTCGGTCGCAACACCGCGGCGGCCAGGATCGCCGCCGCGACCCCACCCACCACGCCGACCAGAGAGGTGACCGCGATGGCATCGACAAAAGCGGCCCGGGCCGTCTCCGCCAGTCCCGCGTCCCCGAGTCGCAGGGCGCCACCGAGTGACTCCCGGGCGGCTTCGGAGACGCCGTCCGGCAGTGCCGCCCGATAGGTGGTGGTCAACATGCTGCCCAGGATGGCGACGCTCAGTGCCGTCCCCACCTGCTGGACCGTGTCGTTGACCGCCGACCCGACACCGGCGCGCTCCAGCGGCAGCGCGCCGAGCAGCGTGCCGACCGCGGCCGGTGACGCGATGCCACTGCCCATGCCGATGATGACGAGCGCGGAGGCCAGTTTCAGATAACCGTCCTCGGGAGCGAGTGACGCGAGGACCGCGAAGCCACCCGCCACCAGCAGCAGGCCTGCCGACAGCGCCACCCGGGCGCCGAAACGTTTGTCGACCACCACACCGACCCCGTTGAAGATCATCGTTGTCACGATCATCGGGATGAAGGCGGCGCCGGCCTTGATCGGCTCGTAGCCGAGGACGAACTGGAGGTATTGCGTGATCGCCAGCATCACGCCACCGGCGGAGAAGGAGAGCAGCACCAGGGACAGGCTCGCGCCCCGGAAATTGCGGTTCCGGAAAAGCTCCAGCGGCAGCATCGGTTCGGCTGCCCGGCGCTCCCAGAGAATGAAAGAGGTCAGGGCGACCAGGGCGACGACGAAGCCGCCGGTGGTCCGGAGCGACTCCCAGCCGTGCTCCGGAGCCGAGATGACGCCCCAGATCAGGGCGGTCATGCCGATCGTGGAGAGCAGGGCGCCCACCGTGTCGGGCCGGGAGGACGGGCCCTTCGACTCGGGAATGAAAGCCAGGGAGGCCAACAGGCCCAGGATGGCGATGGGAATGTTGAGCAGGAAGACCGAGCCCCACCAGAAGTGCTCCAGGAGCAGTCCGCCCAGGGTCGGGCCACCCAGGGCGCCGAGCATGAGCACCGAGCTCCAGATCGCGATCGCCTTCTTGCGCTCGTTCTCGTCGAAGACTGTGGTGAGGATGGCGAGCGTGCCCGGCATGAGGAAGGCGGCGCCCAGACCCATCAGGCCGCGGACCGCGATCAGCTGTCCGGGGGTCTCGCAGACGGTGGCCAGCGCGGAGGCGCCACCGAAGATGATCAGGCCGATGACCAGGCCACGGCGACGGCCGTATCGGTCGGAGAGGCTGCCCGCGGTGAGCAGCACGCCGGCGAAGACCAGGATGTAGGCGTCGATGATCCACTGAATGTCGGCGGTGCTCGCGCCGAGATCGCGGATGAGCGCCGGGATGGCGATGTTCAGAACCATGTTGTCCACGACGACAACGAGCAGGCTCAGACAGAGCACACCCAGAATCAGCCAGCGTCGCGGATGACGTTCGGCCATCGAGATTCCTCTCTCGTACGGTGTTCGTTTAGCGTCGAACACCGTACCAGTGGAATCGAACACTGTGCGATCCCCTTTAAGATGACGTCATGCCCGACTTCACCGACTCGGTGTGGACCCGACCCGCCCGCGCCCGCACCGGTCAGCCCGCCCTCAGCAGGGAGCAGATCGTCCGCTCCGCGATCGAGCTCCTCGACGCCGAAGGCGCGGCTGGGCTGAGCATGCGCCGGCTGGGGGCCCGGCTCGGGTCCGGCGCCACCTCGCTCTACTGGCACGTCGCCACCAAGGACGACCTGCTCGAACTGGCCGTCGACGAGGTGATGGGCGAGATCTACGTGCCCGAGGCCGGCGATGCTCCCTGGCGGGTCGGGATCTCGGTGATGGCCAACGGCACCCGGGCCATGCTGCTGCGCCACCCCTGGGTGATCGGGCTGCTCGGCACCCGGCCCACGATCGGGCCGAACGTGTTGCGGATGAGCAATCGGACCGTCGCGCTGTTCTCCGCGGCGGGATTCCGTGGCCCGGACCTGTCACACGCGAGTTCGCTGGTCACCGCGCACGTGATCGGGGCGGCGACCAGCGAGGCGGCCGTCGTCGCGGCGGTGCGGCGATCCGGGCAACCGGCGGCTGAGATGCGGGAGAGCTTGCGGCCCTACATGGAGAAGGCCGCCGAAGGGCTGGAGGCGTACGACAGTTGGCGGCAGCAGGACGGTGTCGCCGAGATGCATCCCGAGGAGGTGTTCGCGGAGAGTTTCGGGTTCGGCCTCGACCGGATCCTCGACGGCCTCGAACTGTGGCTGAACAGCCAAAAGGCCGCCGACTGACCACTCCGAAGGGCCCAACACGCGGGAGGCCGGAAGGTGGGGCCCGACAACGCGGCGGGAAGACACGGTTGGGGGCGCGGTGCGACAACGCGATGGGGTAGGCGCGGGCGAAGGGCGTGCCGGGACAACACAGGTGTGCGGCGCCGGCAGGTGGGGTGGCGGTCAGTCGGTGGACAGGCGGGCGTGCAGGTGCATGTCGTGCCAGCCGTCCGCGTGCCGGGCTTCGCTTCGTTTGGTGCCTTCGGGCTGGTAACCGGACTTGTCGGCTACGCGGCAGGAGGCGGGGTTGGCCGTTGAATGGCTCAGTTCGAGGCGGTGCAGGCCGAGCGTGGTGAAGGACCATGCGGTCAGCGCGTTCAGGGCGCTTGGTGCGATCCGCCGGCCGCGGGCGGGCGGCAGCACCCAGTAGGAGATCGCGGCCATGCCCTCGTGCAGGTCGATGTGGCGGAGGCCGATCTGTCCGGCGACCCTGCCCTCCTGCAGGATCGCCCAGCTGGCCGAACGCTCGGATGACCAGCGCTCGGCCCACTGCGAGATCCACTCGGCGGCCTCCGCGTCGTCCAGGCTCACGCAATGCCACCGTTGGATCGCCGGGTCGGCGAATCCCGTCACCACGGCGGTCCGGTCCGACGGCTCCCAGGGGCGCAGCGTCACACCGTCGCCGGTGATCTCCGGCTGGGCTCGGCCGGAGATCGAACCGGTAGGCAGCGCCGCCACCGTCAGCAAAGGCATGCCGCGACTCTAACGAGCCCCGAAAACGAGAGCGGCCCGAAAACGAGCGCGGCCCGAAAACGAGCGCGAGGCCTTGAACGACGGGAGCGGGGCCTCCAACAACGAGAGCGGGATTACGTAGGACGGGGCGGGGCCTCGGAGGACGAGAGCGGGATCTCGAACGACGGGAGCGGGGCCCGAGAAACGAGAGCGAGGTCCGGAAACGAACGACGAGGCTGCCCTGACGAAGACGGGAGCGGAGGACGGGAGGTGGGAGGGTGGGTCAGGCCTCGGACGGGCGTTCGGGGTGGTGGTAGGAGACGTATTCGGGTGGGAGGGGGAAACTCAGGTCCTCGCCGAAGGGAGACAAGCCGCCCTGCGTCGGCGCGGACAGTTCGGCGATCTCCATGTGGCCGTCGGGGCCGACCGGCGGGCCCTCGGGGAGGCGGGCGCTGGACATCGGCGGATTGACCGTGGGCACGGCGCCGTCCGCCGATTCCAGCTGGTCGCGGCGGAAGATCTTGCGGCCCAGCCAGACGATCGGGTCGTAGCGTCGGTCCACCACGCGCTCCTTCATCGGGATGATCGCGTTGTCAGTGATCTTGATGTGTTCGGGGCAGACCTCGGTGCAGCACTTGGTGATGTTGCAGTAGCCGAGTCCCTGGCTGGCCTGCGCGTACTCCTTGCGATCCGAGCGGTCGTCGAGCGGGTGCATGTCCAGTTCGGCGGCCCGGATGAAGTACCGCGGACCGGAGAAGGCGGGCTTGTTCTCGTCGTGGTCCCGGATGACGTGACAGGTGTTCTGGCACAGGAAGCATTCGATGCACTTGCGGAACTCCTGGCTGCGTTCCACATCGACCTGCTGCATCCGGTACTCGCCGGGCGCGACCCCGGGCGGCGGCGCGAACGCCGGTGTCTCCCGCGCCTTCTCGTAGTTGAAGGACACGTCGGTGACCAGGTCCCGGATCACCGGGAAGGTCCGGATCGGCGTGACCGTGATGGTCTCGTCGTCGGTGAACGTCGACATCCGGGTCATGCACCCGAGTCGCGGCTTCCCGTTGATCTCCATCGAGCAGGAGCCGCACTTGCCGGCCTTGCAGTTCCACCGGCAGGCCAGATCGGGCGCCTGGGTGGCCTGCAGCCGGTGGATGATGTCGAGGACGACCTCGCCCTCGTTCACCTCGACGTCGAAGTCCCGCAGGTCGCCGCCGGAAGCGTCGCCGCGCCAGACACGGAAGTGGCGTTTCACTGTTCCTCCACCTCGGCCAGTTCCTCATCGGTCAGGTATTTCGACAGCTCGCTGCGTTCGAACAGGGCGAGCAGCTCGGCCCGCATGGCCGGCACCGGTTTGTGTTCCAGGTGCACCTCGCCGAATGAAAGGGAGCAGACCAGGTTGATCCGCCGCCACGTCGGGTTCATCGCCGGGAAGTCCTCGCGGGTGTGGCCACCACGCGACTCCTCCCGTTCCAGCGCGGCCCGCGCGGTGCACTCCGAGACGACCAGCATGTTGCGCAGGTCGAGGGCCAGATGCCAGCCGGGGTTGTAGCGCCGCCCGCCGGTGGCGCCGACGTTGGCGACCCGGGCGCGCAGCTCGTGCAGACGCTTGAGCGCGTCGGTCAGCTCACCCTCGCGCCGGATGATCCCGACCAGGTCACCCATCACCGCCTGAAGATCCTGCTGAAGGGTGTACGGATTCTCCGCGATCAAAGAACCGGCCGACGAAGCGGCCGACGAAGCGGTGGATGAACCGGCGGACGAATCGGCGGATGGAGCGGCCGATGAATCGGCGGACGAACCGGTGGATGAATCGGCGGAGGAGCCGGTGGATGAATCGGCGGAGGAGCCGGTGGATGAAGCGGCGGCACGAACGAGAGGCGCCAGCGCCACCTCGACCGCCGCCGCCACGTCGACCTTTGCCGGGCGGGGACGGACCTGCAGCGTGTCCACATAGGCCGACGCGTGCTCCCCGGCCCGTTTGCCGAAGACCAGCAGGTCGGAGAGGGAGTTCCCGCCGAGCCGGTTGGAGCCGTGCATGCCCCCGGACACCTCACCGGCCGCGAACAGCCCCTGCACCCGCCCGAACGCCGCGCCGGTGTCCGGGTCGACCTCGACCCCACCCATCACGTAGTGGCAGGTCGGCCCGACCTCCATCGGCTCCTTGGTGATGTCGACGTCGGCGAGTTCCTTGAACTGGTGGTGCATCGACGGCAGCCGCCGGATGATCTGCTCGGCCGGCAGGCGGGTCGACACGTCCAGGAAGACGCCACCGGCGGGGCTGCCACGGCCGGCCTTGACCTCGCTGTTGATGGCGCGGGCCACCTCGTCGCGGGGCAGCAGTTCGGGTGGGCGCCGATTGTTGTCCGGGTCGGCGTACCAGCGATCGGCTTCTTCTTCGGTCTCCGCATACTGCTTGCGGAAGACGTCGGGGACGTAGTCGAACATGAACCGTTTGTTGTCGGAGTTGCGCAGCACCCCGCCGTCGCCGCGGACCGATTCGGTGACCAGGATGCCTTTGACGCTCGGCGGCCAGACCATGCCGGTCGGGTGGAACTGCAGGAACTCCATGTTGATCAGCGTCGCCCCGGCCCGCAGCGCGAGCGCGTGCCCGTCGCCGGTGTACTCCCACGAGTTCGAGGTGACCTTGTAACTGCGGCCGACCCCGCCGGTGGCCAGCACCACGGCCGGAGCTTCGAAGAGCAGGAACTCGCCTGTTTCCCGGTAGTAGCCGAACGCCCCGGCCACCCGGTCGCCGTCGAGCATCAGCTCGGTGATCGTGGTCTCCTGGAAGACCCGGATCCGGGAGTCGTACGAGCCGGTCGCCGCGAAGTCCTCCTGCTGCAACGAGACGATCTTCTGCTGCAGCGTACGGATCAGTTCCAGCCCGGTCCGGTCGCCGACGTGCGCCAACCGTGGATACTCATGGCCGCCGAAGTTGCGCTGGGAGATCTTTCCGTCTTTCGTACGATCAAAAAGGGCCCCGTAGGTCTCCAGCTCCCAGATCCGTTCGGGCGCTTCCTTGGCGTGCAGCTCGGCCATCCGGAAGTTGTTCAGGAACTTGCCGCCGCGCATGGTGTCCCGGAAGTGGACCATCCAGTTGTCGCGCGAGTTGGCGTTGCCCATCGCGGCCGCCGCGCCACCTTCGGCCATCACCGTGTGTGCCTTGCCGAACAGCGACTTCGAGATGATCGCGGTACGTTTCCCGGCCAGTCGCGCTTCGATGGCCGCCCGCAGCCCGGCGCCCCCGGCCCCGATGACCACCACGTCGTACAGATGTCGTTCGATCTTGTTGTCGCTCATGCCGCCGCCTCTCAGCCGATGATTCGCAGGTCGGTGAACCAGCCGGCGGCGAGACCCATGATGTAGAAATCGGTCAGCGCCAGGGTGCCGAGCGTGATCCAGGCCAGCTGCATGTGGCGGGTGTTGAGTGCGGACACGAACGTCCAGAGCCGGTACCGCACCGGGTGTCGGGAGAAGTGCTTCATCCGGCCGCCGATGATGTGCCGGCAGGAGTGGCAGGAGGCGGTGTACGCCCAGAGCATCAGCACGTTGATCCAGAGGATCACGTTGCCCAGGCCGAGCCCGGTGGTCTGCGCGTGGATCGCGTCCCATGTGTTGATCACCGAGATGATCACGGCGGCGTAGAACGCGTACCGGTGCGCGTTCTGGAAGATCAGCGGGAACCGGGTCTCGCCGGAGTACGTCTTGTGCCCGTCCGGCACCGCACACGCCGGCGGCGACAGCCAGAACGCCCGGTAGTACGCCTTCCGGTAGTAGTAGCAGGTCAGCCGGAAGAGCAGCAGGAACGGCAGGGTGAAGGCCGCTTCCGGGATCAGGAGGAAGCTGGGCAGCGGGGTGCCGAACTCGGCCGCCGGCCCGCACAGGTCGGTGAGGCAGGGCGAGTAGAACGGCGTCAGATAGAGGTATTCCTCCACGAAGAACCATTGGTGCATGAAGACCCGGACCGTGGCGTACGTGACCCACGCACCCAGTCCGATAAAGGTCACCAGCGGCGCGAGCCACCAGCGGTCGGTGCGCAGCGTGCGCGCGGTGATCGCCGCACGCAGTCTGCCGCCGCCGCCCGGCTTCGTTGCCGTCGTCGTCATTCCATCTCCCTGACAGTGCCGTGTGCAGGGTCGCCGACACGACGAGGTCAGGACACAGTGGTGCCCCACGCCGCCGTCGCGTCGCGACAGTGATGTGGGGCACACGTTACGCCGAAGGTCGGACTCTTTGCGCGGTGCGGGTCACAAAAAGGCCATCCCGAGTGTCAAAGACGATCACCGATGAGGTAATGGATCATCCGGAGGCGTTTCCGGTGAGGTTCCACTCGGCCAGATGCAGGGCCGGAGCGGCATACCGGGCCCGCCCCCACGACTCCGGCAGCATGATCGTCTCGGCGCCGATCCCGAGCACCCGGCCCGGACCGAGCGCCAGCGGGTACGACTGGGTGAACCGCATGTTTCCCACCGCCGACACCACCTCGCCGTCCTCCACCAGCCAGACCCCGTTCCGGGTCAGCCCGGTGATCACCAGCGTCTTCGGGTCGAGCACCCGGGTGTACCAGAGGTCCGAGATCAGCAGCCCGCGCCGCATCTTGGCGACCAGTGGCCGGGCCGACTCGACGATCGCACCGGCGCCACCGGTGCCCGGCGCGGCACCCTTCACCGGCGCCGCCTCCAGCCGCAGGTGGGTGGCGTGCGGACCCCACGACCGGGACACCGCCGAACCGTGCCCGGTCGACTCGGTGCCGGCCTGCCCCGCCGACGTGCGGTCGTGCGTGACCGCCCGGGTCACCCCGTCGCAGACCAGCACCAGCGGCCGCCGGGGCGTGCCCTCCTCGTCGAAGGCCAGGTCACCGGCCGGCTCGTCGCGGCTGCCCAGCGGATCGTCCACGATGGTCACCGACGGGTCGAACTGCTCCCGGCCCAGCTCGGCGAAACTCTGCTGCTGGTGATGGGCCCGGCCGTCGAAGCCGAAGTACGCGAAGTTCTGCAGCATGTCGGAGACCGCGTCCGGTTCCAGTACCACCTCGTACCGGCCGGGCGGCAACTCGACCGGCTCCCGGGCGGCCCGCGCCTTGGCCGCCGCCCGGGCGCCGAGCACCGCGCCGTCCAGATCGTCCAGCCGGGCCGCGGCCAGCCGCGCCACCCCGTCCGCGCCGCCGGTACGGGCGACGCCGTCCATCGCCGCCTCCGCGGTCCGGCCCTCCACGGCCTGACCGGCGCTGTTGGCGAACGCCGCCGAGACGTAGACGGTCCGGCAGTACCCGGCCGTCTCCAGCCCGTCGGCCGCCCGCACGAAGTCCCGCACCCGGGCGGCCCGCTCGGCCGGGTCGGCCCGGGCGGTCGCCTCGTCGAACCCGAACGCCAGCCCGGACCGCTCACCCGACCCCGGATGCCCGGCGGACAGCCGCAACGGCGCGGGCGCCGCCACCCCCGGCCACGACCGGTCGGCCGGGCTCACCCGGGCCGCCGCGAGGGTCCGCTCGACCAGGGCACGCAGCCCGTCCACGTCGGTGATCGTGGTGGAACCGCCGACGGTCCGGCCGTCCACGTGCAGCCGCAGCCGCACCCGGGTGGTCGCGTCGGCCACGTTCTGGTGGATCGCCGAGTTCGCGAACCGGGTCAGCGCCAGCGCCTCGTGCCGCACGTTGACCTCGGCCTCCGCCGACCGCCCGGCCACACCCCGTACCAGCTCGATGACCTTGGCAGCCGTCTCCAGCTCGGCCCCGGCCCGGCCGCTCCCGCCGCTCATGCCGCCACTCCCGCCGCGCCGTTGAACGAAGAGCTCATCCCCGCACCCCCACCCGCACGTTCGCGAACCGGGCCGGCGCCGCCGGATGCCCGGTGTGACCGATCTGGCCCGGCTGACCCTTGCCGCAGTTCGGCGTGCCCCACGCGACCGTCTCGCTGGAGAGCATGTCCATCGACTGCCAGAAGCGCGGACCGATGCCGGTGTACGTGGGATTACGCAGCATCCGGCCCAGCTTGCCGTTCTTGATCTCGTACCCGATCTCGCACCCGAACTGGAAGTTGAGCCGCCGATCGTCGATCGACCAGGACCGGTTGACGTCCATGAACACGCCGTCGTCGGTAGCGGCGATGATCTCGTCGAGCGTGTGCGGCCCCGGCTCCAGTCCGACATTGGTCATCCGCACCATCGGCAGCCGGGACCAGCCGTCGGCCCGGACACTGCCCGCGTAGTCCAGCCCGGCCACCGCCGCCGAGTCCCGCCCGGCCAGCACCCCGACCCAGATCCCGTCCTTGACCGCGTGCCGTTTCGTGGCCGGAGTGCCCTCGTCGTCGAACCCGAAGCTGCCCAGCGCGCCCGGGAACGACGGATCGATGGTGATGTTCATCAGCTCCGACCCGTACCGCAGGGAACCGATCCTGCTCAGATCCAGCCAGCTGGTCCCGGCGAACGCGGCCTCCCACCCGAGGATCCGGTCCAGCTCGATCGCGTGACCCACCGACTCGTGGATCTGCAGAGCCAGCTGCTCCCCGCCGAGCACCAGGTTCGTCTCGGTGGCCGGGCAGAGCGGTGCGGTCAGCAGCGCCCGCGCCTCCTCGGCCATCCGTGGCGCGTTGCCGACCAGATCGATCTCGTCGATCAGCTCCCAGCCACGGGTGCCGTGCTGCCCCCGGTGCGACGGCCAGGACCGGCGCTGCACCTCGCCGTCGCCGATCGCGATCGCCGTGACACCGGCGCCGCACTCGCGGATGTGCTGGTCGATGCGGTGACCCTCGCTGGAGACGAACCACTTGCGGGTGTCCCACGCCTCGTAGTTCGCCTCGGCCACGTCGGCGCCGGCCGCCTTCGCCGCGGCGGTCGCCCGGACCAGCAGGTCACCCTTGTCGGAGAGCGACACCCCGAGCGGATCGATCACGCAGTCGGAGGCCCAGCTCGCCGTGACGGCCCTGGCCGGCACCAGATCGTGCGGGGGACCGGGAACCGCGGCACTGGCGGCGGCGATCTCGGCGGCGCGCCGCCCGGCGGCTCTCGCGGCTGGTTCGGACAGCTCCGGTACGGCGTAGAAGCCCCAGCTCGACCCGACCAGCGCCCGCACACCCAACCCGGCACTCTCGTCGAACCCCAGGTCCTCGACGGCCCCGTCCCGCGCCGACAGACTCTCGCTCCGCCGCACCATCACCCGGGCGTCGGCATACCGAGCACCCGCGTCGAGCGCGGCCTGCACAGCCGCCCCCGCCTCATCGAAGTGGGTCATGCACCCGACCCTATGCGCCAGGTGCGGCGTTTTTCACCGAGGCGGCAACAGATCCGCCGGATCGATCGTCACGGCCACCGGCTCCACGAGTTCCAGCAACTCCCCGGGCTCCGCACTCGCATGTTCGACATACTTTGCTCCGCTGAGCATGTAGAGGGTGACTGTGGCGGTTCTCGGTTCGACCAGGAGATACCAAGGGATGCCGGCTTCGGCGTAGTAGGTCATCTTGGTGGTCTTGTCGGTCTTCGCGTTGGACGGCGACATGACCTCGCAGACCAGCAATACATCCGAAGCGGGGATCACCAGGTCGTCGTCGTAGTCGGCGTTCTTGAAGAGAGTCAGATCCGGGATCGGAATTCGATTCCGGCCCACGTGCACATTGACGTTCTCGTAGACGAACAGGCCGGCCTTGCGAGCCACCGGCTTGAAGGCGTCTTTCAGCTCGTCCAAGGCGTGTTGGTGACGCAGTCCTGGTGCGGGACTCACGTGCAGTCTCCCGTCGAAAAGCTCGATGCGTTCGGGCGTTTCGCCGATGGCCAGATACTCCGACTCGGTCCAGATGTGGTTCTCGAGGTGAAGGGTGGTCGTCATGGCGTCCTCTCCCGTTGGGTCCGGAGTGGACGGTCGCATATCATCTGGTCTCATATCAACCCCTCACGAGACTACTCACCCATTCAGGAAGGTTAACTCCTCCGCGAAGGTGACGGTGTGCCTCGACGGGAAACCGGGCAGTTCGGCACCCACCAGGAGGACGTCGGGGGACACCCCCGTCTCGGCCAGTCCGTGGTGCGCGTAGACGTCCGGCGAGTCGGCCCGGTCGCCCAGATAGCGCTCGGCCACGATCGGCGGCACCTCCGCCCAGTCCACCACCGGCTGGTGCGCCACGGCACGATGAAAAACCTCGGGCCGCTTGAGTACGGCCATCGCCGCCAGCCACCCGCCGAGGCCCCGTCCCCGCACCGCGATCCGGCTCAGGTCCAGGTCGGGGTGCTTGCCGTGCAACGCGGCCAGGGCATCCGCCTGGTCGGCGAGCACCACGTCGGCGAGCCGCCGGTGCACCGCCTTCTCGAAGCTGGGCGCCACTCCCGGCGTACCGCGGGAATCGATGCTGACGACGGCGAAGCCGGAGTCGGCCCACCGCTGCCGCTCCGCCCACGCCGCCGGATCGGCCACCACCTGCTGGAACCCGGGCCCGTCGCCCATCGTGACCAGCACCGGCAGCCGTGTCCCGACGACGTGCCCGGCCGGGTAGAGGATCCCGGCCGGAAGCCGCCGGTCGGTGACCCGTTCCAGGACCGGCGCGCAGTCGTGCGTCCCGGCCGGCGCCCGCAGCGTGAACTCCCGCTCACCGCGCCACACCCGGGTGCCCGCGACGAGCACGTCCCCGCCCACCGTCACCTGATCAGAACTGGACAGCACGGTGATCCGCTGCACCTCCGGACCGCCGCCGCCGATCGACGTCCGCACCCGGAACACCTCCCGCACCGACGGCTCGCCGAGACTGCCCTCGACGATCAGGTCGGGCGCACCGGCCGGGCCGTCGGCGCGCGGCAGTGTCCCGGCGACCCGCCGCACGTACAACCCGGGCGGGGTGAGCAGTGACCCGTCGGCGAACAGGCAGCGGGCGTCGAAGCCGTCGTGCGCGAGTTCGCCGCCGACCAGCACCCGGCCGTCCGGCAGGTGCCGCGGGGTGCCCGGGATCGGCTCGACCCAGCGGGCGTCGGCGAGTTCCGCGTGCACCTGGGTCTCGCCGGTGCGCGGGTCGATGGAGAGGATCAGCCCGTGCTGCTGCATCCGGCGCAGCACGGTGATCAGCGGGCCACCGCCGGACCAGCGGACCTGGGCCAGGTGCGGGTACGTCTCCCGGTCCCAGTGCACGTCGACCCAGCCCTCGTCCAGGTCGAGCAGGTGCAGGCTGACGGTGCGGGCGCTGCGGACCGCGAGGATCTGCCGGCCGTCCGGGGACCACCACCAGCCGCGGGTACGCCCGAACTCGGCCGCCCCGGCCCCGGGGATCCCCCAGGCGATCGTGTCGCCGTGCTCCCGCCACGCGTTGCCCGGCTCACCGGCCAGCAGACGATCGCCGTCCGGCCCGGTGACCCGCAGGGACGCGGCCGCGCCGGGGTCGGTGAGGTAGCCGATGGCGACACCCTGCGGATCGGGTCGTGGGTCGTGGGCCGGCCCGTCCGTCGTGACCGGGTCGAGGGTGCCGTCGACCAGGTCGGCCCGGAGCAGTTCCCCGTCCCGGAGCAGCGCCACCACCCGGGCGTCGCGGTCGGTGGCGTACGACCCGACCCGGTCGGCGACCCGGTGCTCCACCCCGTCGGTCAGGTCGAGGAACCAGAGCTCCGACGAGCGGAGGAACACGGCACGGGCACTGTCGGCGCCGACGGTCACGTCGTATGGATGGTCCACGCTTCCAGCATCACCGATCGGGGGCGACTCGCGCCGGGCAAACCCGGGGCTGGTGGGCCGATTCGGTCGGTGGTCGCGCGTACAGTAGCGGCCGTGACTGAGAAGCTCCCTGCCCGCCGCCTGCTGCTGGTCCACGCCCATCCCGACGACGAGGTCACCGGTACCGGCGCGACGATGGCGCACTATGTCTCCGACGGCGCCCACGTGACCCTGGTCACCTGCACCCTGGGCGAAGAGGGCGAGATCCACGTTCCCGAGCTGGAGAAGCTGGGCGCGGCCCACTCCGACCAGCTCGGCGGCTACCGCCTGGTCGAGTGGGAGCGGGCGTGCACCGCGCTCGGCGTCACCGACCACCGGATGCTCGGCGGCGCCGGGCGCTACCGGGACTCCGGCATGATGGGCCTGCCGACCAACGATCACCCGCGCTCGTTCTGGAGCGCCGACGTGGACGAGGCGGCCGCCCACCTGGTCGAGATCATCCGGGAGATCCGCCCGCAGGTGATGATCACCTACGACGAGAACGGCTTCTACGGTCACCCCGACCACATCCAGGCGCACCGGGTCGCGATGCGGGCCGCCGAGCTGGCGGGCGAGGACGGCCCGGAGAAGATCTACTGGACGGCGATGCCGCTGAGTGTGCTCCGGGACGGCATGGAGGCGTTCCGGGAGTCCGGCGACAACCCGTTCGCCGAGGTGGAGAAGGTCGAGGACCTGCCGTTCGGTACGCCGGACGAGGAGATCGCCGCGCGGATGGACGGCACCGACCACTACGCGAAGAAGACCGCCGCGATGCGGGCGCACGCCACCCAGATCCCGGACAACTCCTGGCTGTACGGGATCGCCGGCGAATTCGGCAACGAGTTCATGGGCGTCGAGTACTTCACGCTCGTCAAGGGCGGGCGCGGGCCGGGTTCGGGGCCGTTCGGCTGGGAGTCCGACCTGTTCAGCGGCTTGGACGTGGCCGGGAGATGACCGAGCTGGAGACCGCCCCGGAGCCGGAGGCCACCCCCGGCCCGCCGTACGCGGAGGTGGAGCGCCCGCAGCCGTGGGCCGGCTGGGGCCGGGTGATCTCGATCGCCGGTCTCGTGGTGACCGTCGTCGCGACGCTGCTCACCGCGTTCCTGGAGCTGTCGCTGAGTTCACTGCGGACCGGTGCGGTCGGCGCGGTGCTGGACGGCGACTCGCCCTACTCGGGTGCCGGTTCCGCGGTCCCGGTGGCGGTGCTGGTGGCGATCGGGGCGAACCTGGCGCTCGGCTGGTTCGTGGTGACCACCACCGGCCGGCGGGCGGCACTCGGTCTGCCCTGGGCGCTGTGGACGCTGGTGATGCTGATGGCGGCGGGCAGCCGGACGCCGGAGGGCGATTTCCTGCTCAGTGAGGAGAACTGGGTGTCGGTGGTGACGATCCTGGCCGGCAGCCTGACGTTCGCCGTACACGCCTATAAGTTGATCTTGAGGCCGCCAACTGTCAGCCGACTCCCAGCCGCCGTCGAGTAATCCCGCACGCACCATCCGCGAAGATGAGCGGGAGATCGAGCACCTCCGGTGTCGTGGGCGCTACGATCCCGCCCACGACATCCACCGCGCCCATTCCTGGAGGACGAGATGAGGCAACAGCGCTGGTTCCGGATCACGGCGCTGGCGATCGCCCTGTTCGCGATCAACGCGATCGCCC
This sequence comes from Actinoplanes couchii, assembly GCF_016862075.1. Lineage (GTDB taxonomy): Bacteria > Actinomycetota > Actinomycetes > Mycobacteriales > Micromonosporaceae > Actinoplanes > Actinoplanes couchii. The sequence continues at coordinate 16,464 of NZ_BOMG01000036.1, read as the reverse complement.
GGCTGGTGATCCGTTTCAGCTTCGACAGTGACGACGACACCGCTCTCGGGTTCGCGTCGATCGCCATGTTCTCGGTGATCGCGGTGATCCTGGCGGTTCTGACGTTCGTCCGGGCCCAGCAGGTCAAGCCGGGTGACTGGCTGCCCGACGTCGGGTTCGGCGCGCTCGCCGGCCTGGCCCTGATCGTCCTGGTGGGACCGTTCGCCAGCGGCGAGAGCCCGTTCCAGGGCGGCGCCGGCAACTTCTTCGCCCAGATCTGGCTGTTCGGGGCGTGCGCGATCGCCGGCACCCTGATCGGTTACTGGGTGACCGTGATGCTGGGCCGCGACCACCGCTCCAAGGCGCTGAAGGCGTTCACCGCGGCCCGGACCGAGCGCCCGCGCCGCGTGGTGGGCCGCCGCTAGACCGGGGCTTCCCTGGTCAGGTAGGTGTGGTGGGTGGTGAAGCCGAGCCGGCCGTACAACGCCACGGCCGGCGCGTTCCGCTCCTCCACCTGGAGGTAGGCGCGACCCGCGTCGCGCTGGGCCGCCCACTGCGCCAGCGCCCGCACCACGTGCTGCCCGAGGCCCCGGCGCCGGGCGGCCGGTGCGGTCTGCAGCAGCGACACACCGAGCCAGCGATCCGGGCCGGTCACCGCGCCCCGGGCCACCGCGAGCAGCTCACCGTCGGTGTCGCGGACATGGGCGAAGACCTTTTCCGGTACGCCGTTCAGAATGCTCAGCGCCGAGGCCGGCAGGGTGCCCTTGTGCTCGGCGACCATCGCGTACCAGTCGTCGCCGGCCGAGTCGGCCAGGTCGACCGGCGGCAGATCGGTGCGGGCCGGGCCGGCCAGCAGCGGGGCCAGCGGGGCGGTCTGCACCAGGGTCAGCGGCCGGCTGGCCCAGCCCCGCTGGTCGAGCGCCGCGTTGACCGGGGCGGCCAGCGGCATCGGCGCGTTGATCAGCGGCCGCTGCCCACGCTCCCGGTACCACTTCCCGACCGCGTCGATCGCCGCCTCCAGCGTGCGGTCCGGGTCGCCGACGGCCAGCGCCGAGTTGGCCCGGCCGGTCCAGTTGTCCGCGGCCCGCAGGATCCACCCGCCGAGCCGGGCCCGGACCGGTGCGGGCCAGGCCTCGTCGGCGGCGTGTTCCAGCGCGATCACCGAGGCGGCGTGCGGGCGGCGGGCGGCCGGCACCCGTTTGGCGCGGTGCACCTCGCGCAACGGCACCCGCACGGTGCCTTTGGCGGTGGCGATGGTGAGTTCGGTCTCGGTGAGGTCGACTAGCTCACCGAGGGCGTCCGTGAAGAGCGTGCGGTCCCCGGTTACGCCTACAATTCGCCGTACCACCACCCGGTGTCCCACATCCTGCTGTCGGAGCACGTAATACCTCCCTAGGCGGGAATACTAGGCTCTGCAATTCGTCGTCGGCGGTCTCCGCGGCGTGGCTTTGAAGGGAAAGACCCGTGACCTACATCATCGCTGAGCCCTGCCTCGATGTTCTCGACAAGGCATGCATCGAGGAGTGCCCGGTCGACTGCATCTACGAGGGCAACCGGATGCTCTACATCCACCCCGATGAGTGCGTCGACTGCGGGGCCTGTGAGCCGGTCTGCCCGGTGGAGGCGATCTTCTACGAGGACGACGTCCCGGAGCAGTGGAAGGACTACACGAACGCGAACTACGAGTTCTTCGAGGACCAGGGTTCGCCCGGTGGCGCCTCCAAGGTCGGCAAGATCGACAAGGACGCGACGTTCATCCTGGCCCAGCCGCCGCGTGGGGACGCACACTGAGCGCCCTGTCGTCGGCCCTGCCGGACTTCCCCTGGGATCTGCTGGAGCCGGCCAAGACGATCGCCCGGGCCCACCCGGACGGCATCGTGGACCTGTCGGTCGGCACACCCGTCGACCCGGTCCCGGCGGTCGTCCGGCAGGCTCTCGCCGACACCTCGGACTCGCCCGGCTACCCGCTGACCGCCGGCACGCCGCAGTTGCGTGCCGCGATCGCGGGCTGGCTGGCCCGGGAGTGCGGCGCCTCCGGTGAGTTCGGCGTGCTGCCGACCATCGGCTCGAAGGAGCTGGTCGCCTGGCTGCCCACCCTGCTCGGGGTCCGGCCCGGTGACGTGGTCGTCATCCCGCAGGTCTGCTACCCGACGTACGAGGTCGGCGTGAAGCTGGCCGGCGCCGAGGTGTTCCGGAGCGACTCGCTCACCGCGATCGGCCCCGACCCCCGGGTCAAACTGATCTGGATCAACTCGCCGTCCAACCCGACCGGCAAGGTGCTCCCGGTCGAGCACCTGCGCAAGGTGGTCGCCTGGGCCCGCGAGCGCGGCGTCACCGTGGTCAGCGACGAGTGCTACCTGTCGCTGGGCTGGGACACCACGCCGGTCTCGGTGCTCTCCGACGAGGTCACCGGCGGCGACTACACCGGAGTGCTGGCGGTGCACTCGCTCTCCAAGCGCTCCAACCTGGCCGGTTACCGCGCCGGTTTCGTCGGCGGCGACCCGGCCCTGATCGCCGAGCTGCTGGCGGTGCGCAAACACGCCGGCATGATCGTCCCGGCGCCGGTGCAGGCGGCCATGGTCGCCGCGCTGACCGACGAGGAGCATGTCGCGCAGCAGCGGGAGCGCTATGCCGCCCGGCGCGAGATCCTGCGGTCCGCGCTGGTCAAGGCCGGTTTCGAGATCAGCCACTCGGAAGCGGGCCTCTACCTGTGGGCGACCCGCGACGAGGACTGCTGGACCACCGTGGACCGGTTGGCCCGGCACGGCATCCTCGCCGCGCCCGGCGCGTTCTACGGCCCAGCGGCCGCGAAACACGTGCGGATCGCCATGACCGCGACCGACGAGCGGGTGGCGGCCGCCGCCGACCGGCTCGCCGAGTTCTCTGCCTAGCTCGCCGGCTTTTCTTCCTGGAGAGGGTGCCCGCCGTGGACCAGACGATCGTTAGCGTTCACGGCGAGGCACGCCGCGAGGTGCCGCCGGAGCAGGCCCAGTTCTCGGTGTCGGTGAACGCCACCGACAAGGACAAGACCGCGGTGGTCACCCGTCTCACCCGGCGCGCGGCCGAGGTCGATCAACTGCTAGACCGCTTCGGTACGGCCGTCGAGCGCCGGGAGACCACCGGCATCCAGGTGCACCCGGAGTTCAAACGCCGCAGCGAGAAGGCCGTGGCCTATTCCGGATCGGTCACCACCACTGTCACCGTCACCGACTTCGACCCGCTCGGTGAACTGCTCGCCCAGCTCGCCACCGGTGACCTGACCTCGGTCTCCGGCCCGTGGTGGCAGCTGCGCCCGGGCAGCCGGGCCGGTGCCGACGTGCGGCGGGAAGCGGTGGCCGACGCGCTCGACCGGGCCCGGGAGTACGCCGCCGCGGTCGGTTCCGAGGTGGACCGGATCATCGAGATCGCCGACGCCGACACCGGCGGGCACCGGCCGATGATGCGGGCCGTCGCGTTCGACATGGCCGAGGCCTCGGGCGACGCGGCACCCGCCTTCGACCTGCACCCGCAGGAGCAGGGTGTCGAGGCGCGGGTGCTGCTGCGGGTCACCATCACCGAGCCGACCGTTCTCGCCCCGATCTCGGCGTCTTCTTCGCCTTCGTAAGCCTCTTCGCCTTCGTAGCTCTCGCCGTCTTCTTCGCCTTCTACGAGCTGACCGCTTCGCCCTTCAGGAGCTGACCGCTTTCGCCTGGACCGGCACGGTGAATGTCGCGCCCTTGCACGACGCCGGGCCGGTGGCCCGCATCGTCAGCGCCTTGGGCAGGATGAACGCGCCGATCGTGTTCCGCGGCACCTCCCACGACACCGGGAACTCCTTGCGTGTCAGCTCGACCCGCGGGTTGGTGCACCCGGCGTCCCGGCGCACCTGGTCGGCGACGATCCGCCCGGTGGCCGGCAGGATCGAAGTGATCCGTACCGGGTTCGAGTACTGGTTCGTCACCGTCACCGTCAGGTTGCCCACGTCACCGGGGGTCAGCGCCCGGCTCGGGTCCGAGGTGGCGGTCAGCGTGATCTCCACACTGGCCGCGGCCGCCGCGTGGGTGCGGGCCGAACCGTTGAAATGCCAGTACGCCCAGGCCGCCCCGGCATTCGCGAGCAGCGCGGCGACCGCCGCGATGGTGAGGATCATCCGGGCCCGGCGGTCGAACCGCCGTCGCGGCCCGGGATGCCGCACCTCCCACGTGGGTTCCTCGTGGTCGGCGGGATCCAGCTCGAAGTACTGGTCGGGTAGGACATCGCGCCGATTCACGAAATAACCTCGGTAGCGGCAGCCGCGCGGGTCTCGCTCAGTTCGGGCATGCGGCTCGCTCCTCCTCGAAGGCCGGTGAGAATGATGCCGGGTTCGGCGCTCATACAACGTTCCCCGATAGAGATGTCCGATGTGATCGGTTTTCCGTACGCCCTTCCAGCGCATAAATCGGACAGGTCTGCCCATACGGATTACCCCCGCGGGGTGACCGCTTCGGAAGATCAGCGGAGCCGGATCGCTAGACGTCACCTCCGCCGGACGACTCGGCCGATGACGAATCCGGCGACGGGGACGAATGCGCCGGCGGACTGGCCGCGGGCGGCTCGGCACTCGGCCCCGGGGTGACCGACGCGCTCGGCTGAGGCCCGTCGTCGCCGGTCCCGCTGCCGCTGTCCTTCCGCGGTTCGGCGCTCTTCTCCTGGGCCGGATCGCGCTTCTGCGCCGTGGTCTCCTCGGTCTTCCTGGTGGCCTGATCCAGGGTCTTCTCCGCTGGCACGGTGATCCGGTCACTGAGCGGCCCGTTCGGCCCGCTCCACCGCTGCCCGGCCACCGCCCGAACCGTGTAGGCCACCGTGCTCCCCGCCCGCACCGAACCATCCACGCAGCTCAGCGTGGCCGCCGGAACCCGGCAGACCTCAGTCCCGCCCCCGCCGCCCGCGCTCTGGTTCCCACCCGTCGCCGTCTGGTCCGCACGGCTCTCGGCCTGATCCCCGCCCGTCTCGGCCTGGTCCCCGCGGGTCTCCTCGGTCCGGTCCCCGTCCGTCTTCGTCCGGTCCCCGCCTGCCTTGCTCTGGTCCCGGTTCTTGCTGGCCTTGTCGTCGCGCGTGTGCCGGAAGACGGCGTATCCACCGACCGGTGCTCCGGACGAGAACCGGACCGCCCGCCAGCTGATCTTCGGCGCGCCATCCGCGGTGAGCACCACCTTCGGCTCGGCAACCCGCGGAAGGCGATCACCGGCGGTGATCGCGACGCCTGAGTCGGTACCCACCGACCAGTTCGCCGAGGCGGTGAGCCCGCTGCCCACAGCGACAACTCCGACGGCCCCGGCCACGACGATCCCCGCCCCGATACGCCGCCTCACCGCTCCACCCCGGCACCCCGAGTTGTGTCGGCGTCGTGTGCGGTGCGGGGTTTCACGCGTACTGCGGAAGCGGTGGTGGTTTTGTGGGGCTTTGTCTCGACGGCTCGGGCGGTGAAGGCGAGGCGGAACGTGGTCCGCTGGCAGGCGTCGGCGACGGTGTCCGGCATTCGCACCTCGAACTCTCCGGCGGTGGCCCGCCCTCGGGCCGGAACCCACAGCGGCAACCGACCGAGGTAGGGCCCGATCCGCAGATTGGTACCGGTCGGACGGCACCGCCATCGGGAACTCCCGGCGACCCGGGCCTCGATCCGCCGCACCGTGATCGCGAACGGGTAGGGGTTGCTGATGGTCACCGTGGTTCGCCGGACCGAGCCCGGAATCAGGTCTGACATGGAGGTTCCGTTCACCTCGAACGAATAGGTGGCCCGCTCGACCGGCCGCACCTCAGGCCGGGTGCCGGCCACGAGCCCAGCGAGAACGGCCACAATGCCCGCAACCGCCAGAAGCCGGCTACGCCCAAGTCCCGCGACGACCGGAAGTCGGCTCCCGGCGCCGGTGGTGGCCGGAGGTCGGCGGCGGCCGATGACCGTGATCGCCGGGAGGTGGCGGCGGGCGAATGCTGTGACTGTGGAGAGGCGGCTACGCATCGCTGCGCCCGGTCAAGGTCAATGGCAGGGTGAAGGTGGCGCCCTGGCAGGCCGAGTCGGAGTCGTCGGTCATGCGGACCGCGGCCGGTAGCAGGACGTTGGCGCTGGAGTCGGGGGCGATGTCCAGGGCGACGCTGTAGACCGGCCTGCTCAGTGAGACCCCGGTCCGGAGGCAGCCCGCCTTCCGGTGCTTGTCGTCGGCGGTGGCGGTGGCCGAACCCGGCCGGATCCGGTCCACCCGCACCGGGAACGTGTTGTCGTTGCGGACCATGACCAGGAGGTCCAGGCCGGCGCCGGGGTACAGCGGCGTCCCGGGATCGGGGCGGCCCGCCGCGAGGAGTTCGATCACGGTGCCGCCGCGCGCGGTCGCGTTGCCCTTCCCGCCGACACTCCACAGGGCCCAGGCGGCGCCCCCGACGGCGACGAGCGCCACCGCGATCACCACGGCCAGCGCCGATTTGGCTTTCCGCACAGCTCCGCCCCTCTCTGCTCGAGACACGAACGGGACCGGAGGCGGACGGTGCCCCCGGTCCCGCGAGAAGGTCAGGAAGCCGCCGGCTCGGACTCGCCGAGAAGGCTCTTCGGGTGGTTGGAGCCGCCGCCGTTACCCGGACCGCCGCCGTTGCCCGAGCCGCCGCCGTTGCCCGAGCCGCCGCCGTTGCCCGAGCCGCCGCCGTTGCCCGAGCCGCCGCCGTTGCCCGAGCCGCCGGGGTTGCCGGTGCCGCCCGGGTTGCTGACGCTGCTGGAATGGCTTTCCGCCCCGACCCGGGTGGTGAACGAGAACTTGGCGTTCTTGCAGTCCTCCGACGGGTTGCTGGACATCACCAGCGAGTTGGCGAAGGTGAAGTCGAACGTGACCGACCCGCTAGCGGGAGCGGCCGGGACCACGATCCCGCTGGGGATGCCGGCCTTCGTGTTCTGCTCGATGTTCCGGCCGTCGCAGTTCTTCGTGCTGCTGGTGAAGCCCTCGAACACGACCGTCTTGATCAGGACCGGGAACCGGTTCTTGTTGACGACGGTGATCTTCACGTCGCTGGTGCTGCCCGGGACCAGCGGAGTCGTGCTCGCACCGGTGACCGCCAGCGGTACCACGGTGCCCGCCGAGGCCGAGGCGCTGCCGGATCCGCTGAGGCTCCAGGCGGCGTAGGCGGCGCCGGCCCCACCGATCGCCACGACACCGGCGGCGGCAAGGGCGGCGGAGCGCTTGGTGAATTTACGCATGGGAATGTTCCTCCGGGAACGCTTATGCGAGTGCGACACCCGGACGAGTCGGGAGCGACTGAATCGGGGTGCACGTCGTTGAACGGGTGTGCCCGGGGCCGTCGAGGTCACCCGGTGCTGCGACAAAGATGGCGGAGCCGGGGGAACGGCGGCGATCGGCCGACCCGTCGGCCTGTTGCGGGCGGGACGGTGCCCGAACCGGGCCGTCCCGGCTAACCCGGAGGGGTGAAGACGGCCGATATGTCGATCAGCGTGGGCCCGGTGAAGATCGCGGGTTCGGAGCTTGACCAGCAATGACGTCCTGGCTGCACCGATCGGTCGGCGAGGCAAGCCCGGGCCCGGTCAAGATCTGTGCGGGAGCGCCCGATTCCGCCGAAATCCGGGGTCGAACGTGAATGGTGTCCCCGGTTTTCACGGGGAGTGCAGAACAATTTCCGGTGAACGGACCCGAAAGTGTCGACACCGTTCCCCTGAAAGAGGCTTACGCCTTACGCCTCTGTCGAGCGCTCGGCCTGGACCAGGAACCGGTGGGCCCGCACCGCGAATTCGCCCCGAGCCCGGATGACGGCGGTCAACCGGGCCAGCTCCCGCTCGTACCGCAGCGGGGTGAAGTCCCTGATCTGCCAGGGCACGGTGCGCAGGTGGTGGACGACCGCCGTGATGTCGCGGAAGGTGAGCAACGGGTGCTCCTCGCGCACGTCGGTGACCCGCAGCCCGGCCGCCTGCAGCGCGTTGACGGCGACCTCGGCGTCCCAGCGGCGTGGATGCGGGGGCGGGGCGCCGAGCGCGGTGTTCAGCTCGGCCAGGTCGTCACTGCCGACCTGCTGGGTGAGCAGCGTGCCGCCGGGCTTGAGCAGACGGGCGATGTCGGCGGCGGGCAGCCGCCCGTGCCGGCTGAGGACGAGATCGAACTCGTTCTCCTCGGACGGCATCTCGGTGAGCACCGGAACCCCGAAGGGCGCCAGCCGCTCCCGGGCGGCGGGTGTGTTGCGGGCCCACGTCTCGACCGCGACGGCGTGCGGCGGGAGCGGGGCCAGCTCGGCGAGCAGCTCGCCGCCGCCGGTGTCGAGGTCGAGCACGCTGAACGACCGGCGCACCAGGAGGCGGGCCAGTTCCAGGTACGACCACGACGGCTCGGACGCCACGGCCAGGCCGTCCAGCCAGGCGAATTCCCACCCGGTCATGGAGGCGCCGGTAGCCGCGGCGTTGAGCTCTTCCCCCTGCCGGTTGCTGCGCACGGACCGAAAGTAGCGGGAACCGATCCCCAGCAGCGACTCGATCCCACCGCCTTTCCAGGACCGGTGCCGGACTGTGGCTGAACGGTTACCAGAACCCGCGTCCACACCGAATCCGCTAGTGACGCACCGGCATGAGTAGCGAGAAATGGGACTCCGCGCCGACCGGCCGGATCATCAGTGGCAGGACCGGCCCGTCGAGCTCCAGCACCAGCTGACCGGACCCGCCCGCGGCCAGCGCCTGGAGCAGGAACTCCCGGTTCAGCGCGATGTGCCGGCCGGTGTCGGCGGCCCACTCGTCGGCGCCGACGGCCCGCAGCCCGGCCGCCGGATCGAGGCTGAGGACCGCGAGCGGGAACTCCCGGTCGACCGCCGGCCCGGTGGCGATCAGCTCGCGCAGCTCGTCGGTGCCGACCGTGATCCGCCGGGCCGCCGGGCCGGGACTGATCAGCCGCTGATAGTCTGGGAACTCCATGTCGATCGGCTCGTCCTCGACGACCGTGTCGCCGGCCTGCGCGGTGACCAGCCCCGGGTCCAGGTCGAGGACGATCGGCCCGCCACGGAACGCGCGCAGCCGCTCGGCGAACGCCAGCGGCAGGAACAGCCGGGCGGCTGTGCCCTCCACGATCGCGGGCGCGGTGGCCACCGCCATCCGGTACCGATCGGTGGCGACCAGCGTGACCGTGCCGTCGCCGGTCTCGAACAGCACCCCGGCTGGGATGGGGTCGGCGGAATCGGCCCCGGCGAACATCACCGAGGACAGGGCGGCGGACAGGTCGGCAGCGTTGAGCGTGACCCGGGTCATCAGCTTCTCCTCCAGATCGATCAGGGTGTGCAGGCGGAGAAGCTCACGCTTGGCGTCGGCCAGCCCCGACTCCAGCCTGGTCAGGTGGTTGTCCAACCTCACCCGTACCGCAGAAGGGTTGGGAAGGTCTTTGACCACCTCGGCGATCTCGGCGACCGGCATGCCCACCCGCCGCAGACCGGCGATCAGCCGGGCCGCCTTGACCTGCTCGCCGGTGTAGCGCCGATAGCCGGTCGACGGGTCGACCGCGGCGGGGACCAGCACGCCCGCACTGTCGTAGAACCGCAGCGCGCTGACGCTGAGCCCACTCGCCCGCGATGCCGCACCGATGCCCGTCAAACTCTCCACGTCACCGAACCCTGGTGTCTCGACCTGGTTGAGAGTCAAGCTTGCACGATCAGGGTCACACCGAGAACCGCCATCACGACCGCGATCGAACCGTCGAGCACCCGCCACGCGGCCGGCCGGGCCAGCACCGGAGCCAGCCAGCGGGCCCCGAGCCCGAGCGAGAAGAACCAGGTCAGGCTGGCGCCGGCGGCTCCGAGACCGAACGCCCAGCGGTCCGGGTGCTGCTGTGCCACCGAGCCGAGCAGCAGCACCGTGTCCAGGTAGACGTGCGGGTTCAGGTAGGTCAGCGCGAGGCAGGTGAGCAGAGTGGCCCGCAGCGTGGTGGGCGTCCGGGCCGCCGCCTCCATCGACGAGGGGCGCACCGCCCGGCGGGCCGCCAGCACCGCGTAACCGAGCAGGAACGCCGCTCCCGCCCACCGGATCGCGGTGATCAGCGCGGGGTGCGCGTTGAGCACCGCACCGAGCCCGGCGATGCCCGCGGAAATCAGGGCCAGATCGGACAGAGCGCAGGTCAGGACCACCGGGAGTACGTGTTCCCGGCGCAGGCCCTGGCGCAGGACGAACGCGTTCTGGGCCCCGATCGCGATGATCAGGACGGCCGAGGCGATGAATCCGGCGATGGCGGAGGAGAGCATGCCCTGACGCTAAGGTCCGTCCCGGCACAACTGAAGCTAATCATTCTGACGATGGATTAGTTTCCCTAACGTGGATCAGACGCAGTTGACGACCTTCCAGGCGGTCGTCGAGCAGGGTAGTTTCGAGGCGGCGGCCCGGGTGCTGCACGTCACCCCGTCCGCGGTCAGCCAGCGGATCAAGGCGCTCGAGCAGACCGTCGGCCAGGTGCTGGTGCGCCGGGCCAAACCGTGCGTGGCGACCACCGCCGGCGAGGCGCTGCTCCGGTTCGCCCACCAGGTGGAGCTGCTGGAGCGGGAGGCACTGGGCGCCGACACCCACCGTCTCTCGGTGGTGGTCAACGCCGACTCGCTGGACAGCTGGTTCCTGCCGGTGCTCACCGAGATGCCCGGGGTGCTCTTCGAACTGCACACCGATGACCAGGAACACACCACCGATCTGCTGCGCAGCGGTGCCGTGATGGCGGCGGTGACCTCCGAGCACGTGCCGGTGCAGGGCTGCCGGGTGGAGCGGCTCGGGGTGATGCGGTACCTCGCGGTGGCCGCACCCGGGTTCGACGCGAGTGATCTGCACACCGCGCCGGTGCTCGTCTACAACCGCAAGGACCGGCTGCAGCACCGGTTCATGACCGCCCGGTACGACCCGCCGGTCCACTACATCCCGGCGACCGCGCCGTTCAATCGGGCGCTGAGGCTCGGCCTGGGGTGGGGGATGCTTTACGAGCAGGACGCCATAAATGCCATTGAAAGCGGACATGTCGTAGACATTCGACCAGGTCGTTACCTCGACGTCCCGCTCTACTGGCAGTACTGGCGGATCAAGTCGACAACCCTGGAGACACTGACGGCCGCTGTAAGAACAGCGGCCGCCGATGCACTACTCAGTCGTTAGCGTGCAGAGCGCTGTTCAGCTCGATCCCGGTGCCCTTGCGCGGCTTCGCCTCCAGCGCCCCGGACAGCGAGTTCCGCCAGAACAGGAGATTGTTCACACCGGACAGCTCGATGGCCTTCACCACACGACCGTCGGGCAGTGCGATCTTCGACGCGGCGGTGATGTAGACGCCCGCCTCGACCACACAGTCGTCACCGAGCGAGATGCCGACACCCGCGTTCGCGCCGAGCAGGCTGCGCTCGCCGATCCGGATCTTCGCCTTGCCGCCGCCGGACAGGGTGCCCATGATCGACGAACCGCCGCCGATGTCCGAGCCGTCGCCGACCACCACACCCTGCACGATCCGGCCCTCGACCATCGAGGTGCCCAGCGTGCCGGCGTTGAAGTTGACGAATCCCTCCTGCATGACAGTGGTGCCCGGAGCCAGGTAGGCGCCCAGCCGAACCCGGTCGGCGTCGGCGATCCGCACCCCCGACGGCACCACGTAATCGGTCATCCGCGGGAACTTGTCCACTCCGAAGACGCTGAGCTGACGGCCCGCGGCGCGCTCCAGGAAGCGCAGCTCGTCGACCTTCTCCGGCGGCACCGGGCCGGCCGAGGTCCAGGCCACGTTGGCGAGCTTGCCGAAGACGCCGTCCAGGTTCAGCTCGTTCGGCCGGACCAGCCGGTGCGACAGCAGGTGCAGGCGCAGGTAGGCCTCGGACGCGTCGGCGATCGGGTCGGCCAGCGATTTGATCACGGTGCGGACCTCGACCGTGCTCAATCCGGGCAGAAGCTTCGGGCCGGTCAGCCCGGCCGGGAGCACCGGCAGGTCGGCGGGCTCCTCGCCGAGGCCCAGGAACCCGGCCGGGAACCAGGTGTCCAGCACCTGACCCTCAGCGGTCACGGTGGCGAGGCCGATGCCCCAGGCGGGCGAGGTCGAGATCGCGGTTTCCACGACCCGAACCCTACCGGAGGCCCGATGAGCCCTCAGGAGCGTCGCGACACCCCGGTATGGTGCGGACATGGCCAACCCGCTTACCCCGGACGTGCTGGTCGACCCGGTCGTGTTGACCCGCGCCCTGGTCGACGTCGAGTCCGTGTCCCGCGACGAGAAGGTGATCGCCGACTGCGTCGAGGACGTCCTCCGCTCGGTGAGCCACCTGAGCGTCCGCCGCCTCGGCAACACCGTGATGGCGCGCACCAAGCTGGGCCGCGAACAGCGGGTGATCCTCGCCGGCCACCTGGACACCGTCCCGATCAGCGGCAACTTCCCGTCCACCGTCGTCGACGACCTGATCTACGGCTGCGGCACCTCGGACATGAAGGGCGGCGTCGCGCTCGCCCTGCACCTGGCCGTCACGCTGCCCGATCCGATCTACGACGTGACCTACCTCTTCTACGAGTCCGAGGAGATCGAGTCCGAGTTCAACGGGCTCAACCTGGTCGCCGCCGAGCACCCCAAGTGGCTGCGCGGCGACTTCGCGGTGCTGCTCGAACCGACGTACGGCGCGGTCGAGGCCGGCTGCCAGGGCACCATGCGGGTCCGGCTGCGCACCAAGGGCCGCCGGGCGCACACCGCCCGCTCGTGGCGCGGGGTGAACGCCATCCACGCCGCCGCTGACGTGCTGCGCCGGCTGGAGGACTACCGCCCGCGGACCGTCACCATCGACGGCTGCACCTATCGGGAGGGCCTGAGCGCGGTCAGCATCTCCGGCGGGGTGGCCGGCAACGTGGTGCCCGACGAGTGTGTGGTCGACGTCAACCTGCGGTTCGCCCCGGACCGCTCGGAGAAGCAGGCCCTGGCCCACCTGCAGCAGGTCTTCGAGGGCTACGAGCTGGAGGTCACCGACTCGGCCCCCGGCGCCCTGCCCGGGCTGGACGCGGCGCCGGCCCGCGAGTTCATGGCCGCCGTCGGCATCGAGCCGGCCGGCAAGCTGGGCTGGACCGACGTGGCCCGGTTCGCCGCCCTCGGCATCCCGGCCCTGAACTACGGCCCCGGCGACCCGTCGCTGGCGCACGCGCCCGACGAGCACGTCGAGATCGGCAAGATCCGCGACGGCGTGGCCACCCTTTACCGCTGGCTGGCGCCGTAAGGGAACCCCTCCACCACGCGCTGTGGAGGCGGGATCTCCATCGTCACCTCCAGGTCCACAGCGGGTTCGGCGTCGCGAGCCGCACGCCGCTCCTCCAGCACCAGACGGATCCGATGCTGCATCCTGAGGCGTTGATGTCGATTCGTCACGTTGGCCGCTCCTTCGTGGGGAGCCCGATTGGTTGCTCCAATCTGGCAAAAAGGTCGACTGCTCGCAATCCTCTTACCGAAACCGACCCGGTTATTCACCGGGTGCTGAGCGGCCGCACTACCTTTGTGGCATGACGGACAGCACCAACGGGCGACCCCGGGAGCGTCACCGCGGGGCGGTCACCCTGCGTCGTGACTCGATCCCGCCGAGCACCGCCGATCAGAAACTGCTCGACTCGCAGAACCGGGACGAGTGGAAGACCAAGGACGCCTGGCGAGCACTGCGGATCCTGTCCGAGTTCGTCGAGGGCTTCGACACCCTCGCCGACCTGCCGCCCGCGGTGAGCGTCTTCGGCTCGGCCCGTAGCGCTCCGGACAGCTACGAGTGCGAGCTGGCCGAGAGCCTCGGCGCCGCCCTCGCCGAGCAGGGCTACGCGGTGATCACCGGCGGTGGTCCCGGCGTGATGGAGGCGGCCAACCGCGGTGTCACCGAAGCCGGCGGGCTCTCCGTCGGCCTCGGCATCGAGCTGCCGTTCGAGCAGGGCCTCAACCACTGGGTCGACGTCGGCATCGACTTCCGCTACTTCTTCGTCCGCAAGACCATGTTCGTGAAGTACGCGCAGGCCTTCGTGGTCCTCCCCGGCGGTTTCGGCACCCTCGACGAGCTGTTCGAGGCGATCACCCTGGTCCAGACGAAGAAGGTGACCCGCTTCCCGGTGATCCTGATGGGCACCGAGTACTGGGGTGGCCTCCTGGACTGGATGAAGCACCGGATGCTCGACGACGGCAAGATCAGCGCCGCGGACCTCGACCTGATCCAGGTCACCGACGACGTCGCCGAGGCCGTCCGGATCATCATGGACGCCGACCAGTCCCACGAGCAGGAGTGACGTTGGCCGCGATCTGTGTCTTCTGCGCCTCCTCCACCACCCTCGAACAGCGCTGGCTCGACCTGGCCACCGAGACCGGCCGGGTCCTGGCCGAACGTGGTCACACCCTGGTCTCCGGCGGCGGCCGGGTCGGCATGATGGGCACCGTCACCGAAGGCGCCCGCGCGGCCGGCGGCCACACCCTCGGCATCATCCCGCAGTGCCTGGTCGACCTGGAGGTGGCCGACGAGGCCTCCGGCGAGCTGGTGATCACCGGCGACATGGCCGACCGGAAAACCGTGATGATCGACCGCTCGGACGCCTTCATCACCCTCCCCGGTGGCCTCGGCACCCTGGACGAGCTGTTCGAGGTCTGGACCACCGCCACCCTGGACGTGCACCGCAAGCCGCTGATCCTGCTCGACCCGGACGGCTTCTACGACGGCCTGGTCACCTGGCTCGGCACCCTGGTCGACCAGAAGTTCGTCCGCCCCGCGGCGATGGACCTGCTGCTGGTCGCCCGCACGGTCCCCGAGGCGGTGAACCTGATCGAGACGACGCTGGCGGCAGGTCCGCGGTCCCCTTCCGGTGCGGCGTCCGGAACGGCCAGCCCCGCAGATCAATAGCCTCTTCCGGTACGAGTCCGGGGCCCTTCGCCGAACCACCTCTCCCGTGGCATCACGCGAGGCAGGCCCCACTCCAGGCCACCCCGCGACCGCCGGGCGGGATGCGGTGGTCCCGGCCACCCACCCTGCCTTGTCCCAGCCGGCCCTACCTCGCTTCACCCCACCTTGCTCCGCCTCCGCCCTACCTTGCCCGGGTCCACCTCGCCCCGCCTTGCTCTGCCCTACCTTGGCCCGGTCACGCCTTGCCGGCTTTGCGCAGCCTCGCCCTACTTTGCCAACCTTGCCTCGCTTTGGCCCGGGCCACCTGCCGCTCACCCTCTTCGCCCGGCTCCGGCTCGCTGCTCGCGCGGTGCGATCCGCGCCACAAGTCACCACGGAAGCGGGCCGGGCGGCCGCTGGCCGGAAATAACGTCGTACCGGCGTGCTCTCATAGATGCCGTGAGCACGCCGGTCCCTACTCCTCCGGTGCGCCGGCCCGCGAGTTACCGCCTGGTCCGGCGCCCCCGCCCGGTGCTGCCCGAGCTGCCGGCCGACCCGGTCCAGCGCCGCGTCATCGCCCACACCACCGGCCCCCTGCTGGTGCTCGGCGGTCCCGGCACCGGCAAGACCTCGGTCCTGGTCGAGTCGGTCGCCGCCCGCATCACCGAGGGCGTCGACCCGGAGCGGGTCCTGGTGCTCACGTTCGGCCGCCGCAGCGCCGCAGCGTTGCGCGACCGCATCGAGGCCCGGGTGGCCGACGAGCCCGGCCGCATAGTCCACGAGCCGCTGGTCCGGACCTTCCACGCCTACGCGTTCGGTCTCCTCCGCCGGGCCGCCGCCGAGCGGGGCGAGCCGTCCCCCCGCCTGCTGACCGGCCCCGAGCAGGACCTGATCATCCGAGAGCTGCTGTCCGCGGTCGGCGACCCGGAGGCCCCCGACCAGATCGGCTGGCCGGATGCCCTACGCCCGGCCCTGCCCACCAGGGCGTTCGCCCAGCAGCTGAGAGACCTGATGCAGAGGTCGGCGGAGCGGGGCGTCGGCCCGGTCGAGCTGGCCCGCCTGGGCGAGCGCCTGGGCCGGGACGACTGGCCGGCCGCGGCCCGTTTCCTGAGGGAATATGTGGCGGTCCTGGCCTTGAGGGATGTGACAACCCGGGGTTCGACGGCATACGACCCGGCAGAGCTGGTCCGAGCAGCCTCCGGCCTGCTGTCCGACGACCCGGCGTTGCTGGAGTCCGAGCGCCGCCGCCTGGCCCACGTCTACGTGGACGAGCTGGCCGAGACCGACCCGGCCCAGATGGAGCTGCTGAAACTGGTGACCGGAGGCGGAAAGCCGGTGGTGGCCTTCGCAGACCCCGACTCCTCGATCTACGGCTTCCGAGGCGCAGACCCCACAGCGGCAACAACGTTCCCGTCAACGTTCCGCAGAGTCTCCGGCACCCCAGCCGAAACAGTGGTTCTGCACACCAACTACCGAGCGGCCCCACCCCTACTGACAGCCACCACCAGAGTCTCCCGCCGCATGAGGGGCCCCACAGCCCACCGAGCCATGCACCCACCCACCCCCACACCTCCACCCCCCACCACACCGACTTCGCCCGAGCCGCCCGCGCCCGCGCCGACTTCGCCCGAGCCGCCCGCGCCCGCGCCGACTTCGCCCGAGCCGCCCGCGCCCGCG
>NZ_BOMG01000035.1 GCF_016862075.1 Actinoplanes couchii | reverse complement strand
CTTCGCCCGAGCCGCCCGCGCCCGCGCCGACTTCGCCCGAGCCGCCCGCGCCCGCGCCGACTTCGCCCGAGCCGCCCGCGCCCGCCTCCACCCTGCCGCCGACGACGTCCGTCCCCACCGCCCTCACCACCAACGAGTCGGCTTTCACCTCGCCGACCTCCACGACCGCACCGACCTCCACGACCGCACCGACCTCCACCACACCCATTTCCACCGCACCGACTTCCAACGAGCCTTCTTCGGTTCCACCTTCACCTGACTCGCCCACCGCGTCCGCACTCGATTCGCCTACTGCCGCCGCGCCTGGCTCGTCCACCGCACCCGCGCCCGGCTCGCCTGCCATGTCCGGCCCCGGATCGCCGGGTCCATCCGCGCCTGGTTTGTTCCCCGTGCCCGTGTCGAGTCCGCCCGAGACACCTGCCGGCCCCTCCGATCCGCACACACCCGCGACCTCGCCGGAGGGCACGCCTGGCCGGCCTTCCCACGGCTCGTCCCGGCCATCGGCACCCTCCACGCCCGGATCCAGCGAGGAAGGGGCGCGCCGATCCCCACAGCCATCGACGGATTCCTCCTCATCGGCGTCCCGCGCTCCTTCGGCTAACACAAGCGAGACAGCGACCGCAGGTGAGACCACGACCGCGGGTGAGGCAGTGGCCGCAGGTGAGACGGCTACCGCGGGTGAGGCAATGGCCACGGCCGAGACGACGGCCGCGAGTGAGACGGCAGGCGTAGGCGAGACGGCGATCGTGAGTGGGTCGTCGATCGTGGGCGAGACGGCGGCCGCTGACGGCGAGGCCGATGGTGCGTCCGGTGCCGCTGGTCGATCGGGTGGTGTTGGTAGGGACGTGGCGTTCGGGCTGGTGCCGGACGCGGTGGTGCGGACGTTCCGGTCGACGGCGGGGGAGTCCGCCTACATCGCGCACGTGCTGCGTGAGGCGCACCTGCTCTACGGCGTTCCGTGGTCCCGGATGGCGGTTCTGATGCGGTCCGCGACTCTGCAGCAGCCTTCGGTGCTGCGGGCTCTCGCCGCCACCGGGGTGCCGACCGTGATTCATCCCGAGGATCTGCCGTTGCATCTCCAACCGGCGGTGGCACCGTTCCTGTTGCTGCTGCGGTGTGCGATCGATCCGGCGGCGCTGACCGAGGAGTCGGCCGTCGCGCTGCTGCATTCGCCGCTCGGCGGTGCCGACCCATTGGCGGAGAGGCGGCTGCGGCAGGGGTTGCGGGCGCTCGCGGTGGCGGCCGGTGACCGTCGACCGTCGGGTGCGCTGCTGGTGGACGCGGTCCGTGATCCGGCGGGCCTGGACATGGTCGAACGCCGCTGGGCCCGCCCGGCTCAGACGATCGCCCGGTTGATCACGGTGGCCCGGGAGGCGGCCGGGGTTCCGGGTGCTTCCGCCGAGCAGGTCCTGTGGACGGTCTGGCGGGAGAGCGGTCTGCACGACCGCTGGTTCGCGATGAGTACGGGAAACGTCCCGATGCCGGACCAGCGTGATTCGGGCCGGGCCCGGGAGTGGCGTTCCGAGGCCGCCGACCGTGACCTGGACGCGATGGTGGTCCTGTTCGACGCGGCGGCCCGTTTCACCGACCGCCTGCCGGGTGCGGGTGTGGGCGTGTTCCTGGACCACGTCCTGGGCCAGGAACTTCCCGCCGACTCGATAGCCCCGAGCGCGGACCGTGGCGAGGCCGTCCGCCTGCTGACCGCCCACGCCGCGAAGGGCCTGGAGTGGGACGTGGTGATCCTGGCCGGAGTCCAGGAGGGCATCTGGCCGGACCTGCGCTTGCGGGGCAGCCTCCTGGGCTCGGAACGCCTGGTGGACTTCCTGGCGGGCCGCCCCGCCTCCGGCCCGGAAGCGATCATCGCCGAAACCTCGGCCCTGCTGGACGAGGAACGCCGCCTCTTCTACGTAGCGGCAACCCGAGCCCGCCACCGCCTGATAGCCACCGCAGTCTCCTCAGCCGGAGTGGGAGGCCAGCTGGGCGAGGAACAACCAAGCCGCTTCCTGACCGAACTGGCCACCCCTCTACGCCGCCCCGGCGACGGCCCCGACGGCCTCCCCCCACCACCCCCCGACGAGAACCCGAATCCAGGCCCGACTTCAGGTCCCAACCAGGGCCCCACACCAGGCCCGACTTCAGGTCCCGGCCAGGGTTCCATGCCGGGCCCGACTTCAGGTCCCGGCCAGGGCCCCACGCTGCGTCCCGGTCACGGCCCGACCTCGGATTCTGACCAGGGTCCGGCCACAGGTGTTGACCACGGCCCGATCTCAGGCCCAGGTCAGGGCTCTGGCCAAGGCTCCGACCTGGACCTCGACCCATGGGACACCGGCCCTCCCGGTGCCCCGTCCGCTCCGGATCTCCTTCGCAGCGGCGGCTTGGGCTCTAGCCCTTCCGCCGTGGACCACATGGTGGCTTCGGACAGCGTGACGAGCCGTGAAGGGACAGTGGATCGTGCCGATTTGCCGGAAATAAGCGATATTTCGGTCGAGGAGTCGCTGCTTGACCAAGCAAAGCAGACGAACCCCCACTCCGGGCATGCCGCCGCAAAAAGGAATGCGAAGAAGAAAGGGATCGGCGCCCCAGACAAAACCGATGACGTCCCGGAATCAGGTGACGTCCCGGAAGCAGACGACGCCACGGGGACGATTGGCGTAGCGGAAAGAAGTGACGTCCCGGAAGCGGACGACGCCATGGGGACGATTGGCGTAGCGGAAAGAAGTGACGTCGCGAAAGCAGGCGCCGCCATGAAAGCGATCGGCGCCATGGAAGCAGTCGGCCCACCGGAACCGGAGGGCGATGACTTCGCGGGTCCGGGCGCCGCCGACGAGGCAGATGACGTCGAAGGGGAACTTCCGGCGGGTCGCCCGCCCCGGGCGTTGACCCTCGCCTCGCTGGTGGCTGAACTCCGTACCGTAGTAATTGGGGTCAATGAATCGCCGAGCCGGAAGCGCGCCGCCGCCGCCGAGTTGGCACGTCTCGCCGCGGCCGGAGTGCCAGGGGCGCATCCGGACGAATGGTGGGGTTTGCGTCCGCTCTCCGACGACCGCCCGCTGGTCGACGAGGGCAGACCGGTCAAGGTGACCCCGTCGTCGATGGAGAGCGCACTCCGCTGCAGCTTGCGCTGGTTGCTGGAGCGGCACGGCGGCGCGGCCCCGGCCGGCCCGGCGCAGGGGATCGGCAACCTGGTGCACGCGGCGGCGATGCTGGCGGAGGACGCGAACGCGGACCGGGAGAAGCTGGTGGAGTACGTGTCGGCCAGGTTCCCGTCGATCGAGCTGGCCGCGCAGTGGCTGGCCGGGCCGGAGCAGGAGCGGGCGCAGGCGATGGTGGACAAGTTGTTGCGCTGGCTGGCGGTGAACCCGAGGCGGCTGCTGGCGATCGAGCACGAGTTCACCGTGATGTTGGAGGACGAGCGGAATCCGATCCAGTTGACCGGCCGGGTGGATCGGCTGGAGGTGGACGAGGAGGGCCGTCTGGTCGTGATCGACTTGAAGACGGGCCGGACGACCGCGGTCTCGACTGCTGACGTGGCGGAGAACGCGCAGCTCGGCGGCTATCAGGCGGCTGTCGACGCGGGCGCGTTCGGCGATTGGGGCCGGGATTCGGGCGGGGCGGCGCTGGTGCAGTTGGGCCCGGGGAAGGATGCCCGGGAGCAGATGCAGTTGCCGTTGACGGAGGTGTCCGATCCGCAGTGGGCGGACGGGATGGTGCGCCGGACGGCGGCGGCGATGGCGGCGTCGACGTTCTCGGCGGTGGCGAACAGCCGGTGCCGGGTCTGCCCGGTCCGGACGAGCTGCCCGATCTCCGGTAAGGGCCGGCAGGTGGTGGAGCCGTCATGACGGGAAGGGGGCCCCGGTTCACGCCGCGTGAGCTGGCTCTGTTGTTGCGGCTGCCGTTGCCGACGCCGGAGCAGGAGTCGATCATCGCCGCGCCGGTGGAGCCGCTGCTGGTGGTGGCGGGCGCCGGTTCGGGCAAGACGGAGACGATGGCGTCGCGGGTGGTGTGGCTGGTCGCGAACGGTTACGCCCATCCCGGCGAGATCCTCGGCCTGACGTTCACCCGGAAGGCGGCGGGCGAGCTGTCGCACCGGGTGCGGACCAGGTTGAGCCAGCTGGCGAGCCGGCTGGGCCGGGACGACGCGCTGGCTGGTGAGGCGACGGTGTCGACCTATCACGCGTACGCCGCCCGGGTCGTCACCGAGCACGGCCTGCGGGCGGGGTTCGAACCGTCGGCCCGGCTGCTGACCGAGGCGGCCCGCTGGCAGATCGTGGATTCGCTGGTCCGGACGTACACCGGTGAGATGACCGGCCTGAACCGCGCCCCGGGCACGGTGACCGACGACGTGCTGGCGCTCTCCGCCGAGCTGGCCGAGCACCTGGTCGGCCCGGACGAGCTGGCCGCGTGGACCGGCCGGTTCTTCGCGGACGTGCAGGAGTTCCCCGGCCGGGTCTACCGGGACGTGTCCGAGGTGTTGCGCCGCCAGCAGGGCCGGCTCACCCTGCTGCCCCTGGTCCGCCTCTACGAGCAGCGCAAACTCGACCTGGAGGCGATGGACTTCGGCGATCAGATGGCCCGGGCGGCGCTGGTGGCCCGGGATCATCCGCAGGTGGGTGCGATCGAGCGCGGCCGGTTCCGGATCGTGCTGCTCGACGAGTACCAGGACACCAGCCACGCCCAGGTGACGATGCTGAACAACCTGTTCGGCGGCGGTCATCCGGTGACCGCGGTCGGTGACCCGTGCCAGTCGATCTACGGCTGGCGGGGCGCGTCGGCGGGCACGCTGGAGCGGTTCCCGGAGGAGTTCCGGGACAGTCAAGGGCATCCCGCTTGGGTACGGACGTTGAGCCGCAGCTGGCGGAACCGCCCCGAGATCCTGAGCGTGGCGAACACCATCTCGGCCGCACTCCGCTCCCGCGCTCAGGTGATCGAGTTGGAGGCGTCACCGCGGGTGGCCGCCGCGGTGGGCGGCCGGACGGTGACGTGCGCGCTGCTCCCGACGTACGCCGAGGAGGCCGGCTGGATCGCCGACACCATGCTGACCGCCTGGCGTCTGGTGGCCGGGATGCCGTCGGCGCAGCCGGGCGAGATCCCGTTGGAGAGCCGTCCGACCAGCGCCGTTCTGGTCCGGGTGCGCAGTCAGATCCCGGTGATCGAGGAGGCGCTGCGGGCCCGGGGCCTGCCGGTCGAGGTGGTCGGCCTGGGCGGGCTGCTGGACACCCCGGAGGTGCGGGATGTGATCTGCACACTGCGGGTGCTCGCCGATCCGGCCGACGGGGCGTCGCTGTTGCGGCTGCTGACCGGCGCCCGCTGGCGGATCGGCCCGCGCGATCTGGTGGCCCTGCACCGGCGCGCCCGGCAGATCGCCGCGGCCCGGGCGGTCACCTCCGCGGACGGCGAGGAGGAGGCGGTCTCGACGGACCGGCTGGACGACGCGACGCTTGTCGAGGCGATGGCCGACCTGGGCCCACCGGCGCTGTACTCGCCGGACGGCCATCCGCGTCTGCTGGAGTTCGCCCGCGAGCTGGCCGCCCTGCGCCGCCGCCTGGACCAGCAGCTTCCGGACCTGCTCGCCGACATCGAGCGGACCATCGGCCTGGACGTCGAGGTGGCGGTCCGTGGCTGGGCAGCGGGTGACGCCGGCCTGGCCCGGGGCCATCTGGACGCGCTCGGCGAGGCCGCCACCCGCTACATCGGCGAGAACGAGACCGGCACGGTCGCCGGGTTCCTGGCGTTCCTGGCCGCCGCCGAGGAGGAGGAGCGGGGGCTGGAACCGGGGCAGGTCGACGTGGTCGAGGGCGCGGTGCAGATCCTGACCGCGCACGCGGCGAAGGGC
The DNA here is from genome assembly GCF_016862075.1 of Actinoplanes couchii. Lineage (GTDB taxonomy): Bacteria > Actinomycetota > Actinomycetes > Mycobacteriales > Micromonosporaceae > Actinoplanes > Actinoplanes couchii. Next base: position 205,392 of record NZ_BOMG01000035.1, on the reverse strand, counting down.
CTGGAGTGGGACGTGGTCTCGGTGGCCGGCCTGTGCAAGGGTGTCTGGCCGGGTCAGGCCCGGTCCTCGGATCATTTCCTGGGCGGGATCGGGGTGCTGCCGTTCCCGTTGCGCGGTGACGCGGACGGCCTGCCGGCGCTGGACCTGTCGGACGCGCTGGAGCAGAAGGACGTGGCCGGCGCGGTGTCCGCTTTCACCCGTTCCTGGCGGGAGCACGACGAGCGGGAGGAACGGCGGCTGGCCTATGTCGCGGTGACCCGGCCGCGGCGGCTGCTGCTCTGTTCCGGCTACTGGTGGGGTGACGGGGTGAAACGCCCGCGCGGCCCGTCGGTCTTCCTCGACGAGGTCCGGGCAGCGTGTGACGACGGCGCCGGGGTGGTCGCGGCCTGGACGCCGGAGCCGGCGCCGGGTGACACCAACCCGAGCGACCAGGTGGTGCCGACCGCCGAGTGGCCGGCCGACCCGCTGGGCCTGCGCCGTCCGGCGATGGCGGCGGCCGCCGACCTGATCCGCCGCATGATCGAGAACCCGGACGCCTCCGCGGCCGAGGCCTTCGCCGACCTCGCGACGTCCGACCCCGAGGTGGCGGCCCGGGCCGGCTTGGCCGCCGACCTGGTCGGTCTGGCAAACCCAGAAGATCAAGACCCGATTGCGCCGGTACGGGTGACCGACCACGCCCCCGACCCGCCGCTGCCCGACGGCCGACCATCCCCACCCGCGCCGAACGTCCCGGTGGCGGAGCCGTCCTCTCCCACGCCGAACGTGCCGGTGGCGGAGCTGTCCTCTCCCGCGGCGAATGTCCCGATGGCGGAGCGGGAGGCTCTGCTGGTCGCGGCTGAGGCGGCGGACCGGGTGGCCGGGGCCGCGGATCCGGACATCGACAGGTGGCGGCGGGAGGCGAAACTGCTGCTGGCCGAGCGGGAGGAACGGTCCCGGCGGGACGGGCCGATCGAGGTGGTGGTGCCCGCGCATCTGTCGGTGTCGCAGCTGGTGGTGCTGCGCCGGGATCCGCAGGCGCTGGCCCGGTCGTTGCGCCGCCCGTTGCCGCAGCGCCCGGCGCCGCAGGCCCGTCGTGGCACGGCCTTCCACGCCTGGCTGGAGCAGCGGTTCGGCGCGGTCCGGCTGATCGACATCGACGAGCTGCCGGGTGCGGCCGACGACGACGCGGCCGACGACGAGGAACTGCTGGCCCTGCAGGACGCATTCCTGACCGGGGAGTGGGCGGACCGTACCCCGGTGGAGGTGGAGGTCCCGTTCGCGACGACGGTCGCCGGGGTGGTGGTGCGGGGACGGATGGACGCGGTCTACGCCGATCCGGACGGCCGGTTCGACGTGATCGACTGGAAGACCGGCCGGCGACCCACCGGCGCCGAGGCGGAGGCGGCGGCGGTTCAGCTGTCGGCGTACCGGATCGCCTGGGCCTCCCTGGCCGGTGTGCCGGTGCGTCATGTCCGGGCCGGTTTCCACTATGTGCGGGAGCAGGTCACGGTTCGCCCGGCCGACCTGATGGACGCAGCCGGCCTGGCGGCCCTGATCGAGGAGATCCCGTCCGAGTCCCGCTGACCCCGAGTCCCGTCTGCCCTGAACCCTGAGTCCCGCTGACCCCGGGTGGCGTTGACGGCCCCGAGTCTCGCTGACCCGATTCTCACTGGCCCCGGGTGGTGTTGAATCCGGGTGGCCGTGTCGACACCGATGATTGACCCCACCGGGCGATCGTGGGCCGGGACCATCATGGTGCTGATTGCCCGAAGAGGGTGGTCAAAGGGCCTCCGAGCTGTGTCTTCCGGTCCGGAACGGCACCTTTCGGAGGCCGCGCCACTTGTACTCCGAGCACTTCCGGACCTGCTTTCGCGTGCTAGGCTTCCCGCGTTGTCAGTTTGGTTCCCAAGTACTCAGGAGCGCCTGTGGGGAAGTCTGCCCCAGGCGCTCTTTGTCGTAACCCGGGCTTGTCCGGTGCGGGCGATCAGTACGGCAGCACGAGACCCACAGAACGCGGGTCTTATTACCTCGTTCCCGTCCATAATGGTCGGGAATGATCGATCGTCGAGGAGACGAGCATGGTTACCGGTGTTGTGAAGTGGTTCAACGCTGACAAGGGCTTCGGGTTCATCACCCCGGACGACGGCGGCGCCGACGTTTTCGCCCACTTCTCCGCGATCCAGATGTCCGGCTACCGGGCTCTGGAGGAGAACCAGCGGGTCGAGTTCGAGGTGACCCAGGGCCAGAAGGGCCCGCAGGCCGCGAACATCCAGGTCATCTGATTCACATCTGATCTTCGGCCGTCCCGCACGGCCGGGAGTGTGTGACATCGGCGCCGTACCCGTCCCGGGTACGGCGCCGATGCGTATCCCCACGAAGCCGGCCCATCCACGAGAAGGCCGGCCTGCCGCAAGGTCGGACCATCGCAAGGCGGTCCCGTCAGAAGGTCGGCCGCCGCAAGCCTGGCCCGTGATGAGGTCGGTCCGCGAGAAGGTCGGCCGACCCGTGATGAGGGAGGCCCGCCCGGAGCCGACCCGCCCCGAAGCCGGCGCGCTGCCAGAAGCCGGTCCGTCCAGAAACCGGCCCGCCCCGAAGTTGGCGCGCTGCCAGAAGTCGGCGAGACGGTGTGGAGAGACAGCGGAGGCTCCCGGCGCGCCGGGAGCCTCTGGTGATCGGTATCGGTCAGACGGTGTTGGCGGAGCTGGGGGGTAGCGGCGCCGAGCCACCCAGGTGCGCGGGCAGCCACCAGGTGTCGTCCGGGCCGGCGGGCTTGTCCGGGTAGGCCGCCTGGACCGCGTCGAGCAGCACGGTCAGCCGCTCCTTCAACGTCGCGGTGATCGCCTCGGGGGTGGCGTCGGCGGCCACCGGGATCGGCTCCCCGATCTTGATGATGACCGGGACGTGCCGCTTGGTCAGCTCTTTCTTGCGGCCCTTGGTCCAGAGCCGGTGCGGGCCCCAGACGGCCATCGGGATCAGCGGCACGCCGGCCTCGACGGCCATCCGGGCGGCGCCCGACTTCAGCCCCTTGATCGTGAAGGACTCGCTGATCGTCGCCTCCGGGAAGACGCCGACGATCTCGCCGGCGCGCAGCGAGTCGATGGCGTGTCTGAAGGCGGCGGTGCCGGCTTTCCGGTCGACCGGGATGTGCCGCATGCCGCGCATCAGCGGGCCGCTGATCTTGTGGTCGAAGACCTGCTTCTTGGCCATGAACCGGACCAGCCGATCGGCGGGCTGGGCCCCGAAACCGCAGTAGATGAAGTCGAGGTAACTCGAGTGGTTGCTGGCCAGCACCGCCCCGCCGCTGGTCGGGATGTGCTCGGCGCCTTCGATGACGATCTTGTTGTCGAGCACGCGGAACATCGTCTTGGCCAAGGCGACGACCGGGGGATACACCAGTTCCATGGCAGCACGGTAGCGGAAGTTCCTGAAAACAGCGCATGATCACCCGGCCTCCGGGCGAGACGGGCGTGACAGCGGTCCCGGCGCGGGTGGTGTTCACTGGAGAGCATGTCCGAGCCGAACCCGCATTCCTCGCCCTGGCAACGGCCGGGCGGGAGTTGGTCGTCGGGCACGGTCACGTCGTACGGCGTACCCAAGCAATATCCGCAACCGTCGCCCGCGCCGGAGCCGCCCGCGCCGAGCCCGCCCCCGGACCGCCGGCGGCAGTTGAAGATCTTCGGTGGGATCGCCGGGGTGATCGTCGCGGCCGGGCTGGCCGTGCTGCTGATCGTGATCTTCGGTGGTGACGGCGACCCGTTCGGGAGCAAGGCGGCGGCCCCGGCCGATCTGCGGCCCCCGCTGGCGCAGGCCTGCCCGGCGCCGAGTGTCACCGCCGGTGGCGCGTCCCCGGCCGTTCCGGCGCCGGCCTCCGGTGCGCGCACGGTGGACGAGGCGGCCGGCATCTCCTACAAGCAGTACGGCGACCCGTGGCGCCCGTGGAACGAGACGTGGAACGCGGGCGAGCTGCAGGTGCCCTACCGGGTCGGCCAGCACATCGTCACCGAGGTCTACGCGGGCGGCACCTATCACGCCTCGATCCTGTCCGCGGCGGTCCCGGCGGCCGACAACGACGCCTTCACGCTGGATCTGGACTGTGTCGGTCAGCAGGTGGCGGCGGACGTGCGCGCCGAGTACTACCCGCAGCCGAACCGGCTCGAGCCGATCCGCGACGAGCTGACCACGCTGGGCGGGCGCCCGGCCTGGGTGAGCGAGTTCCGGCTGCACTTCTCCGAACCGGGGCTGACCGCCACCTCGGAATACTCCGCGGTGGCGGTCATCGACGTCGGAAAACCCACGGCGGCGGTGTTGTACGTGTCCATTCCCAGCACCCACCGGCAGTTCGACGGCGTGGTGAAAGAGGTTCTGGAGTCGGTCCGCCCGATCTGACGTCCGGTCTAGCTTCCGGTCAGGCCCCAGCGCTTGCGCAGGGCCCGGTCGGCGCCGTTGAAGAACTGGTCGACCAGGATGCCGATGACCAGCACCACGATGATGTAGGCGAGTACCGCCACCGCGTCGTTCAGGTCGCGGGCGGTCTGCATCCGGACGCCGATCGACACCGTGCCGGGCACGATGACCAGCAGTTCACCGGCCATCAGGCTGCGCCAGGAGAAGGCCCAGCCCTGTTTGAGCCCGGAGACGAAGGACGGCAGTGACGCGGGCAGGATCAGGTGCCGGTACTTCGCGACGCCCGTCATGCCCATCACCTGGCCCACCCGCAGCCAGGTCCGCGGCACGTAGTCGATGCCGCTGATCAGGCCGTTCGCCACCGACGGCGCGGCGCCGAGGACGACCACGAACAGGATCGCCTCCTCACCGAGCTGGAAGAGCAGGATGGCCAGCGGGAACCACATGATCGACGGCATCGTCTGCAGGCCGGTGATCAGCGAGCCGATCGCCGCCCGCAGCGGCTTGAACTGGGAGACCAGCGCGCCGAGCAGGGTGCCGATCGCCACCGCCAGGGCGAAGCCGGTGACGGCCCGGGTCATGGTCAGGCGTACGCCGTCCCAGAATTTGGGTTCGGTGATCAGTTCGCCGAGTTCGGTGAAGACGTCGGCGGGCGGCGGCAGGACGTAGACCGGCCGCCACTCGGACAGGTAGACCAGCTGCCAGACACCGACCACGATCGCGATGGCCAGCAGTTTCGGCCAGGTGGCCGACCAGATCCGTTTGCCGAGGTTGCCGCGGTCCTTCTTCGGGCCCAGTTCCAGCGCGTCCAGGCCGCTGACCCGGTCGGCGGCGCCCAGGTCCGGGTCCTTCGGTTTCTCGGCCATCGGCGGGATCTCCGGCTGGAAGACGCCCTCCAGGCCGGCCCGGGTGCCGGGGAGTTCAGTTGGCATGGCGGGCGACCTCCGCGCGGAGCCGGTCGGTGATCTCGGCGGCCTGGCCGGAGACCTCGGGGGAGTCGATGCGCCGGGGGCGCGGGTGATCGATCTTGAAGTCCTCGATGACCCGGCCCGGGCGGCTGCTCAGCAGGACCACCCGGTCACCGAGCCGGACCGCCTCGCGGACGTTGTGGGTCACGAAGAGAACGGTGAGCTCCTGCTCGCGCCAGATCCGCTCCAGCTCGTCGTGCAGGATGTCACGGGTCATCGCGTCGAGCGCGCCGAACGGCTCGTCCATCAGCAGGACGTCGGCGTTCTGGGCCAGGGCCCGGGCCAGCGCGACCCGCTGCCGCATGCCGCCGGACAGCTCGTGCGGGCGCTTGTCGCCGAAACCGCCCAGCCGGACGATCTCCAGCAGTTCCAGCGCCCGCTTCTTCCGGTCGGCGCGGCCCATGCCCTGCAGCTTCAGCGGCAGTTCGACGTTGCCGGCCACCGAGAGCCAGGGGAAGAGGGCGGCCTCCTGGAACATCAGCGCGACGTGTCGCCCGTCGATGTCCAGGGTGCCGCTGGTGATCTTGTCGAGGCCGGCCACCAGCGAGAGCAGTGTGCTCTTGCCGCAGCCGGAGGCGCCGAGGAGGCAGACGAACTCCCCTTTGGCGACGTCCAGCGAGATGTGGTCGAGGGCGAGCAGAGCGTTGCTCCCCGAACCGTACTGCTTGCTGACGTCATCGATCCGGACCACCGTGCTCATGCTCGCCCCTCCCATCAGGCTGCGCCGTCGCTGACCTCAGGCTGGCCGTCCGCCTTCAGCAGCTCGTTCAGCGGGCCCAGGTCGTAGATGCCCTTCAGGTCCACCGGGTCGAGCAGGCCGACACCCTCGGCGTTCTTCGCGCTGGTGAAGAGCGAGGACGCGATCGGGTCGTAGGTGAACTTCAGGTTCGCGAACGCGGCGGTGAGGATCTCCTCCTTCAGCGGCTTGCCGGAGAGGGTCTCGATCTGGGCGTTCGCCGCCTTCTGCGCGGCGGCGTTGTTGTCCGCGATGTACTTGACCGACTCGATGTGACCCTGGAGCAGCTTCTTGACGGTGCCCGGGTACTCCTTGAGGAACTTCTGGCTGACGATCAGGTGGGTGGTCACGAACTCCTGGTTCGGCCACAGCGTCTTCTCGTCGACCAGCACCTTGGCCTTCGACTCCAGGATCAGCTTGCTGTAGTTGGGCTCCGGCACCCAGGCGCCGTCGATGCTGCCCTGCGCGAACGCCTGTACGGCTGTCGCGTTGTCCTGCGGCAGGACCGAGACGTCGCCGCCGCCGCTGGTGTCGGCGTTCAGGCCGTTCTGCTTCAGCCAGGCGCGCAGCGCGACGTCCTGGGTGTTGCCCAGCTGCGGGGTGGCGATCTTCTTGCCCTTGAGGTCGGCCGGGGTGTTGATGCCCTCGCGGACGACCAGGCCGGCGCCGCCCGAGGTGCTGCCCGCGATGATCTTCAGCGCGGTGCCCTTGGACTTGGACCAGCCGTTGATCGCCGGGTTCGGGCCGATGTAGGTGGCGTCGATCGCGCCGGAGAGCAGCGCCTCGATCGCGGCCGGGCCGGCGTTGAACGTGGTCGGCTCCAGCTTGGTGCCGGTGCCCAATGTCTTTTCGAAGATCTTCTCGTGTACGCCTACCAGCGCGGGCGCGTGCGTGATGTTCGGGAAGTAGCCCAGCTTGAGGGTGCTCGCCTCGCCGGAGCCGGAACCGGCGCCCGAGGCGGAGGTGGTCTCGTCGTCGGAACCGCAGGCGGCCAGGGCGGTGGTGGCCACCACGGCGGCCGAGGCAAGGGCGAGCGCACGGAGAGTGCGGGAGCTCATGCTCACTCCTAGATCAATTTCTTTTGATGGAGGTTCTGGAGAGTTCGGCCAGGGTCTGGTGATCGACCACACCCTCGATGGCGGCCTCGACGGCCACCCACACGTCGTGCAGCGCCGTCGCCGCACCGTGATAGGTCGCCGTGGACGTGGGCAGCCCGCGGACGGTGGTGAGGGCGCCCCCGACGGCACGGACGACGTCGCCGACGGTGATCTCCTCGGCCGGGCGGGCCAGGGCGTACCCGCCGTCCACTCCGCGATGGCTGTGCAACAGCCCGGCGCGGCGCAGATCGAGCAGGATCCCCTGCAGGAAGCTCAGCGGTATCTCCTGGGCAGCCGCCAGACCTGCGGCTTTGACCAGGCGAGGATGCTCCGCGGTGACCGCGAGCATCGCGCGGACGGCGTAGTCCGTGCGAGCCGAGACATACACGTCGCGCCGCCCCTTCCCGGATACTTCGCTTTACCTATCTGTTGGATGGGAATACTGGACCATAGGGGTTTGGTGCGTCAACCCCGGTTCGCGGTACGGGAATCCGGCAAGCGGTCGTGTTTCGGGATCTATCGAACAGCCGGTCAGTCGTTGGAGTGACCGGGATGACACTCACGCCAGATATCGATGTTTTTACTCGGCGTCGCCACTCGACTACGCAGATCAGTCGGCTAGATTCGTACCGTGGCGCCCAAAATCAAGATCCCCGCGACGAAATACCCGGTCGAGCGGCTGACTCTCGGCAACGGTCTGCGCGTGGTCCTGTCCCCGGATCGCAGCGCCCCGGTCGTCGGAGTCGCCGTCGTCTACGACGTCGGCATCCGCAGTGAACCGGAAGGCCGTACCGGTTTCGCCCATCTCTTCGAGCACCTGATGTTCCAGGGCTCGGAGAATCTCGAGAAACTCGCCCACTTCCGGCACGTGCAGGGCGCCGGCGGCAGCTTCAACGGCTCCACCCACCTGGACTACACCGACTACTTCGAGGTCCTGCCCACCGGCGGTCTCGAGCGCGCCCTGTTCCTCGAGGCCGACCGCATGCGCGGCCCGCGCCTGACCGAGGAGAACCTGCGCAACCAGATCGACGTGGTCAAGGAGGAGATCCGGGTCAATGTGCTGAACCGGCCGTACGGCGGGTTCCCGTGGCTCAAGCTTCCCCCGGTGCTGTTCGAGACGTTCGCCAACGCGCACGACGGCTACGGCTCCTTCTCCGACCTGGAGAGCGCCACCGTGCGGGACGCGCAGGAGTTCTTCGACCGCTACTACGCCTGTGGCAACGCCGTCCTCTCGGTGACCGGCGACTTCGACGTGGCCGAGGCGACCGCGATGATCGAGCGCCACTTCGGCGACGTGCCCGCGCGCCCCGCCCCGGTCCTGCCCGACTTCGACGAGCCGGGCCTGACCGCCGAGCGCCGGGAGTCGTACACCGACCGCATCGCCCCGCTGCCCGCGATCGCCGCCGCCTGGCGCGTGCCGGACCCGATCGGCGCCTTCGACGCCTATCTGCCGTTCGCCGTGCTGGCCGAGGTGCTCACCGACGGCGACGCCTCCCGGCTGGTGGAGCGCCTGGTCCAGCGGGACCGGTCGGCCACCACGATGGGCGGCTACCTCGGCTTCATGGGCGACGAGTACCAGGTGCGCAACCCGACCGCGTTCCTGCTGCAGGCCCACCTGCCGCCCGGCGGCGACGCCGACAAGGTGCTGCGCACCGTCGACGAGGAGCTCGACCGCCTGGCCACCGGCGGTCTCAAGCCCGGTGAGCTGGACCGCACCCAGGCCCGGATGGCGACCAACCTGCTGCAGGAGACCGACGGGGTGCTCGGCCGGGCCCAGCCGATGGCCGTCCTGGAACTCCAGCGCGGCCGTCCCGAGCTGCTCAACGACCTGCCGCGCCTGATCAGCGAGGTCACCGCCGAGCAGGTCGCGGCCGCCGCGGCCACCCTGCGCCCGGAGAACCGTGCCAGCGTCGAAGTCATCCCCGGAGGAGCAGCGTGACCGTCAAGACCCTCCCGGACCTCAAGCCGGACGCCGAGCTGAACCTGCCGCCCGAGCGGGAGCGGACCCTGGCCAACGGCCTCACCGTGATCGCCATCCGCCGGTCCGCGGTGCCGCTGGTCGAGGTGCGGCTGCGGATCCCGTTCGGCCGTGCCCCGCTGGCCCCGGCCACCCTGCTCTCGCAGGCGCTCTTCACCGGCACCGGCGACATGTCCAGCATCGACATCGCCGCCGAGCTGCAGGCCGTCGGCGGCAGCCTGGGCGCCGGCCTGGACCCGGACCGTCTTCTGATCAGCGGCAACGCGCTCACCGACGGCCTGGACCGGACCCTGGAACTGCTCGCCTCGGTGCTCACCGGCGCGACCTACCCGGCCGAGGAGGTGTCGGTCGAGCGGGAGCGCCTGACCGACCACATCCAGGTCGCCCTCAGCCAGCCCGCCCACGTGGCCCGGGTGGCCCTGCTCAAGCGGGTGTTCGGCGCCCATCCGTACGCCGTGCAGACCCCCGCCCCCGACCAGGTCCGCGAGATCCGGCCGGAGGCACTGCGCGAGCTGCACGCCGCCCGGGTCCGCCCGTCCGGCGCGGTCCTGGTGCTGGTCGGCGACATCGACCCGGACCAGGCCATCGACAGCGCGGAGAAGGCGCTCGGCGGCTGGACCGGCAGCGCGCCGGACGGCAGCATCCCGGCCACCCCGGCGCTGACGACCGGCCCGCTGCTGCTGGTCGACCGGCCCGGCTCGGTGCAGTCGTCGCTGCGGCTCGCGCTGCCCGCGCTGGTCCGCACCGACCCCGACTACGCCGCGCTCAGCCTGGCCAACCTGGTCTTCGGCGGTTACTTCTCGTCCCGCTGGACGGAGAACATCCGCGAGGACAAGGGGTACACGTATGGGTCGTACTCCTCGGTCGAGCACTACGTCGCCGGCTCCACTCTGGTCGCCGCCGCCGAGGTGGCCACCGAGGTGACCGGCCCGTCGCTGCTGGAGACGCAGTACGAACTCGGCCGCATCGCCAGCCTCCCGCCCGGCGAGGAGGAGCTGGAGCAGGCCCGGCGCTATGCCTTGGGCACCTTGCGCCTGGGCATGTCGACGCAGGCCGGTCTGGCCGGTCTGGCCAGCATGTACGCTGGTTTCGGCCTCCGCCTCGACCACCTCCGGGAGCACTCCGCCGCACTCTCCGCGGCCACTCGGGAGGAGGTCGCCGCGGCAGCCGCGAAATATCTGGCCCCGTCCCGTGCGGTGACCGTGATCCTCGGTGACGCAGAGAAGATCGAGGCACAGCTCGCCGCCCTGACCGTCGTGGAGCGAAGCGCAGCGTGACGAGTTCCGACCAACCGAGCGCCCCGCCGCTCGCCCGCACCACCCTCGACCGCGCGGCCCATCACCGCAAGGACGAGGACTGGCTCGCCGCCGCCTGGGTGCGGGGCCGGGTCCTGCTCGTGGACCTGGCCAAGGGCGGCCGGGCCCGGACTGCCGACTGCCCCGACGGCGGGACCGCTCTGGTCCTGGTGCCGTCGTCGGAGGCGCCGGACGGGGAGCGCTGGTTCCTCGGCGTCGACCCCGAGGGCACCCCGTTCTGGGCCGTCGACGCCCCGCTCGACGGTGGTCTGGCGCTGCGTGAGATCGGTCACCTGCTGGACGCCCGGGACACCGGGGTGCTGACCACCGCGGTGGCCCTGGGCAACTGGCACCGGTCACATCGGTTCTCCCCGCGTACCGGAAAACCGACCGTCCCGGTGGAGGCGGGCTGGGCCCGGGTCGACGAGGACGGCGCCATGATGTGGCCCCGGACCGACCCGGCGATGATCATCCTGGTGCACGACGGGGTCTCCGGCCCGGCCGGCCGCTGCCTGCTCGGGCACAACGCGGCCTGGCCGGCCACCCCCGGCGGCAACCGGCGGTTCTCCTGCCTGGCCGGATTCGTCGAGGCCGGCGAGTCGGCCGAGGCCGCGGTCGCCCGGGAGGTCCACGAGGAGGTCGGGGTCGACCTCGCCGAGATCCGTTATGAGGGCAGCCAGTCGTGGCCGTACCCGGGAAGTCTGATGTTGGGGTTCTTCGGCATCGCCGACCCGGAGCAGCCGCTGGTCCTGGAGCCGGAGGAGATCGACGAGGCGCACTGGTTCTCCCGGGAGACCATCGCGAAGATGATCTCCGGGGAGGATCCGCGGACCCTGCCGATGGGCTCTTCGATCGCCTCATACCTGATTCAAAGGTGGCTCCACGAAGATCCAGAAAGTTTTTCTGGTTAGGGAGCAACCGAATCGGGGGGTCGCTGCGTCTTCACTTCAAAGACGAGAGGGGACCTGATGACTCAGGTGGAGGCACCGGCGTGGACGCCCATGTCCGCGGAGGAGCGGGAGGCGTTCGACCGCGACGGCTACATCGTCGTGCCGTCGGTGCTGAGTGAGAGCGAGATCGAGGTCGGCCGGGCCGCGATTCTCGGGGCGTACGAGAAGGGCAAGCAGGACGGGAAACTCGGTTCGACGGGAGCGCTGCACCAACTCTCCCCGATCGCCGGGGTGCCTGAGCTGGCGTTTCTCCTGGATCACCCGAAAGCGTTCAAATACATCTGGTCGCTGCTGGGTTGGAACATCCACGTCTACCACTCCCACATCGACGTGCACCCGCAGATTCACGAGAAGCAGAAGGACTGGTGGCACTGGCACCAGGACGGTGGCCGGCAGAACCGGGAGATCGAGACCGACCCGCGGCCGATGATGTCGGTCAAGCTGGCGTACTGGTTCTCCGACCTCACCGAGACCGGTCGCGGCAACTTCACCGTGATCCCCGGCAGCCACAAGACCAACTGGCTGCCCGGCCCGCCGAGCCGTGGCGTCCCGTGGCCGCAGCCGGAGGGCGCGACCCAGATCACCGCCAAGGCTGGTGACCTCGTGGTCTTCGACCGCCGCATCTGGCACGCGCGGTCCGACAACTACTCCGACATCACCCGTGTCGGCGCCTTCTTCGGCTACACCCCGCGCTGGATCGCCATCCGCGACGAGGTCGCCGACCTGCCCAACCGCCCCGAGTGGGAGGGCTTCACCGAGGTGCAGAAGCAGCTCCTCGGTGCCTTCGGCAACGGTGACGGTGACCACCAGTGGGGTCACTACCCGGAGACGACGCCGCTGTACGGCGCGCTCAAGGAGCGTGGCCTGCTCGACTCGAGCATCCCGGCGCTGATTCCGTAAGGCTTCACGACAAGCGGCCTTCCTCGTACGAGGAAGGCCGCTTGTTCTTTTAAGCAGCGATCGTGGCGAGGTGCTGCTTCACCTGGACGATCGTCGGGTTCGTCAGCGCCGAGCCGTCCGCGAACTTCAGGGTCGGCACCGTCTGGTTGCCGTTGTTGACGTTGCGCACGAACTCGGCCGAGGCCTCGTCCTGCTCGATGTCGACCACGTCGTAGGCGATGCCCTCGCGGTCGAGCTGCGACTTCAGACGGTGGCAGTACCCACACCAGGATGTCGAGTACATGGTCAGCATCGGTCAGGACTCCTTCGATACAGGTCACACGGTGGTGCGGCTGACAAGCACAACACCCGCCGAGGGTGTCATGATTCCCTACCGTGCGGACTGAAGGGGTGCTGGCCGGGCTCGACCCGGACCAGCGGACGGCGGTGACCGCGGCGGCCGGCCCGGTCTGCATCCTCGCCGGTGCGGGCACCGGCAAGACCCGGGCGGTCACCCACCGGATCGCGTACCGGACGCTCTCCGGCGAGATCAACCCCCGGCACGTGCTCGCGGTGACGTTCACCGCGCGGGCCGCCGCCGAGATGCGGGCCCGGCTCACCGGCCTGGGCAGCGGAGCGGTGCAGGCCCGCACGTTCCACGCCGCCGCGCTGCGGCAGGTCCGCTACTTCGCGCCCCGGCTGCTCGAAGGCCGGCAGATGCCGGAGCTGATGGAGAGCAAGATCCGGGTGGTCGGCCTGGCCGCGGCCCGGGCCGGGGTCCGCGCCGACCGCGCCGCCGCCCGGGACCTCGCCGGTGAGATCGAGTGGTCCAAGTCGTCCCTGGTCGAGCCGGGGGAGTACGTGGTGGCCGCGGCCAAGGCACTGCGCGAGCCGCCGTACGAACCGGCCCGGGTCGCCGAGGTGTTCGCCGCCTACGAGTCACTGAAACGACGGCAGGGCGTGATCGACTTCGAGGACCTGCTGCGCGCCGCGGTCTGGGGCATCGAGGAGCACGCCGACGTCGCCGACCAGATCCGCGCCCAGTACCGGCATTTCGTCGTCGACGAGTACCAGGACGTCAACCCGCTCCAGCAGCGCCTCCTGGACGCCTGGCTGGGCGACCGGGACGACCTGACCGTGGTCGGCGACGCGAGCCAGACGATCTACTCGTTCACCGGGGCCACCTCGTCGTACCTGATCGACTTCCCGCGGCAGCGACGCGGCGCCGTGGTGGTCCGCCTGGTCCGCGACTACCGCTCCACACCGCAGGTGGTCGGCCTGGCCAACGCGGTGATCCAGCAGGCCCGCGGCACCGAGGCCAAACTGCGCCTGGAGCTGGTCGGCCAGCGCGCGCCCGGTCCCGAGCCGGAACTCAAGATCTTCCCGGACGAGCTGGGCGAGGCGGCGGCGGTGGCCCGCCGGTGCCGGGAGCTGATCGCGGGCGGCACCCCGGCCAACGAGATCGCGGTGCTCTTCCGGACCAACGCGCAGTCCGAGTCGTACGAGGAGGCGCTCGCCGAGGCCGAGGTCCCCTATCTGGTCCGGGGGGCCGAGAGATTCTTCGAGCGGACTGAGGTACGCCAGGCCATGGTCGCGCTCCGGGCCGCGGTCCGCTCCATCCCCGGCGAGACGCCGCTGCCCGAGGCGGTCGTCGAGGCGCTCGCCGCGACCGGCTGGGACCGCCGCCGGCCCCCGCCCGGTGGCTCCGCCCGTGAGCAGTGGGAGTCGGTCGCGGCCCTGGTCGCGCTCGCCGAGGAGTACGCCGCCACCCCCGAGATCCTGCCGATCGGGGAGGCCGGCCGCGTCCAGCGGGAGATCACCCTCTCCGACTTCAACGACGAACTGGCCCGCCGGGCCGAGCAGCAGCACGCGCCGACGGTGGCCGGAGTGACCTTGGCCTCACTGCACTCGGCCAAAGGGCTGGAGTGGGACGCGGTGTTCCTGGTCGGGCTCGCCGACGGCACCCTGCCGACCACCTATGCCAAGACCGCCGAGCAGCTGGAGGAGGAACGACGGCTCCTCTATGTCGGGGTGACGAGAGCACGTCAACTTCTTTGGCTGTCGTACGGGCAATCCCGCTCCTCGGGAGGACGGCAACGCCGGCCGTGCCGTTTTCTGCCCCAGCTCCAGCGGACCTCCTCGCCGATCGCCGAGGAACGCAGTCGGAAACCCGACCGGCGGCGCCCGCAGGTGTCGCTGTGCCGGATCTGCGGGGCCACCCTGCTGGCCGGCGCCGACCGCAAACTGGGCCGCTGTCCCACCTGCCCGTCGGACCTGGACGAGGATCTGTACGAGCGTCTCCAGGCGTGGCGCGCGACCACCGCGGCGGCGCTCAAAGTGCCTGCTTACGTCGTATTCACCGACGCGACGCTGGTGGCCATCGCCGAACGCCGCCCGGCCGACCCCGCGCAGCTGGTCGCGATCGCCGGGATCGGGGCCCGCAAGCTGGGCCAGTACGGCGACGCGGTCTTCGCTCTGGTGGCCGGGGCGAGCCCTGATGATCTTGAACCGAAAAACTTTGAAAACTAGTCCGTTAATTCGTTTGCCCTCTCCTGTAGGGCAGGCATAGCCTCAGGACACACCTTGGTGAGCAGCAGTTCGCCGGGGGATTTCCAACTACGAGTGCAGGTTTTGGAGGAGGTGGCAGACATGGAGCTCAACATCGTGATGACGACGCGACCGTCGACGCTACCGACTGCTGCCTGGCCTCTGACTGTCTCACTGCCCATCGCCGCCGCACCCGTGGCTGTGCTGGGTGCTGAGCGCGCCCCGGTTTCCCGGGAGCACCAGGTCCAAATCCAGGCCGAGCTGGGCAAAGCGGTCCTGATGCTGGTCAACGGAAACAAGGGCACCACTGGATTCGCAGCGTCCAGCAAGCGCTACGCGGATGGTGGCAGTGGTGTCCCGCCTCGAGGAAGGCCGGTCTGACAAACAGACCTCCGGCTCACCTCGAGGCCGCGGAACCCGTAAAGGGATCCGCGGCCTCAAATGTTTTTACGGCACATCCGCCGATGTAAGACCCCGAAAACGATCCAGAAGATCGCGAAAAAGAGAGAGGTGACCGGGCTTTATGAGTCTGGCGCTGGCCCCGATCGACATCACCGTCGACATCGAGGCAAACCTGCCCTGTCGGAAGTTCGACCCGGACCTTTGGTTCTCTGACTCCCCGGCCCAGCTGGAACTGGCCAAGTCGCTCTGCGGGGACTGCCCGCTGCGCGCCGAGTGCCTGGCCGGCGCGGTCGACCGTGCGGAGCCCTGGGGTGTCTGGGGCGGCGAGATCTTCGAGCGTGGCGCCGTGGTTCCGCGCAAGCGGCCCCGTGGCCGGCCGCGTAAGGCCGACGTCGCCCGGGACGCCGAGCTGGCTGTCGAGGTCGAGGAGCGGCTCGCCGCGAACGGCGTCGATTCCCGCAACGCAGTCCGTCTGGCGGCCTGAGATGCACACCCTCCCCGTGCTTCCCGTAACCGAAATCGCAATCCGAAAGCCGAGCATCGAAATGATTCCGAACGGAGCCCCCAAGGTGAGACTCATCCAAGAGGCGTTGTCCAGAGCCCGAATGCGTCGGCCTCAGAGTGACCGTGCACCTGAGGCCTTCCGCTCCGCCCGCCGTATCAGCATGGACGCCCGCGCCAGGACGTCCCGCGAACTCGGCGCCGGGCTCTAACCAACAATTCCCCACCCAACCCCACTGAGAACGACCCGCCCGCAACCACGGGCGGGTCGTTCGCCTTTTCTCAGTTGTACGGTGCCCCCACCGCGGGAAGGATCTGCGGCCTGTCGAAGTCGCAGTAGGCCGTGGCCTGCGTGCGGTCGAGGTCGGCCACGGCCGGGATCTCCGGATCGGTCATCGCCACCTGTTCACCGGTCGTCCCGCCGACGCGGCAGGTGTCGTGCGGAACGTTGTCGAGGCTTCCCCCGACGATCGCGCCGGACTTGTCGCGGAAGACCAGGGCGATGCCCCGGGAAGCCATGTTCGCGCAATTGGCCGATGCGACGTCCAACTCCAGCGATCCCTTGCCGTCGGGACTTCTCTCACCGCTGCCCGCGACCACGGCAGCGGTCACCTTGCCGAGTCCGTGGTCGCCGCCCAGCGGATCCAGCCACTGGCTCACCTGGACCTTCACCACGACCGAGTCGAGATCGTCGTCCCCGCGTTGGGTTGCTTCGGCGAGCAGGCTCGCGTTCCCGACGGCGACGGAGGCGCCGGGCAGAACGGTCGGCACGACCTGGGTCTGGAAACGCCGGAAGGACTCGTGGAGCACGGTGCGCCCGGCCGCGTTCACGGCCTCGAAGGTCACCAGAGTTCGGTAGGCGACCTTGCCGGTTTCGTTACGTAGCACCGCGCCCATGCTCGCCATCGTTCCGACCTGCGAATATCCCTGTTCCAGAATGCGGAGACCGGATGATTCGCCGGCGGACGCGACCGGGGAGGGAACGGCGGCCCGGCAGGCGGAGACCACCGGTTTCGCTTCGCCACCATCGGATTCACAGGCAGCGGTCAGTCCTATGACGAGAATGCCGACGACCGGCAGCCACCACGGTCCGGTCCTGGTATGCCGACCGCGGCTCATGCGTTGTCACCGATTCCTTCCGAGGTCAGGATGCCGCGCGAGGTCTGATCCGCGAGCGCGGGGCGCGGAAAGGAGAAGCTCGCGGGAAAGTTCGCCACCGTTTCCGACGTCACGAGCATGGCGTTCGTGATCTCGTTCTCCTTCACCATCACGAGATGGGTGAGCTGGAACAAGGCACTCTTGAGCTGGTCAACGAGAGCCCTCGGCGTTTTCGCGTCGAACACCACCGCGGAGTCCGGCCCGCCGAACTTGTCCAGGCCGGTGCCGGCCACCTGGGTAGCCGCACCTGCCACCGCGAACGCCACCGAGGCGCCGCCGGTGGTCGTCACGCTGGCAATGGACAACACGGCGCCTGCCACCGAGAGCCAGAAGACCTGTTGGTCCTGATCGAAACTGTTCATCGACACGAGCGCATTGATGGCGTTGTGGGCGATCTCGTCCACGTCCTTGCGGCACTCGGTCCACAGAGAGCGTTCGGCGTCGATCGCGGCCATCAGGGCCGTCACGAGGTGGAACTGAGCGGAGACGACACCGTCCCACTTCTCTATGTAGAGCTCCTCGAAGTTCCGGGCGGCGAACCCCTGCCAGTCGAAGACGGTTTTCGCGACGGTTCCCATGCCGGTCATCTCGGAGTTCGGCGGTATCACCGTCTTTCGTGACGGGTCGAAGCATCCGCTACCGGTCGCCATCGACTCGGCCGCGGTCTGGAGCCGAGCACGCATCGCGTCCAGCGCCTCCGGATCGGGCAGCGTGAGGAACGGCTCGAACAACTCGGCAAGGCCGACGAAGTCCGCACGGAGAAAGGTGATGATCTCCGGAGGCACGGGGTTGCGCTCCTGGATGTACTGCCCGTCGATGAGGACGATCCCCTTCTCGTCGAGAGCCGCCTTCATCGCCAGTTCCTCGATCCGCAGGGCGTGTTGCCGCAGTTCGTCGTAGCTCACGGCATCTCACCGCCGACCGGTGAGGTGGACACGGTGGTGGTCTTCGCCCGGGCACGGACGGCGCGATCCTTCGCGCTCGCAATCGCCTCGGTGTTGATCCGCTCGGCCTCCTGGTACTCGCCGGATGCCATGATCAGCACGTCGCCGCAGGCCTCCAGGTTGTCCGCGGTGTCCCGGAGAATAGCGACGGTGGTGTCGGCGAGGAAGAGCCACGCACTTCGGGCCTCGCCGTAGGGGCCGCCGAGCGACTGGTCCCGCCACAACGCACCGATTCCCGCCTCAGCCGCGGCGATGTCGGCGACCACCGACCGGTAGTGGGCCGCGATCGGCTTGAGCTTCAGTTCGCCGGCTTCCCAGAGGCGCACACAGTCGGCCACGAGTTGCTTCTGCTGATCCTCCGCCAACATGTCATTCACTCCCCGTACCGAATGGTCGTCACTCACATTCGGATACCGCGACGACGCCGGACAGGTTCAGCGTGTGGGGCTGGGATTGTCCGGCGTCTGTCGGGGGTTAGTGGGTCAGGGGACGGGGGCGAAGCCCGGCAACCACTTCTCCAGGATCTCCCGGTAGGCGGCCTCGGCCTCCAACTGGGACAGGACGCCGATCGAGCCCAGCGTCACCCGGTGGATCAGCAGGTAGGACGGGGGGAGGTTGAGTTTTCGGCTCAGCTGGTAGCCGGGGCCTCTCGGGTTGGCCAGGCGGGTGGCCTCGCTGCGGATCCAGTCGCGGGTGAAACGGAAACGGTCCGCGGCCACCGGCTCGATCATCGGGAGCAGGAACTCCAGCAGGGCATCGGGGTCGATGTCGTCGGTGGACTTGACGAAACCCTCCTCGCGCAAGCCGTCGACGACCGCGGCGGCCTCGCCGGCCAGGGCCAGGCGGACCAGACGGCCGATCGGCTCGGGATGGCCGTCGGGGAGGCGGGCGACCGCACCGAAGTCGATCACGCCGAGCCGGCCGTCGGGGAGGATCCGGAAGTTGCCGGGGTGCGGGTCGGCGTGTAGCAGGCCGGCCCGGGACGGCGCGGAGAAGTGCAGGATCGCCATCAGCCGGCCGGCCTCGTCACGGTCCTCCCGGGTGCCGTCGCTGATCACCTTGGCCAGCGGCGTGCCGTCGACCCACTCGGTGACCAGGATCTGCGGTGCGGAGGCGACCACCCGGGGAACGAAGATCTCCGGATCGTCCTGGTACGCGGTGGCGAAGGCCCGCTGGGTCTCCGCCTCCATCTCGTAGTCGAGCTCCTCGACGACCCGCTCCCGCAGCTCGGCGATCAACGGCTTCATGTCGATGCCGGGCTGAATGATCTTGAACATGCCGGCCAGCCGGGACAGCTGTTTCAGATCGGCGACCAGCGCTTCACCGGCACCCGGGTACTGCACCTTGACGGCCACCGGCAGCAGTTTCGGTTTCGCGTTGCGCCGGGCCGGCGGCAGTTTCCACACCGCCCGGTGCACCTGCCCGATACTTGCCGCGGCGGCCGGGCTGTCGTCGAACTCGGCGAACAGGTCACGCCAGTCCGGGCCGAGCTGCTCGGTCAGTGCCTTGTGCACGTTCGCCACCGGCATCGGCGGCGCGGCCTCCTGCAGTTTTGTCAGGGCCTGCCGATAGGGGCCGGCCATCTCCTCGGGCATGGCCGCCTCGAAGACCGAGAGGGCCTGACCGAATTTCATCGCTCCGCCCTTGAGCTGGCCCAGCACGCTGAACAGTTGCTCGGCGGTGCGCTGCTGGATGTCGGCGGAGATGACGTCGGAGGCGATCCCGACAGCGCGTTTGCCGAGGCCCAAGGCGGCGCGCCCGGCGAAACCGAGCGGTAGCGCGGCGAGCTTTGCCGTCCGGGAAGCGGCACGGCGCGGTATGTCCGTCACCAGATCATTGTGACCGACATCCGGCCCGTACCCGGCCCGTCACGAGTTGGTTTGGTGCTTATGCGGTGAAGGTCCGGTGAAGGTTGGCCCGTACCGACGCTTTCGGCACCCGCAGTCCGGATGCGGCGGCCAGGTCCGGCGGCGGAACCGGCCGGGCTCGGAGATCTCCACGGCGGCGCCCAGGGTCTCCGGGGTGACACCGTCGAGAAACGCCAGCGCCTGGGCCGTCGCGTAGGCGGTGGCGGCCAGCAGGGTGGCGACCGTCCCGGGCTCGGGCGCGTCGGTCAGTGGCCCCGTCGCGCCCGCCCAGCCCTCGTCTCGCGCCCTGCGATGCAGGTCCAGACAGTTGAGGCAGGGTGCGCCGGACTCCGGCACCAGGGGGCCGACCACGGCGACACCGTCGCGCAGCACCGCGGCCAGGTGGGGCTGCCGTCGGGCGGCGTGCCCGGCGGCGACCAGGGCGGGTGGCTCGTCGTGGGTGAGTTGGATCACCAGGGAGGCCGGGCTGGTCCGCACCGGGTGGACCGAGGTGCCCGGCACCACGCGCAGGACGGCCGCCTCCACGGCGCTCCGCCGGGGCGAGCCGACATCCTGCGGGCCGAGCGGCGAGCCGGTGATCTCGGCCGGACCGACGACGCCGGACAGATCGGGGAAGACGTGGCCGATGCCGGCCTCGGCCAGGGCCACCGCGATCGGGGCGCCGAGCCGGCCCCGGCCGCTGATCACCACCCGGGCCGTCCGGCGGCGGCGGAGCACCCGGGCCGGAGAAGGGTCGCCGGAACCGGCCGAGCGCAGGGCCAGCGCGGCGGCCTCGCAGGTGAGCCGCTGGCGGACGCCGGTCGGCAGGGTTGCCGGGAGCAGCGCCGCGGCGGGCATCACCAGCCCGGCCCGGCGCAGCAGGTCGATCAGGGCGATCGCCTGGTCGGGTGGGACGCCCCGCTCAGCGGCCCGGGCCAGGATCAGTCGCTCCGGGCTGTTGCCGTCGAGCAGGTCGAGGACGCCGGCCGCCCGCGGGTCCGGAAGCTGGATCAGGACGGCGTGCCCGGGGCCGAGCCCCAGTTGCAGCTCCCCCGGATCGCGCCAGACGCGGGCCAGCCCGGGGATCAGGGTGGGCCTGGGTAGTGGTGTCCGGTTCATGCCCCACAGGGTGTCACCGGGAAGCTGCGGAGCGATGATGTTATCCACAGGCCGAAACCGCCCGGCCGGGAGTTGTCCACAGCTTTGGGCGAGTTATCCACAGGCTCCGGTTGACTCAACGTGCCGGAGCGAACACGGTTACGGCTTCAAGGGTGGAGAGGATTACGGCTCTGAGAGCGGAGGCGGTTGCGGTTCCGGGGGTGCAGGCGATTGCGGCTCCGGGGAGAGCGGGTCGGCGACCCACCCTCCCCGGGGCGTGGTCACGCCTTGGCCTTGCCCAGGATCCGGTTCATCGTCGTTCCGCAGACCGGGCACTTGCCCTTGGCCATGTTCATGCCGGTCTTGGAGACGGCGACCTCTCCCTGAAAGTCGCGCTTCTCCTTGCACTTGACGCAGTAGCCGTTGTAAGTGGTGTCGGCCACGGTTCCTCCTCGTTGTTCTCGTCGGCCGCCCGGCCCGGTGCCGGTGGACGGCAGCGGGCGCGGGCCTGCCACGCGGATGTGGCCACCCGTCCGGGGCGGTCACTTACCCAGGTCAGGCCGGTTCCATGTCAGCGCAGCGTCGGCGGTGTCGCCGACGTCGTGAGTGTGCCTGCCCGAAGTTCCCTTTATGGCCGCTTTTGCCGGGACACGCCGACGATTCCCATCGTAAAGGCACAAAACGGACATCCGAGGTGACTGACGACCTGAGTCGACGATGGTCTAGGTTGACGGATGTCATCGATGTTGCCGGTGAGGAAATTTTTTTCGGGTATATGCGGGCGAAGTGCTCATATTCCGCGACCGTCATTGTCCGTACTCTTGCGGTAACAGGGGTCCGGCGGATTAGCGTCTCAACGTGAACCCGAATCTGGGCCGCGCGAGCCGGTAATGGCCCGCGCGCGCAAGCCTGTCGTGGAAGTGCGGCGCAGCCAGCGCCGGCGACGGACGGTGTCCGCCTATCGCGACGGCGAACGAGTCGTGGTGCTCATCCCGGACCGCTTCTCCCGCGCGGAGGAGACGGAGTGGGTGGAGCGCATGCTCGCCCGCCTGGAAGCTCGCGAGGAACGGCTGCGGTGCACCGATGCCGAGCTGCTGGCCCGTGCCCGGCGCCTGACGACCCGGTACCTGGCCGATCACGCCGCGGCGGTGGCCCCGGCGAGTGTGCGATGGGTCACGAACCAGAACGGCCGCTGGGGCTCCTGCACCCCCGACGACGCGACCATAAGGATCTCCCACCGGATCCAGGAGATGCCCGACTGGGTCATCGACTACGTCCTCCTGCACGAACTCGCCCACCTGGTCGTCCCCAGCCACAACGCCCGCTTCTGGGACCTGGTGAACCGCTTCCCCAAGGCCGAACGCGCCCGCGGCTACCTGGAGGGAGTCTCCGCCGCCGGCACCCTGGTGATGGCCGAGTAGGACTGGGTCGCTGACCGAAAAAGCCCACTCGTCGCCCGCACCCGGTGACGATCAGCACAACCATGCGCGACACCGGACCCGCGATTTCCTCCCGGCAGCCGTCGCGCCTCCGGCGGGGTTTGCGGTACGTCCGGAGCACCCCACCGTCACCACAGGTGCTCATCTCGCCGCCGAAGGACCACGCCAGTCCTCACCCACCACCGCGGGCCGCCGTCTCCCGAGTTGGGCCTTGCTGGTGGAGGACCGTGCCGGGCCCGTCCGCGGCAGGGTCGGCGTCTCTCCAGCTTTGCCTCGCTGTTGGAGGGCCACCCGGGCCCCGTCCGCCGGTGCGGGTCGGCGTCTGCCGAGCTTCGCCTTGCTGGTGGAGGGCCGCTCCCGGTCCTGCCCGCGGGAACGGGCCGTTGTCTGCCTGAGTGTTCGCCTTGTCGGTGGAGGGCTGTGGGTCGGGGCTGAGTAGGGTTGCGGCGTGACCCGGCGCGTGGTGGTGGTGATGCTGGTCCCGGTGCCGTGGAGCCCGCCCGGGGTCGACCTGCGGGCCTGGCGTGCCGCGATGGCCGAGGACGTGGTCGACCTGCTGGCCCGGCTGGCCACGGCCGAGGCGGCGATCGCGGCCACCGCCGACGACGTGGCGCTGGCCGAGGAGATCGCCTGGCCGGGTACCCGGATCTACCAGGTGCCGACGCCGACGGTGCTGCCGGTGCTGGCGGCGGCCGCGAAGGACGGTTTCGACGAAGCCGCCGTGATCGCCGGTGACGCTCCGGACGTACCGGGAATGACGCTCGGAAAGCTTTTGCGCCCTTTGGACGGGAAAGCGGTGGCGGTGTCCCCGGCGGGACCGCCCGGTGGCCTGTTCGGTGTCGCGGCCCGGCTGCCGGCACCGGACTGGCTGGCCGACCACGACCTGGACAGCGCCTCGGCCCCATTGCTGCGCAGGACAGCCCCGGCGCCGGGCGAGGTCACCTCGACCCCGCAGTGGCGCCGCCTGCGCGGCCCGGCCGACCTCGCCGGCCTGGACGTGGCCCTGGAGGGCTGGGAGAACACCCGAACCCTCCTGGGCGGCTGACCTCCCGGAAACCCGGAGCACCTCCCGGGAAACCCGGCGCACTTCCTAGGAAACCCGGCGCACCGCGACAGGGCTTCCGGCCTCGCGGCACACCGTGAGATGTGATCTGCGCCCCGACGGCTACGCGCACCGCGAACGGCTGCGGCCTTCTGCCATCGGCGGGTGGGGAAGTGCCGGTGCGGGGTCGCCGAGCGCGGGCGTGCGGCACCCCTGGTGGGCCGGGCACGCACACACCTGGTGGGCCGGCCGGGTCGCGGAAAGCCGGAAGCGCACCGGGAGCGGTCGGGACGGCTCGCGGTGCGCTTCCGGGGTGGTTCAGTCTTCCTTGGGGCCCTCGCCCAGGTTGTCCAGCTCGCTGATGTCCCAGTCGGAACGCCCGCGGGCGAAGGCAGCCGGGTCGGCGAAGTCCTCGTCGGTCGGGAGCAGGTCGGGGTGGTCCCAGAGCGCGTCCCGGCCGGCGGTGCCGCGCTGCTCGGTGACCGCGGACCACAGGGCCCCGGCCTCCCGCAGACGACGAGGTCGCAGCTCCAGGCCGACCAGCGCGGCGAAGGTCTGCTCGGCGGGACCACCGGCGGCCCGGCGGCGGCGGAACGCCTCACCGAGCGCGGCGACCGACGGCAACCTGTCACCGGCGGCGTCGTCCACCACGTGGCCCACCCAGCCCTCGATCAGCGCGAGCGCCGTCTCCAGCCGGGCCAGGCCGGCTTTCTGCTGCGGGGTGTCCTCCGGCGTGAAGATGCCTTCCAGGGCCATGGCCTGCATCGACTCCGGATCGGTCGGGTCGACGCGGCTCATCGCCTCCTCGATCGCCTCCCGGTTCACGGTGATGCCGTTGGCGTACGCCTCGACCGCGCTGAGCACGTGCGCGCGCAGCCACGGGACGTGACCGAACAGGCGCTGGTGTGCGGCCTCGCGCAGAGCGACGTACAACCGGACCTGGTCCTCGGGGAGTTCCAGCCCGTTGCCGTAGGCCTTGATGTTGGACGGGACCAGCGCGGCGGTGCCGGCCGGGCCGAGCGGAAGGCCGATGTCACCGGCCGAGAGGACCTCGGCGGCGAGCTGGCCGAAGGCCTGGCCGAGTTGACCGCCGAAGAGCGCGCCGCCGAGGGTGGCGACCATCGACTGCATCGGGCCCAGCTGGGCCCGGGCCTCCTCGGGGACCAGGTCGCCCATCGCGCCGACCATCCGGCCGGCGATCGGCTCGCACAGCTTCTTCCACACGTCCAGGGTGTTGTAGATCCACTCGTTGCGGTTCCACGCGACGGACTTGCGGATGCCGCTGGGCAGCGAGCACACGGGATCGAGCCAGAGGTCGGCGAGGCGCAGGGCCTCCTCGACCTGATGGCGCTCGAGGATGTTCACCGCCGGGTCGCCGGTCGCCGACAGCTGGCTTGCGGCCACCTGCCGGGCCAGGTCCCAGTTGACCGGGCCACTGCCGGGTGCGGCGAACATCTGCTGCAGCTGCGCCATGAACTGCTGCATCTGCTGCGGGTCGGAGGGGTCGGGCGGCTGAGCGCCCGGCAGGGAGAAGCCGAACGGGATATCAGGCACGTCCCCACGGTACGCGCGAAAAGCCCGTAGCGGACGGAGGGAGGTATCAGCTCAGAGAGAACTCAGACAGGGTGGGTACTCTCACGCGCATGAGACGTCGCGGAGTCACTGTCATCCTCGGCGCCCTGATCACCGCCCTGTTGGCTGCCGGTGTCATGGTCGCACCGATGCCCTACGTGGTGCTCAAGCCCGGGCCCACCGTCGATACCCTCGGCTCGTCCGACGGCACCGAGGTCATCCAGGTCACCAAGGGCGACACCTCGAAATCCACCGGTCAACTGCGTCTCACCACGGTGAACGTGCAGTCACAGGTGGAGCTGGTGTGGGCGATCCGCGGCTGGCTGAGCGACTCCGACGCGGTCGTGCCCCGCGAGTTGATCTATCCGCCGGACCAGAGCGAGAAGCAGGTCCAGGAGCAGAACGCGCAGGAGTGGAAGGCTTCGCAGACCAGCGCCGAGACGGTCGCCCTGCGCGAACTGGGCTATCCGGTGCAGGTTTTCGTGCGGAACGTCACGGCGGGCGGCGCGGCTGAGGGTTCGCTGAAAGCGGATGACGTGATCACCGCGGTGGACGGGACACAGATCACCAAGGCGGGCCAGGTCACCGACCTGGTCCGGGCCAAACCCGCGGGGACCGAGCTGACCATTTCGTACGTCCGGGCAGGCACCGCGGGGACCGCGAAGATCGCCGCCAAGGCCGACCCCAAGGACGGCACCCCCCGGATCGGCATCGAGATCGACACCAAGCAGCCGCACCCGTTCGAGATCAACATCGACCTCGACAAGATCGGCGGGCCGAGCGCCGGCCTGATGTTCTCGCTCGGGATCATCGACAAGATGCGCCCGGAGGACATGACCGGCGGCAAGGTCATCGCGGGCACCGGCACCATCGACGACGACGGCAACGTCGGCGCGATCGGTGGCATCCCGCAGAAACTGAACGGTGCCAAGCGCGACGGCGCCACGCTCTTCCTGGTTCCCAAGGACAACTGCGCGGAGGCGCTGCGCAACACCGTCCCCGGCCTGACCATGGCCGAGGTGGCCACGGTGGACGACGCGCTCACCGCACTCGAGACCTACGTCGCCGGCGGCACACCCAAGCCGTGCACGGCGTCGTGATGCCCACGCCGGTAGTGACGGAGACAGTTCTGCCGCGTATAGCAGTCGGATGCGACACCCTGAGGTGAAACACCGGCCAGACGAAGTGTGGAGCCAACGTTGGTCATGCGTAACAGTCCTCTACCGAGGATGAGCCGGCGCGGTCGCGTCACCGTCGGCGTCCTGGTCGGGGTCTTCATTTTATTCACGCTCCTCGGGTGGGGCATCGACGCGTACACCGACTACCTGTGGTTCGACGAGGTCAAGAAGACGAACGTCTTCTCCGGCGTGCTGCTCACCCAGCTCGTCCTGTTCCTGGTCGTCGGCGCGGCAATGACTCTGGTCGTCGCCGGCAACCTCTACCTGGCGTACCGTCTGCGGCCGCTGCTGCGCCCGCACTCGGCCGAGCAGGCCACCCTGGAGCGTTACCGAATGATCCTGGCGCCCCGTCTGGGCACCTGGATCTCCGTCACCGGTCTGGTCATCGGCTTCTTCGCGGGGCTCTCCGCGATGGGCCGGTGGAGCGACTGGATGCTGTTCCGTAACGGCGGATCCTTCGGGGTCGCCGATCCGGAATTCAAGGTCGACATCTCCTTCTACATCTTCGAGTACCCGATCTGGCGTTACCTGCTCGGTCTCGGCTTCACCGCGGTGGTGCTGTCGGTCCTGGGTTCGCTGGCGGTGCACTACATCTTCGGTGGCGTACGCCTGCAGGGTGTCGGCGACCGGATGACCAGCGCGGCCCGGGCCCACCTGACCTCGTTGGTCGCGATCTTCGTGCTGCTCAAGGCGGTGGCGTACGTCCTGGACCGCCGTGCCCTCCTGCTGGAGCAGCACGTGGACCCGGGGCTGTACGGCGCCGGCTATACCGACATCAACGCGTTGCTGCCGGCCAAGGAGATCCTGGCGTACATCTCGGTGGTCGTGGCCATCGCGATCATCGTCTTCTCCAACGCAGTCATGCGGAACCTGGTCTGGCCCGGTGTCTCGCTGGCCCTGCTCGCCATCTCGGCGGTCGCGATCGGCGGCATCTACCCGCTGGCCGTGCAGAACTTCCAGGTGAAGCCGAGCCTCGCCGAGAAGCAACGGCCATACATCGAAAGATCGATCGATGCCACCAGGGCGGCGTTCGACCTGGAGGGCACCGAGGTCTCGAAGTATCAGGCCAAGAACGAACGGCCTGTCGAATCACTGCCGACCGACGCCAGCGCGCAGAACGTGCGGATCATCGACCCGCAGCTCGTCTCGCAGGCGTTCACCCAGTCCCAGCAGTCCCGTGGTTTCTACGACTTCGGCGAGAAACTGGACGTCGACCGCTACACGATCGACGGCAAGACCCAGGACTACGTGGTCGGCGCCCGGGAGATCGACGACGACAAGCTGACCGCCCAGCAGCGCAACTGGATCAACCGGCACACCGTCTACACCCACGGCTACGGCCTGGTGGCGGCGCCGGCCAACAAGGTCTGCGGCACCGGCCTGCCGTACTTCGCCTCCGGCCTGATCGGCGGCGGCGACAACTCCGGCGCCGGCGCCTGCATCACCCCGACCGAGGCGCTCGAGGCCGAGCAGCCCCGGATCTACTACGGCGAGCAGTCCAGCGAGTACGCGATCGTCGGCCAGGCCGAAGAGGGCCGCAAGGTCGAGTTCGACCGCCCGCAGGACGCCAGCACCAACAGCGGCGAGGTGCTCTACACCTACACCGGTGAGGGCGGCGTCGAGATCGGGTCGTTCTTCCGGCGGCTCGTGTTCGCGATCCACAACACCGAGAGCAACTTCCTGCTCTCCGACGCGGTCAACAGCAACTCCAAGCTGATGTACACGCGTGAGCCCCGCGAGCGGGTGGCCAAGGTCGCGCCGTTCCTGACCATCGACGGCGACCCGTACCCGGCCGTCGTCAACGGGCGGATCACCTGGATCCTCGACGGTTACACGACGGCGAAGACCTACCCGTACGCCCAGAAGATCAACCTGGCCACCGAGACGCGCGACGAACTGACCGGCACCGGCTCCTTCGCCCTCGCCCGGGACGACGTCAACTACATGCGCAACTCGGTCAAGGCGACCGTCGACGCGTACGACGGCACCGTCACGCTCTACGAGTTCGACGACCAGGACCCGGTCCTCAAGGCGTGGAACAAGGCCTTCGGCGGCGACCTGATCGTCCCGAAGGACCGGATCCCGACCGCGCTCGCCGACCACTTCCGCTACCCGGCCGACCTGTTCAAGGTGCAGCGCAACCTGCTCACCAAGTTCCACGTCACCGACCCGCGGACGTTCTTCTCCGGCGACGACTTCTGGCAGGTCCCGAACGCGCCCGACTCCCCGTCGGACGGGTTCCAGCCGCCGTACTACCTGAACGTCAAACTGCCCGAGCAGGACGAGACCCGATTCCAGCTCACCGCCGGCGTGACACCCCTCAACCGGGAGAACATGGCGGCCCTGATCTCGGCGTCCTACGTCGGCGGGCAACCCAGGCTGGAGATCCTCGAACTACCCGACGACACGGTGGTGCCCGGGCCCGTCCAGGTGCACCAGCGGATGGTCAACAACTACAGCGTGTCGCAACAGCTGGCCCTGCTCACCCGCGGCGGCCAGGCGACAGTCCTCTACGGCAACCTGATCTCACTGCCGCTGGCCGACGACATCCTGTACGTCGAACCGGTGTACGTGCGGAGCAGCCAGGCCGGAGCGGCGCCACTGCTGCAGAAGGTGCTGATGTCGTACGGCGACGGCGGCACCTACGTCGTCCTCGAGGACAGCCTGGAAGAGGGCCTGAAAGCCCTCGCCGAACTCGGTAAGACCGGCGCACCCAGCACCGGCACCCCCACCAACCCGGGAACCGGGACGCCGGGCACCACGACACCCACCACACCACCGGCCAACACGCCGCCCGGCGACGTCAGCACCGAACTCGGTGCCGCCGCTGCCGCCATCGACAAGGCCATCGCCGACCTGCGGGCCGCCAAGCAGTCCGGCGACTTCGCGGCGGAGGGCGCGGCCATGAAGGCCCTGGACGACGCCGTCAAGCGTTTCCAGGCCGCCCAGCAGTCCGGGGCGACCCCGGCGGCGTCCGCCAGCCCGAACCCCACCCCGAGCGGGTGACGAGCGTCTCCGGGGGCCGTTTTGCGGCCCCCGGAGACCGTGGGGTAGGGTTTACACATGCCGACGCGGGGTGGAGCAGCTCGGTAGCTCGCTGGGCTCATAACCCAGAGGTCGCAGGTTCAAATCCTGTCCCCGCTACGAGTGCAGAGGGCCTTTGTTCGCGGAAAACGCGAACCGGGGCCCTCTTCGCGTTTCCTGGGGGGCCGAGCCCCCCAGACCCCCGCGTTACGGTGGGCGCTGTTGGTGGCTTGCCGGCGGGCTGTCTCTCGGAATCGGCTGGAGCCGAGCGAAACCTCCCGCCCTGCGACAGCGCGCGCTGAGCACCCGGGGCTTCGAGGCAGTCCGAAAGACAACCCGTCAGCAATCGACGACAGCATTCACCAAGACGCAGACGTTGAGGGGCCCGCGGGATTGAGGGCCCTTCGACGTTTGTGGGGGTTATTGGGTTAGCTTGTTTTGGCCGGCGCCTCCGTAGAGGGTGTCGTTGCCGGGGCCGCCTACCAAGGTGTCGTTG
This sequence comes from Actinoplanes couchii, assembly GCF_016862075.1. Lineage (GTDB taxonomy): Bacteria > Actinomycetota > Actinomycetes > Mycobacteriales > Micromonosporaceae > Actinoplanes > Actinoplanes couchii. Next base: position 175,858 of record NZ_BOMG01000035.1, on the reverse strand, counting down.
CCTGAGGCTCCGTAGAGGGTGTCGTTGCCGGGGCCGCCCAGCAGGAGGTCGTTGCCGATTCCGCCGGAGATCACGTCGTCGCTGTCGGGGGCGTTGCCGTTCAGGGTGCCGCCGATCAAGGTGTCGTTGCCTCGCTGGCCGTAGATGTGGTCCTTGCCGGGGCCGCCCTCGATCTTGTCGTTGCCCCGGCCGCCGAACAGGTGGTCGTCGCCGTTGCCGCCCTGCACGTCGTCGACCCCGTCGTCACCGTTGAGGGTGTCGTTGCCGGGGCCGCCGAAGACGGTGTCGTTGCCGGTGCCACCGTGGATGTAGTCGGTGACCGAACCACCCCGCAGGAAGTCGTTGCCGGGGCCGCCGTCGGCCACCAGGCGGGTTGCGCTGCGGTTGGTGACCGTGTCGTTCCTGTCGCCCAGCTTCACGCTGATCTGGGTGGGCTTGCCGGACGTGGTGCACTTGATCTTGGTCTTGTCGCCCTTGACCGCTTTGCAGCCCCGGCCGGGCCTGATCGCCACCTTGTCGTCGAGCGTGACGGTTCGGCCGGAGATGGTGATGACCAGGGAGTTGGCCTGACCGGAGGCGGCGGTGAACGTGACGTAGGCACCTTTGGCACCGGCCACCCTTGCCGTGGCGGCGGTGGCGGCGGTGGCGGCCTGCGCCGGCGAGGCGAACAGGGCCACACCGGCGGTCGCTGCCATGGCCGCAGCCCCGACGGCCGCCATTCTCTTACGGCTGAACGTGAACATCTGATCCCCCGGATCGTCGTCATTCGTCGACCGGAGCCTATATAGACGACGCTCCCCATAACTCCTGGTTCAGTGTCACCCAGGTGGCCGGGAACAGCCCATCCCGTAAACAACCCGCGACGCCCATCCCGGCGGCAAGCCGGCGACCACGCGAGGCCTGGCCATCACCCGCCGGCAAGCCGCCAGCAGCGCCCACCGTGACGCGGGGGTCTGGGGGGCTCGGCCCCCCAGGAAACGCGAAGAGGGCCCCGGTTCGCGTTTTCCGCGAACAAAGGCCCTCTGCACTCGTAGCGGGGACAGGATTTGAACCTGCGACCTCTGGGTTATGAGCCCAGCGAGCTACCGAGCTGCTCCACCCCGCGTCGGTATGTGTAAACCCTACCGCACGGTCTCCGCGTACTGCAAAACGGGGCCTGCTTCAGGGGTCTGGGTGCTGTTTTCCCAGTTCAGAGAGAAGGCCCCGGCGGGATTCGCCGGGGCCTTCTCTTCTTGGGTCCGGGTTGTCAGCAGGTGGTGTAGCCCTTGCCGGGCTTGGTCCACTTGCAGGTGTCGATCTGCTTGTTCTTGTCGGTTCGCAGGTAGGCGGTGTCGCCGCTGTTGTTCCAGACGTGGTACTTCTTGCCCCAGTAGCGGGTGGCCGTGGTGTTGGTGCCCTTGCCGGTCCGGACCACGACGCTCTTGCCGGCCGCCAGGGTGTAGTTGGTGGTGAAGCGGTACAGGTTGCCGGCGGCGTCCTTCACCGTCCAGCTCTTCAGGTTGATGGACTTCTTCGTCTTGTTGGTCAGACGGAAGTACTCACCGTTGATGCTCGTGTTGGTCTTCCTGTCCACGCCGGGCGCGTTGTACTGGATCCGGGTGAACTGGACCGAACCCGCCGCGGGGCCGGACGGCGCCGGGGTCGTCGGCTTCGGAGTGGTCGGCTTCGGCGTGGGCGACGAGGACGGCGAGCTGGAGCTCGGGCGCGGCGTCGGTGACGTCGAGGAGGCCGACGGGCGCGGCGTCGGCGAGGAGGTCGCCGGCGGCGGGGTCACCGTGCCGGTGTCGTAGACCGGGGTGGGCAGCGGGTTGCCCGGCGGGGTGCCGTTGCCGGCGCCGTTGCCGGCGGGCTGGTTCTCCGAGTAGTTGGCGACGATGTAGTTGGACTGGTCGGCCCAGTTGGTGTCGTCGCCCTGGAGGAACGCGCGGTAGTACGACGTGCCGGACGGCTGGCTGCCGACCGATCCGGTGTAGGTGGCGGCGTTGCCGACCTGCACGGTGGCGCCGGAGGCGATGGTGCTCCAGCCGCCGGACGTCGAGTAGCGCTGGATCGCCACGGGCAGGCCGGGCTGCGACGGGTCGGCGTTGACCGAGAAGTTCACTGTGCCGTTGCTCGCGGTCACGTTGAGGTCGGCCTTGACGCGCAGGGCGGCCTTACGGATCTGCGAGTAGCCGTCGGCGGTGCCGACCATGAACACGTGCCCGGAGTCGAGGTCCCGCGAGATGGTCCACCGGCCGCTGGAGTTGGCCGTCGTGGTGACGTAGCCACCGGTCGTGTAGTTGTTCGCCCGCTCCTGGGCGAGACGCGACTGGCTGTAGTTGTAGCCCCAGACATAGGCGTACTCGTACAGATTCACTGTCGCGTTCGGCTCGGCGGTTCCGCTCAATGTGACCGGACCGAAACCGGTGCGGAGCGGGACGATGTCGAACGTCGGTGCGGTGGCGGCTGATGCCGAAGCGGTCGGGAACAGCAGTGCCGTGCCCGCGAGGAGTGAGCCGACCGCGGCGCTCACGCCGAGATTCTTTTTCGGTCGTACGTGCATTGAATGGTCCTCCGTCATGGGGCAGCGTCCGGCACCCGCATCGGTATTGAACGCCGACGTTATCGGGATCGACCTGCAAGGTCATCGTCTTCCCGTCTGGGCACCCTACCCGCAGGTGCCACCCCATGTGGTCTCTCTCGGCGGCCCGTGAGGAATATTGCAGTGGACGGTGCCGGTAAAGTTACGCACGGCGATTTCGGTCATCGGCCGCATTTCGTCGGAGCAAGCGCCGAACACGAAACCAACAGCTAATACGGAACCGGATAAATGACCGAACTCGCTGCCGATTGTTCCCGGTGTGCCGCCCTCTGTTGTGTGGCGCCCGCTTTCTCGAAGTCGTCCGATTTCGCCGTCGACAAGCCGGCGGGGCGGGCCTGCCGGAATCTGGGTGACGACTTTCGGTGCACGGTCCACGAGAAGCTGATTCCGCTCGGTTTTCCCGGTTGTGTGGTGTTCGTCTGTTTCGGGGCGGGGCAGCGCATCACACGGGAGCGCGGTGGCGACTGGCGGTCGGACCGGGCGGTGGCGGCGGAGATGTTCGCGGCGCTCCCGGTGGTGCGGCAGCTGCACGAGCTGATGTGGTACCTGACCGAGGCGCTGAAGCTGGACGAGACCCGGCGGCTGCACCCGAAACTACGTGTCGCGCTGGCGGAGACCGACGCCCTGGCCGGAACCCCGGATCCGCGGAAACTGGATCTGGACTCGTACCGCAGGAAGGTCGTGCCGTTGTTGCGCCGTGCCAGTGCGGCGGCCCGCAGCGGGCACCGCGGCCCGGACCACAGCGGAGCTCATCTGATCGGGCGCCGGATGCGGGGCGCGGATCTGCGCGGGGCGAGTTTCCGGGGTGCGCTCCTGATCGGCGCCGATCTGCGCGACACGGATCTGCGGCGGGCCGACTTCACCGGCGCCGACATGCGCGGCACGGATCTGCGGGGCGCGAATCTAAACGGGGTTCTGTTCCTTACCTCGTCACAGTTGCGTGCCGCGGTGACCGACCCCGATCAGCCCTAGGATGAGCGGATGCAGCCGGTGTCCGGTGTGGTGTGGGTCCTGACCGTCGTAGCGATCGTCGCTCTACTGCTTTTCGACTTCTATTTCCATGTGCGGCGGGCGCACATCCCGACGTTGCCGGAGGCGGCGCGCTGGTCGGCGATCTACATCGCGATCGCGCTCCTGTTCGGAGCCGGGCTGTGGGTGTTCGGTGGCTCCACGATGGGCGCCGAGTACTTCGCGGGCTACGTCACCGAGAAGGCGTTGTCGGTCGACAACCTTTTCGTCTTCCTGCTGCTGATGGGCAGTTTCAAGGTGCCCCGCGCCGATCAGCAGAAGGTGCTGCTGTTCGGCATCGTCTTCTCGCTGCTGGCCCGGACCGGGTTCATCCTGCTCGGCGCGGCGCTGATCAATCGGTTCGCCTGGGTGTTCTACCTGTTCGGGCTGATCCTGCTGATCACCGCGGGCAACCTGCTGAAGGGCAAGAGCGACGAGGACGAGGCGCCGGACAACTTCGTGATCCGGCTGGCCCGGCGGTTCCTGCGGACCTCGGACACGTACGACGGGGACAAGCTCTTCACCGTGCAGGACGGCAAGCGGGTGCTGACCCCGATGCTGCTGGTGATGGTGGCGATCGGCGGCACCGACATCCTGTTCGCGCTGGACTCGATCCCGGCGATCTACGGGCTCACCCAGAACGTCTACCTGGTCTTCACCGCCACCGCGTTCTCCCTGCTCGGGCTCCGGCAGCTGTACTTCCTGATCGACGGCCTGCTGGACCGGCTGGTGTTCCTGTCGTACGGGCTGGCCGCGATCCTGGCCCTGATCGGCGTGAAGCTGACCCTGCACGCGCTGCACGAGAACAACGTGCCGTTCATCAACGACGGTGAGCACGTGAACGTGATCGAGATCCCGACCGCCGCGTCACTCGGGTTCATCATCGGTGTCCTGGTGATCACCGTGGTCGCGTCGCTGCTCAGCCCGAAGGGCCGGGCCAAGACCGCGATGGCCGCGGCGCGCCGGCACGCCAACGAGTTCCTCGACATCGAGACCGATCCGGCCTACTGCGACGAGATCTATCACCGGCTCCAGGTGGAGGAGCGGCGCATCGCCGAGCTGCCGGAGAAGTACAAGCGGCGGGTCCGCCAGCAGGCCGAGCTGATGGAGTTGCTGGACCGCGCGCACCGGGTGCACGAGGAGCGGGTCGCCGCCGGGCACTGTTTCGTCCCGGCGACGACGTAAGTAAGTAGAAAGCTCAGCGGTCCAGGAACTGGGAGAGGTTCGCGCCCCGCCCGTTGTCCGGTTCCTGCGAGACCAGGTTCGCCACCCGCGCGGCCAGGCTCGCCGCCCGGGACGCCAGATCGGGCTCCTCGTGCAGGGCCTGCTCGGCGCGCATGGCCTGTTCGGCGCGGAGCGCATCGGCTTCGACCCCGGGCCGTTCCGAGTGCGGGCCGGAGACCGGCGCGATCGGGGCCACCGGCTCATCGATCTCGGGGGCCGGCACCGGCACCGCGCCGAGCAGCGACACGGTCTGGCCCTCGCCACCCTGGTAGTTGCTGAACTCCGGCCCTATCACCAGCCGGGACAGCATCCGGGCCTGCGGCGCGGGCACCCCGATCAGGTCGGCGTTCTCCACCCGGAACCGGGCGATCGCCTGCCGCAGCGTGTTGGCCAGGTGGTCGGCGGCGCTGACCTTGCTCAGGTCGCCACCGGCGACGACGAGCGCCGGGAAGGTGCCGTCGGGCCCGTTGCAGACGAGCTGGATCTGGGTGACCGTGGCGTTGCGGCCGGTCTCCCGGTTCCCCGGTTGCACCCGTAGATGTTGTGGCCACAGCCAGAACAGCTCACCACTACTCTGCGCGTCCCCGTTGTCGTATGAGTAACGAACACGGCGGTCCGTGACGACGACCTGGGTCTCCTCCGGCAGGGTCCAGCGCGGCAGCGAGGACGCCTCGTCGAACGCGTACTCGGCGACGGCGCAGCTGCCCTGCCAGAGGACCCGCTCACCGCCGTCCAGCGGTCCGAGGTCCATGCCCGCGGGGGACAGGAAGTGCTGGTGGAACATGGATGCCTTCCCCGTGCTCGCCACGAACGGAAACTCGCGGCCGCCTCGATTACAACGTGCTACCGACGGCGTCGCCAGTCACTGGGCGCGGATCACACCTCGACTCGGGAAAACGACACAGGACGGTAACCAAGGTTGTACCTTCAGCCTATTCAGTAATTACTTTCGGTTACTGAAGAGGTTGTCTGGTGGTAATGGTGAGGGTACCGCCGTCGCGTCCGGCACGGGGGCCACCCCGCCGGTGAAGCGATCCAGGTCGGTCTCCACCCGGCCCGGGAACCAGTCGCCCGCGGCCCGCCGGGACAACTCGGCGACCGGCGGCGCGATCCGGCCGGCGACCACCACCAGATTGCCGAACCGGCGGCCGCGCAGCACACCGGCGTCGGCCACCAGACACGCCTCCGGCAGCGCCGCCCGGATCGTGGCGACCTGGGCGCGGGCGTACTTCAGCGGCGGGCCGTCGGCCACGTTCGCGATCAGCATGCCGGCCGGGGCCAGCACCCGCGCGGCCTGCTGGGCGAACTCGGCGGAGGCCAGGTGGGCGGGGGTGCGGGAGCCGGCGAAGACGTCCAGGATCACCACGTCGTACCCGGCGTCGCGCATGCCCTCCACCGCGGCCCGGGCGTCGGCGACCCGGACCCGGATGCCGGCCCGCTCGGGCAGCGGCAGCTCCCGGCGCACCATCTCGACCAGCGGGCCGTCGATCTCGACCACCCGCTGTGCCGAGCCGGGCCGGGTGGCCGCCACGTAGCGCGGCAGGGTGAGCGCGCCGCCGCCGAGGTGCAGCACCCGCAGCGGCTGCCCGGCCGGCGCGGCCAGGTCGATCGCCGAGGCCATCCGCCGGATGTACTCGAACTCCAGATGGGTGGGGTCGGCCAGATCGACGTGCGACTGCGGGGCGCCGTCCAGCAGCAGCGTCCACGCGGTGTCCCGATCGGGGTCGGGCACCAGTTCGGCCGTCCCGGAAGCCACCGTCTCCACGGTCCGTCGTGCCGACCTTCGCTGTGCCATCCGGCCAGTATCCGGGTAGCGATCCGGTTGCCTCCAAGGGGAAGGGTAGCGATCCGGTTGCCCCGGGCGGGGAACCCACAAGTCACAGCGGTAACGACCGACCTTTGCCGGCGTGAAGACGATGACGCGCCGGACCGTGGTGGGCTCGACCGCTGCCGTGGGGGTGGCCGCCGTGGTGACCACCGGGACGCCCACCGCCGCCGTGGCCGCCGCGGCCGATCCGTCGCCGGCGACGTTCCTGCCCGCCGACCCGCTGCTGCACCTGCTGCGCCGGGCCACGTTCGGGCCGAGCCCGTCGTCGATCGCCGAGATCCGCAAGCTGGGCGCGGCGGCCTGGCTGGAGCGTCAGCTGAACCCGTCGAAGATCGACGACCGGGTGGCCGACGGCCTGGTCGCCCGGCTGCCGCTGGCCCGGCTGTCGACAGCCGAGATCCGGGCCCGGGTGGCCGCCGGGTCGCTCAAGCAGTACTCGTGGGATCCGATGTGGCAGCTCGGCTTCGCCGCGGTGGCCCGGTCGATCTGGAGCGAGCGGCAGCTGTTCGAGGTGATGGCCGACTTCTGGAGCAACCACCTCAACGTGACCTGCCCGCACGGTGACGTCTGGGACAGCCGGATCGACTACGACACCATGATCCGCCGGTACGCGCTGGGCAAGTTCTCGGACCTGCTGAAGGCGTCGGCGCGCCACCCGGCGATGCTCACCTACCTGGACAACAGGTACTCCAGCAAGGCCGCCCCGAACGAGAACTACGGCCGTGAGCTGCTGGAACTGCACACCGTGGGCCGGGAAGGCTACACCGAGGCCGACGTCAAGGACGCGGCGCGCCTGCTCACCGGGCTGACGGTCGACACCAAAACCGGCGCTTTCCGGTACGACGGAGCACAGCACGCCACCGGCGCTGTCCGGGTGCTCTCCTTCCGGCACGCCAACGCCACCGCGGCCGGTGGTGAGGCGGCCGCCGTCGCGCTGCTGGACCACCTGGCGACGCACCCGCTGACCGCCCGCCGGATCGTCACCAAGCTGTGCGTCCGTTTCGTCTCCGACACCCCGCCGGACAGCCTGGTCACCGCCCTGGTGAAGGTGTACCTGGACAACCGGACGGCGATCGTGCCGGTGCTGCGCGCGCTGTTCACCTCGGCGGAGTTCGCCGCGTCGATCGGGGCCAAGTGCCGGACCCCGCTGGAGGACCTGGCGGCGACCGTGCGGACCCTCGGCTACGGCCCGGCGACCGGTGGGACCAAGTTCCTGGAGAGCCTCTACTGGATGGCCCGGGACGCCGGGCAGGCGCCGCTGGGCTGGGCGCCGCCGAACGGCTATCCGGACGTCGCCGCGGCCTGGGCGTCCCCGTCCGGTCTGCTGGTCCGGTGGAACTTCCACCTGAACATCGCGGCCGGGTGGTGGCCGGACACGCTGGTCAAGCCGGCGAACCTGGCGACCGGGATGGTCGGGGCGCTGCCCGCCACGTACGGGGCGCTGATCGAGCGGACCGCCGTCCGGCTGGCCGGAATCGCGCCTACCGCGAAGCAGATCGAGGCACTTGCCGATTTCTACGGCAAGACCCCGGCGTCGCCGTTGAAGGCGAACGATCCGGCGGCCGGCTGGATGTACCCGTACCTGATGGGGATGATCTTGAATGCCCCGTCCTTCGCGTTGAGGTGAACGGTGAGCATGGAACCCGAATGTGGATGCGAGGAGAACCGGCTCTCCCGGCGGCGGCTGCTCGCGGCGGCCGGCGCGGGGCTGGCGGTGGCGGTGGCGGACACCGGCCTGGCCTACGCGGCTGACCCCGGATACGACGGGGACGTGCTGGTCCTGCTCTCGCTGCGGGGCGGTTTCGACGGGCTGTCCGCCGTGGTCCCGGCCGGCGATGCGGACTATTACACGTTGCGGCCCTCGATCGGCGTACCGCAATCGCAATTGATCGGGGTTGATGGTCTTTTCGGTCTGCATCCGGCGCTGGCGCCGCTGCTGCCGCTCTGGACCGGCGGGCAGCTCGCGGCGATCCACGCGGCCGGGCAGGCGGCGCCGAACCGGTCGCACTTCGAGGCGATGGAGCAGCTGGAACAGGCCGCGCCGGCGTCCCGGACCCGGACCGGCTGGCTGAACCGGATGGTCGGGATGTTCGGCGAACCCGAGGTGTTCCAGGCGGTCTCGATGGGCACCGCGATGCCGGCCCGGGTGCTCGGCGGCCTCAGCGTCACCTCGATCGACAGGACGGTGCTCAGCGGCGAACAGGCGGGCCGGCCGATCGCGGCGACGATGGACCGGCTGTACGCGTCCGCCCCGGCCGCCCTGAAACGGACGTCCGGGCAGCTCACCGATGCGCTCGGCTACGCGTCCGGGCTGCGCGCGGCCGGTTATCAGCCGGCGAACGGCGCGGCCTACCCGGCCACCGACCTCGGCGCGGCGCTGAAGGACACCGCCCGGCTGATCAAGTCCCGGGCCGGGCTGCGGGCGGTGACGGTGGACTGCGGCGACTGGGACATGCACGAGAACCTCGGCCCCGCGGTCGCCGGCCGGTGGATGTTCGACCAGCTCAAGGCGCTCGCCACCGGGCTGGCCGCGTTCGCCGCCGATCTCGGCCCGGAGACGTTGCGCCGGGTCACCCTGGTCACCGTCAGCGAGTTCGGCCGCCGGGTGGCGCAGAACGGGTCGGGCGGGGTGGACCACGGCTGGGGCAACGCGATGTTCGTGCTGGGCGGCAACGTCAAGGGCGGCAAGGTGTACGGGCGCTGGCCCGGCCTGTCGGGCGGCTGCCTGCGGGACGGCGATCTGGACGTCACCACCGACTACCGGCAGGCGATCGGGGAGATCCTGCAGGCCCGGTGCGGGGTGTCCGACACCGGCACGGTGTTCCCCGGGGTGACGCCGTCGGCGCTGGGGATCGTCACCGCTCGCTGAATCCGGCGATATCCGCTAAAACGCCTATCCAGTGACACCTGGGGCGATACACACTGACACCATGTCGAGCAACCTGCTTGCCGAACTCATCGACGCACGGCGCCGGCCGCCGATGCCGTTCCTGCCACCGGCCCGCCCGCCCCTGCAGATCCGCCGGCGCCTGTCCGACGAGGGCGCGCCGTTCTGGCGGTGGGACTGCACCGGCTGCGGCGAGTACGGCGGCGGGCGCCACCACGAGGACGCGATGAACCGGGCGCTGCGGCACTGCCACGAACACCCGGTCCACCGCTCGTCACTGCTGCCCCCGGCACACTGCCGGGAACCGCACACCTACCTGCCGCTGCACCCGATGCTCTACGCGATCGACGACGACCCGCCGCCGGAGCCGCTGCGGCTCTGAAGGATCCCGGCCACCTTCCGGAACAGCGGGTCGGCCACCACCTCGGTCAGGTCCCGGCCGAGCGGGATGCGCCAGTTCGGGTACTCCTCGAAGGTGCCGGGCAGGTTCGGCTGCCGCCGCTCCAGCAGCACGTCGTGCAGCGAGGCGGTGACCAGCCGGCACGGGGTCCGGGCCAGGAACTCGTGCATCGCCGTCACCGCGGCCTCCGGATCGGCGTCCTCGGGCAGCAGCTTCTCGGCCCGCAACCGGTCCAGCAGTTGTCCCCGGTCCTTGCGCCAGGACGCCCACTCCTGCTCCACCGGGCCGGCCAGCTGGCCCAGCTCGGCGCGGACCTCGACCTGCTCACCGGCCAGGAACCCGGCCGCCGTCGGCAGGTCGTGGGTCGAGACGCTGGCCAGGGCGTTCCGCGGATAACCGGCGGACGGGCGGTACCCGCCGTCGTCGTCCCGGGTGAACCAGAGCACCGCCGAACCGAGCATGTTGGTCCGCTGCAGCCCCTCGGTCACCACCGGCAGAACCGTGCCCAGGTCCTCGCCGATCACCACGGCACCGGCCCGGGACGCCTCCAGCGCCAGGATGCCCAGCATCGCCTCCGGGTCGTAGTGCACGTACGTGCCCTTCGCCGGACCGAGACCGGCCGGCACCCACCACAGCCGCCACAGCCCCATCACGTGGTCGACCCGCAGGCCCCGGGCGTACCCGAAGATCCGCCGCAGCATGTCCCGGTAGGCGGCGTACCCGGTCTCGACCAGCCGGTCCGGCCGCCACGCCACCCCACCCCACTCCTGGCCGAGCTGGTTGAACGCGTCCGGCGGGGCACCGATCCGGGCGTCCATCGCCAGCACGTCCTGGAGCAGCCAGCTGTCGGCGCCGGACGGCTCCACGGCCACCGCCAGGTCGTAGACGATCCCGATCGGCATGTCCCGGGCCTCCCGGAACACCCCCTGGAACTGGGCCTCCAGCAGGTCCTGCACCCAGATGTGGAAGCCGACCCGGTCCCCGCGCAGCTCCCGTACCGCCGGACTGTCCGGGCGGCGCAGCTCCTCCGGCCACTCCCGCCAGTCCGCGCCGTGCTCCTCGGCGAGCACACAGAACCTGGCGAAGTCGGTCAGCCCGGGATCCCGGTCCAGATCGACCGGCCCGGCCAGCGGCCAGAGCAACTCCAGCGCGGCCGTCTTGGCCCGGAAAACCGCGTTGTAGTCGATCAGCTCCGCGGTGTCCGGCCGCAGATCATCCACCCGCTTCTGCAGATCCGGATCCGCCCGCTGGTACTCGGCGGTGTCGGCGATCCGCAGGTACAGCAGGTTCGCGAACCGGCGGCTGGACGGCGAGTACGGCGACGCCGGCACCGGCGCCACCGGGGTGATCGCGTGCAGCGGGTTCAGCACCACCATCCCGGCGCCCGCCGACCCGGTCACGAAATCCCGTAGGTCACCCAGGTCGCCCATGCCCCACGACCCGGCCGAGTGCAGGGTGTAGAGCTGCAGCATCCAGCCCCAGGTGTCCGGCGGCTCCGGCAACTCGACCGGGACCACCACCAGGGTGACCTCCTGATCCCGGCAGCGCAGCCGGTGCCAGCCCAGCGGCAGATCCCCGGTCAGCCGGTCCACCGATCGGGTGGTGCCGTCCTCCAATGTCAGCTCGGCCGGGGCGGGCAGCTCCCGGTCCGCTCCGGCGCGCAGCACGATCGTGGCGGGCAGCCGGTCGTCACCGGCCCGGCGCCGGGCCTCGGCCAGCGACCGTTCGACCGCCGCCGGGGTGCTCGCGTCGACACCCAGCATGCCGAGCACGCCGATCACCGACTCGTCGGCCACCTCGGTGTCGAGGCGCTGCCAATTCTCGTACCGGGTGGCCACCCCGTGCGCCTCGGCCAAGGCCACCAGATCCGCGTCCATCCGAACCCCCCTCGTGGGCATTACGTTGCGTACATCGGCCAGCATGGGGCACATGAGTGAGATGGTGGGAAAGCTGAAGAAATGGTTCGCCGTGGCGCTGGCCGTCGTGACCGTGAACGTGGTGTTCCCGGCCCAGGCCTGGGCAGCCGATGCCGAGCCGGCGCTGGCCGCGGTGCGCCGGTCCCGGGGCGGCGGCGGCTTCCTGTTCTTCGGGATGTTCTGCTGCCTGGCCGTGGTGGTCGGCGCGGTGGTGATCGTCTACCTGATCACCCGTCGCCGGAAGCGCTAGGTCCTGTGTGGCAGACCCCGCGGGAGCGAGGCGAGGTCCAGGTGGTGGCTGGCGCCAGCCGGACAAAGGTCGCATACCGGTGTTGTATGTGGCCTTTGTCCGGCTGGCGCCAGCCACCACCTGGGCCACGCCGTAGCCCCACGGGGTCTGCCACACAGGACCTAGACCTTTTTGAACAGGTCCGGCACCAGGGTGGGCTGCCAGCCGGGTAACGAGGTGTGCTTCTCGCGGACCCGGTAGATCACGTCGTCGTACTCGACGAACTGGCCGGGCGTGTACGCCGTGAACGCCCGCCACCGCGGCGCCGACTCCGGGGCGACAGTCACCCGCACGGTGACCGTCACCCGGTCCACGACCATGCCCGACGACCGGCGGTCGCCCGAGCCCAGCCCCAGCACCACCGAGTACGGCACCTTCGTCACCGGGGTGAACCGCTGCACCGGGTGGCCGTCGATCGTCCAGGTGATCGTCGTCGGGGTCCAGGCGAGCGCGTACGAGTGGAACGCGCCGCCACCGACCGGCGACGCGTCGAGCACGTCGACCGTCCCCTCCAGACTCCGCCCCTCGCCGTCGACGACCCCGATCGCACGCCAGGGCTCGTCGGCCCGGTTCATCAGGACCTTCACTTCGGCCCGGCCGTACGCCTGACCGAAGGTCTTCGTGGTCCGCATCATCGAACCCAGCACCAGCCGGCCGGAGCCGTCCAGCCGGGCCGACCCCACCGACCAGACCGCGGTGTCGGGCCCGGTGGTGAAGTCGTCGTCGATCACGACCTTGTCGGCCGTGTCTGCTTTCTGGACCGCCGAGGCTTTTGCGACCGCGGGGGCTTTTGCGACCGCGGGGGCACCGGTCACCGCCAGTGCCATGATGACGATCGCCCACTTCACGAGGGCACTCTGCGGAACCGGCGACACCTCCGGCAAGCCCCTGTGACCGGATCGTGATCTGGCGCGGGCTCAGTCGAATCCCGGTGCCCGGGTCTCGTGCATCGCCAGCTCCTCGGCGCTGGCGCCGCCACCTGCCGCACCCGCGTCGTAGGCGACACTCTCCGCCTCGTCGTCCCACCCGGAACCCTCGTCCGGCGCGACCAGGCGGCCGACCGGCCGGGGCGAGTCCCCGTCGAGCTGGCCGTCGTCGTACAGCGAGATCGGCGAGTCCGGGTCGGAGGTGGGGCTGGGGCTCCACACGTCCCGGTCGAACTCGCGCTCCTCGGAGCTGCCGACGGTCTCCTCGGACGACTGCCGCGGCTCGGCGCCGAAGTCCGGCTCCTCTTGCCGCAGCCGGCGGTCCAGGCCTTCGCCCTGCAGCGCCTCCTCGGGAGTGTCACCGAACCGGCCGGAGCCGCCCGGGCCCGTCCCGGCGAGCGCGGCCGGATCCGGCCCGTCCGCCCACCGTGAGCTGTTGACCTCGTCGTAGGCCGTGGAATCGTCGTCGGCGGTGTCCGGCAGACCGGACGCCTCCGGATCGGTCACCTCGGCCGGGTAGTCGTTGTCTCGCATGACCCGTCGACTACCCACCGATGAGGTCGATCATGCCGGTCAGTTACGCCGGGCCAGCGCCGTCAGCACACTTTCGTGCAGCAGGCCGTTGGTACCGACCACCGAACTGTTGTCCGCGGTCGGCCGTCCGTCCAGGTCGGTGATCTTGCCGCCCGCCTCGGTCACGATCGGGATCAGCGCGGCCATGTCCCACAGCGACAGCTCCGGCTCGGCCATCGCGTCCAGGGCGCCCTCGGCCAGCAGCATGTAGCCGTAGAAGTCACCGTAGGCCCGGCTGCGCCACACCCCCAGCAGGATGTCCATCATCTGCTCCAGGCGGCCGTTCTCGGCCCAGCCGTTCAGGCTCGCGTAACAGAAGCTGGCGTCGGTCATCTTCCGCACCGACGACACGCTGATCCGGGTCGCCGAGTGCTGGTTGCGGCCGGCGAAGGCGCCCAGCCCGCGCCCGGCCCACCAGCGGCGGCCCAGCGCCGGGGCGGAGACCAGCCCGGCGACCGGGGTGTCACCCTCCATCAGCGCGATCAGGGTGGCCCAGATCGGCACGCCGCGGACGAAGTTCTTGGTGCCGTCGATCGGGTCGATCACCCAGTAACGGTTGCCGGGGCCGGCCGTCGCGGTGGTCCGCCCGAACTCCTCGCCGAGCACCCCGTCCCGCGGCCGGGCCCGGGCCAGCGTCGCGCGGATCGCCTTCTCCACCGCGGTGTCCGCGTCGGACACCGGGGTCAGGTCGGGTTTCGACTCGACCTTCAGATCCAGCGCCCGGAACCGCGCCATCGAGATGGCGTCGGCCGAGTCGGCGAGGATGTGGGCAAGCGCAAGATCATCGGCATATCCGGCCATGCCGGAAAGTTAGCCCATCAACCGCGCCCGCCGCCCGTCGCCGGTCCTATTCGAGATCAACTTCGGGGCCTACTTGAGATCGGCCTCGGGCTGGTCCCGCCAGTCACCGTCGCCGGCCCTCGATGCCAGCAGCCTGCGGTACGACGCCAGCCGGCGCTCGTCGGCCCGGCCATCCGCCACCCACGCGTCCAGGGTGCAGCCGGTGTCGGCGGCCGTGTGACCACAGTTCGGCTGGTCCTCCAGGGTGCCCTCGACCAGGTCGGGGAAACCGTGCAGCAGGCTCTCCGCACTCACGTGGGCCAGCCCGAAACTCCGGATCCCCGGCGTGTCGACGATCCAGCCCGGATCCTTCCCCTTGCCGGCCTTTTTGCCCGGGCCGGCTTTATCGACTGATCCGCCTTTTCCGACCGACGGCAGTCGCAGGGCCACCGCGCTTGTCGACGTGTGCCGGCCCTTGCCGATCGCGCTGACCACGCCGACCGCCCGCAGCGCGTCCGGCACCAGCCGGTTGACAAGCGTCGACTTGCCGACGCCGGAGTGGCCGACCATTACCGAGATCCGCCCGGCCAGCCGGTCCCGCAACTCGTCCAGATCACTGCCCGGACCGACCAGCACGTACGGCAGGTCCAGCTCGGCGTAGTAGTCCAGCACCTGCTCCGGGCCGGCCAGATCGGACTTGGTGAGACAGAGCAACGGCTCGACATCCGCGTCGTACGCCGCCACCAGGCACCTGTCGATGAACCCGGTCCGCGGCGGCGGGTCGGACAGCGCGCTCACGATGACCAGCTGATCGGCGTTGGCGACCACCACCCGCTCCAGCCGGCCCTCCGGAGTGGTGTCGTCGTCGTCCGCGGTGCGGCGCAGCACCGACGTCCGCTCGCTGATCCGCACGATCCGGGCCAGCGTGCCCGCATCACCGGACGAGTCCCCGACCAGGGCCACCCGGTCGCCCACCACCACCGACTTGCGGCCCAGCTCCCGGGCCCGCATCGCGGTGATCACGTCGAGGTCGCCGGTGTCCTCGCGGACACAGCCGTACCGGCCCCGGTCCACGGTGATGACCAGGGCGTCGACGGCATCGTCGTGTTTCGGTCGGGTCCGGGTACGCGGCCGGGACGACTTACCCGGACGAATCCGGACGTCGTCCTCGTCGTACTCCCGTTTACGCGGAGGCAGATCCAACTCCGTTCGCCACGAGTCCCGCCCAGAGTTCCGGGAACTCGGGCAACGTCTTCGACGTACAACCTACGTCGGTGAGGTCGACGCCCGGCACGGAGAGTCCGATCACCGCGGCCGCGTGCGCCATCCGGTGGTCGGCGTAGGTCTCGAAGGCGGCCCCGCGCAGCGGCCCCGGCTCGATCCGCAGCCCGTCCGGGAACTCGGTCACCCGGGCGCCCACCTTGCCCAGCTCGGTGGCGAGCGCGGTGATCCGGTCCGTCTCGTGGCCCCGGATGTGCTCCACCCCGCGCAGCTCGGACGGCCCCTCGGCCAGCGCGGCCAGCGCCGCCACCACCGGGGTCAGCTCGCCCACCTCGGACAGGTCGGCGGTGATGCCGCGCAGCGTGCCGGTGCCCCGCACGGTCAGGCCCTCCGCCGATCGGGTGACCTCGGCGCCCAGCGACCGGAAGATCCCGATCGCCTGCTCCACCGGCTGCCAGCTCTGCGCCGGCCACCCGGCCAGGGTGACCGCGCCACCGGTGACCGCGGCCGCCGCGAAGAACGGCGCCGCCCCGGACAGGTCCGGCTCGATCGTCCAGGTGCGGCCGCTCAGCGGTCCCGGCTCGACCGTCCACACGTCCGGCACGCTGTCGTCGACCACCACACCCGCCGCCCGCAGCATGTGCGTGGTCATCCGCAGGTGCGGGGCGCTCGGCACCGGCGGGCCCTCGTGCCGCAGCGTCAGGCCCTTGGTGAACCGGGCCGCGGACAGCAGCAGACCCGAGACGAACTGGCTGGACGCCGACGCGTCGATCACCGCCGTGCCGCCCTCGACCGCACCCGACCCGTGCACGGTCAGCGGCAGGCCGTCGATCGGCGACGCGTCGATCGTCACGCCGATCGCACGCAGCGCCGCCACGATCGGGCGCAGCGGCCGCTTGCGCATGTGCGGGTCGCCGTCGAACTCGACCACACCCTCGGCCAGTGCGGCCGCCGCCGGCAGGAACCGGGTGATGGTGCCGGCCAGCCCCACGTCGATCCGGGCCGGCCCACGCAACGGTCCGGGAGTCACCGTCCAGCGGCTGTCGTCGGTGGTGTCCACCGCGACACCGATCGCCCGCAGACCGGCGGCCATCAGCTCGGTGTCCCGGGCCCGCAGCGGCGCCTCGATCACCGAGGGCCCGTCAGCGAGCGCGGCCAGAATCAGGGCCCGGGCGGTCATCGACTTGGAGCCGGGCAGCCGCACGGCAGCCGTGACCGGCCCGGTGGAGGACGGAGCGAGCCAGGGACGGAGTTCAGCAGTCACGCCCCCATTCTGCCGCCCACCCCCGACACCCCCACCCACCCACACACGGCAAGTCCCCACCCCGTCATCCCCGCCGCCCCATCCCGCCATCGCCGCCGATCCGCCTGATCCGGCCCGCCGGCAGCGCTGTCCTTCGGGCGCCCGGTTCGGCCCATCGGCGCGAGTGGGTGGTGGTGCCGGGTCGGGGGTTTCGGGGCGGACGAGGGGCTTGTGGGCGGCGTAACCTGCCGCTTATGTGCGGGCGATATGCGACCACCAAGAGCAACGCCGACCTGAGCCAGCTGTTCGAGGCGGTCGATGTGGCCGAGCCGTTGCGTGCCAGTTGGAACGTCGCGCCCACCAGTGCGGTTCCGCTCGTCCGGATGTCGGCCGAGCACGACGGCCGGGTGCTGGACACCGCGCTCTGGGGGCTGGTCCCGCACTGGGCCAAGGATCTGAAGGCCGGCGGCCGCATGATCAACGCACGTGCCGAGACGGTCACCGAGCTGCGGTCGTTCGCGCCGTCGTTCGCCAAGCGCCGCTGTCTGGTTCCGGCTGACGGCTGGTTCGAGTGGGTGCGGGACGGCAAGCAGAAGCAGGCGTTCTACATGACCCCGGCGGACGGTTCGACGCTGGCGTTCGCCGGGATCTGGTCGGCGTGGGGGCCGGAGTCGGTGCTCACCTGCAGCGTGATCACCACGGCCGCGCTGGGCGGGCTGACGAAGGTGCACGAGCGGATGCCGCTGATCCTGCCGGCCGACCGCTGGGGCGACTGGCTGGCCGGTGGCGGGGACGCGGCGGAGTTGTTGCGCCCGCTGTCCGCGAGTGATCTGGACGCGATCGAGGTGCGCCCGGTCGGCCCGGCGGTCGGCAATGTGCGCAACAACGGTCCGGAGCTGATCGATGCGGACACGAAAGTTACGCTTTTTTGAACTCTCAAAGATCAACGAGAATCTTTGTCGTGATATGTGAGCATTCTGAACAGGAAGTTTTGTTTAAAGATAGATAACCCCCTTGTTCTGATCTTGTAGCCTGCGGTACAAACCAGCGCCGGAGTGGTGCTGGACCGTAAGGTGCGGCCCGGCCGCCACATGCAGTTCCGGTCCCACGGGGGAGGTGGGCTGATGACACGAGCACGCATGCCGCGTCCGCACGAGGTGGCCATCGCGCGACGTGACCCGCGACTGCTCGAAGCGATCGCGCAACGCAGCACCGATGAGGCCTGGCGCACGCGGGGCGCCTGCCGGAGCGTTGATCCGGAGACGTTCTTTCCCGCGCCCAACGAGCCATCAGGGGGCGCCGTCGCGCTCTGCGGCACCTGTGACGTGCAGGGCCCCTGTCTCGCCTGGGCACTGCAGGTCGGTGACTGTCACGGGGTCTGGGGCGGCACCACGCCACGGGAGCGCCGGGCCATGCTGGTCGCCTGGCGCGAGCGGATCGAGGCCAACGGCGACGAGATCGACGGTACGCCGGACGACGAGGACCGCCGGCTGCTGACGCTGATCCCGCTCAGCAGGTGAAAGAGCGAGCACTGGTCAGAGCGAGCACTGGTCAGCGGGTGAAAGGGCGAGCACCGGTCAGTGGGTGAAAGACCGGGCACCGGTGCGGCGGCAGAGGTGGCCGCGGGTAGAACGTTCGGTGTGACCAGCACTGATCTGCAGATCGAGACTCCACGCGGCCCCGCCGCGGTGACCGTGACCGACCCCGTCGGGCCGGTGCGCGGCATGCTCGTCCTCGGCCACGGCGCCGGGGGAGGGGTGGATGCTCCCGATCTGGTGGCGGTGCACGACGCGGCAGTGGCGGCTGCCGTGCGGGTCGCTCTGGTCACCCAGCCCTACCGGGTCGCCGGCCGCCGGGCGCCCGCTCCGGCGGGGCATCTGGACGAGGCGTGGACGACTGTGGTGCGGGAGTTGGGCGTACCGGCGCAGGTGCCGTTGATCGTGGGCGGCCGGTCGAGCGGAGCGCGGGTCGCGTGCCGGACCGCGACCACCGTCGGCGCCGCGGGGGTGCTCGCCCTGGCCTTTCCGTTGCACCCGCCGGGCAAGCCGGAGAAGAGCCGGGCCGGTGAGCTGCCGGAGAAGGTGCCGACCCTGGTGGTGAACGGGGATCGTGACCCGTTCGGGGTGCCGGTGGCCGGTGGCGTGGTCGAGGTGGCGATTCGCCCGGGTGCGGTGCACGATCTGCGAAAGGGGCTGCCCGGCACGGTGGAGACCGTTCTGGAGTGGCTGCGGCGCTATTCCTGGGCGCTGTGAATCCGCTGAAAGATCACAAGGGAATGTCGAGCCCCGTCCCCGGCGTTGTCGGTGCTGGAAAGATGTCGGCGGGAAGGGGTTCTCAAGTGCGTGCCGGTACCGAATACGCCGAGCGTGGCGGTCGGGAGGCGACCAGGGTTCGGAGCCTGCTGGAGTCGCCCGAGTGGCCCGCCACCTCTACGGTGAGCGTCAGCACACCCGCGGTTTTGGAGAGCGTTGCACGGGTGTTGCCCGTATCCTCGGCGGGGCGGTCGAGGGGAGATGCCAGGGTGGCCCAGAAGGAACGAACGGACGAGCGCCGGGCGCGCTTCGAGCGTGAGGCGTTGCCGTTCGTCGACCAGTTGTACGCGGCCGGCCTGCGGATGACCCGCAACCCGGCCGATGCCGAGGATCTGGTGCAGGAGACGTTCCTCAAGGCGTTCTCCGCGTTCCACCAGTTCGAGCAGGGCACGAACCTGAAGGCCTGGCTCTACCGGATCCTGACGAACACCTACATCAACTCGTACCGGCGCAAGCAGCGTCAGCCGGTCCAGGCGCCGACCGAGGAGATCACCGACTGGCAGCTCGCGTCCAGCGAGTCGCACACGTCGCAGGGTCTGCGGTCGGCCGAGACCGAGGCGCTGGACCGGCTGCCGGACAGCGACATCAAGGAAGCGCTCCAGTCCCTGCCGGAGGACTTCCGGCTCGCCGTCTACCTCGCCGATGTCGAGGGTTTCTCGTACAAGGAGATCGCCGACATCATGGGCACGCCGATCGGCACGGTCATGTCCCGGCTGCACCGCGGCCGGCGCAACCTGCGCAAGCTGCTCGAGGGTTACGCCGCGGACCGGGGCATCACCCGTACCGCCACGTCCGAGCCGCAGGAGGCGTGACGAGATGGGGCAGCACGAGGACACCGATTGCAGCGCCGTGCTCGGCGAGGTCTACCTCTACCTCGACCTGGAGTGCTCGGAGGAGCGCCGCAGCCTGATTCAGAAGCACCTGGCCGAGTGCTCGAAGTGTGTGCGCGAGTTCGGCATCGAGAACGAGGTGAAGGCGCTGGTCGGCCGCTGCTGCGGGGACGAGCGCGCACCTGAGGAGCTGCGTGAGCGGCTGCGCCTGAAGTTGGGGCAGCTCGAGACCCCGCACTGAGTGCACGAAACGAAAAGGCCCGGCTGATGCCGGGCCTTTCGCGTGTTCAGCTGTTGGGGCGCTTGCCGTGGTTCGCGCCGCTCTTCTTACGGGCCTTCTTCTTACGGGCCTTCTTCGCCATGTCGGCACTCCTTCCGTGGTGCGTGAAACTCCGCTGCCGATCGTAGTGGGCCCGCCGCGCCGGGCCGGACCTACCCGCGCCCGATCCGTGATTTGATGACCTCACCGGAAGCTGATGAGGGAGGTGGTTGGACCCATGGCGGACGAGATCCGGGCCGAGATGGTGGCCAACGTGTGGAAAGTCGTGACGGCGCCCGGCGCCACCGTCGCCGAGGGGGACACGCTCGTCATCCTCGAATCGATGAAGATGGAGATCCCGGTGCTGGCCGAGCACGACGGCACGGTCGCCGAACTCAAGGTCAACGAGGGCGACGTGGTGCAAGAGGGCGATCTGATCGCGGTGATCAGCTAGTCGCGTCGCCAGCGCAGTAAAGAGCGGCCTCGTCCGCGCTGGCGCGGGGCGGCCGGAACCCGGATGGTGGCCGCGGCCAGCTCCCGGGTCGGCCGGTCCAGGCCCGGCGCGGCGAGAGCCAGCTCGGCGACCGCCCGCGCGTTCGCCCCGGAGGCGGTCTCGGTGAGCCGGGCGGCCACCACGGCGGCGACGTCCTCGCGCGCCTCCGGATCCACCCAGGCATAGGCGACCATGGCGAAGAGCGCGGCCTGGGTCACCCGGTCGACCTCGCCGTCGAGCAGCCCGAGCAGCAGACGCCGGCGGCTGGAGTCCAGCCAGGGCTCGTCGGTGCCGTGGTGCAGCAGCCCGAGACAGGCCCACACCTCCAGACCGTCCTGCTGCTCGGCCCGTGCCGTCTCCGGGTGGGCCAGCAGGGCCAGCAGCTCCCACGGCTCGACCAGCACCAGGCCGAGGGCCCGGTCGTAGGCGCCCGGCGGGTGCGGCCAGGCCGGGCCGGAGACCCGCTGGAGCCGGTGCAGGGCGTCGGCGGAGGGCTGCGCGTTGACCGGCGCCCGGCCGGCCGGCAGTGGTGTCCCGGACGGCAGGCCGCCGAGCCACGCCGCGTTGCGGCAGCACTCCTCCAGGTCGGTGTGCTCGTGTGCGTCGTCCGGGTGGTCGCGGACGAAGTCGGCCAGGGCGACCAGGTGCTCGACGTCGCCGTCGGCCCGGTGGCGCAGCCGGTGCGCGGTGTGCACGACGCAGTCGAAGTCCGGGTCGCGCTCCAGGGCCAGCTCGGTCCAGCGCAGCGCCTCGTCGAGGCGGCCCAGGTCGGCCAGGGTGGCCGCCACGTCGGCGTAGACGGAGAGGTCGTCCGGGTCGTAGGCGACGGCCCGGCGCAGAGCGGCCAGGGCTTCCGGCATCCGGCCGGCGCTGCGGTAGGCGTACCCCAACCAGATCTCGCCCAGCTTGGACGGCTGTGCCCGAGCGCCCCGCCCGGCCCATTCCACCGCCAGTCGGACCTCGCCGAGCCGGCGCGCCAGCGCCGAGCCGGCCCCGAGCAGCATCGCGTGCTCGCCGTGCGCGTCGACGGCGTGCCGGACCACGGTGAGGTACGGCCGCAGCGACGTCACGGTGGTGGCCGGCGCGGGATCGCCGACCGCGGTGCAGAGCCGCATGACGGTCCGGGCGAGCAGGCCCGGCTCGATCCGGGGGCCGAGGGTGGGGTCGGCCACCCACGGGACGCCGGCCCAGTGCTGTGCCGGGGTGGTGCCGCTGGCCGCGGCGAGCAGGGGCAGGCCTTCCTCGGGGCGCCCGGCGGCGGCGAGCAGGTGGGCGCGGGCGGCGAGCCGGCCGGCCGGGGCGTGTGGTTCCACCGGGAAGAGGTCCAGCCCGCCACCGGACCGGACGGCCAGCCGGCCGAGCAGTTCGTGGATCTCGGGGAGGGCTGGGGCGTGCCCCAGAGCGGCGGCGAGATGGCCTGCCGCCTGCATGGTTTCACCGCGCTCGAGGGCTTCGCGAGCGCGCGCGACATCACGGCGGGCCGAGGGGGAATCCACGAGTGAAGACCTTATGGGAACCGCGGTCGATTGTCAGTCCTCGCGTTTGCGCGTTAGTGCACGAAACCTTGACTCTTCGAGCTGATTCTTGCAAGACTGAGCACCTAACGAGCAAAAGGAGGATTCTCGTGACGCAGCGAGGCTTGGGGATGTCCACGGACATCGCGGAACAACCGGCCGGTTTCGCGCGATTGCTGGAGACGGAGTCGGCCGGCGCGATCGCCGCGGTGGCCGCCGAGGTCGCCCGCCGAGCGCCGCGCAGCATCCTCTTCGTCGGCCGGGGCACCTCCGACCACGCCGCGCTCTACGCCGCCTACCTGGCCGAGATCCGGCTGGGCCTGCCGGTGGCCAGCGCCTCGCCGAGCGCGATCACCCTCTACGGCGCCCGCCCCGACCTGACCGGCACGCTGGTGGTCGGCGTCAGCCAGAGCGGCGGATCCCCCGACCTGGCCGGCGTGATGAGCGTGGCGCGGGAGACCGGCGCCCTCACCCTGGCCGTCACCAACAACCCGTCGTCGCCGCTGGCGCAGGCCGCCGAGCTGTCGATCGACGTGGTCGCCGGGCACGAGCGGGCGGTCGCCGCCACCAAGAGCTACACCGCCGAGCTGCTCGCGCTGCTGATGCTGGTCGAGGGCATCCGGGCCGGTGACGGTCACCTGCCGGCCGAGGAGCGGGCCGCCCTCGACGAGCTGCCCCGGCTCGCCGAGAAGACCCTGACCGACCCGTCGGCCACCGAGCTGGCCCAGCGCTACCGGTTCGCGTCCAGCCTGGTCACCACCGGCCGGGGCTATGCGTACCCGACCGCCCGGGAGACCGCGCTCAAGCTGATGGAGACGTCGTACCTGCCGGCGCTCAGTTTCTCCGGCGCCGACCTGCTGCACGGCCCGCTCGCGATGGCCGACCCGGACGTGCCGGTGCTGGCGGTCGTCGGTGAGGGCCCCGGCGGGCAGTCGATGCGCGACGTGGTCACCCGGCTCAGCGACCGGCGGGCCGACGTGGTGACGATCGGTGCGGCCGACGTGCCGGGCGCCTCGGCCCGGCTCGCCGTCCCGGCCGTCGACGAGCGCTACTCGCCGCTGCTGGACATCCTGCCGCTGCAGCAGCTGGCGCTCTCGCTGGCCCTGGCACGTGGCGAAGATCCCGACTCTCCTCGGGGCCTGAAGAAGGTAACCACCACGCTTTAGAAATAAGCTGGGCTCGTGTCCACGCTGCGTGATCTCGTCGAGGAGCACACCACCCTCAACGCCGGCGACATCGACCACCTGCACCGGCTCGCCGGCGACTGGTTGTTGCTGTCCGACCTGTCCTTCGCCGACCTGCTGCTCTGGGTGCCGATCAAGGGGGATCCGCGGAAACCCCGCGAGTTCCTCTGCGTCGCCCAGGTGCGGCCGGTCACCGCGCCCACCGCGTACCAGGACGACCAGGTCGGCAAGATCGTCGGCGGGCCGGAGGTGGCGCATCTCGAGGTGGCCCTGACCCAGGAGCGGATCTGGCGGGAGGGCGACCCGGTCTGGTACGGGGACACCCCCGCCCGCCACGAGGCCATCCCGGTGCGCCGCCGGGACGAGACCGATCTGGAGGAGGGCTTCAGCGAGGTGATCGCGGTGATCGGCCGGGACACCAACCTGAGCACCGCGCGCACCCCCAGCCAGCTGGAGCTCAACTACCTGACCACCGCCGACGACCTGGCACAGATGGTCGCCGACGGCACGTTCCCGCCGCCCCGGCACCCGGGGGAGATCACCTCGGCGCCCCGGGTCGGCGACGGGCTGATCCGGCTGGACGCGTCCGGCAAGGTCACCTACGCCAGCCCCAACGCGCAGTCGGCGTACCGGCGGCTCGGTTTCAACGCCCACCTGGTCGGCGAGGAGCTGGCGAAACTGTCCAGCCGGCTGTCCGGCGACCCGCTGGAGGGCAACGACGCCGCCGAGCGGATCCTGTCCTCGCTGCGCGGCGAGTTCCCGGCCCGGATGGAGATCGAGGCGCGCGGCGCGACGGTGCTCACCCGGGCGCTGCCGCTGCTGCCCGCCGGGGTGCCGATCGGCGCCTTGGTCCTGGTTCGGGACGTGACCGAGGTGCGCCGCCGGGAGCGCGCGCTGATGACCAAGGACGCCACCATCCGGGAGATCCACCACCGGGTGAAGAACAACCTGCAGACCGTGGCCGCGCTGCTGCGCCTGCAGGCCCGCCGGGTGGACGCCCCGGAGGCGCGGATGGCGCTGGAGGAGTCGGTGCGGCGGGTCGCGTCGATAGCGCTGGTCCACGAGACCCTCTCGATGTCCAGTGACGAGGCGGTCGAGTTCGACGGCATCGTGGACCGGGTCGCCACCGCCGCCACCGAGGTCGCCGCCACCAGTTTCCCGGTCCGGATGCGCCGCGAGGGCACGTTCGGGGTGCTCCCGGCCGAGATCGCGACCTCCCTGGTGATGGTGCTCAACGAGCTGCTGATCAACGCGGTGGAGCACGGGTTCCCGGCGCCCGAGGACGACGATGCCGAGCCGGTGATCCCGGACAGCCCCGGCGAGGTGGTGGTCTCCGCGCACCGGTTCCGCAAGCAGTTGCACGTCACGGTGGCCGACAACGGTCAGGGCCTGCCGGACGGGTTCAAGGCCGAGGGCGGCAAGCGGCTCGGTCTGCAGATCGTCCGGGCGCTGGCTACCGGGGAGCTGCGCGGCAGCATCGAGCTGCGCAACCGGGCCGGCGGCGGCACCGAGGCGGTCCTGGTGGTGCCGCTCGGTACGCGGTGACCAGGTGGCCGTCGGCCCGCCGGACGGCGTGCTGCCCGGGGACGCCGAGCGCGGCCACCAGCACCACCGCGATCAGCGTGCGCAGCCGTAACCCGCGGACCGCGGCCGCCGCGCAGAGCGCCACCGCGGGCAGGGCGATCAGCACGTGCCGGGGCGCCCGCAGCGGCCCGGTCAGGAACGACGCCGCGAGCAGCAGCAGCGGGGGCAGCACGGCGAGCGCGGTCAGTTCGCGCAGCAGCTCCCGGTCGGTCCACCGGGCGGCCAGCGCCAGGCCGATCAGCACCAGCCCGGCGGTGAGCGAGCCGAAGAACTCCGCGGGGGCGGCGCGGGCCAGGTCCCAGGGCGTGCCCGGATGCCAGGTGAAGAGGCCGGTGTGCTGGCGCACCCCGAGGGAGAGCAACGGCGCCGGCGGTACGAGGGACAGCACCGTCACCGGGAACCACCAGAACAGGGCGCGTTCCCGGCTGAGCCGCCACCGGGAGAAGACCGTCCACGAGTGCCCGGCCAGGATCAGCAGCGCCGCCGGGTGGGCCAGACCGGTCAGGGCCACCGCGGTGCCGTACCCCAGCCAGCGCACCCAGCCGGGCCGGTCCATCGCCAGGTAGAGCAGCAGGGTCGCGAGTGTCGCGAGGAACAGCGCCGGCCCCCACGGCTCGGCGCCCTGGGCGGCCCGGTTGACGATCGGCAGCGAGACCAGCAGCAGTCCGGCGCAGAGCCCGGCGCCGGGGGTGAGCAGCCGGCGGCCGAGTTCGCCGGTGAGGGCGGCGGCCAGCGCGACGGCGATCAGGGACGGCAGGCGCTGCATCGCGAGGGAGTCACCGGTCAGCACCGTCCAGTAGTGCAGGAACAGATGGTAGGCCAGCCGCCCGGAGTCCTGGTCACGACCGAGATCGATGATCATGGCGGCGCTCGCGGCGCCGGTGCCCTCGTCCGGGCCGGGCAGTGGGGTGAGCAGCCCGATCCGCCCGATCGCCAGCATCGCGACGCCGGGCAGGAGCGACGGGGCCAAGGACCAGAATCGATTTCTCACCGTGCAGGCATGGTAACCGCGGGTGGCGATACAGCTTAGAAGCCAACTGTTACAAGATGTTGGCGTTGTGTAACACGGCACACTCCCGAAATCTGGACCGCGCTGGCCGAGAATCGCCGGGCGTGAGAGGCTTGCCGACATGACCGCTGCTGTTGACCGCCGCTTCGTGGCCCGCCGCCACGTTGACTACGGCCGTGTCCGCAGCGCCATGTGTCCGGCTTTCTGACGACGCCCGATTTCTATTTTCCGGGTGCTCGACCGCCGGGCCCACTCCTGACACAGATGTCACGAGCCTCCCAGGGCCGTGAGCGGATCGTCACGCCCACGAAACGCTCACGAACCCCGGAGGACCGCCGAGATGGCGATTGGAAACACTGCCGCCGCCCGCCCGCGTAAGGCGCGTGGTGAGGGTCAGTGGGCGCTCGGACATCGCGAGCCGCTCAACCCCAACGAGCGCAGCAAGAAGGACGACAACCCGCTGAACGTCCGGGCGCGGATCGAGAACATCTACGCGCACGGTGGCTTCTCCTCGATCGACCCCGCCGACCTGCGCGGCCGGTTCCGCTGGTGGGGGCTCTACACCCAGCGCAAGGCCGGGATCGACGGCGGCCGCACCGCGGTGCTGGAGCCGGAGGAGCTCGAGGACGAGTACTTCATGCTCCGGGTCCGCTGTGACGCCGGCTCGCTGAACCTGGCCCAGCTGCGCGCCATCGCCGAGATCTCCACCGAGTTCGGCCGGGACAGCGCCGACATCACCGACCGGCAGAACATCCAGCTGCACTGGATCCGGGTCGAGGACGTGCCGGAGATCTGGCGCCGTCTCGAAGCGGTCGGACTGCAGACCACCGAGGCGTGCGGCGACTGCCCCCGCGTCGTGCTCGGCAGCCCGGTCGCCGGTGTGGCGGTCGACGAGGTCATCGACGCGACCCCGGCCATCGACGAGATCGTCAAGCGTTATGTCGGCGACCCCCGCTACTCGAACCTGCCCCGCAAGTTCAAGTCGGTCATCTCCTGGCTGCCCGACGGGCCGTACCAGGCCAACGACATCTCCCTGGTCGGTGTGGTGCACCCGGACCACGGCCCCGGCTTCGACCTGTGGGTCGGCGGCGGCCTGTCCACCAACCCGCGCCTGGCCGAGCGGCTCGGCGTCTGGGTGCCGCTGGAGGACATCCCGGACGTCTGGGAGGGTGTCGTCGGCATCTTCCGCGACTACGGCTACCGCCGGCTGCGGCACCGCGCCCGCCTGAAGTTCCTGCTCGCCGACTGGGGCGTGGAGAAGTTCCGCGAGGTCCTGGAGAAGGAGTACCTCGGGCGGGCCCTGCTCGACGGCCCGGCGCCCGAGCTGCCGGAGAAGCCGCTGGACCACATCGGCGTGCACAAGCAGCAGGACGGCCGCAACTACATCGGCGCCGCCCCGGTCGTCGGCCGTTCCTCCGGAACCCAGCTCAGCAAGCTCGCCGATCTGGTCGAGGCGCACGGGTCGGACCGGGTGCGGCTCACCGCGTACCAGAAATTGCTCGTTCTGGACATCGCCGACGACCAGGTGGAACCGTTCATCACCGGCCTCCGGGCCATCGGGCTGGAGGCCCGTCCCTCGGCCTTCCGCCGCGGGACCATGGCCTGCACCGGCATCGAGTACTGCAAGCTGGCCATCGTCGAGACCAAGGCCCGCGGCGAGGAGCTGGTCGCCCGGCTGGAGGACCGGCTCAAGGACTTCGACGCCGACCTCTCCATCCACATCAACGGATGCCCCAACGCGTGCGCCCGCACCCAGGTCGCCGACATCGGCCTCAAGGGCCAGCTCGTCATGAACAAACATGGTGAGCAGGTCGAGGGCTTCCAGATCCACCTCGGCGGCGCCCTCGGCATGGCCAAGGGCGAGACGGCTGGCTTCGGGCGCAAGGTCCGCGGTCTCAAGGCCACCGCCGAAGAGCTTCCGGAGTACGTGGAACGCGTCGCCCGGCACTACCTGGACGGCCGCTCCGACGGCGAGACGTTCTCCAACTGGGTGCTCCGCGCCGAAGAGGAGCTCCTGAAATGAGCGAGCGACAGGCCCCGATGTACTGCCCCTACTGCGGGGATGAGGACCTGCGTCCCAACGAGGCATCGCACGGCGCGTGGGAGTGCCACTCCTGCGCCCGCGTCTTCTCGATCAAGTTCATCGGTCTGCTGTCCAAGGGAGTGGCCAAATGAGTCTTCTCAACGCCTCCGGTCTGAGCCTGATCAGCCTCGGTGAACCCGCTGCCGGCGCCGACCTCACCCGCCGGAAACCCGCGGAACTCGAGGCCCTGGCCCTCGCCGCCGCCGAGGCTCTCGAGGGCGCGCCGGCCGAGGAGATCGCCAAGTGGGCGACCGACACCTTCGGCTCCCGCTTCTGCGTCACCAGCTCGATGGCCGACGCCGTGGTCGCCCACCTGTTCTCCCGGGTGTCCCCCGGGGTGGACGTGGTCTTCCTGGACACCGGCCTGCACTTCCCGGAAACCCTCAAGGTCAGGGACACCGTCGTCCGTACGATGAACGTCAACGTCCGCTCGATCCGGCCCCGGCTCACCGTCGGCCAGCAGGATGGCGAACACGGCCCCCGCCTCTTCGCCCGCAGCCCCGACCAGTGCTGCTTCCTGCGCAAGGTCGAGCCCCTGGAGCGCGCCCTCGCCGAGTACGACTCGTGGGCCACCGGCCTGCGCCGCGACGAGTCGCCGACCCGCGCCAACACGCCAGTCGTCGCGTTCGACGCCAAGAAGGGCAAGGTGAAGGTCAACCCGATCGCCGCCTGGACCCAGGACGACGTCGACGCCTACATCAGCCGGTGGAACGTGCCGGTCAACGAGCTGTTCAAGAAGGGCTACGGGTCGATCGGCTGCTGGCCGTGCACCCGCCGCACCAAGGCCGGCGAGGACCCGCGGGCCGGCCGCTGGGCGATGTTCGAGAAGACCGAATGCGGTCTGCACGTCTGATCGGCGATCACCGGCCGGCCGTGGTCCTGGTGGCCCACGGCAGCCGTGATCCCCGCGCCGCCGCGTCCACGTCGGCGCTGGCCCGGGCCGTCCAGCGGGCCCGCCCCGACTGGCTGGTCCGCCCGTCGTACCTGGACCACGCCGGCCCCCGGCCCCTCGACGTCCTGGCCGCTCTGCCCGGCACCCGGGCGGTCCTGGTGCCGCTGCTGCTGACCGCCGCCTACCACGGGCGGGTGGACCTGCCCGCGGTGGTCGAGGAGGCGGGCACGCTACCGCTGACGGTGACCGCCACCGACGTCCTGGGCCCGGCGTCGCCGCTGCTGCTGGCCGCCCTGACCCGCCGCCTGTCCGCGGCCACGCCCGTCCACTCCCCGCCGTCCGACGCCACCACTCGTTCCTCCGCTCCCGGTGCCGGCCGTCGGTTGTTCGAGGCCGCACCGGAATGCCTGTTGTTCTCCGCTGATCCGGGACGGGGATCGGGCACTACCGGGTGGGACTGCCACCCGCTGGCCGTGGGGCTGGACGCGGTTGATCCGGGACGGGGGCCGGGCGCTGCCGGGTGGGACTGCCACCCGGCCGCCGCGGGGCTGGACGCGGTAGTGCTCGCGGCCGCCGGCACCAGGAACGACGCCGCCCGCCAGACCGTCACCGACGCGGCAGCGTCTCTCGGCAGGCATCTGGGCCTGCCGGCAGAGGTCTGCTTCGCCTCCGGCCCGGGAGCCCGGGCCGACGAGGCAGTCACCCGTCTGCGTGAATCCGGAGCCCGGCGGATCGGGGTGGCCGCCTACTTCCTGGCGCCGGGCCTCCTCTACGACGCGGCGATGGACGCCGCCAGGGCAGCCGGCGCGGTAGCGGTGGCACCCCCGCTGGGCGACGCCCCCGAGCTGGTACACCTGATCGCGTCCCGCGTCGAGTCGGTCCTACCGCGCTCGCTGGCCACCGCGGCCTGACTCCAGCTGGCCACCGCGGCCAGATCCCGGCTCCCATTCCACACCGTCCGTCCGTCCGCCTCGCCGGGCGGCCCATGCCCGCGCTCACCCCATCCGCGGCGGCCCATGCCCGCGCTCACCTCGCCCGCGGCGGCTTTGCCCGCGCCCTACCTCGCCCGCGTCCTACCTCGGCCCGCGCTCACCTCGCCCGCGCTCACCCCATCCGCGGCGGCTTTGCCCGCGCTCACTTCGCCCGCGGCGGCTTTGCCCGCGCCCTACCTCGCCCGCGCCTCACCTCGCCCGCGCCCTTCCTTGCCCGTGCCCACCTCGCCCGCGTGGGGTGGCTTGCCGGTCAGAGGTGGCTTCTGCGGGGCGGAGATCCACTGTGTGCGGTCAGCGCCCGGCCGGGCTGTCCCGGGGTGGGGGTGGCGGGTTCGGCGGGCGTAGCGGCCCTCAGGACGCCGCCGGCTGAGAGGTGGCTGTCAATCTCGGCGGCGGCTGCGGGAAGCGAGATCACGCCGTCACTCTCGGTGTTGATCACTCTGCGTTGTGCGACGATTCGGCAAAGGAAGAGAGTGAATCGTGATCGTCCATTGCGGAGTGTGCCGGAGTCG
The DNA here is from genome assembly GCF_016862075.1 of Actinoplanes couchii. Lineage (GTDB taxonomy): Bacteria > Actinomycetota > Actinomycetes > Mycobacteriales > Micromonosporaceae > Actinoplanes > Actinoplanes couchii. The sequence continues at coordinate 145,318 of NZ_BOMG01000035.1, read as the reverse complement.
CGACTCAAAGCGTCTCGATCGGAATTTCGAGATCATTTCGTGGATCCGGCTAAACGTACCGTGATCGCATTAGCGCACTGTGGAATGAGAACGCAGGGTGAGTGCCCGGAAACAGCAAGACGCCCCGTGCCGACCGGCCCGGGGCGCAAATGCTGTGTGGGGGATTGATTCAGGCGGTGGGAGCGCCGACCCGAAGGCCGCCGCGGCGCTTGACGGCGCGCCGTTCATCCTCGCTCATCCCGCCCCATACGCCGGCGTCCTGTCCGGACTCGAGTGCCCAAGAAAGGCATCCCTCGGTCACCGGGCACCGCCGGCACACGGCCTTGGCCTGCTCGACCTGCAGGAGCGCCGGCCCACTCGTCCCGATCGGGAAGAACAGCTCGGGGTCCTCGTCGCGGCAGATCGCATCGTGACGCCAGTCCATGGCGGCAAACTCCTTGTTTCGGATGGGGTAATGAAAACAGTGCTGTTTACCTATATGCGAGCGCAGTGGTCGGCGACGGCTTGTGCCCGTACGCTCACCGATGCGTCAGCAAGCTTTTGTGTTTGGTAGCTCTTCTGCGCTTCTGTATTAGGAACGCGCACAAGCAGCAACCGGTTACTTCTTATCGCTTGTGAATGCTTTCACGAACTCACGCGATGTCAAGGGTAGCGCCGGAAGTTTCTCCCGGTGGGTGAGCTGGCTCACGCACCCATATGTCCGGTTCCGCCGCTCCCGGCCGAGCCGGTTGACGAACGCTCCCATCAATGTAGTACGGTCCCGGCCACTTCGCCGACCTTTTAACCCGGTTTCTGTAACGGATCGTGAGCGCCTGTCCGGTACACCTACCCCGAAGTCAGCAGACCACACGTAGTGCCGAGGGGACGGACACAAAGTGCACCTTCTGTCGTTCCCCTAGGTAGTCGCCGTCCAGCTGGAAGGGCTGGGGCCGGGAGGCCACGACCGTGAACTCCGCGACGTCATGTCGGCGCAACACCTGTTTACCTCGCGGATCATCGGCCCGCCACGCGAGTTCTGTCACGGTCCGGGCACTGCTCGGAATGGTCAGCCTCCGAAGTGCGGCGATATCCAGCCCGAGATCGAACGAGGCGTCCGGATTCAAATGGACAGCGCGGTCGCCGAGGTATGTCCAGGGCGCGGTGTTCTGCACGATGACCGTGCTGAGCCCGGTGTCCGGCGTCTCACCCGGGTACTCCAGGGTCAGCGGCGGATTCCTCCGGTCGGCCCCGGCGAGTAACTGGCCGGACATCGCCCGCAGGTAGAGGAACGGCGTCGAGGTCCGGCCGCGGAGCCGGGCCTGCTCCACCCGCCGGATCGTGGCGGCATCCCAGCCGAGCCCGGCGGTGAAGGTGAACCAGCGATCATCGGCGCGACCGAGACCGATCACCCGGTACCGGCCGTCGCGCAGCCCGTCCAGGATCACGCCGGTCCCGTCCACCCAGTCGCGGGGCAGCCCGAGCGCGCGGGCGAAGACGTTGGTGGAACCGCCGGGGACCACGGCCAGCGCCGGCAGCCGGTCGGCCGGAGTGCCGGGCCGGTCGGCGAAGGCGGACGGCGCGGTGAGCAGCCCGTTCACCGCCTCGTTCACGGTGCCGTCGCCACCGAGCGTGACGACCACGTCGAAACCGTCCGTGGCGGCGTCCCGGGCCAGCGCCGTGGCGTGCCCGCGGCGTTCGGTGTAACGGACCGTCAGGTCGACGGCGCTGTGCAGCGCCCGCACCAGGACGTCGCGACTGCGTTCGCTGGTCGTCGTAGCCCGGGGATTGACCACCAGCAGCGCTCGCATGCGCGGCACTGTATCCGGGATCGGTGTGATCAGGGTATGGGTAAGGTGCAGCAGTGACCGGTGAGAAACCCGTGACTACCGAAGCCGCCACCCTCGACTGGGGAGTGCGGCTCCTCTACCTGCAGGGCGCCGGGCTCGCTGTGCTCACCGCGTACCTGATCGTGCTGGAATTGACTCGCGATGAGGTCATCATCGCGATCGCCGCCTCGCTGACCGTGATGTGCGCCCTCGCCGCGGCCGTGGTTCTCCTGGTCGCGCGCGCTCTCGGCCGGCGTTCCGTCCGGGCCCGCGGGCCGGCCGTGGTGGTGCAGCTGTTCGTGCTGGCCACCGGCGGTTTCCTGGTGCAGTACGGCACGCTCTGGGCCGGCATCGGGCTGCTGATTCTGGGCGCCGTGACCGCTGCTCTGGTGCTGGTGCCACCGAGTAGTCGAGCGTTGGGCGTCGATTAGCGGGTCTCGGGGCGCTCATCAGGGCCTAACCTGAACGGGTGACCGGCTCAACGGTGCGCCCGCCCGCCTATCAGCAGCTAGCCGACGAGTTGCGTGCGGAGATCACGTCCGGGCGACTGCAGCCCGGCGAGCGCCTCCCACCCGAACCCGAACTGTGCGTCAAGATCGGCGTCAGCCGGAGCACGGTGCGTGAGGCTCTTCGCCTGCTCGCCAGCCAGCACCTCATCGTCACCACGAGAGGTGTCACCGGGGGTAGTTTCGTCTCCCACCCCGACGCCGAGCAGTTGGCCGACGGGCTCTCGACGGGCTTCGCCCTGCTCACCCACTCGGCCGCGGTCGGGTTCGCCGACCTGCTCGAGTTACGCCGGGCACTGGAGGTGCCGGCCGCCGGACTGGCCGCGCTGCGCCGGGACGAATCGCATCTCCTGGAATTGCGCAGCGCCCTTTTCGACCCGGTCGTTGACGACTTCGACACGATGATGGCCGCGCATTCGGCGTTCCACCGGGCGATGGCGAAAGCGACCGGCAACCCGCTCTTCGAACTGGTCGGACGGCCGCTCTACCAGGTCAGTTACGGCGAAGAAGTGATCGGCGACCTGCCCGAGGGCTATTGGGTACGCATCGACGCCGACCATCGCGCGATTCTCGACTGCCTCACCGCGGGCGATGCCGAGGGCGCCAGGCGCGCGGCGGCGGCCCATCTCGACTACATCGCCGAGACGGTGCGTTAGAAAAGGCCCTCAACTAATAGTCGGTACGCCGGGTCAGCAGGCGGATCGTCGCATAGCGGCCGTTCGCCTGGGCCTCGGCGGACGTGGTGAGCGCGGTCAGCACCTTCCACGCGAACGACGACTCGGACGGCAGTTTCGCCCCGCGGACCGTGGCGACCGTCACCTCGACGGTCAGCGCGTCCTCGGTCACCGCGAAGCGGCACTCCAGCTCCGCGTTCTGCGTGGCGATCGCCAGCAGCATGGCGCACGCCTCGTCGACGGCGATGCGCAGGTCCTCGATCTCGTCGAGGGCGAAGTGCAGGCGAGCGGCCAGGCCCGCCGTGGCCGTCCGGAGGACGCCCAGATATCCGCCGTCGGCGGGCACCGTCAGTAGTACGACGTCGTCTCCGACGTCCGGCTCGATATCCGTCACCTGAGTCACCCGGTCCCCTCCTCCCGATGGAGAGACTGTAGCGGCTGAAAGACGCTACGGGGCCACCCGGTCACCGCCTGTTTTCCACAAACCGGAGAAAACACGACAGCCGACCCCCAATAGGCGGCCGGCTGCTGTGTGAATCGAGGAAGCCCGTGGTCAGGCCTGCTTGGTCTCCCAGAAGATCTTGGAGATCTCCTCGATCTTGCCGAGCAGCTCGTCCGCGACGGCCACGTCGACCTTGCCCTTGGCGCCGGCGGCGCCAGCGAGTTTGGTGGCCTCGTTGAAGAGCTGGTGCAGGTGCGGGTACTTCTCGAAGTGCGGGGCCTTGAAGTAGTCGGTCCAGAGCACCCAGAGGTGGTGCTTGACCAGTTCGGCGCGCTGCTCCTTGATCAGGATGGCGCGGGTGCGGAACTCGGGGTCGGTGTTCCCCTGGTACTTCTCGGCGATCGCCTTGACCGACTCGGCCTCGATCCGGGCCTGGGCCGGGTCGTAGACGCCGCACGGCAGGTCGCAGTGGGCACTGACCACGGTGCGCGGGGTGAGGAAACGCGGAAGTCGCATCAGGACTCCTCCAAAGAGTTTGCGATGATCCGACTTGACCCTACCCCTTACATCCCGGACGTAACGCGACGGAGGCTTGATGCCGTGAGATGGCAATTGCCACTGTTCACCGCACTGGTGCACGGTCCCTCGATGGTTCCCACACTGCGGTCCGGGGACGCGTTGATCGTGCGCCGTGGCGGGCGGGTAAGGAGTGGCGACGTGGTGGTCGCCGAGTTCCGCAGCCGCCCCGGACTGCTGGTGGTGAAACGCGCGGCCGAACCCCGGGACGGCGGGTGGTGGCTGATCGGTGACAACGAGTTCGTGACCGACGATTCCCGTGCTCACGGCGTCGCCGACGTCATCGGGCGTGTGATATTTCGCTACTACCCCCGACCGTTCCGGGTAGGTTAGTGTCCTCTGATCCCCAGCGCACACCCGCGCTGGTGGTGGTTGTACCGGGTGATCCCCGCATCGCACCGCGGTCCTGGCGCATACTCGCGACCAAGATTTCAGCAGGTGCCACGTATCAATGTCGATGCAGTGTGGAGTTTCACCGTGTCTTTCTTCAGTTTCGAACTCGACCCCGCCCTCGCCGCCGACCCCGTCTTCGACCTGCACCGGCGGGGCAAGATGACGATGAGCGCGACAGTCCCGCTGGCCAGCAAGGACGACCTCTCCCTGGCGTACACGCCGGGTGTGGCCCGGGTCTGTGAGGCCATCGCCGAGGACGAATCGATCTACCCCGACTACACCTGGACCGCGAACACGGTCGCCGTCGTCACCGACGGTTCGGCGGTGCTCGGTCTCGGCAACATCGGGCCCAAGGCCGCGATGCCCGTCATGGAGGGCAAGTCGGTCCTGTTCAAGCAGTTCGGCGGCGTCGACTCGATCCCGATCGTGCTGGCCACCCAGGACGTCGAGGGCATCATCGCCACGGTCAAGGCGATGGCCCCGTCGTTCGGCGGGATCAACCTGGAGGACATCAGCGCGCCGCGCTGCTTCGAGATCGAGCGCCGTCTGGACGCCGAACTCGACATCCCGGTCTTCCACGACGACCAGCACGGCACCGCGGTGGTCACGCTCGCCGCGCTGCGCAACGCCGCCAAGCTGCTCGGCCGGGACTTCGCCGGCCTGCGGGTCGTGATCAGCGGCGCCGGCGCGGCCGGAGTGGCGATCACCCGGACCCTGATCGCGGCGGGTGTCGCGGGCGCCAACATGATCGTGGTCGACTCGCGCGGCATCATCCACGCCGAGCGCGGCGATCTGAGCGGCATGAAGGCGGAGATCGGCGACACCACCAACTTCTCCGGCCGTACGGGTGGGATCACCGAAGCGCTGATCGGCGCGGACGTGCTGGTCGGCGTCTCCGGCGGCACCATCCCGGAGCAGGCGGTGGCCGGCATGGCGCCCGGTGCGATCGTCTTCGCGCTGGCCAACCCGACGCCCGAGGTGCACCCGACGGTCGCGCACCGGTACGCCGCGGTCGTCGCCACCGGCCGCAGCGACTTCCCCAACCAGATCAACAACGTGCTGGCGTTCCCCGGCATCTTCCGGGGCGCCCTGGACGTCCGGGCCACCACGATCACCGACCGGATGAAGGTCGCCGCCGCCGACGCGATCGCCTCGATCGTCGCCGACGACCTGCGCCCGGACGCCATCGTGCCGTCCCCCCTGGACCCGCGGGTCGCCCCGGCCGTCGCCGCCGCGGTGGCCGCCGCCGCCATCCAGGACGGCGTCGCCCGGCTCTCCGCGTCCCCCGACCCGGCGGTGGCCCCGGTCCCGGTCACCGGAGCGGCACAGCCCGCCTGACCCGCTGGTACGACCGGCCGGGCCCACGCGGACAGCGACGGTCCGGCCGGCCTGCTTCCCGCCACCGGCGCCGGCGGGCCGGGAGGCGGCGGCAGGCCGGGCCGGGAGGCAGCGGCGGGCCGGGCCGGGAGGCAGCGGCGGGCCGGGAGTCGGCGCCGGGCGCGCCGGGAGAAGGCGGGCTGCGGGCGGCGCATGGCGTTAACGGTCGCTAAGGTCAGGTGATGCGTGCTGCCTTCGCTTCCGCCGTCAACCCGGAGGAGCCGCTCAGCGGCCTGACCCTGGGGGAGTTGCCGCTCGTCGTCCCGGACGGCTGGGTGCCCGTCGACGTGCGGGCGGCCTCCCTCAACCACCACGACATCTGGTCCCTGCGCGGTGTCGGCCTGCCCGCCGACCGGCTGCCGATGGTCCTCGGGTGCGATGCCGCCGGGCTGGATCCGGACGGCAACGCGGTCGCCGTCTATCCGGTGGTGGAGGACAAGGCCGACCCGCGTGGCTACTCGCTCTTCTCCGAGCGCCATCCCGGCACCCTGGCCGAGCGGCTGGCGGCGCCGCCCGGCAACCTGGTCCGGATCCCGGACGGGGTCTCCTTCGCCGAGGCGGCCTGTCTGCCGACCGCCTGGCTCACGGCGTACCGGATGCTGGTCGTCCGTGGCCGCCTCGCCGAGGCCGGGTCGGTGCTGGTCCAGGGCGCGGGCGGGGGAGTCGCGACGGCGGCCGTCGCACTCGCCGTCGCGCTGGGCAAGCGGGTGTACGCCACCAGCCGCGACCCCGGGAAACGGGAGCGGATCGGCCGGCTCGGGGCCACCGCGGTGGAGCCGGGCGCCCGGCTCCCGGAACGGGTCGACATCGTGATCGAGTCGGTCGGAGCGGCCACCTTCGACCACTCGATGAAGTGTTCGGCGCCGGGCGCCCGGATCGTGGTCTGCGGCGCGACCGCCGGGCACCGGGCCGACGTGGACCTGCGCCGGGTCTTCGCCATGCAGCTGGAGATCCTGGGCAGCAGCATGGGCACCCCGGACGAGTTGGCCGCCCTGCTGGACCTGGTCGCGGCGGGCACGGTCAAGCCGGTGATCGACTCGACGTTCCCCTTCGCCGACACCACGGCCGCCTTCACCCGCCTGGCCGAGGGAGACGTCTTCGGCAAGGTGGTGGTGGAGTTCTGAGTAGGCCGAGCGGCCTCCTCAGCGGTGGTGGTGGGGAGGCCGGACGGAGGTGGCGGTGAAGGCCGGGTGGGCGGCGTCCGGAACGAGGGCGGCGTCCTCTAGAAAGTGCTGGTCAGCTGGCCCGCGTTGGTCGACGAGGCGTCGATCGGCATGCGGCCCTTGGCGGCCTCGTCGTTGTTGAAGACCCAGCGCCAGAAGTCGGTGGTGGTCTCGGCCACCATCTGCGGCTGGTCGCGGTGGGGCAGGTGGGTGCCCTGCGGGATCTCCAGGAAGCCCTTGGGCCAGGTGACCTCGTTGTACGCCCCGTACGCCTGCTCGTAGGTGACCGTCTCGTCCAGCTTGCCCTGCACGAACAGCAGCGGCGCCGGGTCACCGGAGAACGGGGCGGGCTGGGGCATCTGCCGCCCGGCGATCAGCAGCCCGGCTTTGAGCCGCTCGTCCCGGCTGCCGCTGAACAGCCCGACCGTGGTGATCGCCCCGGCGGAGTGCCCGGCGGCGGCGATCCGCTGCGGGTCGATCGAGCCGGACAGTGTGGTCAGCAGCTCGGTGATGACGAACTGGGCGTCGGCCGGCTGGTTCACCACGTCGTCGGCGTCGTACTCGGCCGCCTGGTACCAGGTGTGCGGGTATTTCGGGCCGGCCACCACGAACCCGGCGGACGCCCAGAAGCTCAGCAGCTCGGCGTAGTCATCGGGCTGCGAGGTGAGCCCGTGACTGAAATAGATCAGTGGAAACGGGCCGTTGCCGGCGGGCAGCCACACCTTCGTCGGCAGTGCACGGTCCCCACCGCGGTTGAACTCCAGCTCCCGCGTCGTCACACCGGTGGACTGCTCCGGCATCGCCGAGGGCGAGGCTGCGGGCGAGCCCTCGGACGAGGGGGTGGAGCAGGCGGCGAGACCCGTGAGAGCGGCCAGGGAGAGGAAGGAGCGACGACGTAACACGCGGTCATTGTGCCCGCCGAAGATCAGAGTTACCTGTCAGTGACGGGTCACCGATATCACACCCGGTTCCGCCGAACAGGTGCAGAGCTTCGCCATCCTTGACCCGTTTGGCTAGGGTCCTTCCCATGTCTGACAACCACGTCGACCCCAGCGGCAACACCGAGGCGTTCCGCGCCTTCACCCGGACGACGCCCGACTCCGAGGCGTCGTCCAAGGTCCCGTTCTACGTGATCGGCGGCGTCGCCGCGATCATCGTGCTCGGCCTGCTGGCCTGGTTAATCCTCTGAGATAGCCCGGCGGGCCTCCGAGGCGATCTCGAGCTCCTCCTCGGTCGGCACCACGCACACGGTGATCGGTGAGCCGTCCGGCGAGATGACCGTGTCGTTGCGGGCGTTGCGCTCCGGATCCACCGTGATGCCCAGCGCCGAGAGCCCGGCCAGCGTCCGTTCCCGGACCGGCCGGGAGTTCTCGCCGGCCCCGCCGGTGAAGGTGATCGCGTCCACCCGGCCGAGAACGGCCAGGTAGGAGCCGGTGTACTCGCGAATCCGGCGACAGTAGAGGTCGAACGCGAGCGTCGCCTCCGGATCGCCTGCCTCGAACCGGTCCTGCACCGACCGCAGATCGTTGTCCCCGGCCAGGCCCAGCAGCCCGGACCGGCGGGTGAGCAGGTCCTCGATCTCGTCGAGCGGCATCCCGGCCACCCGGTGCAGGTGGAAGATCAGGCTCGGGTCGACGTCACCCGACCGGGTGCCCATCACCAGGCCCGGCAGCGGGGTCAGTCCCATCGAGGTGGCCACACTGCGGCCACCCTGCACGGCGGCCGCGCTGGCCCCGTTGCCCAGGTGCAGCGTGATCACGTTGGTCTCGGCGACCGGCTTGCCGAGGATCCGGGCGGTCTCCCGCGAGACGTACGCGTGGGACGTCCCGTGGAACCCGTAGCGCCGGATCCCCCACTTGGCGGCCACCTGCCTGTCGATCGCCCAGAGCGCGCCCTCCGGCGGGATCGTCGAGTGGAACGCGGTGTCGAAGACGGCCACCTGCGGCACGTCCGGGAGCAGTTCGCGGGCCACCCGTAGCCCGGTGACCGCGGCCGGGTTGTGCAGCGGCGCCAGCGGGATCAGCGCCTCGATCGCGGCCAGCACGTCGTCGTCGACGACGGTGGCCGAGGTGAACCGCTCGCCGCCGTGCACCACCCGGTGCCCGACCGCGGCCAGCCCGGTCAGGTCCAGTTCGTCCATCAGCCGGCGCAGTGCCGCGCCGTGGTCGGCCGCGTCCCCGCCGGACTCGCCGATCCGCTGCACCAGGCCCTTGGCCAGGACGTCGTCGCCGTCGAAGAGCCGGTACCGCAGCGACGACGAGCCACTGTTCAGTACGAGTACCCGTGTCACTGAACTTTTTTCAACGTGGCGAGGCCGGGACTGCCCGGCGGTGGGCTGCGGACCTTGCGCGTCGGGCGCGAAGTCAGGTTGAAAAAGGTTCACTGTGCTCCCGCCTGGATCGCCGTGATGGCGACCGTGTTCACGATGTCCTTCACCGTCGCGCCCCGGGACAGGTCGTTGACCGGCCGCCGCAGACCCTGCATCACCGGGCCGACCGCGACCGCGTTGGCCGACCGCTGGACCGCCTTGTACGTGTTGTTGCCCGTGTTCAGGTCCGGGAACACGAAGACGGTGGCCTTTCCGGCGACCGCGCTGCCGGGCAGTTTCGCCGCGGCCACCGCCGGGTCGATCGCCGCGTCGTACTGGATCGGGCCCTCGACCGGCAGGTCCGGACGGCGTTCGCGGACCAGGGCGGTGGCCGCGGCCACCTTGTCCACGTCGGCGCCGGAGCCGGAGCTGCCGGTGGAGTAGGAGAGCATCGCCACCCGCGGCTCGATGCCGAACGCGGCGGCGGTCTGCGCCGAGGAGAGCGCGATGTCGGCGAGCTGCTCGGCGTCCGGGTCGGGGTTGACCGCGCAGTCGCCGTAGACCAGCACCCGGTCGGCGAGCAGCATGAAGAAGACACTGGACGCCACGGTCAGGCCGGGCACCGTCTTGATGATCTCGAAGGCCGGGCGGATCGTCGCGGCCGTGGTGTGGGTGGCGCCGGAGACCATGCCGTCGGCGAGGCCCTGCGCGACCATCAGGGTGCCGAAGTAGTTCACATCCCGCACCACGTCGTACGCCAGATCCAGGGTCACACCCCGGTGCTTGCGGATCTCCGCGTACCGAACCGCGAATTCCTCCCGCAGCGACGACGTCGCCGGGTCCACCAGCCGGGCCCCGCCGATCTCCACGCCGATCTCCCGGGCCCGGCGGTTGATCTCGTCGGGGTCGCCGAGCAGGGTCAGGTCGGCCACGCCCCGCCGCAGCAGGGTCTCGGTGGCCCGCAGGATGCGCTCCTCGGTGCCCTCCGGCAGGACCAGGTGCCGACGGTCGGCGCGGGCCCGGTCGATCAGGTCGTTCTCGAACATCAGCGGGGTGACCCGGCTGGACCGGGCCACGTCGAGCAGCCGGGACAGCTCGGCGGTGTCCACGCTCTCCTCGAAGACACCGAGCGCCGCCTCGATCTTGCGTGGGGTGCTGAGCTGCGCCTCGATCCGGTCGGCGGCGGCGATCGTGTGATAGCTGTCCGACTTGGTGACCAGCATGGCCAGGCCGGTGTTGAGGCGCTCGATGACCTTGACGGCCCGCTCGTCGGCGGACTGGCCGAGGGTGAGCACCAGACCGGCCAGGGTGACGTTGCCGGCCGCGTGCGCGGCGCTGGCGGCCACCAGCAGGTCGGCCCGGTCGCCGGCGGTGATCAGCAGTGCCCCGTCGGTCAGGGCGCCCAGCACGGTCGGCACGTGCCCGGCGCCGACCACGTAGTCCAGCACGTCGCGCTCCAGCGACCCGGCCGGGCCGGCGAGCACCGTGGCGTCCAGCGCCCTCGCGACCTCGCCCACCGTCGGGGCGGCGATGGCCGGGACCTCCGGGACGGCCCAGAACGGCACCGGCAGCCCGTCCGGCACGCCGGGGGAGACACCGTCCGGCACCCGGTTGGCGATCACCGCGACGACGGTCGAACCCAGATCGACAAGCGAGTGGTACGCACTACGGGCGGCCGCCGCGAGCGACTCCCTGGTCCGGCCCTCGCCGCTGACCACCGGGATCACCACGCTGCCGAACTCGGTCGCCAGCCGGGCGTTGAAGGCCAGCTCCCGGGGCAGCTCGTCGTGACCCTCACCGGGTTTGTCGGTGAAGTCGCTGCCGATGATCACCACGGCGCTGCTGCGCCGCTCGACCTCGCGGTAGCGCTCGACGATCCGGCCGATCAGCTCCTCGCGCCGGCCGTCGGCGACCAGCGCCCCGGCCTCGGCCAGGGTCGCGCCGAACGACTCCTCCACCCCGACCGGGCCGGGGTATCGGTCGCGCAGGACGGCGAGCAACGGATCCTCGCCTGTCCCGGAGACCAGTGGCCGGAAGACGGCCACCTTAGCCACTTGACGGGAGAGCAGCTCGACGATGCCGAGAGCCACGGTCCCCTTACCAACGGACGGGCCCAAGCCCGCTACGTAGACGCTGCGTGCCACGGGTCTCAAACTACCTGCCCGGAACCTGCCCGGCCGGGTCGAAAGTCCCGACTACCGCGTGAGGCCGGTTACTCGTCGTCCTCGTCGTCGCGCGCCAGCCAGGTGGCGAGACGCTCGATCGGGGTCTCGAACTCCGGGTTCATGTCGACGAAGGTGCGCAGCTGCTCGCCGAGCCACTCCAGCGTGACGGTCTCCTCGCCACGTCGCTGGACCAGTTCCTCGATACCGCGGTCGGTGAAGTACATGCCTGGATCGTAAAAGGGCCGCCCCGGTCTCCCGGAGCGGCCCCTCACTACTTCACTGTCACGGGCGCGGCAGCGCCGCCTCGATCAGCGCGGCCTGCTCGGCGTCGTGCATCTTGGCCGAGCCGACGGCCGGAGCGGCCGCGGCCGGGCGGGAGATCCGGCGCAGGCGGACCCCCTCCAGGTGCTCCAGCATGTTGAGCGCCACGAACGACCAGGCGCCCTGGTTGGCCGGCTCCTCCTGGACCCAGGCGAAGTCCTCGGCGTTCGGGTACTGCGCCAGGATCGCCTTCAGCTCCTCGACCGGCTGCGGGTAGATCTGCTCCATCCGGATGATCGCGGTGTCGGTGATACCGCGCTCGGCCCGGGCCTGGAACAGGTCGTAGTAGACCTTGCCGGAGCAGAGCAGCACCCGCTTCACCGACGCGGCGTCCAGCGGCTGGCCGTTGACCCCGGCGTCGCCGATCACCGGCTGGAACGCGCCCTGGGTGAAGTCGTTCACCTGGGAGACCGCCAGCTTGTGCCGCAGCAGCGACTTCGGCGAGAGGACCACCAGCGGCTTGCGCTTGGTGGACAGGGCCTGACGGCGCAGCAGGTGGAAGTAGTTCGCCGGGGTGGTCGGGTTCGCCACCCGCATGTTGTCCTGCGCGCAGAGCTGCAGGAACCGCTCCGGGCGGCCGGACGAGTGGTCCGGGCCCTGCCCCTCCATGCCGTGCGGGAGCAGCAGCACCAGCGACGACTGCTGGCCCCACTTCACCTCGCCGGAGGAGAGGAACTCGTCCACGATCGACTGGGCGCCGTTGACGAAGTCACCGAACTGGGCCTCCCAGAGCACCAGCGCGTCCGGGTTCTCCACCGAGTAGCCGTACTCGAAGCCCATCGCGGCGTACTCGGACAGCAGCGAGTCGTGCACGAAGAACCGGGCGCTGCCGGTGGCCAGCGTGCCGATCGGCAGGAAGTCCTTGCCGGTGACCGAGTCGACGATGGCCGCGTGCCGCGAGGTGAAGGTGCCCCGCCGGGAGTCCTGACCGGCGAGCCGGACCGTGACGCCCTGGGCCAGCAGCGAACCGAACGCGATCAGCTCACCGAAGCCCCAGTCGATGCCGCCGTCGGTGGACATCTTGGCCCGCCGGTCGAGCAGCTGCTGGACCCGCTTGTGCGGGGTGAAGCCCTCGGGCAGCTCGACGTGCGACTGGCCGACGGCGCGGACCACGCTCGGGTCGATCGCCGACTCCACCTCGGGCTCCGGCTCCTCGGCGATGATGCGCGGCCGGGGCGGGGTGCCGGTGGTGTCGCGGGTGGCCTTGAAGACCTCCTCGAGACGGCCCTGGTAGTCGCGCAGCTGCTCCTCGGCCTCCTGCACGGTGATGTCGCCGCGGCCGATCAGCTCCTCGGTGTAGAGCTTGCGCACGCTGCGCTTGGTGTCGATGATCTGGTACATCCGCGGGTTGGTCATCGACGGGTCGTCGCCCTCGTTGTGACCACGGCGGCGGTAGCAGATCATGTCGATCACGACGTCCTTGTTGAACGTCTGGCGGTACTCGAACGCCAGCTTCGCGACCCGGACCACTGCCTCCGGGTCGTCGCCGTTGACGTGGAAGATCGGCGCCTCGACCATCCGGGCGACGTCGGTCGAGTACATCGTGGACCGGCTGTACTCCGGCGCGGTGGTGAAGCCGACCTGGTTGTTCACGATCACGTGGATCGTGCCGCCGGTGCGGTAACCCCGCAGCTGGGAGAGGTTCAGCGTCTCGGCGACCACACCCTGACCGGCGAACGCGGCGTCGCCGTGGATCAGCAGCGGCAGCACCGTGTAGCCGTGCAGACCGAGGTCCAGGCGGTCCTGCTTGGCCCGGACGATGCCCTCCAGGACCGGGTCGACGGCCTCCAGGTGCGACGGGTTCGCGACCACGCTGACGGTGGTGGAGAACTCGCCGTCCGGCGTGGTGTACTTCCCGGTCTGGCCCAGGTGGTACTTCACGTCGCCGGAACCGTGCGCGGTCTTCGGGTCCATCTGACCCTCGAACTCGTTGAAGATCTTCTCGTACGGCTTGCCGACGATGTTGGTGAGCACGTTCAGCCGGCCGCGGTGGGCCATGCCGATCACCATCTCGTCCAGCCCCGCCTCGGCGGAGTCCTGCAGCACCGCGTCCAGCAGCGGGATCAGCGACTCGCCGCCCTCCAGCGAGAACCGCTTCTGCCCGACGAACTTGGTCTGCAGGAAGGTCTCGAACGCCTCGGCCGCGTTCAGCCGGTGCAGGATGTGCTTCTGCTCCTCGGTGTCCGGCTTGGCGTACTTGACCTCGATGCGCTCCTGGACCCAGCGGCGCTCCTCCGGGTCCTGGATGTGCATGTACTCGATGCCGATGCGGCGGCAGTAGCTGTCCCGCAGCACGCCGAGCACGTCACGTAGCTTCAGCTTCTCCTTGCCGGCGAAGCCGCCGACCGGGAAGCTGCGGTCCAGGTCCCACAGGGTCAGACCGTGCTGGAGGACGTCCAGGTCGGGGTGCTTGCGGATGGTGAACTCGAGCGGGTCGGTGTCGGCCATCAGGTGACCGCGCACCCGGTAGGCGTGGATCAGCTCGACGACCCGGGCCGCCTTGCTGATCTGCCCCTCGGAGGTGCGGGCCACGTCGCGGACCCAGCGGACCGGCTCGTACGGAATCCGCAGCGACGTGAAGATCTCGTCGTAGAAGCCATGGTTGCCGAGCAGCAGCTCGTGCATCACCTTGAGGAACTCGCCGGACTGCGCGCCCTGGATGACCCGGTGGTCGTAGGTGCTGGTCAGCGTGGTGACCTTGCTCACGCCGTGGTCGGTGAGCATCTCGTCGCTCATGCCGGCGTAGGGCGCGGGGTACTCCATCGCGCCGACGCCGATGATGGCGCTCTGCCCGTTCATCAGGCGGGGGATCGAGTGGACCGTGCCGATGCCGCCCGGGTTGGTCAGCGAGATCGTGGTGCCGGCGTAGTCGTCCATGGTCAGCTCGTTGCGGCGGGCCCGGCGGACGATGTCCTCATATGCCTGCCAGAAGCCGCGGAAGTCGAGCGTCTCGCACTTCTTGACCGACGGGACCACCAGCGTGCGCGACCCGTCCTTCTTCACCAGGTCGATCGCGATGCCGAGGTTGACGTGCTCCGGCTGCACCAGGGTGGGTTTGCCGTCGATCTCGGCGTAGGTGTTGTTCATCTCCGGGTGCGCGACGACCGCGCGGACCAGGGCCCAGCCGATCAGGTGGGTGAAGCTGACCTTGCCGCCCCGGCCACGGGAGAGGTGGTTGTTGATGACGATGCGGTTGTCGACCATCAGCTTGGCCGGGACCGAGCGCACCGACGTGGCGGTGGGCACCTGGAGGGAGGCCTCCATGTTCTGCACGATCTTGCCGGCCACACCGCGCAGCGGGACGGTCTTCGCACCGCTCGGCGCCGGAGCGGCGGCCGCGGGCTTGGCGGCCGGCTTGGCCACCGGAGCGGGAGCCGCGGCCGGCTTGGCGGCGGGCGGGGTGACCGGTTTCGCCGGGGCGACGGTCGAGGCGGCGGGGGCGTCCGTGCCCGCTTTCGCCGCGGTGGCCTTCGCGGTGGCCGCCGTCGCCTCAGCCGGGGTGGCGATCGAGCCCTGAGCCGCCGCCGGCTTGTAATCAGCGAAGAAATCGTGCCACGCGGGGTCGACACTGGTCGGGTCGGCCAGATAGCGCTGGTACATCTCATCGACGATCCACTCGTTGGGGCCGAAGTCCGCGAGTGGATTGTCCTGCGAAGTCTGCTGCGTCGACACTGCCGCGTTCGCCTCTTTCACCGGTTTTGTCATCACGTGACCGCCTCGTCACGCGGGACGGGTGGGATTCGGTGTCCAGGCTACGCCGTGCGCGAGCGCAGTCGGTGCGGACGTCCCACGCCCTGTGGACAACAGGGCCGATGAGGTGGGACGAGCCGCGGTGATGAGAGACAGGTCACCGTTCGGGCTTTACGAAATGTCCCGCTGCTTGGTGATCAGCGTACCGACGATCGAGGTGATCGCGGCGTAACCGACGAGGATCAGGCCACCGACCCAGCGCGGCGGGTCCTCGGCCAGCTGCGGCCCGGAGATCAACAGGTCCGACGCCAGGGTCGGCACCAGGATCCGCAGGGCCAGGAACGGCTCCCAGACATAGGTGCTGAGCGCGAAGAACACCACCTGGAGCACCTGGGTGCCGATGATGTAGACGACGGCCAGCGTGATCACCGCGCCGATCTGGCTGCGGATCAGCACCCCGGCGCCGACGCCGACCAGCGACCACAGCACGTGGACCAGGCCGTTGAGCGCGATCGCCTGCCAGACCTCCGGCGCGTCCAGGTGCGCCGACGCGCCCAGGCCGCTGAGCACCAGCGGGCCGACGGCCAGGTTGAGCACCGTGGTGATCAGCCAGAAGGTCAGGGCGACGAGCACCCCGATCACCATCTTGGCCGCGATCACCAGCTCGCGGCGCGGGGTGGCCAGGAACGTCGAGGTCGCGGTCAGGTGGAAGAACTCGCTGGTCACCAGGATCGCGCTGAGCAGCATCACCAGCAGCACCCCGGAGAACTGCCCGCTGGTGTAGAGGCCGGCCACGACCCGTTCCAGGGAGCCGAAGCCCATGTCGCCGCCGCCCAGCGGGCCGTCGGTGGACAGGGTCACCTCGGCGGCCAGCCAGTTGTAACCGACAGCCAGTCCCCAGAGCGGCAGCAGGATGACGGCGAAGATCCACCACATCGATGTCGTACGGAGTTTCAGCAGCTCGGCACGGATGAGGTTCATCGGGCGCCAGCCTTTCCGGCAGTCAGTTCCAGGAAGGCCCGCTCCAGATCGGCGTTCTCCCCGATCAGCTCGTGCAGTTCCACCCCGGCGGCGAAGGCGAGCTGACCGACCCGGGCCGGATCGGCGCCGAAGACCCGCAGCGCCCCGTCCGGATCGGCGCTGACCTGCAGCTGCGCGTCGCGGAGCACGGCGGCCAGCTGCTCGGCCTGCGGCGTGCGCACCCGGACCCGGGCGGCGCCGGCGGTGTTGCCGAGCACCTCGGCGACCGGGCCCTGCCGGATCAGCCGGCCGGCCGCGATGATCACCACGTCGTCGGCGAGCTGCTGCATCTCGGCGAGCAGGTGGCTGGAGACCAGCACCGTGCGGCCCTCGGCGGCCAGTGCCCTGAGCAGGTCGCGCATCCACCGGATGCCCTCCGGGTCGAGCCCGTTGGTGGGCTCGTCCAGGATCAGCACGCGCGGGTCGCCGAGCATCGCCGCGGCGATGCCCAGCCGCTGCTTCATGCCCAGCGAGTAACCCTTGAACTTGCGGGTGCCGACGGTGTTCAGCCCGACCATGGTGAGGACCTCGTCGGCCCGGGAGTCGGGCAGGCCGGCCGCCCGGCAGATCACCCGCAGATGGTTGCGGGCGCTGCGGCCGCGGTGCGCGCTGGACGCCTCCAGGACCGCGCCGACGTGCCGCAGCGGGTCGGGCAGATCGACGTAGCGCGCGCCGCCGACGGTGGCGGTGCCGGCGGTCGGCGTGACCAGTCCCAGGATCATCCGCAGCGCGGTGGTCTTGCCGGCCCCGTTCGGGCCGAGGAAGCCGGTGACCCGGCCCGGGTGCACGGTGAAGGAGAGGTCGTCGACGGCGCGCACCCGGTGGTACTGCTTGGTCAGGTGCTCGACGGTGATCCCCTCATAGCCCGGCTGGCTCATCTGCGACTGCTCCTTCCCCGGTGAGCTGAAGTCGCCCAACCTACTAGGTCCTGTGTGGTAGACCTCGTGGGGCTGCGGCGTGGCCAAGCCGGCGCCTGACGGCATCCGAACAAAGGTTACATACAACACCGGTATGCGACCTTTGTCCGGCTGACGCCAGCCACCACCTGGACCTCGCCTCGCTCCCACGAGGTCTGCCACACAGGACCTAGATCACCGCGAGCCAGACGGCACGTGCGGTGGCGAGCCGCTCACCGTCCGGCCCGTACACCGTGGAGTCGACAGTCGCCTTGCGGCCGTCGAGGCCGGACAGCGCGCCGGCCACCACGCACCCGGCGCCCGGCTCGGGCAGCGCGGTCACCTCGGCGGTGATCCGGCCGAGCAGGAAGGCCCGCCCGGAGGAGCCGATCGCCGACCAGCCGCCCGGGCAGTCCAGGGCGGCCCACACCGTCTCCGCGGTGACGTCGGCCGGGACCGTCCACGGCGCCGCGGTCCGGCCGTCCGGCAGCGGTCCGGGGAAGATCCGCAGGCCGTCACCGGGCGCGCGGTCCGGCCCGCAGACGAAACACGTCGGGAAGGGATGGTGGGCGAACCCGGGGTAGCCCCGGGACGCGGCGACCGCCTCGTCGAACGGGACCGGCGGCACCGCCCCGGCGATCGCGGTCCCGGCGGCCACCTCGGCGACCAGGGTTCCCCCGGCGAACACCGAGCCGTCCCGCAGCTCCAGCGAGGTCTCCAGTGGAGGCGGCACCCGCAGCGTCACCTGAACCGCCGGACCACCGATCGCGGCCCCGCCGGCCAGGGCGAACACCCCCGCGCACCAACCGCCGTTGCCGGTGCCGGGAGGACCGTTGAAACGTGCCGGGATACGCATCTCCCGACCATCGCACACGTCGTTCATCAACCGGTCACACATCGCCACCTGTCGCGACACGCCATCGGCAGACATCGGCCTTACACAGATCACATGGCAGTTCTGATGACCGCCGCCGCACCCACCGGGACCAGCGGCTACACCCTGATCCTCGCCGACGACCCCAGCCTGGTCGAGGCCGCGCAGCGACTGCGCCACGACGTCTTCGCCGGTGAACTCGGCGCCCGTCTCCAGGGCACCGCCGAGGGGGTCGACGCGGACGAGTTCGACGCCTTCTGCGACCACCTGATCGTCCGCGACGACGCGACCGGTGACGTGGTCGGCACCTACCGGATGCTGCCGCCGCGGGCCGCCGAACTGGCCGGCCGCCGGTACGCCGACTCGGAGTTCGACCTGAGCGCGCTGCGCCCGCTGCGTGACCACCTGGTCGAGACCGGCCGCTCCTGCGTCCACCCGGACCACCGCTCCGGCGCCGTGGTCAACCTGATGTGGGCCGGCATCGCCCGGTACATGCACCTCAACAACCTGCGCTGGCTCGGTGGCTGCGCCTCGGTGCCGCTCGCCGACGGCGGCGCCCTCGCGGCCGGCGTCCGCGCCCGGGTCAACAACAAGCACCTGTCCCCGCCCGCGCTGCGGGTCCGCCCGCGCCGGCCGTGGGTGCCCGCCGACGACCTGGTGGCCGACCCGAAGGTGACGGTGCCCGCGCTGCTCAAGGGCTACCTGCGGCTGGGTAGCTGGGTGTGCGGCGAGCCGGCCTACGACGCCGACTTCGACTGCGCCGACTTCTACGTGCTGTTCTCGATGGACCGGCTGGACCCGCGGTACCGCCGGCATTTCCTGGGCGCGACGCGATGACCGCCCCCGCCCTGTCTCCCCGGCTCTCCACGCTGTGGCAGCCGGCCTCGGACTGCGGCGACCGGTGCCGTCCGGGTGGCGAGCGCCGGTCCGGTCCGGTGCGGGTCGCCGTGCGGGTGACGGCTCTGGTGGGCGTACTGCTGCTGGGGGTGCTGCCGGCCGCGCTGCTGCGTGGCGCCGCGGTGGGGATGCTGAGTCGCGCCATCCTCGCGGCCCTCGGGATCCGGCTGGTGTGGCGGGGCCCGCTGCCGCGCCCGGGCAGCCTGCTGGTGGCGAACCACGTGTCCTGGCTGGACCCGGTGGCGCTGGCCGCGGTGCTGCCGGTGCGGGTGGTCGCCAAGCACGACGTGCGGTCCTGGCCCGGTGTCGGGTGGGCGTCGGAGCGGATCGGCTCGCTGTTCATCGACCGGAACCGGCCGAGATCCCTGCCCGGGACGGTGGCCGAGGTCGCCGCGTCGCTGCGGGCCGGGCGCTCGGTCGCTCTCTTTCCGGAGGGTACGACGTTCTGCGGTCCCGACCGGGGCCGGTTCCGTCCCGCGCTGTTCCAGGCGGCGATCGACGCGGGCGCCCGGGTGGTGCCGGTGTCGGTCGGCTACGACTCGCCCGAGGCGTCGTTCCTCGGCGAGGAGACGCTCGGGGAGTCGGTGCTGCGGGTGGCCCGGGTCCGGGAGCTGACGCTGACCCTGGTGGCGGCCCCGGCGTTGCGCCCGGAGACCACCGCCGACCGGCGGGTGCTGGCCCGGGCGGCCCAGTCCAGCCTGGCGGGTGGGGGATATCACCTGGCCGCATGAACACCGACCAGGCTCACAGAAAATTTTCAGCGAGTGCGCAGGCAAGCCGCAGCGGCTGGGGAAATACTGGGCGGCATGGCTACCCAGACCCAGCCCAAGCAGAGTGAGGCCAAGCTCCTCGTCGTCGAGGACGACGCGAACATCCTCGAGCTGCTCTCCGCCAGCCTGCGTTTCGCCGGGTTCGAGGTGACCACCGCGACCAGCGGCAGCGCCGCCGTCAGCGCCGCCCGCAACGCCACTCCCGACCTGGTCGTCCTCGACGTGATGCTGCCCGATCTGGATGGCTTCGAGGTGATCAGGCTGATGCGTGAGGGCGGGCAGCGGACCCCGGTGGTCTTCCTGACCGCCCGCGACGGCACCGATGACAAGATCCGCGGCCTGACCCTGGGCGGCGACGACTACGTGACGAAACCGTTCAGCCTGGAGGAGCTCACCGCCCGCATCCGGGCCGTGCTGCGCCGCACCAACGCCGGTGACGAGCAGCCCTCCCGGCTGGTCTTCGCCGACCTGGAGCTGGACGAGGAGACGCACGAGGTCTACCGGGCCGGCAGCCGGGTGCAGCTCTCGCCGACCGAGTTCAAGCTGCTGCGTTATCTGATGCTGAACGCCAACCGGGTCCTCTCCAAGGCGCAGATCCTGGACCACGTGTGGAAATACGACTTCCGCGGTGACGACAACATCGTCGAGTCGTACATCTCCTATCTGCGCCGCAAGGTCGACAACGTCCAGCCCCGGCTGATCCATACGCTGCGCGGTGTGGGCTACGTCCTTCGTAAGCCAGCCGTCTAGGCCCGCCGTGAGCATCGCCGAGCGGGTCCGCACAGCGCTTCCCCGCCAGCCCAACATGCGCAAGATCTCCCTGCGGACCAAGCTCGTCGCCTCGGTGCTCTGCCTGGTCTTCGCGGCGCTGGCCCTGATCAGCGCGTCCAGCACCTTCGCGTTGAACCGGTTCATGCTCGAGCGGATGGACGCGCAGCTCAAGTCGTTCGCGCAGGACGCGGTCGAGGTGATCAACCAGGACCGGCGGGTGGACGTCTTCCTCCCACCCGACTACTACGTGGCCCAGACCTCGGTGAGCGGTGTCGGCGTCCACTCCTATGACAAGACCCAGCTCAGCATCGACGAGCTTCCGCAGCTGTACGTCGGGGTCGACGACGTCAGCGAGCACATCACCGGCCCGTTCACGGTCCGCTCCAAGAACGGTGACTACGTCTGGCGGGTGGTGGTCACCCGGCTGGACAACGGCGACGTGCTGCACGTCGCGCAGATGATGACCGGTGTCGACGCGGTCATCGCCCGGCTGATCTGGGTGGACTTCCTGGTCGGGGTGGGCGTGCTGATCGCGCTGGCCACCATCGGCGCCGCTCTGGTCCGGCAGACCCTGGTCCCGCTCGGTCAGATCGAGCGCACCGCGGCCCGGATCGCGGCCGGCGACCTCACCCAGCGGGTGCCCGACCCGGAGGAGCAGGGTGAGCCCACCACCGAGCTGGGCCGGCTCTCCAACGCGCTGAACGCGATGCTCGCCCAGATCGAGTCGGCGTTCATCGCCCGGGCGCTGTCCGAGCAGGCCGCGCGGGCCGCCGAGCAGATCGCCCGGGACAACGCCGACGCCGCCCAGCGCTCCGAGTCGCGGGCGGTGGAGTCGGAACAGAAGATGCGCCAGTTCGTCGCGGACGCCTCGCACGAGCTGCGCACCCCGCTGACCACCATCCGCGGGTTCGCCGAGCTGTACCGGCAGGGCGCCGTCTCCGATCCGGAGCAGGTGGCCCGGCTGGTCCGCCGGATCGAGGACGAGGCCTCCCGGATGGGCCTGCTCGTCGAGGACCTGCTGCTGCTCGCCCGGCTGGACCGGGAGCGGCCGCTCACCCTGGCGCCGGTCGAGCTGCCGGTGCTAGCGATGGACGCGGTGCAGGCCGCCCAGGCCACCGCGCCGGAGCGCGAGGTGAACCTGGAGATCCGTGACGAGCCGGAGCGCCTGGTGGCGGACGGGGACGACGCGCGGCTCCGTCAGGTGATCGGCAACCTGGTCACCAACGCGCTGGTGCACACGCCGCCGGAGGCTTCGGTGACGCTGCGGTTGTTCGCCGGTGAGGGGGACACCGCGGTGATCGAGGTGTCGGACACCGGCCCGGGGCTGAACCCGGAGCAGACCGAGCGGGTCTTCGAGCGCTTCTACCGGGTGGACGAGGCACGCACCCGCAAGACCGATCGAGAGGCCACCGGCACCGGTCTGGGGCTCGCGATCGTGGCGGCCATCGTCAGGGCGCACCAAGGTTCCGTGGAGGTTGAGTCCGAAGCGGGCCGTGGAGCCACGTTCCGGGTCACTTTGCCGACCATAAATCCGGATAAAAGCTTCACAGAAAACGTCCAGGGGTAACACAGTTCGGTACGAGTCCGACGGGGCAGAGTAATCAGCATGAACGAGAACGAGACCAACCCGCGGCCCGCGGACGCCGCCGCTGACAACAGCAGCGCGGAGCGGGTGGAGTCTGAGCAGCCGACGCTTGCGCAGCCGACGGTTGCCCCGCAGTTTGCTTCTCCCCAGTCCGCGGCACCCCCGGCGCCGCAACCGCCGCAGCCTGCCGCCTGGGCGCAACCCTCGCCCTGGCAGCAGCCACAGGAGCCGGTCGCCACCCACCCGGTGTCGGCTCAGCCCGCTTCCGCCCAGCCCGTCTCCGCCCAGCCCGGCGCGGCCCAGCCCACGTCGGCCCAGCCCACGTCGGCCCAGCCGGTGATCGCTCAGCAGGTGCCCGGCCCGTCCCTCAGTGGACAGCCGGTCTCCGCCCAGCCGTTCGCCGGTCAGCCGGTGTCCGGCATGCCGGTCACCGCCCAGCCCGCCGAGGGCGCCTACGGCCACCCGCACTACGCCTACCAGGCGCCGCAGGGCTACGGGCAGCCCGGTTACGACGCCACCCAGCAGCAGCACCAGTCGGCGTACCACGCCTGGCACGCCGCCGCGACGCAGTCCGCCGCAGCCGGTGGCGGCGGCCACGTGCCACCGTGGACCCCGGCCCCGGCCGGCGCCGACCAGCGCCCGCCCGGCCGTGGCCGCAAGATCCTGTTGACCGGCGCGGCGGCCGTGCTGATCGCGCTGCTGTCCGGCGGGGTCGGTGCCGCCACCGCGTTGGCCCTGGGCAACGACGGTTCCACCGCCGGCGTGCAGACCGGCAACACCTCGGTCACCCGGGTGGTGGACCGCTCGTCGCTGGCCCAGATCGCCGCCGCCGTGCAGGACACCGTCGTGTCCATCACCACCGGCTCGGGCGAGGGCTCCGGCGTGGTGCTCAGCGCCGACGGCTACATCGTCACCAACAACCACGTGGTCTCCACCGCGCAGGGCGACAGCGTGACGGTCATCTTCGCCGACGGCACCAAGACCACCGCCACCATCGTCGGCACCGACCCGCGCACCGACCTCGCCGTGATCAAGGCGACCGGGGTGAGCGACCTCAAGGCCGCCACGTTCGCCGACAGCTCGCAGATCCAGGTCGGCGACACGGTTCTGGCCCTGGGCAGCCCGCTCGGGCTGGAGGGTTCGGTGACCGCCGGCATCATCAGCGCCAAGGACCGCACCATCCAGTCCAGCGGCGAGCAGGAGCAGCAGGAGCAGCAGCAGAGCCCGTTCGGCGGCGGCCAGCAGCAGCAACAGCAGCAGCAGTCGTCCAGCACCACGATGACCGGCCTGCTGCAGACCGACGCCCCGATCAACCCGGGCAACTCCGGTGGCGCGCTGGTCAACACCAACGGCGAGATCGTCGGCATCAACTCGGCGATCGCCACCGCCGGCTCGAGCACCGGCAACATCGGTCTCGGCTTCGCCATCCCCAGCAACAAGGCCAAGGAGGTCGCCGAGGCCCTGATGAAGGGTGAGAAGGTCAGCCACCCGGCTCTCGGCGTCAGCGTCGCCAACGCGGAGAACGGGGGCGCTCTGATCAGCAGCGTCACCGCCGACAGTGCGGCCGCCAAGGCCGAGCTGCAGACCGGCGACGTGGTCACCGAGGTCGACGGCAAGGCCATCGACGACTCCGACGACCTGGTCGCCGCGGTCCAGGCCGGCACTGTCGGTCAGCAGATGTCCCTGACCTTCACCCGCAACGGGGAGAAGAAGTCGGTCACGGTCACGCTGCTGGAAGCCAAGTAAGCACGCGACTCGTCCCGCTACGGCGGGTGACGTGGCCCAGGGGGTGGGCACGTCACCCGCCGTATTCCTGTCTATGGCGGGATTCTGGACCTTTCGCTATCAAGAGGACGTTTTTGCCGCCGGGGACTCGCGTTTGCACAGGGGAGCGCCTAATCTGCGTTCGCCACTGGCGCAGCCCTCGTCCGCCGGTGCGGACACATGGTCCTCGCTACGGCGGAGTGAAAGGCCCCCTCAGTTGACGTACGTCGAAACCCGGACCAACGTCTGGGAAGCCCTGGCCGGACGGGCTCCGGGGGTGCCGTCGGGACCGGCCGACACCGGCCTGTGGCACACCGTGGCGGACCGGCTCGACCCGGGCAGCGCCCGCCCGGTGCTGCGGCCCGGCATCGAGGTCCGGCACCGTACCGCGGTCCGTGGCGGCCGGTACGTGATGTTGCGCTCGCCCGAGGACGGCGGTCGCTCCTCGTACCTGCGGCTGACCCCGGAGGAGTACCAGCTCGCGCTGATGATGGACGGCGACAGCACGGTGGCCCGGCTGGTCGCCGAGTTCGCCCGGATCGCCGGCCGGCTCGCTCCGGACCAGGTCCGCCGGGTGGTGGCCGACCTGGCCGCCAACCGGATGCTCGAAGAACTCCCGGTGGACGCCTTCCGCCCGCTGCGCGACATGCGCCGGGAGCCGCTGCCCCGCCGGGTCGGTGACTCGCTGGTCGCCGCCGCCCGCGGCCGGGTGGTCCTCTCGCTCCCGGTGGACGGCCTGGTCACCGCTCTGTACCGGTCGGCCGGCCGGTTCCTCTTCACCCGGGTCGCGGTCTGGCTCGGCGCGCTGCTGGCGGTGGCCGGGGTGCTGCTCTTCGCGCTCACCTGGCAGCGCGGCAGCCGGTCGCTGTTCCTGGTCGGCGACTCGTACCTGCTCGGTGCCGTCGTCCTGGTGTCACTGAACGTGGTGGTGCTGGCGATACACGAGTTCGGTCACGCGCTCGCCGCGAAACGTGTCGGCCGGGAGGTGCCGGCCGCCGGGCTGATGCTCTACTTCGGTGTCCCGTCGGTCTTCGTCGACACCAGCGACGTGTGGATGGCCGGCCGCCGGGCCCGGCTCGCGGTCACCGCCGCCGGTCCGGCCACCGCCTTGGGCCTGGCCGGGCTGCTGCAGGTCGTCGGGTTCGCCTGGCCGGCCGCCGCCGGGATCACGTTCAAGCTGGCCTTCCTCTTCTACCTGCACACGTTCTTCAACCTCAGCCCGCTGCTGCCGCTGGACGGCAAATACCTGCTGATGGACTGGCTGGAGATCCCGGACGTCCGGGCCCGCGGCCTGTCCTGGCTGGGTGGCCGCCTGCGCCGCCGCGGCCCGCGCTGGCGTTCGCTGGACCGGGAGGGCCGCCTGGTCGCCCTCTACGGTTTCCTCGCCGCGCTCTGGCTGGTCGGCGCGGTGGGTCTCGGTTACCGGCTGTGGACCGACCGGATCCACGGTCTCGCGGTCGGCCTCTGGTACGAGGGGATCGTCTCCCGCCTGCTGCTCGTGGTGATCGTCCTCGGCGTGATCGCCCCGCCGCTCTACTTCCTGCTCGGCCGCCTGGCCCGGACCTTCCGCCGGTGGCGCCAGCAGGCCGCCGAACGGGACCGGGAGGCCGACATGCCCCGCCGGGTGGCCGCGCTGCGCGCCTCCGAGCTGGGCGGTCTGCCCGAGCCGTCACTGAACGCGCTGGCGGCCCGGGCCCGCTGGGCCCGCCCGCCGACCGGCCGGCAGATCGTGTCCGCCGGGGACACCCAGGGCGCGGTGCACGTGGTGATCGAGGGCGCGATGCACGGCCGCCGTCCGGGCGACCCGGGCGGCACCATCCGGCACCACGTCGGCCCCGGCGGCGTGGTCGGCCTGGCCACCGCTCTGACCGGCCGCAGCGCCCAGCTCGACTGGCACACCGCCGGCGTCACCCTGCTCTCGATGCCGGCGTCCACGGTGGCGACCGTGATCGGGCCGATGCCCGGCCCGCCGCCGCAGGAGCGGGCCGAGGCCGAGGCGCTGTTCGCCGACACCCCGGCGCTCGCCGCGCTGGAGGAGGACCAGCGGCTGGCCCTGATCGCCGCCGCGCACGCGTCCGACCTGGAGCCGGGCGCGCCGGTGATGCTGCCCGGCCCGACCCACGCGGTGGTCGTCGAATCCGGCGTGATCGCCATGCCGGACGGGGTCGAGCTGCGCCGCGGCACCCTGGTCGGCCCGGTCGGTGACGGCAGCCCCGGCATGGTGGCGCAGGCCCGCACCCCGGTCCGGCTCTGGGTCATCCCGAACGCGTCCGACCTTCCCCCGCTGATCGGCTCGTACGGGCCCGGCGTCCCGATGCCGGCCCTGCGCCCGAGCACCCCGGCGGTGGCCCGTCCCGGTTCCGCGCACCCGCCGCTGGCGGTGCCGCCCGGCCCGCCGGACGCCGACGAACAGTTCGACGTGGACCATCACTTCGAGCGCCGGATGTGGGGCTTCACCAGCCTGATGCTGGTGTTCGCGGTCGGCAGCCTGCTGGTGAACGTGTCGGCCGGCCCGGCCTGGGCCGAGATGCCGGCCGAGCGGGTGATGCTCAGCGTGCAGCGGGGTTCCGCGACCGCGCTCGCCGACCGGCAGAGCACCGCGCTGTCCGCCGGCGACCGGCGCTATCTGGCGACCGGCTCCCGGATCGACGTGCCCGGTGGCGGGGTGGCGATGCTGACCTTCCCCGGTGGCGCCGCCGTGGTGCTCTGCGGCGACTCGCGGGTCGAGGTCACCGGGGTCGGTGTCGAAGACGGGCGGCAGTCCGCCCCGTCCGGCCGGCTGACCCTGGAGAACGGGCGGCTGCTGGCCGACACGAGCAGCCCGAGCGGGGCGTTCCAGCCGCTCGGCCTGACCGTGCTGCGCGCCCAGGGTGACGTGGCCAGCGCCGGCCGGGCCTGGTACTCGGTCGACTCGGCGGGTGTCGCCGTCTCGACCGGTGCGGTGACCGTCGCCGGCGCCGGCGCCCCGGCCAGTGGCGAGGCGCTGAACTGCGGCGACGGGGTCGAGGTCAAGAAGCCGACCGAGACCGAGCCGAGCGAGTCGCCGGCCGGGGAGTCCGGGCCGCCCGTCGAGCCCAGCGCCTCGATCTCCCCGGAACCGTCCACTTCGACTAGCGTGGCGGGTACCGGTGACGAGGAGGTGGACTCGCCCGGCGACGACGAGACCACCACGCCGACGACCGGCGCGACGACCCGGCCGACCACGACGGCGCCGACCATCACGGTGCCGACCAGCCGGCCGACCACCACCCGGACCAGCAGCCCGAAACCGACGACGACCACGACGACGCCGGCTCCGAACCCGACGACCACCACTCCGGCGCCGGATCCGACGACCACGACGCCCGCACCCGATCCGTCGATCGCGGACCCGTCCGGCGACTGACCCCGGGCGGCCGCGTCAGTGAGGAGTGGCCGCCCATGCTCTGCTGGTTCTGCGCCGAGGGCGCCCGAGCGACATGCCGGTTCTGTGGCCGGGGCGTGTGTGCCGAGCACGCGCGCTTCGGCCCGTACCTGCTGGAGGTGACCCGCTCGCAGGTGCGGGACCGGGCTGAGGCGCTGGTGGTGGAGGACGCCGTCCAGTGCGGCACCTGCCACCCCCGACCACAACCCGTGGCCATGCCGGAACTGGACTAGTCATTCACGTACGGCGAAATGGCATTTGATCTCCTGCAACTGGTCCCGCAGCCGCTCCTGGACCGCGGTGAGCTGATCGATGAAGTCGTCCACCTCGGCCAGCTTGCGGCGCAGCACGACGGCCGAGTCCGGGCAGACGTGACCGGCGCTGTTGCCGGCCCGCAGGCACTCCACGAACGGCCTGATGTCACCGACCCCGAAGCCGTCGGCCAGCAGCGCCCGGATCTCGTGCACCACGCGCAGCTCACCGTCGTCGTACTGCCGGTAGCCGTTGGCGTCGCGGCGTGGGCGGATCAGGCCGTGCTCCTCGTAGTAGCGCAGCGTCCGCGGACTGGTGCCGGCCCGCTCGGCCAGCTCTCCGATCAGCATGAACACGACGGTAGTCCCTGACACCGGCGTCAAGGCAAGCCTCGGCACGGGGTGGGAGGATGGTCGGATGATCGACGGTCCGGTGGCGTTCGTGCTCGGTGGCGGGGGTGTCCTCGGCGCGGTCGAGGTGGGGATGCTGCGGGCCCTGTTCCGGGCCGGGTTCCGGCCGGACCAGGTGGTCGGCACCTCGATCGGCGCGGTCAACGGCGCCCTGGTCGCCTCCGATCCGTCCGAGGGGGTCACCGAGCGGCTGGTCCGGCTCTGGACGTCACCGGAGGCGGCGGCGGTCTACGGCGACTCGCTGGGCCGGCAGATGCGCCGGTTCGCGGCCCGCACCCACCTGCACTCGCCGCGCCCGCTGCGCCGGCTGCTGGAGTCCGAGCTGGGCGAGTCGGCCACCTTCGCCGATCTGAAGGTGCCGTTCCACTGCTGCGCGGCCAGCATCGAGCGGGCGGCCGAGCACTGGTTCGACAGCGGTCCGCTGGTCGAGGCGGTGCTGGCGTCCTCGGCGGTGCCCGGGTTGCTCCCGCCGATGGAGATCGGTGGCGAACACTATGTGGACGGTGGCATCGTGAACTCCATCCCGATCGGCGAAGCGGTCCGGCTCGGGGCGAAACTGATCTTCGTGCTGCAGGTCGGCCGGGTGGAGCGTCAGCTCGCCGTGCCGAAGCGGCCGTGGGAGGTGGCACAGGTGGCGTTCGAGATCGCCCGGCGGCACCGGTTCGCGCGCGAGATCGCGTCGCTGCCGGACGACGTCCGGGTGCATGTCCTGCCGAGTGGTGGCGAGGGCGAGGTCGACTCGCCGTGGGCCTATCGGGACATGGCCGCGGTCGGCCGCCGGATCAGCCGGGCCTACACCGCGTCCCGGCGCTATCTGACCGCCAACGTGCATCCCCTGCCGGCCGAGTGATGGGACTGCCCCCGGTCTGGGTGCGGCGTCTCGTCCTCGCCCCCACGGTGATCCTCCTGGCCGTGACGGCACTGACCACCCTGCCGCTCTGGCTGCTGCTGGCGCTGGCGGTCTCCCCGCTGGTGGCCGGCCGGCTGCGGGTGCCGCGCCTGGTCTTCCTGATGATCGTCTACCTGGTGTGGGACGCGTTCGCCCTGGTGTCGCTGGCCGTACTGTGGGTGGCGTCGGGGTTCGGGTGGCAGATCCGCTCGCCCTGGTTCCAGCGGGCCCACTACGTGCTGACCGGCTTCTTCCTGCGGATCCTGTTCTGGTTCGCGAAGTGGTCGCTGCACCTGGAGATCGAGGTGGTCGGCACCGACCCGGACACCGCCCAGCCCGGCCGCCCGGAGATCGTGGCCAGCCGGCACGCCGGTCCGGGCGACTCGTTCACGCTGATCCACGGCCTGGTCAACTGGTTCGACCGGGAGCCGCGGATCGTGCTGAAAGCCGCGCTGCAGTGGGATCCGGCGGTGGACGTGCTGCTCAACCGCCTGCCCAACCGGTTCATCTCACCGGGCCGGACGCGGACGGCGACGCTGGAGGAGCAGATCGGCGAGCTGGCCACCGGGCTGGACGAGAACGACGCCTTCGTGATCTTCCCGGAGGGCGGCAACTTCACGCCCCGCCGCAAGGTCAACGCGATCGCCCGGCTCCGGGCCCGGGGCCTGCACGACATGGCCGGGCGGGCCGAGCGGATGCGCAACCTGCTGCCGCCGAAACCGGGCGGTCTGCTGGCCGCGATCGACGCCGCCCCGGACGCCGGGGTCATCTTCGTGGCGCACACCGGTCTGGACCGGATGGTCACCGTCGGCGACGTCTGGCGCGAGCTGCCGATGGACAAGAAGCTGGTGATGCGGTTCTGGAGTGTGCCTCCGGAGGAGGTGCCGGCCGGTGAGCAGGAACGGATCGACTGGCTCTACGACTGGTGGGCCCGCATCGACGCCTGGATCGACGAGCACCAACCGGCACCGCGCCCCTTGTGGACGCCCCGGACTCAGGCGCCGCCGAGAGCCTGATAGACGTCGGCCGGCGCCTCGATCACCTGCGCGGCCGGCGGCTGCTCGGCGGTCACCGGCTCGCCGTAACCGGTGTAGAGCGCCTCGATCGGCGCGCTCTGCTTGCCTTCCACGGCGGGCAGCTGGATGGTCAGCACGGAGAGACGGCCCTGGTCGTCCAGGCCGGCGGTGAACGGCACGGTGCGCGCGTCCGGGCCGTACCCGTCGATGGTCACCTTGTCGATCCCGGCGACCCCGGCGGCCTTGGTGAGGTCCAGGGTGCCGGCGTACGAACGCGAGCCGGTGGAGCGTACGTCCGTGGTGGAACCGAGGAGGTTCGCGGTGTTCACCGGGTCGATCTGGCCGGGGCGCAGGCCGACGTTCGCGCCCTCGGGCAGCCGCGCGATGTCCAGGTGGGTCCAGGTGTTGTCCTTGGTCACGCCGGGGATCTGCGCGTAGAGGTCCTGGCCCAGCAGCAGCGACTTGACGGTGAGCTGGGTGTTGGTGCCGGTGGCGGTCAGCTCCGCGCTGCCCTTGCCGTTCGGCGCGTCGATCGCCGCGACCAGGTTGAACCCGGTGCCGGCGGTTACGGTCGCGCGGAAGCTGCTGGTGCCCAGGGCCGCGGTGGCCTTGGCCAGGTCCGAGGTCGCCGCGGGGTCGGCGGCCGACGAGGACGCCGAGGGTGCGGCGGTCGCGGGCGCGGAGGGCGCGGTGGGTGTCCCGGGAGACGTCCCGCCCTGTTCGGCGCAGCCCGCCAGTGCGATGACGGCGGCTACTGCCAGTACTGGTGCCCGCATGATCGTCCTTCCTGAAGACGCCGGTCGATCTCCGACTCTTGCCCGATCGGCCGTGTCAGCAAACGGACACCGGTCGGCCCCGGTTTCGAAATTGATCATGGGCGGGGCATGATGGTCGGAGGACCAGCAGGTGTACGAACAGGGGGAGGACTCGTGAGATTCGAGGTCAGCAAGGTCCTCGACGCCATCGAGACCCGGCTCACCACCGATCCGGGGCTCGCCCGGGCCGTGGTGGATCTGTCCGAGGTCGTGCGTTACGCGGACCTCGACGGAGGCCGGCCGGCCAGCCTGGTGCGTCTCGGGCTCCTGGTCGACGCGCTCGGGCGCTACATGTCCGAGGAGAACGTCCCGGTCTACGCCGTGGTGCCCCGGGCACTGCTCTCCGACACCGATCTGACCTCCAACGAGCGCATGGTGGTGCGCCGCTGGGCCGACGACGGCAAGGTGGAGGTCGTCCCGTCGGTCGACGACCGGCCGCTCGAGGTGGCCGAGATGCTCGGCCTGCCGGTCCTCACCCGCGATCGGGAGGACCACTTCCGCAGCCACCGCCCCTGGGTGACCGAGCCGGGCCGGCTGCTCGCGCTGGTCTCCGGCCAGGGCGGTCCGGCGCTGGTGGCCCGGGTCGGCCGGGGTGAGGTGGCGCCGCCGGTGCCGCGTTCCCCGCTCGGCGACCGGCTGCTCGCCCGGGTCTGGCAGTGCCCGTCGATGAGCTGCAACGCCTACGGCGACGGCGGCGACGCGGACAGCCCGTTCGCCGACATGCGCACCTACACCAGCCCGGTCTCGCAGCCGCCGCCGGCGATGCGCTCCGGGGTGCCGACCTGCCCCCGGCACGGCGACCGGCTCCGCGACGTCGGGCCCCGCCCGGCGACCGAGATCTTCTCGGTCCGCGTCGACGGGGTCATCCGGCAGCGTTTTGTGGTCTCCGAGGACCGGGCCGTGGTGATCGGCCGGGCCCCCGAGGGCGGCGGCGTGATGCTGGGCCAGTGGCTCAGCGACGAGGCCCGGAAATGGATCAGCCGTGGGCACGTCCAGCTGTCGCTGCGCAACGGCGAGATCACCGTCACCGACATCAGCATGAACGGATCCGGCGTCCGGCCCAACGGGTCGATGGACGACGACGTGCGGATCACGCTGCGCCGGGACGAGAGCCGCCCGGTCAACATCGACGACATCGTCGAGCTGTACCACAACGTCCTGGTCGGGCGTTCGCGGCTCTGGTCCAGCGGCGGCATGGTGCAGCCGGAGTCGGTGATGGGCGAGGCCCCGACGATGGCCTTCCGCCCGGTCGGCCGCTAGCTCGACTTCAGGACATCGGCCAGGTGCGCGAGCGCCTGGTCGATCTCCTCCTCGGTGACCACCAGCGGTGGCGCCAGCCGGATCGTCGAGCCGTGGGTGTCCTTCACCAGCACACCCCGCTCGGCGAGCCGCTCGCACGCCTGCCGCCCGGTCATCAGCGCCGGGTCGATGTCCACGCCGGCCCAGAGACCGCGCCCGCGGACCGCCACCACACCGTGCCCGATCAGCGCCGTCAGGCCGCTGTGCAGCCGGGCGCCGAGCCGGTCCGAGCGCTCCTGGAACTCGCCGCCGGCCAGCAGCGTGACCACCTCGGCGCCGACCGCGCAGGCCAGCGGGTTGCCGCCGAAGGTGGAGCCGTGTTCCCCCGGCTTCAGCACCCCGAGCACGGCCCGGTCGGCGGCCACCGCGGAGACCGGCACGATGCCGCCGCCCAGCGCCTTGCCGAGCACGTACATGTCCGGGACGACACCCTCGTGCTCGATCGCGAAGGTCTTCCCGGTGCGGCCCAGGCCGGACTGGATCTCGTCGGCGATCAGCAGCACGTCGCTGCCGGTGCACAGTTCGCGCAGCCCGGCGAAGAACCCGGCCGGCGGCACCAGCACCCCGGCCTCGCCCTGGATCGGCTCCATCAGCACGGCGACGGTGTTCGGGGTGATCGCGGCGCGGACCGCGTCCAGATCGCCGTAGGGGACGACCACGAACCCGGGGGTGTACGGGCCGAAGTCGGCACGCGCGTCCGGATCGGTGGAGAAACTGACGATCGTGGTGGTACGCCCGTGGAAGTTGTCCGCCGCGACGATGATCTCGGCCTGCCCGTCCGGCACACCCTTGACCTGGTAACCCCACTTACGGGCCACCTTGATCGCGGTCTCCACCGCCTCGGCGCCGGTGTTCATCGGCAGCACCAGGTCCTTGCCGCACAGTCGCGCCAGGGCGCCGCAGAACTCGGCGAACCGGTCGTGCACGAAGGCCCGGCTGGTCAGGGTGACCCGGTCGAGCTGGGCGTGGGCGGCGGCGATCAGCCCGGGGTGCCGGTGCCCGAAGTTGAGCGCCGAGTACCCGGCCAGGAAGTCCAGGTAGCGGCGGCCGTCGACGTCGGTCACCCAGGCGCCCTCGGCCTCGGCGACCACCACCGGCAGCGGGTGGTAGTTGTGGGCGGTCCAGCGTTCGGCGTCCGCGAGAGCCTCGGCGGTACGGAATTCCACTGTCGTCACGGCCGAACCTCCAGCGTGCAGCACTTGGGGCCACCGCCGGCTTTACGCAGCTCGGACAGGTCGACCCCGATGGTCTGATATCCGGCGGCCCGCAGCGAGGCGGCCAGACCGGCGGCTTGCACGGGCAGGACCACGGTGTCGCCGTCGCTGACCGCGTTGAGGCCCAGCACTGCCGCGTCCTCCGGCGTTGCGATGATCGCATTCGGGAACAGCTGCCGCAGCACGGATAACGAACCCGGGGAGAAGGCCTGCGGCAGGTACGCGATATTGGTCGCGTCCAGCACACAGAGCGCCGTGTCCAGGTGGTAGTAGGCCGGGTCGACCAGCTGCAACGTGATCACCGGCCGCTCCAGGAACTCCTGGGTCTCGGCGTGCGACGCGTGCGAGGTCCGGAACCCGGTGCCGGCCAGCAGCAGATCGCCGGCGAGCAGGATGTCGCCCTCGCCCTCGTTGGTGTGCTTGGGTTCGCGCACCTCGAAGCCCTGCTCACGGAACCAGCCCGCGTACGCCGGGGCCTCGTCGGCCCGCTCGGCGTCCCGGAACTGCACGCCCAGCACCCGGCCGTCGACCACGGTGGCGCCATTGGCGGCGAAGACCATGTCGGGCAGCCCGGGCAGCGGCTCGATCAGGTCGACGGTGTGGCCGAGCCCGAGGAACGTCTCCCGCAGGGTCTCCCACTGACTGATGGCCAGCGCGTTGTCGTACGGCGCCGTCGGGTCCATCCAGGGATTGATCCGATAGGTGACGGCGAAGTGGGTGGGCCGGCACATGAGGTAGCGGCGCGGGATGCTCATGACCAGAAACGCTATGCGGCCAGGGGTTACGGACCCCCTGGATCAACCATGCGTCCAGCAGCCGATCGTTGCGTGATCATCGGCAGCCGCGGCGATTCATTGCAAAGGCCCCGGCGGGGAGGTGAACCACCACCCATGCCGGGGCCTCGGCGAGTCCAGCGAATCGCCGGAGTGTGAACGGGGCGGGACGCTTACCTGCTGTCCCGGTTCCGCTGCTGACTGTCAATTACCCGTCAGATCCGTCCCTGAAACTGTGTGTCGAGCCACGTCCGGAACTCCGGAACGGTCTGCACGTCGGTCCCGAGCCACCAGAGCTGCCCGGAAAGCGCCAGCACCCCGATGACCAGCGCGGCAGCCGAAAGCAGCACCCCGATCAGAGCACTGCTCTTACCGGCCACATGCCGCTTACGGGTCGCAAACAGGCCCGCGAGGGACAGCACGAGCCCGAGCCCGGCCACCCCCAGCCCGTACCCCAGAAGCGGCCCGGAGAGCACCAGAAGGGCACCCGCGACCGACAGGATCAGCCCGACCGTGGCCACGAAGCTGACCCGGGCCTTGGGCCCGGCCGCAGGCACCGGAACAGCCACCGGCGGCGAAGAGATGGCCCGAGCCCGCTCAGTCTCACTGCCCACCGGCCGCACCGGCGCAGGAGCAGGCTGAACAGGCGGAAGAGTAGTAGTGGTGGACGCGCTGTCGTCCCGGCGAGGGGCCACCGGCGTGCGCTCGGTG
Organism: Actinoplanes couchii; assembly: GCF_016862075.1. GTDB lineage: Bacteria > Actinomycetota > Actinomycetes > Mycobacteriales > Micromonosporaceae > Actinoplanes > Actinoplanes couchii. The sequence goes on along the minus strand of NZ_BOMG01000035.1, from coordinate 110,539 downwards.
TCCGCTTCATCAACCGTGGACTGGCGAGGGAAGGTAGGGATCCTCACGTCAGTACCTCCTAGGCGGTGTTGACGCACCTCATACCCGAACCCCCCACAAACGACACAGCAACCCGCTGTAGAGCGGAAACAGCACAACAGCAGCGCCGAAAGGCGAGTCCCACGTGATCCCCCCAGCCACGGCCAACCCAGAACCGTGAGAGGAAGGCCCATGCAAGGTTTTCGGGGCGGCGGTGGCCCACGGAGGGATCAAGCCTGACCGCCCGGAGTGGGCCACCGCCGCCCCGAAAACCGCCCCCCGCAGCCGTCAGACCAGCGGAGAGGAGTTATGAACGTCAGCAGCCTTGGCGATCACATGGTCGACGAGTCCGTACTCCTTGGCCTGGGCGGCGGTGAACCACCGGTCCCGGTCGGAGTCCCGCTCGATCTCCTCGGGGGTGTGCCCCGAGTGGAAGGCGATCCGCTCGTTCATCACCTGCTTGATGTGCAGCATGCTCTCGGCCTGGATGGCGATGTCGGCAGCCGTGCCACCGATGCCACCGGACAGCTGGTGCATCATCACCCGGGCGTGCGGCAGCGCGTAACGCTTGCCCGGGGTGCCCGCGCAGAGCAGGAACTGCCCCATCGAGGCGGCCATGCCCATCGCGATGGTGGCCACGTCGTTCTTGATGTACTGCATCGTGTCGTAGACGGCCATGCCGGCGCTGATCGAGCCGCCGGGCGAGTTGATGTAGAGCGCGATGTCACGCTCGGAGTCCTCGGAGGCGAGCAGGAGCATCTGCGCACAGATGCGGTTGGTCACCTCATCATTGACCTCGCTGCCGAGGAAGATGATCCGCTCCCGGAGCAGCCTTTCGAACACCTGGTCGTCGAAGGTCGCACCGCCACCACGCATAGTCGTCTCAATGCTCATGGTCCCTACTTTCCCGCAGCGACGGACGGGATCCCAGTGATTCGCCTGAAGGGCGAATCAGCTGACGGCATAATGCCCGGCTACCTTTGGTCCCGTGCCGGAGGGACATACCATTCACCGCCTAGCCGCCCGCCATCGTGAGCTCTTCGCCGGGCAACCGGTGCGGGCGAGCAGCCCGCAGGGCCGGTTCGCCGCGGGCGCCGCGTCGATCGACGGCCGCGTGCTGCGCGACACCGAGGCGTTCGGGAAACATCTGTTCCACCACTACGAGGGCGACCGGATCCTGCACGTCCATCTGGGCTTGTACGGCAAGTTCGCCGACGGGGAGCTGCCGGCGCCCGAGCCGGTCGGCCAGCTGCGCATGGTGCTGACCGGAAACGATCGCTGGCTGGAGCTGCGCGGCCCGACCGCGTGCGAGGTGCTCGACCCGGCCGCGGCCGATCTGTTGCGGGCCCGGCTCGGCGCCGACCCGCTGCGCGACGACGCGGACCCCACCATGGCGTACGCCCGGGTCAGGTCCAGCACCAAACCGCTCTTCGCCCTGCTCCTGGACCAGTCGGTCGTGGCCGGCTGCGGGCTGATCTACGCCAACGAGGTGCTCTTCCGGGCCGGGCTGGCCCCGGAGACGCCGGGCACCGCGATCGACCCGGCCCGCTGGACGGCGATCTGGGACGACCTGCGGGCGCTGATGAAGGAGGGTGTGGTGCGCGGCCGGATCGACACCGTGCACAGCGAGCACACGCCGGAGGCGATGCGCCGGGCGCCACGGGTCGACAGGCACGGCGGCGAGGTGTATGTCTACCGCCGCCCCGGTCAGCCCTGCCTGGTCTGCGGCACCGCGATCACGATGGGCGCGATGGCCGGCCGGAATCTCTACCGCTGCCCGTCCTGCCAGCCGTCCGCCCCCACGACCGGGTCACGGTCGCGGAAGCGGACGGGCTAGATCAGGACCGGCTGGGTCAGGAGGCCGCGGACGGGCTGGGGCTGCCGGACGGTGCGTTCAGCGAGGGTGCCACCGAGGGATTCGGCGACGACGTGGACGGATCCGGCTCCGGGGTGGTGTCCTCGTGGCCGGGGACGCCGATCTCGAAGTTGTCCATCAGCCACGGGAGCAGTTCCGCGTACGCCTTGATGGTGTCCGGCTGGTTGAAGTCGTGCGACAGCACGATCGCGCCGTCCCGGGTCTCCTTGCGGACCTGCTTCACGATCCGCTCGGTGTGCTGCCCGGAGGACTCGCCCTCCAGGTGCTCCCAGTCGCGCGGGTCGACCTCCCAGTAGAGCGAGGTCATGCCGACGCCGTACGAGGTCTTCACCAGCCGGTCGGTGAAGTTGCCACCGGGGGCCCGGAAGTACGGGATCTCGGCGTCCGGCACGGCCGCGCGGATCGCCGCGTTCGTCCGATTGAGATCAGCGAGGATCTGGTCCTTCTTCTTCTTGCCGATCGACAGGTCGTGGCTCCACGTGTGGTTGCAGAGCACGTGGCCCTCGTCGGCGATCCGCTTGACCAGGTCCGGGTGCCGGCGGGCCTGCGTACCGACCAGGCAGAAGACCGCCTTGGTCTGGTTCTCGGCCAGCAGGTCCAGGATCTTCGGCGTCTGGATCGGGTCCGGCCCGTCGTCGAAGCTCAGCATCACCGTCTTGGATCCGGTGGTGCGCAGCGAGTTGAACGGCCCGTCGCCGACCGGGACGACGGCCTGCTCGGCCTTCTCCTCGGTCTTCTCGGCGCTGGGCGTGACGACGGGTGGCGCGGACTCCTCGGCCGGGGCCTTGCCGGTCGCGGCGGGCAGCGCCTCCACCGGATCGCGCTCGGGGGCGCGCTGCTCCGCGGGCTGCTTCTTCTCGGTCCGGCTGATCACGCCGACCGCCTCGGCGGCGGCGGTCATCACGCTGGTGCTCTCGCCGTTCTGATCCTGCCGGATCGGCAGCGCGGTGAGAGCCAGACCGACCGCGACCAGCGCGGCGAGGGCCAGCTGCGGGCGACGTCGGGCGTTCTGCACCCAGGCCTTGCGGCCGGTGGGCGCCTGAGCGGCGCGGTGCGCGCCACGGGCGTTGTCGGATCGGACGGTCAGGGTGCCGAAGCGTTCCACGGTGTGCCGGGCGGCGCGACCGCCGGGCCGGGGCGTGGTGGGGCGTCCGGCGCTCCAGGACTCGCCCGAGGAGGCCCGGTGCCGGGGTGCCGGAACGGTGGCGCCGGAGGCGTCGATGAAGGCGGCACGGAGCCCGGTGATCCGGGCGGTGACGGAGGTGTCCGCGGAGGACGAGTCCGGAACCCGATGCCGTCCACGGGCCACTGCGTCGTCACGAGACGTCGGCCCTGGTGAGAGGGGGGCGTTCGGCGGCATTCGTCATGAGTACACGTGTTGCACGATCGAGCGCGATACCAGATGAGTGACCCCATCGATACATCGGGTGATTTACACAGGTCATTCCCTGTGGTTACGCTGTGCAACTTTCGTCAGAACGACGCCGATTCGTCCTCTCCCGCGAAGGGTTCACCTAGAAGTCTGTGCTTATGATCACTCCGCGGGAGGCGCCGATCACCCTGCGGGGAGCGTCGATCACCCGGCGGCGTGCGCCGATCTCTCCGCGGGGAACGCCTATCTCTCCGCGGAGAGATCGGCGCCCAAGCGTGGATCACTCCCTCGTCGCGCGCGCCAGCCAGTCCACGACGTCGCCGACCGATCCGCCCCGGGCGAGCAGCGCCCGCTGCCGAGCCGCCCCGGTGCCCTGCTCCCGCAGTCGTCCCATCAGGACGGTCACCGTCTCCAGGTCGCCGTGCCGCTCGAGTTCCGGCCGGACGTAGTCGAACAGTTGCCGCAGCAGTCGCCCGGCGGGCCGGGGCTGCCGGGTGGCCATGTCGATGTTGAGGCCTTCCAGCCCGTCGTGCGCGGCCCGCCAGTGCGCCGCCATCAGCAGTGGATGGGCGACGTCCGGGGCGGAGGTGCCGGCCCGGACCTCGCGCACCAGGGTGGCGACCAGGCCACGGGTCAGCCCGGCCAGCAGGACCGCGTCCTCGGCGGTGGGCATCACGTCGCCCATCCGGATCTCGACGGTCGGGTAGCTCGCGGAGAGCCGGGCGTACCAGTAGAGCATCCCCTCGTCGAGCATCGCGCCGCTCGCCTCCAGGTCGGCGACGAGCGTCAGGTAGTGCTCGTGCGACCGCAGGTAGGGCGTCGGGCCGACGGTGGGCCAGCGCTCCCACATCATCGAGCGCCAGCTGGCGTACCCGGTGTCGCGCCCGCCGAACAGCGGTGAGTTGGCGGTGGCCGCCTGCAGGATCGGCAGCCAGGGGCGCAGGTGGTTGAGCACCTGCACGCCGGTGTCCGGGTCGGGGATGCTGACGTGCACGTGGGTGCCGCACATGCCGGGGCCGGGGGACAGGTCGCCGAAGTGCTCGCGCATCCGGTGGTAGCGGTCCTTGTCGACCAGCCGGGCGTTGGGGCCGGTGGCCGGGCCGGTGCCGACCGCGACGAGTCGCCCGCCGGCCCGTTCGGCGGCCGCGGCCACGCCGGAGCGCAGCCGTTTCAGCGACGTGGTCAACTCGCCCAGCTCGAGCTGTGGCGGGCTGGCCACCTCGATCTGGCTGCGGTAGTACTCGTGCTGCACGACGTCGCGCATGCCGTCGGGCAGCTCGGCGAAGACCTCCTCGACCAGCTCGGCCGCTCTCGGCTCCACGGCGTCGACGAGCATGTACTCCTCTTCGACGCCGAGAGTGTGCAGGTCGTCCTGTTCGGCTCTGGCGGCGAGTCCCGCAGAGATCTCGGTCTCCATGGCCGCTGTGATACCCGGCCGGATCACCACGAAAACAATAGACAAACTTCCATATTGACAAGCTTTGGAAACAAGCGTGCAATCTGCGAGAGCGCTCTCTCGAATCCACTGGAAAGGCACGTTTTATGAAAAGACTCCTAACCGTGGCGAGCGCGTTGCTCGTCGCGGCCCTGCTCACCGCCCCGGCCGAGGCCGCGGTCCCGCCGGCGCCGTCCGGCATGACCCTGGTCTTCAGCGACGACTTCACCGGCGCGTCCGGCACCGGGCTCAACCGCTCGAACTGGCTCTACTCGACCGGCACCGGCTATCCCGGTGGCGCCGCCAACTGGGGCACCGGCGAGATCGAGACGATGACCGACTCGACCGCGAACGTCTACCAGGACGGCGCCGGGAACCTGGTGATCAAGCCGCTCCGGGACTCGGCCGGCAGGTGGACGTCCGGCCGGGTGGAGACCCAGCGCACCGACTTCGCCGCACCGGCCGGTGGCCGGATGCGCATCGAGGGCCGGATCCAGCAGCCCAACGTGACAGGTGCGGCCGCCGCCGGGTACTGGCCGGCGTTCTGGGCGCTCGGTGACGCCGCCCGCCCGGTCGGCGCCACCAACTGGCCGAGCATCGGCGAGCTGGACATCCTGGAGAACATCAACGGCCGGTCCAGCGTCTTCGCCGCCCTGCACTGCGGCACCAACCCGGGTGGCCCGTGCAACGAGACCACCGGCCTGACCAGTGGTGAACGGGCCTGCACCGGCTGTCTGGGCGCCTTCCACACGTACGCGATCGAGCACGACCGCAGCGTCTCGCCCGAGCAGCTGCGGTGGTACCTGGACGGCGTCAACTACTTCACCCTCAACTCCACCGCGGTCGACGCCACCACCTGGAACAACGCCACCCACCACGGGTTCTTCGTGATCCTCAACGTGGCGATGGGCGGCGGTTTCCCGGCGGCGTTCGGTGGCGGCCCGACCGCGGCCACCCAGCCCGGCGTGCCGATGCTGATCGACTACGTGGCGGTCTACCAGTCCAGCGGCTCGACCACGCCGACCGGGCGGGACGCCTACGCGAAGATCGAGGCCGAGTCGTACGACGCGTCCGCCGGGATCCAGACCGAGACCTGTTCCGAGGGCGGTCAGAACGTCTCGTACGTGGCCAACGGCGACTGGCTGCAGTTCAACGACGTCGATTTCGGTACGGGCGGGGTGAAGGACTTCGTCGGCCGGGTGGCGTCCGGCGCCGGAACCGCGGTCAGTGGCCTGGTCGAGGTGCGCCTGGACAGCCGGAGCAACGCGCCGATCGGATCCTTCGCGCTGGCGAACACCGGCGGCTGGCAGACCTGGCAGTCGATCCCGGCGAACGTGTCCGCGGTGACCGGCGAACACACCGTCTTCCTGACCTTCACCAGTGGCCAGTCCGCCGATTTCGTAAATGTGAACTGGATCCAATTCCGGAGGTGACGGTATCGCGGGGGCCCGGCCGATGCGTCGAGCCGGGTAACCGAGAGGAGCCCCCGTGAAGCTGAGCTGGAAGCTCGCGATCGCGGCGGTCGCACTGACCGCCGCGATCATCCCGGTAGCGATCTCCAACGCCGGGACGACCGGTGCCGGGTCCACCGGCGCCGTGGAAACAGAGAGCACGAGCATGCCCGCCGCCCCCTACCTCTATCCGGGCTGGGGTGACGCGCCCGACCCGGCCGAGGTGATCGAAGCGACCGGGGTCAAGGCGTTCACTCTGGCCTTCGTCGTCGCCGGGCAGGGCTGTGAGCCGGTCTGGGCCGGCGAGACCGGGCTGACCGGCGGGGTGCACGAGGAGGCCATCGCGAAGATCGAGGCGGCCGGCGCGGAGGTGATCCCGTCGATCGGTGGCTGGAGCGGCGACAAGCTGGGCCCGGCGTGCTCGACGGCCGAGGACCTGGCCGGGGCGTACCAGAAGGTGATCGACGCGACCGGCACGACCACCATCGACATCGACATCGAGAACGCCGACGAGTTCCAGGACCACGACGTCCAGGACCGGATCCTGGAGGCGCTGAAACTGGTCAAGGCGGCCAACCCGGGCCTGACCACGATCCTCACCTTCAGCACCACGGCGACCGGCCCGAACGCCGACGGGCAGCGGCTGATCGCCCGGGCCGCCGAGCTGGAGGCGGGCATCGACGTCTTCACCCAGATGCCGTTCAACATCGCCGAGGGCACCGACATCTACGCCACGACGGTCGGCGCCACCGAAGGTCTGCGGGACGAGTTGATCGAGGTGTTCGGGTACACCGAGGCCGAGGCGTACAGCCACATGGGCATCTCGGCGATGAACGGGATCTCCGACCAGAAAGAGGTGACCACCCTGGCGACCTTCGCCGAGATCCGGGAGTACGCCTCGGCGAACGGTCTGGCCCGGCTCTCCGTGTGGTCGGTCAACCGGGACCGCGGGTGCACCACCGGGGAGGTGACCTCGGACTGCTCCGGTATCGAGCAGGACGACTGGGCCTTCACCACCGAGGCCGCGAAATTCTGACTACCGGTCGTGGGCGGCGGCGCGCTGCCGCCGCTTGCGCACCTTCTTGACCACCCAGGATCCGATCGCGACCACGAAGAACGCCCAGATCGCGTAGTCGAACCAGTGCGCGTACTTCTCCACGTCCTGCCAGCGGGAGCCGAGTGCGAAGCCGGCGCCGACGAAGAGCGCGTTCCACACCCCGCTGCCGATCGTGGTGAAGACGATGAACTGGCCCATCGGCATGTGGTTGGCGCCGGCCGGGATCGAGACCAGGCTGCGCACGACGGGGGCACAGCGCCCGAACAGCACCGCGGCCTTGGCGTGCTTCTCGAACCAGCGGTCCGCCTTCTCCAGATCGTCCGGATCGACCAGCGGGATCCGGTCCAGCCAGTGTTTGAGCCGTTCCTCGCCCAGGCCCCGGCCGAGCCAGTAGAGCGCGACCGCGCCGGCCAGCGCGCCGAGGGTCGCGGTGAACCAGACCAGGATCAGGTTGACCCGGCCCTCACTGGCCAGGTAACCGGCCATCGACAGGACGATCTCGCTGGGAATCGGCGGGATCAGGTTCTCCAGCGCCACCAGCAGGCCGACGCCGATCTCGCCCATCGAGTCGATCACCGAGGCGACCCAGCCGGCCAACCCGCCGAGATTGCCGTCGGCCATGTGCCCACCCTCTTCCCCAGGTCCGGTCCGTTCACTTACCCGTAACCTGCCCGGGAAACCCCTCGACGTATATACCCGTCATCGGTATATGCTCCTGACATGACTGACAGTCCGATGCGGGAGCCGACGTTCCTCGTCCTCACCGCGCTGGCCGAGGAGCCCCGGCACGGTTACGCCGTGATCGAGGACGTGGCCGCGATGACCGGCGGCCGGGTGCGCCTGCGGGCCGGCACCCTCTACGCGGCGCTCGACCGGTTGCGCGCCGAGGGCCTGATCGAGGTCGACCGGGAAGAGGTCGTGCAGTCCCGGCTGCGGCGTTACTACCGGCTGACCGGCGCCGGCGAGCAGGCCCTGGCCACCGAGACCGCCCGCCTGCGTGCCCAGGCGACCATCGCCGAGCGCCGCCTGAGCGCCCGCCGTCCCCAGCTCGGAGGTTCGCCCGCATGACCGCTCTGGAGATGCGTTACCGCAGCCTGTTGCGGGTCTATCCGGTCGGCCACCGGGCCGCCTACGAGGAGGAGATGGTCGCCGTGCTGATGTCCGGTGCCGAGCCCGGCCGCCGTTTCCCGGCCGCGGCCGATGCGGTGGACCTGGTCCGCGCCGGCCTCTCGGCCCGCCTGGGCCGGGCCTTCTCCTCCCAGCGGGGTACGGGGTGGCGCGACGCCGCCTCGGTCGCCGCCCTGTTCGCCGCGCTGGCTCTGGCCGGCGCCGGGTTCAGCCGCCTGGTCGAGGGCCTGGGCCGGATGTGGCGGCACGGCGACCTGCTGGAGGCCCACGGCGTGCCGGGTCTGCTGTTGGCCGACCCGGCGGCCCGGAGTGCGATCTGGCTGCTGGTGGTGGTCGCGGCCCTGCTCGGCCTGCGCCGGGTGACGAGCGGGCTGGCGGTGGCCGGGGTGCTGGTCCAGGCCGGTGCGCTGGCGTTCTGGGTGGATCTGGCGCCATGGCAGTCGATGCGCATGATCTGGATGCTGGTCGCCGCCGTTCTGGTGGTGGTGCTGTTCCGGGCCGCGTCCACCGGCCGGCCGGCCCGTGCGGTGCTCGGGGGTCGTGGAGTCGTCCTGGTCAGCGCCGCGGCGCTGGTCATGATCGGTGCGAATGTCCTCTCCCTCGCGGCGCCGATGCTCTCCTCGAGCGTGCTGACGTTCCAGGTCCCCGGCCTGCTGCTGGTGGCGGCGGCGCTGGCCGCGCCGTCTCCGGCCCGGGAGCGGATCGTGGTGCTCGGCGCGACGGTCTTCGCCGTCCAGTTCGTCTTCATCACGATGTGGCAGTCGCAGATGATGTTCCGCACCGAGATCACCCCGGCACTGGTGTCCGCCGTGGTCACGATCACGCTGCTGAGCCCGGTCGTGGCGTTCGCCCTCGGGCTCGCCGGACTGCGCGCCCGGGAACGTTTCGCCCTCCGGAGGGCCGGTCATGTAAGGGCGCATGAGTGACCGCTGGTATTCCAAGGCCGTCGTCTACTGCCTCGACATCGACTCGTTCGCCGATTCCGACGGTGACGGCTGCGGTGACATCCGCGGTCTGATCGGCCGGCTCGACTATCTGGCCCGGCTCGGGATCAACTGTCTCTGGCTGAACCCGATCCACCCGTCGCCGGGCAAGGACGACGGTTACGACGTGTCCGACTTCTACAACGTGGACCCCCGGTTCGGCACCCTGGGCGACTTCGCCGAGCTGCTGCACCAGGCTGCCAACCGGGGCATCAAGGTGATCATCGATCTGGTGGTCAACCACACGTCGGACCAGCACCCGTGGTTCCAGTCGGCGCGGTCGTCGCCCGATTCGCCGTACCGCGACTGGTTCGTCTGGAGCGAGACCGAACCGGCGGACCGCAACCAGGGCATGGTCTTCCCCGGCGAGCAGGACGAGACGTGGAGCTACGACCGGACCGCGAAGCTCTGGTACTACCACCGGTTCTACAAGTTCCAGCCGGACCTGAACATCAACAACCCGGCGGTCCGCGCGGAGATCAAGAAGATCTGCGCGTTCTGGCTGCAGCTCGGGGTGGCCGGGTTCCGGATGGACGCGGTGCCGTTCATCATCGAGCAGACCGAGCCGGGCAACCCGTCCTCGCCGATGGACTTCGACTTCCTCAGCGACCTGCGCCAGCACGTGCAGTGGCGCAAGGGCGACGCGGTCCTGCTGGCCGAGGCCAACGTGGAGCCGGATTCGCTGGTCCGCTTCTTCGGTGACGAGGGCGGCTCCGGCAACCGCATCCACATGCTGTTCGACTTCATGATGAACGCCCGGCTGGTGCTCTCGCTGGCCCGGCGGGACGCCGAGCCGCTGATCGACGCGCTGCGCGACACCCCGGAGCTGCCGGAGGGCGGTCAGTGGGCCACCTTCCTGCGCAACCACGACGAGATCGACCTGTCCCGGCTCACCGCCGAGCAGAAGAAGGACGTCCTCGACGAGTTCGGGCCGGACGAGAACATGCAGCTGTACGGCCGGGGCATCCGCCGCCGGCTGGCGCCGATGCTCGGCAACGACCGCCGACGGCTCGAGCTGGCCTACGCGCTCCAGTTCAGCCTGCGCGGCACCCCGGTGCTGCGGTACGGCGAGGAGATCGGGATGGGGGAGGACCTCGACCAGGACGGCCGGTACGCCATCCGTACGCCGATGCAGTGGAACGCGACCAAGAACGGCGGGTTCTCCGCGGCCGACCCGAAGGACCTGATCCGCCCGGTGATCAACGAGGGCGAGTACGGGTACGAGACGGTCAACGCCACCCTGCAACGGCACGACCCGAAGTCGCTGCTGTCGTGGTTCGAGCGGATGATCCGGACTCTCCGGGAAGCGCCAGAGATCGGTGGCGGGTCGTGCACCCACGTCGACGTCCCGGCGCCCCGCGGCATCCTGGTGCACCGGGCCGACGCCGACACCGGAACCATGCTGTTCCTGCACAATCTGGGCACCGAGGCGGGTGAGGTGGATCTGAGCGAGCTGGCCGCGGAGGCCGATTTCCCGAACGACGTGCTCGCCGATCAGCAGTACCCGGATCTGGGCGATTTCTCCAAGATCCGGGTCGAGGGCCATGGTTATCGCTGGATCCGGATGCGCAGAACCGCCTGACGGCGATTAGCATCGGGCCCGGGAACAGGGCAATCGATGCAGGAGGCCGCAATGTCGCAGTCCGCACCTCGCGTCGCGATCGTCACCGGTGCCGCTCGCGGCATCGGCGCGGCGATCGCCCGCAAACTCGCCTCCGACGGTCTCGCCGTCGCGGTCGTCGACCTGGACGAGAAATCCGGGGCCGAGACCGTCGCGGCGATCGTCGAGGCGGGTGGCCGGGCGATCGCGATCGGCGCCGACGTGGCCGATTCGGGTCAGGTGGCGGCGGCCGTCGAGCGCACCGCCGCCGAGCTGGGCCCGCCGGCGGTGCTGGTCAACAACGCCGGTGTGCTGCGCGACAATCTGCTCTTCAAGATGTCCGAGGACGACTGGGACACCGTGATGTCGGTGCACCTGCGCGGCGCCTTCCTGTTCAGCAAGGCAGTGCAGAAACACATGGTCGACGCGGGTTACGGGCGGATCGTCAGCCTGTCCAGCACGTCCGCTCTCGGCAACCGCGGGCAGGCCAACTACGCCGCCGCGAAAGCCGGTCTGCAGGGCTTCACCAAGACGCTCGCGATCGAGCTGGGCAAGTTCGGCATCACCGCGAACGCGGTCGCGCCCGGCTTCATCGTGACCGATATGACGAGGGCGACGGCGGCCCGGATCGGCGTAGACTTCGCCGACTTCGAGAAGGCGACCGTGAGCCAGATTCCCGTCGCCCGCGCGGGCCGTCCCGAAGACGTGGCGAACACGGTGTCGTTCCTGGTCAGTGAAGGTGCCGGATTTGTCACCGGCCAGGTGATCTATGTCGCCGGTGGCCCACAGGACTGACCGGTCGAAGTTGCTGGCAACTTGCTGAGAAGAGTTACAAAGAAATCATGAACCGACGCATGAGTTCCCGAACCATATCGTTGACCAGCACCTTCCTCCTGCTGGCCGCGGGCGGTACGGCCGCGTGCGACAACGACGAATACACGGACGAGGGTTTCTACTGCGCCGACTCCAATGGCGTCATCGTCGACGAGGACTACTGCGACGATGACAACAACGGTGGCGGCGGTGGTGGCGGATTCTTCATCTGGCACTCCTCGGGTTACCGGTCGGGTTACCCGGTCGGGACGAAGCTGCCGGCCGGCGGCAGCAAGTTCGCCTACAACGACAAGGTGTCCCGCTCCAAGTTCGGGTTGCCGTCGAGTGGCAAGATCAGCAACGGCACGGTGAAGACCAGTGTCGTCGGCAAGGGTGGCAGCGGCTACAGCGGTAGCAAGTCCGGTTCTTAAGGGGTTTCAACACCGATGCGACGGATTCCTCACGGCCCGGTTCGCGACGGATGGCGGCTGACCAACTACAGCCTCGGCCTGACGTACAACGACGACGTCCTGCCGGACGGGACCACGTATTCGTACTGGCACGAGGGGCCGTACTACGACTTCACCGCGGCCGAGATCGAGGAGCTGGAGACCGCCACCACGACGCTGTACGCGATGTGCATGGAGGCCGGCGACTGGATGGTCCGGCAGTGCCCGCGGCACACCGTCGAGGGCCGTAAGAAGGGCTTCTTCGGGTCCGTCTGCGGCGCCGAGAGCTGCTTCCTGAGCAAGATCGGCATCCCGGAGTACGCGCACGAGCAGATCATCCGGACCTGGTTCGACGGCGACGCGGAGACGTGGACGCACTCCGACAAGGACCCGGACATGCGCCTGCCGATGCAGACGCCGGATTATTCGCCGACCGTCTACGGCCGGTTCGATCTCTGGTACAACGGGGCCGGAACTGTGCCGCGACTGCTGGAGTTGAACGCGCAGACGCCCACCTCGCTGGTCGAGGCCGCGGTCATCCAGTGGCACTGGATGGATCAGACCGGCGTCACCCAGCACGAGTGGCGGCAGTGGAATTCGATCCACGAGCGGCTGGTCGGCTGGGAGGCCACCCCGGGCGAGCCCGGCGACCCGGGCGCGTGGCGGCGCAACATCGACAAGCTGCGCGAGGCCCGTCCGTGGCTGCCGGCCAAACCCAAGATCTTCTTCGCGTACGAGACGTCGGAGACCTCCGGCGAGGACCGGATGAACGTCGCCTACCTGATGGCCACCGCCGAGGAGGCCGGTTACCCGGTCGAACTCATCGCGATGAGCCAGATCGGCTGGGACGTCGCCGGGGACCGGGTGCTGTTCGTGCCGGCGCCGGGCCAGGAGCACAAGTCCGAGCCGATCGACGTCATCTTCATGCTCTACCCGTGGGAATGGTTCTGGCACGAGGAGGGCGGCAAGGCCTTCTTCCGGAACATGGCCGACCCGGAGAAACGCGGCACGGTCTGGATCGAACCGCCCTACAAGGCGGCGCTGCTCGGCAACAAGGCACTGCTGCCGGTGCTCTGGAAACTGTTCGGCGACGACCCGGAACGGGCGAAATACCTGTTGCCGTCGTATTTCGCGGAATCGTCCAAGGCGGCCACTCTCACGTCGTACGCGAAAAAGCCGGTCTGGGGTCGGGAAGGTGGATCGGTGACCCTGGTCAAGGACGGGAAACAGATCACCACCTCACCGTCCGAGTACGGCAGGGACGGCCGTTTCGTCGTCCAGGAGCTGTGTGAGCTGCCGTCCTTCGAAGGGCTGGAGGGCACGGTGCACCCGGTGATCGGCGCCTGGCTGATCGACGGCGAGCCCGCCGGAATGGGCATCCGGGAAGGGCTCGGCGACGCCGGCCTGGTCACCAACAACGGGTGCAACTTCGTGCCGCACGCCATCGAGAGCGATTACTGAGCCTTCTCGGGTTTGTGCCGCCAGATCCACCAGAGACCGATGAACGGCAGCACCAGCGGGACGTAGCCGTAACCGCTGCCGAAATTCGACCAGACGGTGGCGTCCGGGAAGTCGACGCTGTCCACCACGGTCAGGGTGCCGATCGCCAGCACGCCGACCAGCTCGATGGTGCAGCTGACCAGGGCGATCAGCCGGCCGGTCGACCCGCCCCGGGCCAGGCCCACGGTGGCGGCGACGTAGACCAGCCCGGCGAACCCGGACAGCAGGTACGCCAGCGGGGCCTCGTCGAAGTGCGTGGTGATCTGGACCAGGGCCCGGGCGCTCGCGGACAGGGCGAACACGCCGTAGACGAGCAGGAGCACCCGGCCCAGCCCGGAGCCGAGGGCGGCGTCGCGGGGGCGGGTGGTGGCTTCGGTGGGGTTCTTGTCAGGCACCGGTTACCGACGCTATCTGCTGCAGGCGCAGCACTAGAACGGGGATGATCAGGCACCCGATGCCCAGGGTCAGGCTGCCCCAGCGGGTCGGCTCCATCACGGCCAGATAACCGGCGGTGGGGACGAACGCGACAGTGGTGATCAGGTAGCCGGCGAACGTGCCGATGTCGGCGACCTCCGTGCCGGTGGCCAGTCCGATCGCGGCCACCGCGACCAGGACGAGCACGAGAAGGCTGAGCACACCGGCGGCGATCAGGTCGTTGCGGCCGGGGGCTCGATCGAGAGCCGAGCGCAGCAGGTACCACACCGCCAGGACCAACGCGGCGATGATCGTCGCCGACGACAGGGGACCGTTCACCCGGCCAGGTTACTGAGGTGGCTCCGGCCTGGTAACTTCCGGCCCGGTGACGATCGACGAACAGGATGGGCGATCCGGTGCGCTTCGGACTTTTCGGTACGGGACCTTGGGCACACCTCACGCACGCGCCCGCCCTGGCGGCGCACTCCGGGGTGGAGTTCGCCGGGATCTGGGGGCGTGATCCGGGCCGGACGGCCGAGTTGGCCGGCCGCTTCGGGGTACCCGCATACGCCGACGCCGACGCCCTGATCGCCGACGTCGACGCGATCGCGGTCGCGCTCCCGCCGGACATTCAGGCGCCGATCGCGCTGCGGGCCGCCGCGGCCGGCCGGCACCTGCTGCTCGACAAGCCGATCGCCACCCGGGTCGACCAGGCCCGCGAGCTGGCCGCCGTCGACGTCGCCTCGGCGGTGCTGTTCACCCGCCGGTTCACGCCCGAACTGGACGGATTCCTGGCCGAGGCGGTCGCCACCGGCGGCTGGAGCGAGGCCCGTGTCGACCACCTCGGCGCGATCTTCACGCCGGACAACCCGTTCGGGGCGTCGCCGTGGCGGCGCGAGCGCGGCGGCCTGTGGGACGTCGGCCCGCACGCGCTGGCCGTGGTGCTGCCGGTGCTCGGGCCGGTCGCCGAGGTGACCGCGGTGGCCGGTGCCCGTGACCTGACGTACCTGCTGCTCAAGCACGTCGGCGGCGCGGTGAGCCGACTGACCCTGGCGGTGGACGCGCCACCCGCCGCGGCCCGCGAGGAGGCTTTCTTCGCCGGTGACGCCGGGATCCGCGAGGTGCCGCGCGCCGAGTGGGATCCGGTCGAGGCGATGGGCCGGGCCCTCGATGAGTTGCTGTCCGCGGCCGCCGGTGGCCCGGCGCCCGCCTGCGACACCCGGTTCGGCGCTCGGGTGACCGAGATCCTGGCCGCCGCCGAGCGGTCCATCGCGGAGAGTGCCACGGTTCGGCCCTGATTCAACGCTTGATTCCCGATTTCGGTACGCCTACGCGGGGTAACCGTGATCGGCGACGTGCACGGGCCGATCCGAGCGCTAACTGGACAGAACCTGCGCGTTACGGATGGACGCAAAGTAGCGAGCCGAATACATTTTCGGCTTGTCACGCGCACCGGGCCGGACGACCCGGGGTGTGGTCGTCGCGGGCCCGCGACGACCCGCCGGGCGTGTGTCGGGGTGAGGGGATGCACTGCATGACCGACCGCACAGCCTTGTACGAGATGCCGGCCACGCCCGGGGGAGCGGCGGCGTGACCGGTCTGTGGGACGCCGAGCGGGACGCCTCCGAGGCGGTGCGGGTGCTGGCCGGGCTGGCCGACCTGCTCCGCGAGGACGGGACGGTGGACCGCCGGGCACTGCTGACGTTGACCGAGAACAGCGGGGCGGCGATGGACCGGGTCGTCGAGTACCTCCGGCGGCAGTGCCGCGCCGGGGACGGCGAGCTGGCCGGGGTGCCACCCCGGTTGTCCCCCTGGCGGGACTGGGTGCCCCCCCGGGGTGACCTGTTCGGCACATCCGGGGTGACCCGCCGCGCGGACGGGGTACCGCAGCCGCGCCGCTGTGACCCGGGGGAGTGACACCCGTTCAGGTAACGTTCCGCAGCGTCTCCGACGGAGACTCTCCGAAACGATGGCGGTAGGCCGACGCGAACCGGCCGAGATGGGCGAAGCCCCATCGGTGCGCCACGTCGGCGACCGTGATCCGCGCCGGATCACCCTGCCGCAGCGTCTCGTGGGCCCGGCCGAGCCGGACCTCCTGGAGGTACGCCATCGGGGCGCTGCCGAGGTGCCGGCGGAACCCGGACTGCAGCGACCGGACACTCATCCCGGCGATGGCCGCCAGCTCACCGACGGTGAACGCGTGCTCGGGCTCGTCACGGATCGCCGTCACCACCCGGCGGATCGGCTGGGTGATCACCGCGGCCGGTGGCGCCACCAGCTCCTCGTGGTAGCGGTGCGGGACGCTGAGCAGCAGCCCGCTGAGTACACTGCCGCAGAACTGTTCGGCGATCACCGGCTCGTGGATCAGGCTGGTCTCGTGCACCAGCTCGTCGCGGAGCAGCCGGACCATCCGGCTCCAGCTGTGCGCCGGCCCGGCGGTGAGGTCGAAGACCGGCGGCAGGTCGATCGGGCCCCGCACCGGATGCCCGAGCAACCCGGCCAGCTCCGCCTCCAGGGCCCAGCTCTCGATCCGTACGTCCAGTTCCGCGGTGTTCGGCTCGTGCCGCAACCGGATCCGGTCGCCGGGCCGGAAGGCGAGCGCGGTCGCCGGGGTCGCGGCCAGCTCGTGCCCGTCACGCAGCGCCAGCACCCGTCCCGAGGTGGGCAGGGTCACGTGGTAGGCGTCGAGGGCGGGAACGTCCAGAGTCGCGCTTTCCGCGAAGGTGAGATGCCCGACGGTCAGGGGTCCGAGTTGGATCACCTCGATGCCCAGTTCGAGATCACTTCCGGCGGCCACCGGGTGGTAAAAACGATTCACGGTGTCCCGGGCCCCGGGGCCGCCGGCGCTGTCGGCCCTGTCGAAGTGGACGTTGCCCGGCGCCGGCGTGGCGCTCGGCAGGGCGTCAACCATCCCGTCCGGAGTTCCAACGCATACGGTGAGTATTCGGTTCGGGACGGTGGACAGTCAACGTGGTCGCCACGCAGTGACCGTTCCAGCACATTCCGGCCCGATGAACTACTCTGGCGTTCCGCGCCTACGTGGCGTAACTTGCAGACCAGCGGATTGTTGTAGGAACGCGGGTTCCGGGCGGCGTCCCTTTCTTTTCCGGTCGAATCGGCCGTGTTCCGCGGAAGTCGGCGTCAGCCCCGGCTGTACGCCAGGAAGAGGGCAGCTGTGTATCTGCCGATCACGACCCGCCAGCTGGCCGACGGCACTGTCGAGATCGCTCCGAGCGGTGAGATCGATCTGGACAACGCGCACGTCATGAGGGACGCGGTCAACGACGTCCTCACCACGATGACGCCGAGCCGGATCTGTCTGGACCTGCAACGGGTGATGCTGATCGACAGTATCGGCATCGGGATTCTGGTCGCCTGTTTCCACACCGCCGCCGCGAGCGGAGTGAAACTGGTGGTCAGCCACCCGAGCGCCACCGTCTACCGGCAGTTGTGGGTGTCCGGGCTGGTCGGGCTGCTCGGTTGTGCCGAGCCGCCGAACCCGCGCACCTCGGTCGGACTCCGCCCGTCCTGACGATCTGAGCCGGGGTGAGCCGCGCGCCGCGGCTCACCCCGGTACTCAGTGGGACAGCGTCTTCTCGGCGGCCAGGCGCTCGTCGCCGGACATGGTCGAGAGCGGCTTCTCCTTGATGAAGACGACCGCGATCACCGCGAGGAACGCGATCGGCGCACCGATCAGGAACAGGTCGGCGGTCGCCGTACCGTAGATGTCCTTGATCACCGCGAGGACCTCGGGCGGGAGAGCCTGGAGATCCGGGACCTCGCCGCCACCGGCCGCCGGGCCGAACCGCTCCTCGGAGAGCTGGGTGACCCGGTGGGTCAGGACGGCGCCCAGAGCGCTCACCCCGATCGAGCCGCCCATGCTGCGGAAGAACGTCAGCGCCGAGGTGGTGGCGCCCAGTTCGGCGGCGGGCACGTCGTTCTGCGCGGCCAGCACCAGGTTCTGCATCAGCAGGCCGACGCCGACACCGAGCACCGCCATGAAGACCGAGATCACCGGCACGCCGGTGCTCGCGTCGATCGTGCTGAGCAGCAGCATCCCGATGGTCATCACGATCGAGCCGCTGACCAGGAAGATCTTCCACTTGCCGTACTTGGTGATCAGCGCGCCGGCCACGGTGGAGGAGATCAGCAGGCCGAAGACCATCGGCAGGCCCATCAGCCCGGCCTGGGTCGGGGTCTTGCCGAGCGAGGTCTGGAAGTACTGGGACAGGAAGACGGTGCCACCGAACATCGCCACGCCGACCAGCACGCTGGCGACGATGGCGAGGCTGACGGTGCGGTGCCGGAAGATGCCGAGCGGGATGATCGGCTCCTTCGCCTTCGACTCGACCAGCACGGCCAGCGCGAGGATCAGCACCCCACCGGCCACCATGGCGGCGGTCTGCCAGGAGCCCCAGTCGAACTTGTCGCCGGCCAGGGTGGACCAGATCAGCAGGGTGCTGACGCCACCGGTGATCAGCAGCGCGCCCAGCCAGTCGATGCTGACCTCCTGCTTGCGGCCGGCCGGCAGGTGCAGGGTCTTCTGCAGCAGGGCGATCGCGATCACCGAGAACGGCACGCCGATCAGGAAGCACCAGCGCCAGCCCAGCCACGAGGTGTCCACCAGGACACCGCCGATCAGCGGCCCGGCGATGGTGGCCACCCCGAAGACGGCGCCGAACATGCCGGAGTAGCGGCCCAGCTCCCGCGGCGGGATCATCGCGGCCATCACGATCAGGGCGAGGGCCGTCATGCCGCCCGCGCCGACACCCTGGATGACCCGGCTGACCAGCAGGATCTCGACGTTCGGGGTGAGGCCGGCGACCAGCGAGCCGAGCACGAAGAGGCCGAGCGAGAGCTGGATCAGCAGCTTCTTGCTGTAGAGGTCGGCCATCTTGCCCCAGAGCGGGACGGTGGCCGTCATGGCGAGCAGCTCGGCGGTGACGATCCAGGTGTAGACGGACTGGCTGCCGTGCAGATCGGCGATGATCCGGGGCAGTGCGTTGGCGACCACTGTCGACGCCAGGATGCTGACGAACATGCCGAGCATCAGACCGGAGAGGGCCTGGATGACCTCCCGGTGCGACATCCGGCCGGATGATGCGGCGGTTTCGGGCTCTACGTCTGTCATCGACTTCTTTCAGATGCTGGTGAGGTCAGATGGTGGTGAGGATGGTGAAGGCTTCGCGGACGTGGTCGATCAGTGGCCGGGAGTCCCGGTCCTCGGCCCAGCGGCAGACCGCGACCCGGACCGCGGCGTTCGCGACCGAGGCGGCGACCGGTGGGTAGGGGTGGCCGTCCGGCAGGCTGTCGCGGACGGCGATGTCCTGGGCGAGCCGCTGCTCGGCGGAGGCCGCCGCGGCGATGAGCAGCGGCAGCAGGTGCGGGTTGGCGCCGATCACGCGCATCCGGAGCAGCCACAGGTCCCGGTCCTTCTGGATCTGCTCGAAGGCCGGGGCGAGCGCGGTGAGCAGCGCCTCCAGCAGCGGGCCGGGCGGCAGTGACAGCTCGCCGGAGCCCTCCATGGGGTCGCCGACGAGGGCGTCCTCCTTGGTGGCGAAGTAGTTGAAGAACGTGCGCGGCGACACCCCGGCCGCCGCGCTGATCTCGTCGGTGGTGACCCGGTCGGCGCCCCGCTCGTCGGCGAGACGGAGCGCGGCGGTGATCAGCGCCAGGCGGGTCTGCCGGCGCTTGATCTCCCGTCGGCCGGTCTCCCGGGGTCTGGGCATGGCTGTGGAATCCGCGTGCACGGCGGAGACTCTAGAACCAAACTTGCAGAAACTGCAAAGTTGTTAATCGTTGAGCTGAGACCTTTCGATCTCCGCCAGCGCCGCCGTCCACCAGGGGGCGATCGGGCGGCTGGCCAGCAGGTCGGCGATCAGCACCGCGGAGTGCCGGGCCAGCGCGTCCGGTTTCGGAGCCGGACTGCCGTCCTCCTCCAGCACCCCGAGCGCCCCGGCCAGCAGCCAGAGCACCACCGGCGGGTCGGCGTCCGGCCAGGAGCGGACCGCGCTCGCCAGTGCGGCGCGCACGTCGTCGGCGGTCAGCCCGTCCGGGTTCCGGTCCTCCAGCAGCAGGCGGACGGTGGTGCCCAGGATCAGGCCGGTGTGCGCCGGGTCGAGGGCGGCCAGGACGGCGGTCGCCTCGTCCAGCGCGGCGGTGTCCCCGGCCCGGACGGCGGCGACGGCGGCGGTGGCCGAGGCGGCGATCGGGCGGGCCGGTGCGGGCAGATGCCGCCAGGTATCCGTCATGGGCCGACCCTACGGCGGTCCACCTGCAAGGGTGGGGACGGGAGGCCGGGATGACGAGTCTGGACGCCGTGACGGCGTGGGTGCAGAAGTACCGCAAGGCCTGGGAGTCGAACGATCCGGACGACATCCGGGACCTGTTCGCCGAGGACGCCGCCTACTTCACCGCGCCGTACGCGAAACCCTGGATCGGCCGGGAGGCGATCGTGGCCGGCTGGACCGCGCGCCGGGACCGGCCGGGGACGACCACCTTCTCCTGGCATCCGCTGATCGTCACCGAGGAGATGTCGGTCATCGAGGCGGCCACCACCTATCCCCGGGACCGTTATCGCAACCTGTGGATTCTCCGATTGGATCACACCCTGCAGGCCCGGCAGTTCACCGAATGGTGGATGCGGGAAATGTGAAAATGTGCGGTCCGGCGATTCTGCGGGCAGACTGCCACGGTGGAGCCGGACCAGAGACTCGGCGGCCGATATCGGCTGATCAATGAACTCGGCCGTGGTGGCATGGCCGTCGTCTGGCGCGCCCGGGACGAGGTGCTGAACCGCCCGGTGGCGGTGAAAGTGCTGGCCGGGCGCTATGCCACCGACCCCGGCTCGCGGGATCGGATCCTGCGGGAGGCCCGGGCCGCGGCGGCCCTGTCACATCCGAACATCGCCCAGATCTACGATTTCGGGGAATCGGATCGGATTCCCTATGTGGTGATGGAATTGATCAACGGTCCGACCCTGCAACAACGGATCTCGCACGGCCGGATTCCACCGCGGACGATCTTCCGGATCTGTGGCGAGGTGGCCACCGCACTGGCCGTCGCGCACGAGGACGGACTCGTGCACCGGGACATCAAACTCGCCAACGTGATGGTCACCGGGGCCGGCGCCAAAGTGGTGGACTTCGGCATCGCCGCGGTCGCCGGACCCGCCGCGCCCGAGGAGGTGCTGCTCGGCACCCCCGCCTACCTGGCGCCGGAACGGCTCACCGGCGGCGCTGTCGTGCCCGCCTCGGACGTCTACGCGCTCGGGGTGCTGCTCTACCGGCTGCTCGCCGGGGTCGCGCCGTGGAGTGTGGAGAGCACCACCCAGATGCTCCGGGCGCACGTCTACCAGGAGCCGCGGCCGCTGCCCCGGTTGCCGGGGGTGCCGTCCGCGGTCGCCGGACTGGTCGGCCGCTGCCTCGCCAAGGATCCCGCCACCCGGCCGGGCGCGACGGAGGTGGCCGGTCTGCTCGGCGACGCGGCCGAGGCCGCCGACGCGATCCACCCCGCGGCGGTACGCCCGGGGCGGGTGCCCGTGGACCACCCCGGGTTCCGGGAGCCGTCGTCACCCGTACCGCAGCGGCGGTGGAAGAAGGCCCGGCCGGCTGCCGCGGCCCTGACGCTGACGCTGCTCACCGGCCTGCCCCTGCTCCTGTCCGGTCGGACCGGTGACGCGCCCCGGGCGGCCCGGACCGTCGCGCCGCCCGCGCCCTCACCGGAGGTGACTGGGACCGCGAGCCGGCAACCGGCGCCGCAACGCCCGCCCGGCAGCCGCGATCGCCCGGAGCGGGCCCCGGCGACCAGCGCCGGTGCGGCCGCCCAGTGGCCCAGCCCGACGGCCGGGTCCGGTTCGCCGACGGCCGGCCGTCCCTCCGAACCGTCACCGAGCGTGTCTGTCTCCGCGTCCCCGACGGCTCTTCCCGAACCGTCCGGAACCCGGCTGGAGTCGCCCGGCGGATCGGTGCTGGCCCGCTGTGTGTCGGCCGGCGCCGAGCTGCTGGCGTGGGAGCCGGCGCCCGGTTTCGGCACCGAACGTGTCGACCCGGGACCGGGACTGACCGCGGTGGCCGTCTTCGGCGGCCTCCTGGAGCGGCACCGGATGACCGTGACCTGCGTGGCCGGGCGCCCGTCGGCGGTGGTCCTGCCGCTGTGAGCACGATCCGCACGGTACGTCCGCTCGCTGCCCGGGGGCGCTCGATGTCCGACTAAACTGCGGCGGCACGCTGCGAAAGGGACATCGATGACGGCGACCGCACCCACCGACCAGAGTCTGTTCACCCGGTTCCGGGGTGCTCTGCGCCGTGATCCGCCGTCCCAGCCGGTCCCCGTCGCGGCCCCGCCGTCGCTGGTCAACCTGGTGCCGGACCCGGGTTTCCGGGGTGATCCGGACGGGTTCGCGGTGCCCGACCGGGTCGCCGCCGAGCGGGCCGAGGTGCCCGGCCGGCCCGGCACGCACGGCCTGCGGGTGAGCGCCCTGCGCGGCAACGACACCTCGATCGCGCCGGGCGGGGTCGCACTGCCACCCGGCACGTACACCGCGGCGGTCTCGCTCTTCCTGGACGAGCCGCTGCCCAGCCCGCCGCGGCTGACCGCGGAGTGGACGATCGGCGACGGCGAGGCGGTCGCGCCGGTGCGGTCGATGCCGGCCCGCAACGAGCACGGGCATCACCGGATCACCGTGACCTTCACCGTCCCGGCCGGCGCGCAGGACGTCGCGGTCTGGCTGACCGCCGGCAGCGGCGCGGTGACCTGGTACGACTACGCGATCACCGCGACCACCGGGCCGGTCGCCCACTTCACCGGCGCGACCCCGGGCGACGACCGCTACCGCTACGAGTGGACCGGCGAGCCGGACGCGTCACCGTCGCGCCGCACCCTGCTGCCCGGCGCCGTGCCGGGCGCGCTGACCACGGCCGAGGCCACCTACCTGCGTGATCTGGCCGGCGGCGATCCGATGGCGGAGGCCCGGATCGCGCTGGCCGAGGGCGACCGGGAGACCGCGGTGGACCGGTTCCGGCGGGTGGTCAAGGCCGGTGACCCGGACGGCGACGCCGCCTGGGAGCTGGGCCGGATCGCTCTCGCCGACGAGCGGTGGGCGGCGGCCGAGCAGCTGCTGCGCGGCGCGGCGGCCAAACAGCCGGAGGCCTTCGAGCGGGGGTACGCGCTGGCCCACGCCTACGACAAGCTCAAGCGCCGGGACGACAGCCGCCGGGCCAGCGCGGCCGCCCTGGCGCACGACACCAAGCTGCCGTTCGACGGCGCGGCCCTGCTGGACTCCGACGTCACCGCCTTCGGCGCCCGCCGGGAGCTGGGTGTCTTCCTCGCCGAGCACCTGAAGCAGATCCGCACCCAGGCCGGGCAGCGGCTGGCCCGGCCCGTGCACAGCACCTTCGACCAGCCGATCTTCGTCTACTGGGCGCAGGGGTTCGCGGCCGCGCCGCCGGTGGTGCGGGCCTGTCTCGCCGCGCTGAAGGCGAAGAACCCGTCGGTGCACGAGCTGAGCCGGGAGACGATCGGCGCCTACGTGGACGTGCCGGTCGATCTGGCCGCCGTGCTCGGCGACGACCACGCGCACTTCTCCGACCTGCTGCGCATGCTGCTGCTGGAGAAGTTCGGCGGGGTCTGGGTGGACGCCGGCTGTTTCGTCTCCGAGCCGCTGCGCCCGCACGTCGACCGGGCCCTGGCCCGGAGCAGCATGTTCGCGTTCAACTACACCGGTCCGTACCTGTCGAACTGGTTCCTGGCGAGCCGGCCGGACAGCTACGTCATGCACCTGTGGCGGGCCGCGTCCTTCCTGTGGTGGGAGAAGCGGGGCGAGGCGCTGGACCCGCTGCTGCACCTCCACGTCTTCGAGATGCTGCACCGGCTGGACGACCGGTTCCGTGCCGAGTGGGACGCCGGTCTGCGCCTGAACGCCACTCCGCCGCACACGTTGCAGTCGGTGATGCTGCGGCCGTACGAGCCGGAGATGTTCCAGACGATCGTGGAGGGCGCGTTTGTGCACCGGCTGCGCCACCGGTTCCGCCCGGAGGAGACGACCAGCGAGTCGTACGTGTCCCGGATCATCCGTGGTGATCATCAGGATGCGCTTCGGGAATTCAAAGGGAACTGCTAGCCGGAATTCCTAATGTCGGGCGCATGATACGTAGCGCCATGGTGCCCGAGGCGTCCACCGCCACACAGATCTTCGTGGATTCCACCGGGCGCCGTAAAAGGCTTCTCTCCGTCGCGGGTTTCCTGGTCGCATTTCTCGCCGCCCTCTACATCGGAATGGTCGGCACCAGTGTGGTTCGCGCTTCCGACGCCGCGCTGACCGTCAAGGTGGGAGCCTTGCCGACGGCCACATCGGCCAGCGCTTCGGCGTCGGCCGCCGTGGAGTGAGTCAGGGCAGGTGCGGCAGGACCTCGGCGGCCAGCAGATCCAGGTGGTCCAGGTCACCGAGGTCGCGCAGCCGCACGTAGATCCGGGTGGCGCCGATCTCGGCGTACTGCCCGATCGCGTCGACGACCTGCTGCGGGGTGCCGGTGATGGCGCCCTCCGGTGGCAGCGCGGACGCCTCGTCCATCTTCTGCTGCCGCCGTGTCGCCTCCGCTTCGGTGCGCCCGCAGGCGATCGCCAGCCCGACCGACAGCACCAGCGGCGGCTTGGTCCGGCCGTGCTTCTCGCAGGCTTCGGCGACCCGGGCGTACTGGGCGGCGCTCTGCCCGACCGGGGTGAACGGCAGGTTGAACTCGTCGGCGTACCGGGCGGCCAGCTCGGGCGTCCGTTTCGGGCCACGGCCACCGATGATCACCGGCGGGCCGGGGACCTGCACCGGCTTCGGGAGACCGGGGGCGTCCTTGAGCTGATAGTGCTGTCCACTGTAGGAGAAGCCCGCCGTTGCCGACCACAGTCCGGTGATCACCGCGAACTGCTCCTCCAGCAGGTCGAAGCGCTGTTTCGGAGTGTGGAACGGGATGCCGTACGCCTCGTGCTCCTTACCGAACCAGCCGGCGCCGAGCCCGAAGTCAACCCGCCCGCCGCTCATCCGGTCGACCTGGGCGACGCTGATCGCGGTGACCGCCGGGTGCCGGAAGGTGGCGCAGGTGAGCAGGGTGCCCAGCCGGATGGTGCTGGTCTCGCGGGCCATCGCGCCCAGGGTGACCCAGGAGTCGGTCGGCCCGGGGAAACCGTCCGAGTCGTGCATCGGCAGGTAGTGGTCGGCCCGGAAGAAGCCCTCGAACCCGGCCGCCTCGGCGTGCCGTGCCGCCGTCAGCAGCTCGTCGTAGGTGGCGCCACGATGTGGCTCGGTGAAGATGCAGACGCGCATGGGCGCAGAGATTACCCAACTTCCTGTCCAATTCGGATGCTCTCTCGTACTCTGTGCCCGCACATGACAGATCTAGAGAGGCGTCAATCTGATGAGAACGTTGCGGGCGGTCGCGGCGGCGCTGGCCATGGTTGTGGTGGCCGGATGCAGCGAGGCGGCCCCGGGGGACGCTGCGGACCTGACGAAGGTGAAATACCTCACCGCCTTCAATGCCTTCGGGCGTGAGGCGTACGCGTTCGTGGCCGACGAGAAGGGCTTTTTCGCCGAGCAGGGCCTGGACGTGGAGATCGCGATCGGCTCCGGCTCGGGCGAGAACATGGCCGCGCTCTCCTCCGGCGCCGCCGACTTCGCCCCGGTCGACTCGACCGGGTACATCCTGACCAAGGCGACCGGCAAGGTCAGCGGGGTCACCGCGATCACCGCGATCCAGCAGAAGTCGATGGTCGGCATCATGACCCTGGACGGCAACGGCATCACCTCGCCGAAGGACCTGGAGGGCAAGGTGATGGGCGACCAGGAGGGCGCCACCACCACGATCCTCTTCCCGACGTACGCCAAACTGGCGGGCATCGACGCGTCCAAGGTGGAGATCATCCCGGTGGCCGCGCCGGAGCTGGCCGGTGCGCTGGCCGCGAAGAAGGTCGACTCGATCGGCCAGTTCGTCGTCGGCAAGCCGCTGATCGAGAAGGCGGCCGGCGGCAAGACCGCGGTGGCGCTGCCGTTCAGTGACGTCATCACCGACCTGTACGGCCACTTCCTGCTGACCTCCGACAAGATCGCGAACGACGACCCGGAGCTGGCCAAGAAGTTCACCACCGCCCTGCTCAAGGGCCTGGACTACAGCATCGCCAACCCGGCCGAGGCCGCGAAGATCCTGAACAAGGCCCAGCCGGAGACGGACGCCGAGATCGCCACCAAGGAGCTGGAGATCATGGCGGCTTACGTCAAGGGCGACGGCGCCGAGACCGGCAAGGTCGACGCCGAGCGGGTCACCCGGGTGATCCAGGTGCTCGAGGGCGCCGGTTCGGTCCCGGCCGGCAAGAAGCCCGAGGACTTCGTGAAGGTGCTCAACTGACGCGGTCCATCAGCAGCCCGTGCAGCCGGGCCGAACAGCGCGCCAGTTCCTCGGTGTGCTCGTTCTGGCCCAGGCTGCGCGGGCGCGGCACGTCGATCGTCACGATCTCGGCGATCCGGCCGGGCCGCGGCTGCAGCACCACCACCCGGTCGGCGAGCAGCACCGCCTCGTCGATCGAATGCGTCACGAACAGCGTGGTGGTGCCCTGCTCCATGTGGATGCGCTGCAACTCGACGGTCAGCTCCTCGCGGGTCAGCGCGTCGAGGGCGGAGAACGGCTCGTCCATCAGCATCACCCGGGGCCGCTGGATCAGCGACCGGCACAGCGACACCCGTTGCTGCATGCCGCCGGAGAGCTCGTGCGGCATCGTCGTCTCGAAGCCGGTCAGGCCCGCGGTGGCCAGCAGCTGCCGGGCCCGCTCCACGTGCTCCTTCCGCCTCCAGCCGAAGATCTCCACCGGGAACAGGACGTTGTTCAGCACGTTGCGCCACGGCAGCAGGGCCGGCCGCTGGAACTGCATGGCGATCTCCCGCCGGCGCGCGGTGTCCACCGTCACCGTGCCCGCGGTCGGCTGCAACAATCCGGCGACCAGCCGCAGCAGCGTCGACTTGCCGCACCCGGACCGGCCGACGATCGCCACGAACTCGCCCTCGCCGATCGTCAGATCGATGCCCCGCAACGCCTCGACCGTGCCCCGGCGCCCGGAGAAGGTGTGCGAAACCTCGTCGAGCCGGATCATCGTCCCGTTTAGACTCACGGGCCCAGCATAAGGATGGATCTTTCGATGGCCAGACGAGCCACCGCTCTCCTGCTCCCCGTGGTGACCCTGGTCGCCCTGCTCGCCGCCTGGTATGTACTGGTCCGCGTCTACGACGTGCCGCCGCAGGTGGTGCCCTCGCCGGAGACGATCGGCAGCGAGCTGGCCCGGCTGCCGGAGTACCTGGCGGAGCAGTCCTGGTACACGTTCAAGGAGGTCTGGTTCGGGTTCGGCATCGCGGTCGTGGTCGGTGTCGCCATCGCGCTGGCGATCTCCTCGTCCGACCTGGTCGACCAGGCCGTCTCCCCGCTGCTGATCGGTTTCAACGCCATTCCGAAGATCGCCATCGGCCCGATGCTGGTGATGTGGTTCGGCTTCGGGATGGAACCCAAGATCTTCGTGGTGGTCCTGCTCTGCTTCTTCCCGATCGTGCTCTCCACCGCGGCCGGCCTGCGGGCGGTCCCGGCCGAGATGATCGAGCTGACCCGGTCGCTGGAGGCCTCCAGGATCAAGACCTTCCTTCTGGTACGGGTGCCGTGGGCGCTGCCCCAGTTCTTCACCGGCCTCAAGCTGGCAATCTCGCTGGCCTTCGTCGGCGCGGTGGTCGGCGAGTTCATCGGCGGCGGCCGGGACGGCATCGGTTACGTCATCGTCTCCGCGAAGGCCCAGATCCAGACCGGTCTCGCCTTCGCCGGGATCTTCCTGCTCGCGCTGATGAGCATCTTCTCGTACTACCTGGTGGTCGCCCTGGAACGCCTGCTCCTTCCCTGGGCCAGGGAGACCACCTCCTGATCGTCCGGCTATTCGGCTATTCGGCGGCCAGGTTGGCGGTGATCGAGTCGCGGACCGCTCGACGGGCCGGGATCACCGACGCGGTCAGGGCGGCCAGCGCGGCGATCGCCAGCAGCACGGCCAGCCGGTCCCACGGGATCGTCAGCTCCAGGCCGTCGCCGTCACCCGCGACCGACTTCAGGCCGGAGATCGCGATGCCGATGCTGAGCAACGTGCCGATGATGGTGCCGGTCAACGCCATCACCAGCGCCTCCGCCGACAGTGTCAGCCGCAGTTGGCGCCGGGTCAGGCCGATCGCCCGGAGCATCGCGTTCTCCCGGGTCCGCTCCACCACCGACAGGGTCAGCGTGTTCGCCACCCCGACCAGCGCGATGATCACCGCCAGCGACAGCAGCGCGGTCACCACCGCCAGGGCCTGGTTCATCCGTGCGTTCAGCCGATCCACGTACTCCGCCTTGTTGTAGGCGACCGCCGACGGGAACGCGTTCAGGACCCGGTCCAGGGTGGCTCGCGCTTCGGCCTCGGCGACTCCCGGCGGCGGTTCGACCTGGACCTCGGTGAGGAACGCGTACTCGAACCGCTTCTTGATGTCGTCGGCGGTGAGCCAGACCGTCCGGTCGCCGGGTCGCACACCGGCCACCGGGAACGCCTGCCCCTGAACGGTGACCGTGCCGCCGAC
Source organism: Actinoplanes couchii (assembly GCF_016862075.1). Lineage (GTDB taxonomy): Bacteria > Actinomycetota > Actinomycetes > Mycobacteriales > Micromonosporaceae > Actinoplanes > Actinoplanes couchii. The sequence goes on along the minus strand of NZ_BOMG01000035.1, from coordinate 81,826 downwards.
CGCGATGCCCAATCCGGCCGAGACCAGCGCCGACCCCTGGGCGGGCGCGTCCCGTCCGGCGGTCAGCACCTCGGCGTTGAGGGCGTCGTCGTAGACCTGATAGCTCGGGTAGACCGTGCCGACCTCCGGCCGGTCCCGCAGCACGGTGGCCAGTTCGTCGGGGATCAGGGTGGTATCGGTCGATCCGGTCACCAGGAAGTGCGCGAACATCTTCTCGTCGGCCGCGCGCTCGGACGGCGCCTCGGTGCTCTTGGCCAGCAGGGTGACCGTGGCGATCAGGGTGACCCCGACGACCAGGGCGTTCGTGGTGGTGGCGATCCGGCGCGGGTTGCGCACCGCGTTGGCCAGCGCCAGCGACACGGTCGCCCCGCCGAGCAGGGCGAACGGCTTGCTGACCACCCGGACCAGGGCCGGCACCACGGCCGGGCTGAGCAGCAGGAACCCGGTGACGGCCAGCAGCGCGCCGCCGACCACCAGGCCCACCTGGTTCGCGATGGCCAGCAGTCCCGCGCCGATCGCCGCGACCAGCCCTCCGGAGATCATCCGGAACCGCCCGGCCGGCCGGGCGACCTGCACGGACGCGTCACCGAGCGCGGCCACCGGCGGTACCGCGGTGCCCCGCCGGGCCGGCAGCATCGCCGACACCATCGTCACGCCGACTCCGACGGCCATCGCGATGAGCACGGTCCCGCCGGAGAGCACCGGGGTGACCCCGCTCGGCGCGCCGACCGAGGCCAGCGCGGCCGGCAGTCCGAGCGCCAGCAGGACACCGGCGCCCAGCCCCAGCACCGAACCACCGAAACCGATCACCGCCGCCTCCACCAGCACCGACCGGAACACCTGGCGCCGGGTGGAGCCGATCAGCCGCAGCAGCGCGGTCTCCCGGGTGCGCTGGGCCAGCACGATGGTGAACGTGTTGGCGATCACGAACGCGGCCATGCACACCGCGATCACTCCGAAGCCGAGCAGCGCGTTGCGGAACTCCTCGGCGTTGCCGACCGCGGAGTCCATCGCCGATCGTACGAGCTGATCATGGGTTCGGGCCTCGATGCCGACGGCGGCGCCGAGCCGGGCCGCGAGATCGTCGGGGGAGACCCCGTCCGCGGCGGAGACCACGATCGTGGTCGCCGGATAGCCGGCCATCGCCGCCATGTCCGGGGTCGCCATCACGACCAGGGCGCCCTGGGTGTCGAACCCGCCCTTGGTGGACGAGGTCAGCCCGACCAGCCGGTATTCGCGGGCCTCCGAACCGAAGTTGCTGACCTGGACGGTCGCGCCGATCGGGATGCCCTCCCGGCTCGCGGTGCGCTTGTCCAGCACGATCTCCCCGGCAGCGGCGGGCATCCGGCCCTCGGCGGCCCGGATCGGCTGCAGCCCGGGATCGGCCGACACGTTGACCGCCTTGTGGTCACCGAGCACCTTGCGGGCGCCGCCGTCGAAGGACAGACCGATGTTGAACATCGACCAGACCGGCTCGGCGGCCCGCACCCCGTCCACCTTCCGGACCCGGCCGATCAGCGCACCACCGTCGTCGTCACTGGAGATCGACTCCATCGACAGTCCGACGTCGACGTTGTCGTACTGGGTGGCGGCCTGCGCGGTCAGCATCGAGGACAGGCCGTCGGTGAACATCAGGCTGCCGGAGACGAAGGCCACCCCGAGCACCACCGACAGGGAGGACAACAGCGCGCGGGTCAGATTCGCCTTCGCGGTACGCAGAACCAGTGACAGCATCGTCAGTCACCGCCCGATCCGGTCGGCGTGCTCCAGCATCGCCACGATCTGGTCCGGGGACGGGCTGTCCAGGGCGGCGGCGTACCGGCCGTCGCGCAGGAAGACCACCCGGTCGCAGCGGGCCGCGGCGTGCATGTCGTGGGTCACCATCACCACGGTCTGGCCCAGCTGGGAGACCGCGTCGCGGAGCAGCCCGAGCACCTCGTCCCCGGAGCGCGAGTCCAGGTTGCCGGTCGGCTCGTCGGCGAAGATCACCCACGGCCGGGTGATCAGCGCGCGGGCCACCGCGACCCGCTGCTGCTGGCCGCCGGACATCTCCGACGGCCGGTGCCCGAGCCGGTCGGTCAGGCCCACCGCCGCCACCACCTGGTCGAACCAGGCCCGATCCGGTTTCCGGCCGGCGATCGCCAGCGGCAGCAGGATGTTCTCCTGCGCGGTCAGCACCGGCAGCAGGTTGAACCGCTGGAAGACGAACCCCACGTGATCACGGCGCAGCAGCGTCAGCTTCTCGTCGTTCAGGCTGCCCAGGTCGGTGTCGCCGATCCGGACCGCGCCGCTGGTCGGCTTGTCCAGCCCGGCCAGGCAGTGCAGCAGCGTCGACTTGCCGGAGCCCGAAGAGCCCATGATCGCGTGAAACCGGCCGGCCTGGAACGAGACGTCCACGCCGTCCAACGCGGCGACGGCGCTCTCCCCGGTGCCGTACACCTTGCTCAGGGCGGTCGCTTGCAGAGCGGGCATCAGTGCTCCCGTGGTCGATGATCGGTGTCGTCATCGACGCTAGGAATCATTCAAGGGCGACAGATCCACCCCGATGACCATCTTTCCCGTACGACTTGAGTCGTACTCAGTCCCCACCAGGTCGTACCAGACCCGACTCGTACGCCCAGACCACCGCCTGCACCCGGTCCCGCAGCTGCAGCTTGCCCAGGATCCGGCCCATGTGTGTCTTCACCGTCGCCTCGGCCACCTGCAACCGGCCACCGATCTCGGCGTTCGACAGGCCCTGCGCCACCAGCAGCAGCACCTCGGTCTCCCGGTCGGTGAGGTCCTCCGGCGCGACCCGGGCCAGCGACTCCGGGCCCAGCCGCCCGGCGAACCGGTCCAGCAGACTCCGGGTCACCCGCGGCGCCACCACCGCCTCCCCACCGGCCACCACCCGGATCGCGGACAGCAGCTCGTCCGGCGGCACACTCTTGAGCAGGAACCCGCTCGCCCCCGCCTGCAACGCCGCGAACGCCTCCTCGTCGGTGTCGAACGTGGTCAGCACCAGCACCCGGGGCGACGGTCCGGCCGCGCAGATCTGCCGGGTCGCGGCCACCCCGTCCAGCACCGGCATCCGCAGATCCATCACGACGACGTCGGCCTCGACCGTCCGCAGCAGGCGCAACGCCTCCGCGCCGTCGCCGGCCTCCCCGACCACCGTGATGTCCCGCTGGTAGTCCAGCACCAGCCGGAAACCGGCCCGCACCAGCTGCTGGTCGTCGACGAGCACCACCCGGATCATGCTTTCTCCCCCAGCGGAATTCTGGCGCGCACCCGCCAGCCACCGGCCAGCACCGGTCCGGCGTCGAACGACCCACCGTAGAGCAGGGCCCGCTCCCGCATGCCGACCAGCCCGTGCCCGCCGGTGGACGGCGGCCCGCCGGTCCCGTCGTCGGTGACCTCGACGTCCACCGCCCCCGGCGCGTACCTGACGTGCACGACGGCCGACGTCTCCGGCCCGCCGTGCCGCAACGTGTTCGTCAGCGACTCCTGCACGATCCGGTAGATCGCCAGCGCCACCCCGTCCGGCATCTCCGGCGCCGCGCCGTCCTGTCGCAGCTCGACCTTGAGCCCGGCGGCACCGGCCCGTTCGACCGCCGCGTCCACACCACCCAGCGGGGTGGCCGACTCCCCGGCGTCCCGCAGGATCCGGACCAGCTGCCGGATCTCCTCCAGCGCGTCGGCGCCGGTGGCACTGATCGTGGTCAGCGCCTGACGGGTCTGCTCCACGTCGTGGTCGAGGGCGTACTTCCCGCCGTTGGCCTGCAGGATCATCACCGACAGCGAATGCGCGACGATGTCGTGCAGCTCCCGGGCGATCGCCGCCCGCTCCTCGGCGATCGCGAGCCGCGCCGACTGCTCCCGCTCCCGCTCGGCGGCCGCCCGGCGCTCCCCGGCCGTGACCCGCTGCTGCCGGAGGAACCGGGCGCTCAGCCCGGCCGCCCACACCACCGCCGCGAACGCCGACAGCTGCCAGGCCGTGCTGAGGAAGTCCATCGGCTTCAGCGCGGTCACCGCATCCGCGCTCGGCGGCCGGGACACGATCAGGAAAGCCGCCCAGAGCAGGCCCGCGATCCCGCCGGCCGCGGCGGACCACAGCGTCGCGGCGTGGGCTACCACGGCGTACGTGGCGACCGCGACGGCGATCAGCAGCATGCCCTCGTGGATCCGGGTGCCGTCGACCTCGATCGGCGAGATCACCGCGGCGAGCAGACCGACCACCGCGAGCACCACCAGCGGCCGGTGCCGGCGCCACATCAGCGCCGTGCCGACCAGCACCCCGAAGACCAGCCCACCCAGCCGGAACTGATGCCACCACCAGAGCGACAGCCCGGCCACGGCACAGCTGACCAGCAGGTCGACGAGGACCGGATGCTTGGCTATGACGACTTTTGCAGTGACGGCTTCTGCAGTGACGGCTTCTGCCATGACGGCGAGAGTAGCGGCAGGTCCGGAGCCGATCGTCGGTATTGAGGTGCCCCGGCGGGGTACACCTCAATACCGAGTCTCCACGGCTGCCGACCGGCCAGGCGATGACGGCTCACCCCGCCGTGGCGGTTTCCGGTGAGTCTTCACAGCCCCCCGTTCGGCCTGAGGACAACCGTCCGGATCAGCTTCTACCCTGGCAACCCTCCGGTCTGCCCACCAGAGACTTCACCGGTAACTCACCCGTACTATCGCGGGGTGACCGGTGGATCTGCCTTCGGGCTCGCGGTGCGGGCCCACCGGCGGCGGCTGGGACTGTCGCAGGAGGACCTCGCCGAGCGCATCGGGATCAGCACCAGCACCATCGGCAAGGTGGAAGCGGGCCGGATCAGCCAGCCCCGGCCGGCCACCGTGCGCCTCCTCGCCGACGCCTTCGGCCTGACCGGCGCCGAGCGCGACGAGTTCTGCGGCGGCGCCGACAGCCCGCCGCCCGCACCCCGGGTGATGAGCCTGCTGCCCCCGGACGTGCATCCCTTCGCCGGCCGCGCCGACGAGCTGGCCCGGCTGGACGCGCTGCTGGACGGCCAGAGTGGACGGCCGTCGGTGGCAGTCATCGCGACCCTGTCCGGGATGGCCGGGGTCGGCAAGACCTCGCTCGCGGTGCACTGGGCCCACCGGGTCGCCGATCAGTTCCCGGACGGCCGGCTCTACGTCAACCTGCGCGGCTTCGACCCCTCCGGCCGGGTGATGGATCCGGCCGACGCCGTCCGCGGATTCCTGGACACCCTCGGAGTTCCCGCCGAGCAGATCCCGGCCGACGCCGACGCCCAGGCCGGCCGGTACCGCAACCTGCTCGCCGGCCGCCGCGTCCTGATCGTGCTCGACAACGCCCGCGACGCCGAACAGGTCCGTCCGCTGCTGCCCGGCACCCCGACCGCCGCCGTCCTGATCACCAGCCGCAGCCAGCTGACCGGCCTGATCGCCACCGACGGCGCGCGCCCGATCCAACTCGGCGTGCTGAGCCCCGAGGAGTCCCGCGACCTGCTCAACGAGCGGCTCGGCAAGACCCGGGTCGCCGCCGAACCGGGCGCCCTGCCGGACATCGTCGAAGCCTGCGCCGGCCTGCCGCTCGCGCTGAGCATCGCCGCCGCCCGGGCCCAGCAGTCCGGGTTCCCACTGGCCGCGCTCGCCGCCGACCTGAACGAGGCCGGCCACCGTCTCAACGTGCTGGACGCCGGCGACCCCCTCAGCGACGTCCGGGCCATCTTCTCCTGGTCGTACGCCACCCTCACCCCGCCGGCCGCCCGGCTCTTCCGGCTGCTGGGGGTGCACCCCGGCGCCGATCTGTCCACACTCGCCGCCGCGGCCCTGGCCGGTGAGCCGGTGCCCGAGACCCGCCGGCTGCTGTCCCAGCTCACCCGGGCCAACCTGGCCACCGAGCGCCTGCCCGGTCGCTACAACCAACACGACCTATTGCGCGCGTACGCCGCCGAACTGGTCGCCCCGGACGAAGCCGGCGCCGCCGAGGCCCGCATCCTGGCCCACTACGTGCACACCACCTGCGCGGCGAACCGGCTGCTGTACCCCACCCTGAATCCGATCGCCGTACCGCTCGGGCCGTTGCCGCCCGGCGCCGCCGTCGAACCGATCGCCGGCCAGCAGGCGGCCCTCGCCTGGCTGACCGTCGAACACGGCAACCTGCTCGCGGCCGCCGCGCACTCCGTCGCCGCCGGGCTGCACACCTACACCTGGCAGCTCGCCTGGGGCCTGGACACCTTCCACTACCGGCAGTCGCACCCGCAGGACCAGATGACCACCTGGCGGGCGGCCGTCACCGCGGCCGAACGACTCGACATCCCCGGGGTGCGGGCCTACACGCACCGCCGTCTCGGCGAGGCCTACCGCGGGCTCGGCCGCTCCGACGAGGCGTACGCCCAGGTCCGGGAAGCTCTGCGGCGCTACCGGGACGCCGGTGACGTGGTCGGTGAAGGTGACGTGCACCTCGACCTGTCCATGCTCGCCGAGCTCGAGGGCAACCTCGACGAGGCGCTGGAGCACGCCGAGCACGCGCTCACCGCCTACCAGTCCGCGGACGCGCAGGACCGGGCACTGGCCCGCTCCCTGAACACGGTCGGCTGGTTCCGGACCCTGCTCGGCGATCACGAGGCGGCCCTGGAGTTCTGCCGGAAGGCGCTGGCCATCAACATGCGGCTGGGCATCGAGGAGAGCATCGCCTCCACCCTGGACAGCCTCGGTCACGCCTACCGCCGGCTCGGACGCTACGACGAGGCCGTCGACCATTGCCGCCGGGCCGTCGAGATCTTCCAGCGGATGGGTTACGGCCCGCTGACGGCCGAATCCCTGGAACGCCTCGGCGACACCCACCGGGACGCCGGTCATCCGGAGGCCGCGCGCGAGGCGTGGACCCGCGCCCTGGAGACCCGGACCAGGCTCAACCACGAGGCAGCGGTCCAGGTGCTCAAACAGAAGCTTCACTGACCGTTTTTACTGACCGTTTTTTTACTGACCGACGGTCATCCGCTGCAGGCCGATCGTGGCGACCAGGTCGAGTCGGCCGCGCGCGTCCGTCCCCGGCCGGGCGGTGCTGACCACCATCCGCAGATCGGTGCTCTGGGTGGTCAGCACATTCGAATCGATGTCGATGTCGCCGACCTCCGGATGCTCCACGGTCTTGCTCGCGGTCTCGTGCTCGGCGACCGCCCGCAGCTCCCACCACTCCCGGAACCGGGGAACCCTCGTCAGCCGGGCCACCAGGGCGATCAGCTCGGGATCCTCCGGGTATCGACCCGTGCTCGCCCGAAGGTCGGCCACCAGCGACTTCTCGAACTCGGCGCGCTCCACGGCGGTCTGCCGAACCCGGGACGGGCGATCCTCGAACTGGCCGATCAGCATGCTCTGACCGGCATCGGGCCGGCCCGCCGGATCGCCGTAGGTCGCGGCGAACAACGGGTTCCAGTGCAACAGCCGCCAGGTCGCGTCGTAGATCCCGATCGGGTTGCCGGACAACTGCTCCATGATCCGGAGCAGGCTCGCCGGAATCAGCCGCGGCACCCGCCCCGGCCCGGCGGTGTGCCCCGCCAGCCGCATCAGATGCGCCTGCTCGTCGTCCGACAGCCGCAGCGCGCGGGCCAGCGCCGCACACACCTGCGCCGACGGGGTGGTCGTCCTGCCCTGCTCGAGCCGGATCACATATTCCACCGAGATGCCGGCCAGGGTCGCCAGCTCGGACCGCCGCAACCCGGCCACCCGCCGGGCCGGATGGCGCGCGAACCCCAGCTCCGCCGGATCCACCCGATCCCGCCAGGCCCGCAGCTCCGCACCGAGTCGACTCATGCCCCCATGGTCCCCCGAACGACCCGGCCGTGGGTGGTACAGATATTGCCACCATCATCTGTGGCTCCCCCATCTCCGGCCGCGGCCGCAGGCTCGATGGCATGAACACCACGATCACCCTCGCCGGGAACCTGACCCTGAGCCGCATCGGCTACGGCGCCATGCAGCTGGCCGGCCCCAACGCCTTCGGCCCGCCCCGCGACCGTGCCGCCGCCGTCCGGGTACTGCGGACCGCCGTCGAGCTGGGCGTCACCCACCTGGACACCAGTGACTACTACGGCCCGTGGACCACCAACGAGATCATCAAGGAGGCGCTGCACCCGTACCCGGCGGATCTCCGCATCGTCACCAAGGTCGGCTTCCGCCGCACCCCCGACGGCGACTGGGAGCCGTCAGCGCACGACCTGCGCGCCCAGGTGGAGGGCAACCTGAAGCGTCTGGGCCTGGACACCCTCGACGCCGTCAACCTCCGGGTCGCCGGCCCCGGCTCCCTGGCCGACGCGTTCAGCGAGCTGGCCGCCCTACGGGCCGAGGGCCTGATCCGACACCTGGGCGTCTCCAACGTCACCGCCGACCAGGTGGCCGAGGCCCGGAAGATCGCCCCGATCGTCTTCGTGCAGAACATGTACAACCTGGTCCTGCGCGGCGACGACGCTCTGGTGGACGCCTTGGCGGCCGACGGCATCGGCTACGTCCCGTTCTTCCCGCTGGGCGGTTGGAGCCCACTGCAGTCCACCACCCTCGACGAGGTGGCGGCGTCAGTGGACGCCACCCCACAACAGACGGCTCTGGCCTGGCTGCTCCAGAGGTCCCCCACCATGCTGCCGATCCCCGGCACGTCCTCGGTGACCCACCTACGCGAGAACCTGGCCGCCGCCGACCTGACCCTGCCCACAGAAGCGGTGACCCGCCTGAACACCCTGGCCGCCTAAGCCGCGGCGCGGAGGCGGGCGAAGAGAGTGGTCGCGAGGAGCGCGGTGGGTCGTGTCCACGCCCCGGTGAAGGCCTGCCAGCGAGCCGGCGAATCACCGCAGATCCGGACCACCTCGGCTGCCGACCGGGGACCGTAGACCGCATGTCGCTCCAGAGTCTGCACTGGTAGCCGCCACGCGAGGTCGTCGGTCATGTACCTCGAACCGAGCGCATGGTCGACGGCCTCGTCCCGGTGCTGGCCGCGTCGGCTCAGGAGATCGCGGAGGACTTCCCGGGGATCCGCCATGGCAGAGAGTTCGTCATCGGCCGGGAACACCGCCGGTGACTCGGTCTCAGTGGAGGAGAGGCTCGGGGTTCTCCTCCGTTTCTCGAGCGCTTGCGTGCACAGCCGGTAAAGCCGTCCTCGCTTACGAGCGGACGCTTGAAGATCCTGAACATGGTCGAGGTCGAGCCGGTCCAAAAGATGAACGAGCCCCTTCTCGGGAATCTTGCCCTTGTCGACGAGCAGATCGACGAACCGGTAACGGCGCAGATCCGTCCAGGGCTTCGTGACGCCTCCGGCGAACAGGGGAGTGGCGCGATCGAACACGGCAGCCCGCGTCAACGCTTCCCGAAGAGCGCTGCCGGCCAGATCGGGGTTCTGAGCGGTGTCGCGCGAGCCACGGCCGTCCGTCCACATCTTCGCCGCGTCGAGGTACTGCAGAGTCGCGATCACCTTGTGGGCCGCCTCCCGAGTCTCCACGCGGGACAGCGCGGCCTTGATGACGTACCCGGTGGTGCGAAAGCGGTGGAGTAGAGCAAGTGCCTCTTCCGGCGTGCAGGCATCGTCGGCGACGAGCGAGGCCGCCCGGTACGCGGGCACGCTGTCCAGAAGCGCATTGCGGGTGTCCGAGTCGAGATCCTTACGGCGGAGCAGAGCAACCGAGTCCTGATCGGTGACGTGATGATCGAGGAGTCTCGTAGTGAGCTGTCGTCGGCCCTCGGCAGGCAGTTCTGGCATCTCGGTGAGGTGATGCCAGAGCCGACCGGGTGGTACGAAACTGGACGGATCCCACGAGGGTGATCCAGTTGCACCCGCATTCCCTGGCGACGTCGTCCGTCTCTTTCTCGGCAGGCCGACTGCCAGGCGTGCGGCTTCGAGATCGTCGACCACGAAGACGTCCTGACTCCATTGTCCCGGCCAAGCCGCCAGCAGCAGGTCCTCGTCGTGCGCCGTGCCGAGCATCCTTCGTTTCTCGGTTTCGGACTCGGCCTGTGCAACCGAGCCATCCAGTCCGACATGAATCAGGGTCACCGGCTCGGATAACCAAGGAATCTCTGGATTCGCGCTGGTCGAACGCAGTGCAGACGCATCGAATCGAGCCTTGGACGTCATCCGCGACTACTACGAGCCACATCGATATTCCGGAACGGAACAGGGACCGCAGGCAAGCCACAGTTACCGGCACCCCGTTTCGCCGGCCGGGTGACTCCGCACACCGGCAAGCAGGGCGGTGCTCAAGTCGTACCGAAAGAAAAGATTGAAGCCGCACCGAATCACTCACCGTAACCACCGATGGTGCGGGGATCCGGGGGCGGAGCCCCACGGCGCGGAGTCTGAGGCTCGGGCCTCAGGAAGGAAAGCACAATGGGCACCGGTCCGCGCTTTCCGCGGACACAGGTGCCCAATCCCAATTGTGCCCCCGGCAGGATTCGAACCTGCGCTTTCGCCTCCGGAGGGCGACGCTCTATCCCCTGAGCTACGGGGGCTCAGTGAGGAAAGACTAGCAGGGCCCATAACGGCCTGGCCAACCGGTATCGCTCATAACGAGCGGGCCGCCGGGAAACCCTGACGGCCCGCTCGTTGTAGCTGGTCAGGAGGCTGCGCTGATCTCCTTCTGGAGGGACTGCATGTCGGTCAGCTCGCGTTGCTGGCTGTTGACCGTCAGCTCGGCGGCTTCCACGACCTCCTGGTCCTTGCTGAGTTTGATGACCTCCTGGGCCATGTGCACGCCGCCCAGGTGGTGCTGGATCATCAGTTCCAGGAAGAGTTTGTCCTCTTCCAGGCCGGTGGCCTCGCGGAGCTGTTTGAGCTGTTCCTGAGTGGCCATGCCGGGCATCAAACCGTTGACCACGCTCTCCGCGCCGTTGGGCATCCACGCCATCGGCGTCTGGCTACCGGTCGGCTGGAGGCTCCATTCACGGAGCCAGGCCTGCATCATGCCGATCTGGCCCTGCTGGTTGAGGGCGATGTCGACGGCCATGGTGCGGACGTCGGGGTTCTGGGCGCGGGTGTACGCGATCAGCCCCATCTCGACGGCCTGGGTGTGGTGGGTGGTCATGTCGCGGGCGAAGCCGGCCTCGGGGGAGTCGTCGCCGGGCAGGCTTTCGCCGCGCGGCACCACGAACCCGATGACGGCGCCCAGGACGATCCCCAGCAGCAGGGCGACCGGGATCCAGTAACTGAACCGGCGGGAACTCAAGGTCAGCTCTGCGGGGCGGTGCCGGTGGCGGAGACGCCGCTGTCGCAGAGTGCGGTCGGGCCCTCGATGGAGGCGTTGACGCGCAGGGCCTTGATGAACTCGTCGATGCGCGGGTCGTCGACCGAGTCGAGTTTCAGCTGGTAGCCCCAGGCCTGCAGGGAGACGGTGTTGGTGAGACCCGGGTACGGGCTCATCAGGGTCTTCTCCCGGCCCTCGACCTTGGCGGCCAACTTCGCGACCTGGTCGGCGGGGAGGCCCTCTTTGTACGCCACCCAGACGGCGCCGTGCTCGAGGCTGTGCACCGCGTGCTCTTTGGCGATCGGAGCGTCGTAGACGATGCCGTTGCAGTTCTGCCAGCTCGGGTTGTGCTCGCCGGCGACCGGCGGGTCCTGGGCGTAGGTGAGCGCGCCGTTCTTGTGCTGGCTGCCCTTGACCAGGTCGGGGTCGGTCTCCCGGAAGTTCACGATGTCGGCGATGGCGGAGGCCCGCTCCTCCCAGGGGATGCCGGCCTTCTTGTCGGACTGGACGGAGGCGGCGACGCTCCAGCCGATGATGCCGACGGCGATGAGGACGACGACACCGGCGACGGCGATCGGGCCCCAGTTGCGACCGCCCGCGACCTTGACCGGGGTGACGGGCTTGCGGCCCTTCTTCCCGCCCTTGCCTCCGGGCCGGTTGGGGCCACCTGGCCGACCGCCGGACGGCTTGCCCGCCGGGGGCTTACCCTGACCGGTGGTCTTGTCGACCTTGACGGTGGACGGGACCCGTTCGGGCCCCGGGGTGCTCATGCTCATCGTGCCTCGTCGATTCGTCAAAACGGGAAGGGCAGGGGCTCGGGTGGCCGCCGAACGCCGAAGTCTACCCCCGATAGCATGGTTGAGTGACTCCCGCCAACCTTGCTGACACCGTTCTCTCAGCCGCTCGTGCCGTTTTCGAGACGCGCGGACTCGACGTCGCGCTGCTTCCCGTCACGACGACGGTGGAGCGGCCACGCAACCCCGAGCACGGCGACTACGCGTCGAACCTGGCCATGCAGGTGGCCAAGAAGGCGGGCGTCGCGCCCCGTGAGCTCGCCACGGCTCTCGCCGAGGAGCTGGGCCGGCGGGACGAGATCGCGGCGGTGGAGATCGCCGGCCCCGGCTTCCTCAACATCCGGCTGGAGAACGCGGCGCTCGGTGCGTTCGCCGGCCTGGTGCTGACCGCCGGTGCGGCGTACGGGCGGAACACCGCCCTGGCCGGGGAGCGGGTGAACCTGGAGTTCGTCTCGGCGAACCCGACCGGCCCGATCCACCTGGGGCACACCCGCTGGGCCGCGGTCGGTGACTCGCTGCGCCGGGTGCTGAGCGCCGCCGGCGCCGAGGTGACCAGTGAGTACTACGTGAACGACGCGGGTGTCCAGATGGACAAGTTCGCGCGCTCGCTGTTCGCGGCGGCGAATGGTCAGGCGGCCCCGGAGGACGGCTACGGCGGCGACTACATCGCCGAGATCGCACAGCAGATTCTCAGCGTGGATCCAGGTCTGGCGGGTCAGCCGGCCGAGACCGCCCTGCCGGTCTTCATGGCCCGCGGCTACGAGCTGATGCTCGCCGAGATCCGGGAGAGCCTGGACCGGTTCGGGGTGCACTTCGACGTCTGGTTCTCCGAGCAGACGCTGCACAACGGTGGCGCGGTCGAGCACGCCATCGAGACGCTGCGCAAGCAGGGTCACATCTTCGACGACGGCGGCGCGGTCTGGCTGCGCACCACCGACTTCACCGACGACAAGGACCGGGTGCTGATCCGGTCGAACGGGGAGAAGACCTACTTCGCGGCCGACGCGGCGTACTACATCAACAAGCGCGAGCGCGGCTTCGACCGCTGCATCTACCTGCTCGGCGCCGACCACCACGGCTACATCGGCCGGCTCAAGGCGATCGCCGCGTGTGCCGGCGACGACCCGAAGCAGAACATCGAGATCCTGATCGGCCAGCTGGTCAACCTGGTCCGGGCCGGTCAACCGGTGCGGCTGTCCAAGCGGGCCGGCAACATCATCACGCTGGACGAGCTGGTCGAGGCGGTCGGCGCGGACGCCGCCCGTTATTCGCTGGCCCGCTCCTCGACCGACTCCATGCTGACGCTGGACATCGAGGAGATCACCCGGAACTCCAGCGAGAACCCGGTCTTCTACGTGCAGTACGCGCACGCCCGGATCTGCTCGCTGCTGAAGAACGCCGAGGAGAAGAAGGTCGCCCGGGGCGAGGACTACGACCCCGCGCTGCTCTCCCACGAGCGCGAGCGGAACCTGCTCAAGACGCTCGGTGACTTCCCCGGAGTGGTCGCCACCGCGGCCGAGCTGCGGGAGCCGCACCGGATCGCGGTGTACCTGGAGGAGCGGGTGGCCACCGACTACCACCGCTTCTACGACGCCTGTCAGGTGCTTCCCAAGGGCGACGAGCCGGTTTCCGAGTACGCCGCACCACGCCTGTGGCTGATGGAGGCCACTCGTACGGTGCTCGCCAACGGTTTGGACCTTCTCGGGGTCTCCGCTCCGGAGAGGATGTAAGCATGCGCGCACACGAGGCCGGGGCCCTGCACGGCGAACTCGGCAGCCGCGGGCCGGCCTGGCTCCGTTCTCCCGAGGACGTGAACGCTCTCGTCCCGCAGCTGTGGCCGCGGACCGTGACCCGCACCGGCGCCGGCGCCCTGGAGATCGGCGGGGTCGGCGTCGCCGAGCTGGCCGCCGACTACGGCACGCCCGCCTATCTGCTCGACGAGGAGGATCTGCGGGCCCGCTGCCGGGACTTCGCGGCCGCCTTCGCCGAGGCCGACGTCTACTACGCCGGCAAGTCGTTCATCTGCAAGGCCGTGGTCCGGGTGATCGAGGAGGAGGGTCTCTTCCTCGACGTGTGCTCCGGCGGCGAGCTGGCGGTGGCGCTGGCGGCCGGGTTCCCGCCCGAGCGGATCGGCTTCCACGGCAACAACAAGTCGGAGTCCGAGCTGCGCCGGGCGCTGGACGCCGGGGTGGGCCGGATCATCGTCGACTCGTTCCACGAGATCGCCCGGCTGAGCGCGCTGGCCACCGAGCTGAACAAGCGGCCCGGTGTGCTCGTCCGGGTGACGGTGGGTGTCGAAGCACACACCCACGAGTTCATCGCGACCGCGCACGAGGATCAGAAGTTCGGGTTCTCGCTGGCCGGCGGGGCGGCGTTCACGGCCGCCGCGCAGATTCTCGACGAGGACGTGCTCGACCTGCGCGGCCTGCACTCGCACATCGGCTCGCAGATCTTCGACACCAGCGGTTTCGAGGTGGCCGCGCGGCGGATCCTGGAGCTGCAGGCACAGATCCGCGACGCCCGCGGGGTGGAGCTGCCGGAGCTGGACCTGGGCGGTGGTTTCGGTATCGCGTACACCACGCAGGACGACCCCGCGACCCCCGGTGACCTGGCCAAACGCATCAACAAGATCGTCGAGTCGGAGTGTGAGCTGGCGTCGCTGCGCAAGCCACACCTGTCGATCGAGCCGGGCCGGGCGATCGTCGGCCCCTCGGTCTTCACGCTCTACGAGGTGGGCACGGTCAAGGACGTCGACGGGATCCGCACCTACGTGAGCGTCGACGGGGGGATGAGCGACAACATCCGGACCGCGTTGTACGACGCCTCCTACTCGGCCACGGTCGCCAACCGCCAGAGTGTGGCGGAGCCGATGCTCGCCCGAGTGGTGGGAAAACATTGTGAGTCCGGGGACATCGTCGTGAAGGATGAATTCCTGCCCGCCGACGTGCAGCCCGGAGATCTTCTCGCGGTCCCCGGAACCGGTGCCTATTGCCGGAGCATGGCCAGCAACTACAACCACGTTCCTCGGCCGCCAGTGGTGGCGGTGCGTGATGGCGCCGCCCGCGTCATCGTGCGGCGGGAGACCGAGGACGACCTGCTTGCATTGGATGTTGGATGAGCCCCGTGAAGTCGATCCGCCTTGCTCTCCTCGGCTGCGGAGTCGTCGGTACCGAAGTGGTTCGGCTGCTCCACGAACAGGCCGACGATCTGACCGCCCGGATCGGCGCCCCGCTCGAGCTCGTCGGCATCGCGGTGCGGCGTCTCGGCCGGGAGCGCGGTGACCTGCCGGTCGATGCGTCACTGTTCACCACCGACGCGCTAGGCCTGGTCAAGCGGGACGACGTGGACGTGGTCATCGAGGTCGTCGGCGGCATCGAGCCGGCCCGGACCTGGCTGGTCGAGGCGCTGCGGGCCGGCAAGAGCGTGATCACCGCCAACAAGGCGCTGCTCGCCGAGGACGGGGGCGCGCTGCACGACGCCGCCGCCGAGGGCGGTGCGGACCTCTACTACGAGGCCTCGGTGGCCGGGGCGATCCCGCTGCTGCGCCCGCTGCGCGAGTCCCTGCACGGCGACCGGGTGACCGCGGTCACCGGCATCGTGAACGGGACGACCAACTTCATCCTCTCCTCGATGGCCTCCACCGGCGCCGGCTTCAACGAGGCCCTGGAAGAGGCGACCGAGCTGGGGTACGCGGAGGCCGACCCCACCGCCGACGTGGAGGGTTTCGACGCCGCCGCCAAGGCCGCCATCCTCGCCTCGCTGGCCTTCCACACCCGGGTCACCGCCGCCGACGTGTTCCGTGAGGGCATGACCGGGGTGACCGCCGGTGACATGGCCAGTGCCCGGGAGATGGGCTGCACCATCAAGCTGTTGTGTATCGCGCAGCGCACCGCCGAATCGGTGAGTGTCCGGGTGCACCCGGCGATGATCCCGCTGAGCCACCCGCTGGCCGGCGTGGGCGACGCCTTCAACGCGGTGTTCGTCGAGGCCGAGGCGGCCGGCCCGCTGATGTTCTACGGCCGGGGCGCCGGTGGCCGGCCGACCGCCAGCGCGGTGCTCGGCGACATCGTCGCGGCCGCCCGGAACCGGCTGACCGGCACCCGGGCGCCGAGCGAGAGCAACTACGCCTCGCTGACGGTCCGGCCGATCGGCGAGTCGATGACCCGCTACCACATCAGCTTGGACGTGGCCGAGAAACCGGGCGTCCTGGCCAGCGTCGCCGGGGTCTTCGCCCGGCACGAGGTCTCGATCGCGACGGTCCGCCAGTCGGGCCGTGCGGATGACGCCAAATTGGTCATCGTCACCCATAGCGCTCCGGACTCGGCGCTCGCTGCCACGGTCGAGGCGCTGTCCGGGCTGGATGTCGTCCGCTCCATCGCCAGTGTGCTTCGCGTCGAGGGATCGCCGTCCTGAATAATGGCCTCGAAATCCCGAGGTTTGAACAGCGAAGAGGAGTACGGCCATGTGGCGGGGCTTGATCGAGGCGTACCGGGACCGTCTGCCGGTTTCCGCCACCACCCCGGTGATCTCGTTGCACGAGGGGAACACTCCGCTGGTGCCGGCGCCGGTGCTCTCCCAGCGCACCGGGGCGGACGTCTACCTGAAGGTGGAGGGCGCCAACCCGACCGGCTCGTTCAAGGACCGCGGCATGACGATGGCCGTCTCCAAGGCGGTCGAGGAGGGCGCGAAAGCGATCATCTGCGCCTCCACCGGCAACACCAGCGCCTCCGCCGCGGCGTACGCGGCCCGGGCCGGCATCACCTGTGCGGTGCTCGTCCCGCAGGGCAAGATCGCGCTCGGCAAGCTGGCCCAGGCGCTCGTGCACGGCGCCCGCCTGCTGCAGGTGGACGGCAACTTCGACGACTGCCTGGCGCTCGCCTCGAAGCTGTCGCAGGACTACCCGGTCGCGCTGGTCAACTCGGTGAACATCTTCCGCCTGCACGGGCAGAAGACGGCCGCGTTCGAGATCGTCGAGGCGCTCGGTGACGCCCCGGACATCCACTGCCTGCCGGTCGGCAACGCCGGCAACATCTCCGCCTACTGGATGGGTTACCAGGAGGACGCCGAGGCGGGGAACAGCACCCGTCTGCCGAAGATGTACGGCTTCCAGGCCTCCGGCGCCGCCCCGATCGTGAACGGCAAGGTGGTCGAGCAGCCGTCGACGATCGCCACCGCGATCCGGATCGGCAACCCGGCCAGCTGGACCAAGGCGCTGGACGCGCGGGACTCCTCGGGCGGCCTGATCTCGGCGGTCACCGACCGGGACATCTTGAACGCGTACCGGCTGCTCGCCCGTGAGGTGGGTGTCTTCGTCGAGCTGGGCAGCGCGGCCAGCGTGGCGGGTCTGCTCCAGCAGGCCGAGGCGGGCCGGATCCCGGCCGGCTCGCGGGTGGTCTGCACGGTGACCGGCCACGGCCTGAAGGACCCGGAGTGGGCGATCTCCACCGCCCCGTCCCCGACCGTGATCGCCAACGATGCCCTGCTCGCGGCGAAGGCCCTCGACCTGGCCTAGAGCCGCCTAGGTCCTGGGTGGCGGACCTAGCTTTCCGGAGTTTCCCCAGCGGCCGCGGCCCGGTCTGACAGACTGGCTGCGGCCGCTTCGCGGACCAGCAGTTCCATGGCCTGGGCCACGATCGCCAACTCCTCGGCTGAGAGCCGGCTGAGGATTTCGCGCTGTTTCGCCACCCCTGCCGTGATGATGCCCTCGATGACTTCGGTCCCCGCCTTGGTGAGTCCGATCCGGCGTACCCGCCGATCGTTCCGATCCTCCGCGCGTGTCACCAGGTCCTGCACGACCAGGCGGTCCACCATGCCGCTGAGGGCGGCCGCGCCGACCCCGATCAGGCGGGCCAGTTCACCGCCGGACAGGGTGCCGTGCCGGGACAGCAGCAGCATGATCTTGAGTTGCGACATCGTCAGGTGCGACGAGAAGAGCGGATCCGAGCGGTCGTCGGCGAACAGGTGCTCGAGCTGGATCGACGAACCCATGATGTCCGCGATGAGCTTCTCTTTCTGGCTCAGCGCCCGCTCCTTGCTCGTGTTTCCAACCTGTGACGGGACGTTACCAGCAGCCCTGGTGAAAAACTATTTGTTCGCGTCATGCAAACTATCAGTATCGACCGAACCTTTCTCGGGGGAGCTCCCATGTCAGCTCTGACACGGCTCAGCCTTGCCAACCGAGGTCTCGTAGCCCTGATAGCCCTGGTCATCAGCGGCTTCGGGATCTATGCGATCCCGTCACTCAAACAGCAGCTCCTTCCCTCGATCGAGCTGCCCGCCGCGTTCGTCAGCGCGGTTCTGCCCGGCGCCTCACCGGAGACCGTCGAGTCCCAGGTGACCAAGCCGATCGAGGACGCGGTCAAGGGCATCGGCGGTGTCGACACGGTCTCCTCGACCTCGCGGGAGAACGTCTCCAGCGTCGTCGTGATGTTCGAGTTCGGCACCGACATCGAGTCCGCCGTCAACCAGGTCACCACCTCGGTGAACCGGATCCAGTCGCAGCTGCCGGAGAGCGTCGACCCGACGGTCTTCGCCGGCGGCACCGATGACATCCCGGCGATCGTGCTCGCCGCCTCGGGCGGCACCGGCGAGGCGGACCTGCTCGCCAAGCTCAACGAGATCGTGATCCCGGAGCTGAACAGCATCGAGGGGGTCCGCGACACCCAGGTCACCGGGGCCCGCGCCAGCCAGGTGGTGATCACGCCCAACCTGGCCAAGATGGGTGCGGCCGGGGTCAGCCCGCAGGCGCTCACCCAGGTGCTGCAGACCAACGGCATCTCCATCCCGGCCGGCGCCGTCGTCGAGGCGGAGAAATCGCTTACCGTGCAGGTCGGCACGCCGATCACCTCGGTGGAGCAGCTCAAGGGGCTCTACCTGTCCGGCGCCCGTGGCCCGGTGCTGCTCGGTGACATCGCCGCGGTGGAGAGCAAGCTGCCGACCGCCGAGTCGTACACCCGCACCGACGGCGTGGACAGCCTCGGCATCGCGGTCACCGCCCGCCCGGACGGCAACCCGGTCTCGATCTCGCACGAGGTCCGGGACATGCTCGACGAGCTGCAGAAGGACTCCGGCGCCACGCTGACGGTGATCACCGACCAGGCGCCGTTCGTGGAGCGGTCGATCGAGAGCCTGACCACCGAGGGCCTGCTCGGCCTGGTGATGGCGGTCGTGGTCATCCTGGTCTTCCTGCTCAGCGTCCGCTCGACCCTGGTCACCGCGGTCTCCATCCCGCTGTCGGTGCTGGTCGCGCTGATCGCCCTGTGGGTCGGTGACTACACGCTGAACCTGCTCACCCTCGGCGCGCTGACCATCGCGGTGGGCCGGGTGGTGGACGACTCGATCGTCGTCCTGGAGAACATCAAACGACACCTGGAGTACGGCGAGGAGAAGGTCCAGGCGATCCTCGGCGCGGTCCGCGAGGTCACCGGCGCGGTGGTGGCGTCCACGCTCACCACGGTCGCGGTCTTCGCTCCGATCGCCCTGGTCGGCGGCCTGGTCGGGCAGATCTTCTCGTCCTTCGCGATCACCGTGACGGTGGCGCTGCTGGCATCGCTGGTGGTGGCCCTGACCATCGTGCCGGTGCTGGCGTTCTGGTTCCTCAAGCCGCCGCCCGCGGGCGCCGACACCGAGGCGGTCCGCAAGGCCGCCGAGGAGAAGGAGCTGCGCAGCCCGCTGCAGCGCGCCTACCTGCCGGTGATCCGGTTCGCCACGGGCCGGCGCTGGACGACCATCGCGCTCGGCCTGCTGGTGCTGGCCGGTACCGTCTTCCTCGGCCGTGGCCTGGAGACGAACTTCCTCGACCAGTCGGGGCAGGACAGCATCTCGATCAGCCAGGAGATGCCGGCCGGCACCAGCCTGGCGGCCACCGACGCGGCGGCCGAGAAGGTCGAGGACATCCTCAAGGGCCGTTCCGAGGTCGTCACCTACCAGGTGACCGTCGGCGGCAGCTCGGCCAACCCGTTCGCCGGGGGTGGCGGGGCCGGTGTCGCGTCGTACAACGTGGCGCTCGGCGAGGATGCCGACGCCGAGAAGCTCACCACCGAGCTGCGCGAGAAATTCGACCAGCTGACCGACGCCGGAGAGATCAAGATCGGTCAGGACAGCTCGGGTCTGGGCAGCAGCGGCCTCAACGTGCAGGTCTCCGCCGCCGACAACGACGTGCTGGCCGCCGCCACCGAGCAGGTCCGGGCCGCGATGGCCGGGGTCACCGGCGTCAGCGACGTGGACACCACTCTGAAGGAGAGCGTCCCGCGTCTGGACGTGGTCGTCGATCGTAAGGCCGCGGCTGCCGCCGGGCTCACCGAGGCGCAGATCGGCCAGACCGTGGCGGGCATGTTCCGCAGCGCCCCGGCCGGTCAGATCAGCATCGACGGCGCCAGCCAGGACGTGGTGATCTCGTTCGGCGCCGCGCCGGCCGACGCGGCCGCGCTCAAGGCCCTGCCGCTGACCACCGCCAAGGGCATCGTCCCGCTGGACCAGGTGGCCGACGTCAAGCAGGTCGACGGTCCGGTGACGGTGACCCGGGTGGACGGCAACCGCACCGCCTCGGTCACCGGCGCGGTGGCCTCCGGGGTCAGCCTGACCACGGTCAGCGCGGATCTCACCAAGCAGCTGACCGCCCTGGACCTGCCGCCCGGCGCGGAGTACGAGATCGCCGGTGTCGGCGCCGACCAGGCCGAGGCGTTCGAGCAGCTGGGGCTGGCCGTGCTGGCCGCCATCGCGATCGTCTTCATCATCATGGTCGCCACCTTCCGCAGCCTGCTGCAGCCGGTGATCCTGCTGGTGTCGATCCCGTTCGCGGCGACCGGCGCGATCGTCCTGCTGAAGGTCACCGGCACCGCGCTGGGCGTGCCCGCGCTGATCGGTGTGCTGATGCTGGTCGGCATCGTGGTCACCAACGCGATCGTGCTGATGGACCTGATCAACCACTACCGGGCCGAGGGCCTGGGCGTGCGGGAGGCGGTGATCGAGGGTGGCCGGCACCGGCTGCGCCCGATCCTGATGACCGCGATCGCGACCATCTTCGCGCTGATCCCGATGGCGCTCGGCCTCACCGGCGAGGGCGGCTTCATCTCGCAGCCGCTGGCCATCGTGGTGATCGGTGGTCTGCTCAGCTCGACGCTGCTGACCCTGGTGCTGGTCCCGACGCTCTACACGCTGGTGGAGGAGCGCAAGGAGCGGTCCCGGGACAAGCGCCGGGCCAAGCGGGAGGGCAAGGGCTCGCCGCGGCACGCCGCCGACGAGTCGGCCGAGGAGGAGCTGGTCCCGGCCGGCCGGGGCGGGGCGCACGAGGCCCGGTCCGAGGCGACCGGCCCGACCGGTGTGAAGTCCGCGCTGCGCGGCTTCACCGACCAGTTCGAGGTGCTGAAGATGCCGCCCGGGCCGGTCAACCCGGCTGAGTGACAGGTATCGCGAACGAGGCCCGGTCCCGATGGGGGACCGGGCCTCGTTTCTATAAGGTCGGTACGTGCCAGCAGCGTTCTCGGTCCTTACCCGCAACCGTGACTTCCGTCGTCTCTTCGGCGCTGAGCTGGTGGTCCTCGGCGCCGACTGGTTCATCATGGTCCCGCTGCTGGCTTTCCTGCCGGAGCTGACCGGCAACGGCACGCTCGGTGCGCTGATGCTGGCCGTGGACACCGGGATCCTGGCGTTGATGCTGCCGTTCACCGGCACCGTCGCGGACCGGTTCGACAGGCGCCGGATCCTGGTCCTGGCGAACATCGCGGCCCTGCTGTCGGTGCTGCTGCTGTTCGCGGTCCGGTCCGCGGAGACCGCCCCGCTGGCCCTGGTCGCGGTCGGTTCCCTCGCGATCGCGAAGGCGTTCTACACCCCGGCCGCCTCGGCCGCCCTGCCGAACGTGGTGGATCCGGCCGATCTGGCGGCGGCCAACACCATCGCCGGCTCGGCCTGGGGCACCATGACGGTGGTCGGCGCGTCGCTGGGCGGCCTGGTCAGTCAGGTGTTCAGCCCGTACGTCTGCTTTGCCGTCACCGCGATCCTGCTGCTCGCCGGCAGTGTTCTGACCGCCCTGATCAAGCGGCCGATGCAGGCGCCGCGCAGCGGCGACACCGAGCCGCCCCGGGCCCTGGCCGCGCTGATCGAGTCGCTGCGCTACATCGTCCAGCGGCCGCGGCTGCGGGCCCTGGTCACGGTCAAGTCGGCGGTCGGTCTCGGCAACGGGGTGCTCACCGTCTTCCCGCTGATCGCGGCGGCGCACGGGGTGGGCGCGCTCGGTCTGGGCCTGCTCTTCGCGCTGCGCGGGCTGGGCGCGCTGATCGGCCCGCTGGTGATGCGGCCGGTGCTGAACCGCCCGGCCCTGCTGCTACCCGGTCTGGCGCTGTCGATGGGCCTGTACGGGCTGGGCTACCTGGGCGTGGCCTTCGCGCCGTGGTTCCCGCTGATCGTGGTGCTGGTCTTCGTCGCGCACTTCGCCGGTGGCAGCAACTGGGTGCTGTCGAACTTCGCTCTGCAGGGCGCGGTGCCGGACGCGCTGCGCGGGCGGGTCTTCGCCACCGACATGATGCTGGCGACGCTCGCGATCGCGGTCAGCCAGCTCGGCGCCGGAGCGGTGATCGCCACCGCCGACCCCCGGTGGATCATCGCGGGTTGCGCGTCGATCACCCTGACCTATGCGATCGTCTGGCGGATCGCGACCCGTCGGCTGAGTCCTTCGGCCGAGCCGACATTCGGGACCACCGGGACCGGGGAGCTTCCCCGGAAATGATCAACCCCTAGCATGTGGCGATATGGGCTTGTCCTTCGTCACCGATCCGGTCTCCGTCAGCACACCGGCGACCAGCGCCAATCTGGGCCCGGGCTTCGACGCCCTGGGTCTGGCCCTGACGCTGTACGACGACCTGACGGCCCGCGTGACCACCGGCGGCTTCAGCGTGACGGTGACCGGTGAGGGTGCCGGCGACCTGCCGTCCGGCGCCGACCATCTGGTGATCCGTTCGATGTTGACGACCTTCGACGAGGTCGGTGAGCGCCCGCCGGGCATCGCGCTGGAGTGTGTGAACCGGATTCCGCAGGCGCGCGGCATGGGCAGTTCGTCGGCGGCGATCGTCGGCGGGGTGCAGCTGGCCCGCGGCCTGATCACAAACGGTCACGAGATCATCGACGATGCGGCGGCACTGCGGATCGCCGCACGCATCGAGGGTCATCCCGACAACGTCGCCCCCTGCCTGCTCGGGGGCTTCACCATCGCCTGGACCGAGGAGGGCGGCGCGCGCGCCGTCAAGCTCGCGCCGGCCCCGGGCGTACGGCCGACGGTCTTCATCCCGTCCGAGGTGGGGTACACCGCCACCGCGCGGGCGGCGCTGCCGGCCGAGGTGCCGCACCGGGACGCGGCGTTCAACGCCGGGCGGGCCGCGCTGCTCACCCACGCGCTGACGACCGACCCGTCGCTGCTGCTGCCGGCCACCGAGGATCGGCTGCATCAGGGCTACCGCGCCGCGGGGATGCCGGCCACCGCCGCTCTGGTGACCGCCCTCCGATCGGCCGGAGTGGCCGCCATGGTCAGTGGCGCGGGTCCCACCGTGCTGGCGTTGACGCAGGTCCCGGCCGATTTCGAGCCGGGCGCGCACTGGCGCGGCGAAGTGCTGGGCGTGGATGACACCGGTGCTTGTGTGAAAGGGGGTATGGTGGAACACGCCGAGCGGGGCCCTGTTGCCGCAGGTCGCACGAGTTGACTACGCTCAAGACCTAGCACAGCCGCGAAGCAAGCGATCTCTGCGGTTCGGCGCACCCCCGAGATTTCTGGGCCAGCTGGCCTATCTCAATTCTCATCAAGGCAAACGCCGGGCAGCACACCCTGATCGCTGCACTCGCCGAGACCTACCCGTCAAGCCCTGACGGGCAGGGATACCGGTCGAGCTGCCGTGCTGCACAACTCCCGCGCCGCTGTTGCGAAGCGGGTTCCGAGGGCACCCGGCCCACGCTGCAGTTCCGGGTGATCTCGGGCTTTTTCCGACGGAAGGAATCCATTGAGCGACACCACCGACGTGACGTCGGGTGTTTCTGACGTCGCTGACGGCGCCGGCACCACCGCGACCGCCACGAAGCGCCGCCGTGGCGGCACCGGGCTGTCCGCGATGCTGCTGCCCGAGTTGCAGAGCCTCGCCGCCTCCCTCGGCATCTCCGGCACCGCCCGGATGCGCAAGGGTGAGCTGATCGCCGCGATCACCGAGCGCCAGAGCGGCGGCGCCCCCGCCGCCGCAGCCGCCGAGTCGGCCCCGCGCCCGCGTACCAACAGCTCCGAGGCCGTCGCCACGGCTCCTGCCCCGGTCCAGACCACCCCGGTCGAGGCGCCGCAGACCGCCGTGGCCGAGCCGGCGCCGGCTGCCGAGCGTCCCGCCCGGAGCCGCCGTGAGCGGGCCACCCGCGAGCCTCGTGAGGCCCGCGAGTCCGCGCCCCGCCAGACGGAGACGGCGACCGTCGAGGCCCCCGTCGCCACCCAGGCTCCGGCCGTCGAGGCTCCCGCCCCGGCCGCCGAGACGAACGAGCGCCCCGAGCGGGCCGAGCGCGGCGAGCGGGGCGACCGTCCCGAGCGTGGCGAGCGCAACCGCGACCGGCAGCGCAACCAGCGTGACGGCCAGCAGCGCGACGGTGCGCCCCGCGACGGCCAGCGTGACGGTGGACCGCGTGACGGTGGACCGCGTGACGGTGGACCGCGTGACGGCCAGCGTGACAACGGCCCCCGCGACGGTCAGCGTGACGGCCGCCGGGACGAGCAGCAGCGTGAGGACCGCGGTAACAACGACCGTGGCCCGCGTGGTGACCAGGGTCACGATGACGACGACGCCGACGGTGACGGTGGCCGCCGCAGCCGGCGCAGCCGTTTCCGGGACCGCCGTCGTGGCCGGGACCGTGACGACAACCCGCGTGACGAGCGCGGTGGCCAGCAGCGTGAGGGCCGGGAGCCGCACGTGGCCGAGGACGAGGTTCTCGTCCCGGTCGCCGGCATCCTGGACGTGCTGGACAACTACGCGTTCGTCCGCACCACCGGTTACCTCTCCGGTCCCAACGACGTCTACGTCTCGATGTCCCAGGTCAAGAAGTACGGCCTGCGCCGCGGTGACGCGGTCACCGGCGCCGTGCGGTCCGCCCCGCGCGAGGGTGGCAACGACGGTCAGCGGCGGGACAAGTACAACCCGCTGGTCCGTCTGGACACCATCAACGGGATGGAGCCCGACGAGGCCCGCCGGCGTCCCGAGTTCTACAAGCTCACGCCGCTCTACCCGCAGGAGCGCCTGCGGCTGGAGACCGAGCCGCACATCCTCACCACCCGCATCATCGACCTGGTGATGCCGATCGGTAAGGGCCAGCGTGCCCTCATCGTCTCGCCGCCGAAGGCCGGTAAGACGATGGTGCTGCAGGCTCTGGCCAACGCGATCACGCACAACAACCCCGAGTGCCACCTGATGGTCGTGCTCGTGGACGAGCGGCCCGAAGAGGTCACCGACATGCAGCGCACGGTGAAGGGCGAGGTCATCGCGGCCACGTTCGACCGTCCGCCGCAGGACCACACCACGGTCGCCGAGCTGGCGATCGAGCGGGCCAAGCGCCTGGTCGAGCTGGGCCACGACGTGGTCGTGCTGCTCGACTCGGTGACGCGGCTCGGCCGGTCGTACAACCTGGCGGCGCCGGCCTCCGGCCGCATCATGTCCGGTGGTATCGACTCGACCGCGCTCTACCCACCGAAGCGCTTCCTCGGCGCGGCCCGCAACATCGAGAACGGTGGCTCGCTCACCATTCTGGCGACCGCGCTGGTCGAGACCGGGTCGATGATGGACACGGTCATCTTCGAGGAGTTCAAGGGCACCGGCAACGCCGAGCTCAAGCTGGACCGGAAGATCGCCGACAAGCGCATCTTCCCGGCCGTGGACGTCTCCGCTTCCAGCACCCGTAAGGAAGAGATCCTGCTGGGCAAGGAGGAGCTGGCGATCGTCCACAAGCTCCGCAAGGTGCTCAGCTCGCTGGAGAGCGGCGCTGCCCTGGACCTGCTGATGGACCGGCTCAAGCAGACCCGGACCAACATCGAGTTCCTGATGCAGATCGCCAAGTCGACGCCTGGCGAATAAGCACGCAAAACGCCGCGACCCACTCGAAAGGGTGGGTCGCGGCGTTTTTGTCGCACAACCTGTCTGATTCGGCCCATCCACGGTCGTGCGAACCTCCGGTATCCCTGTCCCACGACAGTCCGGAGGCGCCCTGATGCTCGTGCCCGGTTACCGGGATTGCCCGGCCGAACCCTGGGATCCGGGCACGCCTGTGGACCCCGGCGAGGCGGAGGACTTCCTGCGCCGGTGCTACATCGAGAACCCCCGGCTCGGGCCGGTCGAACCGAGACTCGCCATCGTCCGCGCGCAGGTCGCCGCCACCGGCACGTACGTGCACACCACCGACGAGCTGACCCACGGCGCGCGGATGGCGTGGCGCAACGCGAG
The DNA here is from genome assembly GCF_016862075.1 of Actinoplanes couchii. Lineage (GTDB taxonomy): Bacteria > Actinomycetota > Actinomycetes > Mycobacteriales > Micromonosporaceae > Actinoplanes > Actinoplanes couchii. The sequence continues at coordinate 55,396 of NZ_BOMG01000035.1, read as the reverse complement.
CCGGTGCATCGGGCGGCTCTACTGGCGCAGCCTGATGGTGCTGGACCGGCGCCGGGCCCGGACCGCCGACGAGATCTACTCGCTGCTCGTCCAGCACCTGCAGACCGCCGGGGACGGGCAGATCCGCCCGGTGATCAGCATCTTCGCCCCGGCCCAGCCGGGCCGCCCGCACGCCCGGGTGTGGAACGAGCAGCTCATCAAGTACGCCGGCTACCGGACCGAGAACGATCAGACGGTGGGGGATCCACGGCAGGTCGGGTTCACCGAGGCCGTCCAGGGTTTCGGGTGGCGGGGCAAGGGCGAGGCGTTCGACGTGCTGCCGCTGGTGGTCGAGACGCCGGCCGAGGGGGTGCGCGTCTACGAGCTGCCGGAGCGGGTCATTCGCGAGGTGCCGCTGAGTCATCCGGAGTTCGGCTGGTTCGCCGAGCTGGGCCTGCGCTGGCACGCGGTACCGGCCATCGCCAACATGCGCCTCACCATCGGCGGCGTGCACTACCCGCTGGCCCCGTTCAACGGCTGGTACATGGGTTCCGAGATCGGCTCCCGCAACCTCGCCGACCGGGACCGTTACGACCTGCTGCCGCTGATCGCCGAGCGGATCGGCCTGGACACCAGCCGGGAGTCCACGCTGTGGCGGGACCGGGCGCTGGTCGAGCTGAACCGGGCGGTGCTGCACAGTTTCGAGCGGGCCGGGGTCAAGATGAGCGACCACCACACCGAGTCGCAGCGTTTCGTCACACATCTGGCCAACGAGGAGAAGGCCGGCCGCCGGGTGCCCGCCGACTGGACCTGGATCGTCCCGCCGATCTCCGGCGGCATCACCCCGGTCTTCCACCGTTACTACGACGAGTTCGACCAGCGCCCCGCCTTCTACCTGGACGACGAGGCGGCGGAGCTGGCCAAAGGCTGCCCTAGGCGAACTCGTTGACCGCGAAGTCGTCGCGGTGGCGCCAGGACGCCTCGGTGCGCACGTGCTCGGCCCGCACCCACTTGAGCAGCTTGAGCGGGAACTCGGCGTGCGGGATCCGGCCGGCCACCCGGACCACGAAACCCTCGGAGTGCTCCTCGTCGCGTTGCGTGGCCCAGGCGGCGCGGGCCTCGGACAGGCTGCCGCCCCGGTACAGCACCGGGACCATCGGCAGCTCCAGCCGGCGGGCCCAGTCGACGGTGTCGTCCCAGCCCAGCAGGGTGTCCGTCTCGTCCCAGATGCCGAAGACCAGGAACACCCCGGGCAGGTCGGTGTACGCCACACTGCGGCGAGCCCACATGGACTCGCCGCAGACCCGCCAGCCGTCCGGGATCCGGTACGACGTCATCGCCCACAGCGCCTTCGCCGGCCGGTCCCACGGGTGGGTGCCGGAGTCGAGCGAGCGGGCGTGCATGCCGTCGCGGGTGAAGGTGAGGTTCCCGCCGTCCATTTTCTCGGTCACCACGAGCTCGCCGTCCAGCCAGGACAGATCGTGCTGAATCCGGTCGTCGGCGGATGCTCCCGGTGAGTCGGGCAGATGGAACGTCCGCGGGTACTTCACCCTAGAAATCTCCCTCCGCAACCTGAAAGACCGTCAGGCCGAGCTGCCGCCACATACGTACCACCTGTTGACGGTCGTCGAACACCCCGACGATCCGCCAACGATCCTTGACCTCCCGGTCGAAGATCTCCCGCTTGACGATCGAGTCCTTGCGGCTGTCACCCTCCGGGCGCATGAACAGGCCTTCATAGGGCACCCCGACGAACAACTCCAGCCAGGCCTCGGTCTCCGCCCGGCACACCTCGTCGCGCCCGGAGCAGAAGACGATGGCGTGGCCGGCCGCGTGCATCGCCCGCACCGCCGTGATCACCGCCGGGTTCGGCTCGTCCTCGCCGACCCGGTTCCACGCGTACGGGCTGCGGCCGGTCATCAGCGCGACGGTCCCGTCGATGTCGACCAGCACCGCGCCCGGCAGCTCCGGGTCCGGCCGGTAGACCACACCCGGGCCGCCCGGATCGATGAACGGGATCGGCAGCGGCGTGTTCTTCCCGGCCAGGTAGCGGTCGTGCATGCGGCGGATGGCGTCCTCGCCGACCCGCTCGTCCTCGGGCCGGCCGACGTCGCGCCGCACACACTCGTCCACCGGCACGTCGGTGAAGTCGTGCACCTCGAACGACGCCGAATAGCGCGCCGCCATCTCGGCCCACTCCCGGACCGTCTTGGCGCGCAGGTTGGTGTCGTCCACGATGACGCTGCCCCGGGCCCGCAGCAGCGCCTCGACGGCCGCCCGCTGGGCCTGGGTGACCTGCGCCTCGGCGTGCTGCGTGTAGAGCCGGCAGCCGTGCAGCATGCGCCGCAGGTCGTCGCGGTTGACCCGGACCACGTCCGGCTGGAGCTTGCGCGCGAACGTGGTCTTGCCGGACGCCGGCAGGCCCCGGGTGATGAGCAGACGTGTCACTTCGGTTCAACTTCCTTCACTGCCGGCCGTACGCGCTGCCACAGGCCGGGACGGTAGTCCTTGCCGTCCAACCGCAGGAACAACTCGGCCCGGTACCCGGTGCGCAGCGCCTCGGCCGCGAACTCCTTGCGGCCCCACCCCTCGGGCAGTGCCGCGACGATCTTGTCGAACGTCGCCTCGACGGCCGCCACCGCCTCCTCGACCTCGGCGATCAGGCCGGTGGCGATGCCGGTGACCCAGACGTGGAACTCGTCCGGCAGCGGCTCGGTCAGGGCGTCCAGATCACCACCGACGGCGAGGATCTCCCACACCGAACGCGGGGTCAGGCCGGTGACGAGCCGGTGTAGACGTACATAATCGGCGTATTTGATCTTGACTCGCTGGTCGGCCTCGGTGAAGTGCACGACCAGACCCTCCCGGCCGTCCCTCGGCTCGGCGGCGAGCGCCTCGGCGAACGTCGCGTGGCCGAAGGTCTCCACCACCGGCCCCGGCCAGTCCGGCACCGCCGTCGGCCCGTGACTGCGGCCGGTCGCGATCTCCACCGCACCGAGCAGGATCAGGTCGTCCATCCCCTGGTAGTCGATCACGATCCGGTTGTCCGGATAGACGATCTCCACGAGCACGGTCAACCCCTGCGGCGGTACGAACGACGAGTACCGCTCGCGCAGTACCTGCGTCGCGTGCCGGGCCTGGTCGGAGGCGAACGAGCCCCGGGTGGCGACCGCCCAGCCCTCGCCGTCGTGATAGATCACACCCAGGCTGCCGTCGGCCTTGTCGGTGACCGTCACCGCCGCGCCCGGGGCGAGCCGGGGCGCCTGGCTCTGGTCGTGGTTGAAGAATTTCGGGAACGGCCGCGCGGCGATCCGCCCCTCGGCGTCCACCACCAGACCACGGCAGGCCAGCGTGACGGGCGTCCACGCCCCGGAGTACTGACACGCCTCGGTGTAGTTGTAGATCGTGAACGGCAGGCGGGGATGACGCTGGGTGCGGACCAGTCCGCTGTCGATCGCGGCGGCCAGATCGGCCGGATCGAGGACGTCGTGCAGAAGCGTCATGGGGTGCCTGCCAGCTGTGGGAATGAACGGAGCAGCGCTCACGTTAACCAGGACGAATCCAGTTGCGCCTCCTGATTTCCGGCCGGTACGGGAGGCATGGCAGACTGGTGCATCGGCCAGTAGGGGTTCCGGTTCACGTCTTTCCAGCAGGAGGGCGACCCGGCGGCCCGTTGTATCGAGAGGGACCGAGAAGACATGAAGAGCGGAATCCACCCCGAGTACACGACCACCGAGGTCGTCTGCTCCTGCGGCAGCACCTTCACCACCCGCAGCACCGCGAAGGGCGCGGAGATCCGCGTCGAGACCTGCAGCGCCTGCCACCCGTTCTACACCGGCAAGCAGCGCGTCCTCGACACCGCGGGCCGGGTCGCGAAGTTCCAGGCGAAGTACGCCAAGGTCACTGCCGCGAAGAAGAAGTAACTGCTTCCACGGCGCCCGTCCCGGTTCTCGGGGCGGGCGCCGTTCGCGTGTGGTCCGCTTTTCACGCCGGCTGGGGAGAAGTTCTGATGAGTAACGACCGTTTGAGCACGCTTCTGGCCGAGTACGTGGACCTGGAGCGCCTGATGGAGGACCCCTCCATCCACTCCGACCAGGCCCTGGTCCGCCGGGTCGGCCGCCGTTTCGCCGAGCTGGCGCCGATCTGGGCGGCCAACCAGGAGCTGGAGGCGGCCCGCGCCGATCTGGCCGCCGCCAAGGAGCTGGCCGCCGAGGACTCGAGTTTCGCCTCCGAGGTCGAGGCGGTCGCCGCCACGCTGCCCGGGCTGGAGGAGAAGCTCGGCGAGATGCTGATGCCGCGCGACCCCAGCGACGCCAAGGACGTGATCATCGAGATCAAGGCGGGTGAGGGCGGCCAGGAGTCCGCGCTGTTCGCCGGTGATCTGCTGCGCATGTACACCCGGTACGCCGAGAAGCACGGCTGGGTGGTCGAGGTGATCGACTCGCAGGAGTCGGACCTCGGCGGTGTGAAGGACATCTCGGTCGCGGTGAAGACCAAGGGCGCGCCCGTGGGCGGGCACGGCGTCTGGTCCCGGATGAAGTGGGAGGGCGGCGTGCACCGGGTGCAGCGGGTGCCGGTCACCGAGTCCCAGGGCCGGATCCACACCTCGGCGGCCGGCGTGCTGGTGCTGCCCGAGGCGGAGGACGTCGACATCGACATCCAGCCCGGCGACCTGCGGATCGACGTCTACCGCTCGTCCGGTCCGGGTGGCCAGTCGGTCAACACCACCGACTCCGCGGTCCGGATCACCCACCTGCCCACCGGGACCGTGGCCAGCTGCCAGAACGAGAAGAGCCAGCTCCAGAACAAGGAGGCGGCGATGCGCATCCTGCGGGCCCGGCTGCTGGCCCAGGCCCAGGAGGCGGCCGACGCGGCGGCCGGTGACGCGCGCAAGGCCCAGGTCCGCACGGTGGACCGCTCCGAGCGGGTCCGCACCTACAACTTCCCGCAGAACCGGATCACCGACCACCGGATCGGCTACACCGCCTACAACCTGGACCTGGTCCTCGGCGGCGAACTGGACGGGGTGCTGGACGCGCTGGCCCAGTCGGACCGGGCGGCCCGCCTGGCCGGGGACAGCGACATGCCGCGCCGCTGATCAGCCGATCCGGTGGACGGTCAGCCGGCCGGCGTTCTGACAGGCCAGGATCGGGCCGGTGCCGGAGCACCGGCCGTTCCCGGTCAGCGGGACCGTCCCGAGCAGGGTGGACCGGCCGGTGACCAGGTCGAACCGGGTCACCACGGACCTGGTGTAGTCCTTCACCAGCGGGTCCAGCAGCACCACGTAGTGCTCGTCGGCGTCCCAGTAGGCGACCCAGCCCCGCCCGGGTTTGCCGACCGTGCGCCCGGTGGCCGCCTCGGCCAGCACCGGCTGGGGCGCGGTGTCCGAGCGGGTGAGCAGCAGGAACTCATTGCCGGGGGACAGCCCGATGATCGGCCAGCCGGTGCCGGTCCAACGGTGCTCGCCGGTGAGCGGGTCGACGGCGCGGAAGCGATTCTCCTCGGTGAGGCAGATCACCGGACCGCAGTCCTGGGACCAGAGGTAGTCGCCGGACTTCGCCGACCAGAGCCGCTCCAGCGTGTCGGCCCGGTAAGCGGTGATCTCACCGTCCGTCCCGGTCGTCCGGTTCTCCAGGAACAGGCCCGGGGTCAGCGCGATCGAACTGCCGCTCCCGGTGACCGGCGACCGCTCGGCCCACGGCAGCTTCCGGACCAGCTGGACGGCGCCGGTGGCGTAGTCCAGCAGGGTGATCTCACCGTCCCCGGTGGCGGTCACCATCCGGATCGGCTCGTCCCCGTCGATCTGCACGGTCATGTCCACCGCCCGCGGCAGGGCCCGCTCCCAGACGACACCGCCGTCCCTGGTCCGGACCAGCCGGAACCGCACCGGGTCGCCCTGCTTGCCGTGCTCGACCAGCAGGGTCGTCTCCGGCCCGGCGTGCAGGTGGTAGCCGCCGGACCGGGTCCACAGCGTGGTGCCGCTGATCGCGTCGACGGCCGTGATCGTGCCGCCGTAGGTCTCCACGGCGACGCTGCCGTCGCCCATGTCGGTCTCCACCGTCTCCTGCCCACCGGCCAGCAGCAACACGCCGGAGCGCTCCACGGTCTCCATCTGCGTCGACTGCTCGCCGACCGGGCGGCTCCAGCGGGCCTTCCCGGTCGCCGCGTCGTAGGCGGTCAGACTCGGCGAACCGTCGCTGTTGGTCTGCACCAGGATCAGGCCGCCCGCGACCGACATCGAGTCCATCTCCTCGAACGGCACCGCCCACAGCTCCTGGATCAGCGGCGGCGCCGGCCGGGCCGAACCGCCGAGCGCGACCACGCACAGCGCCGCGAGACCGGCCAGCACCAGACGGCGCACCGTGCCGTGCCGGAACTCCGGCACACGCTCGGCGCGGCCGTCCCCGTCCGGTTCGCCGCTGACGTCGCCGAGCTCGATCATGCTCATGGTCATATGGTGGGCTTCCGGCCCGCCGCGGCGGCGGCCAAAGCGGCACTGAGCCCCCGGCCGTTGGACCCGACCTCGGACCAGCCGGACGCCACCCCGATCGGGGTGCCGGGCACCAGCGCCTGCCAGTTCTCGGCGTTCGCGGCGGCGCCGATCCGGCGGGACACCTCGGCCGCCTGGTGCGGGCCGGCGCCCGGCAGCACCAGCACGAACTCGTCACCGGCGAACCGGGCCACGAAGTCGCCGCGGCGCATCACCCGGTGCAGCACCCCGGCGATCCGCTGCAGGACCAGGTCACCGCAGTGCCGGCCGTGCCTGATGTTGATCGTGGTGAAGCCGACCACGTCGCAGATGCCGACCGCGGCCCGCTCGCCCCGGGACAGCAGCGAGTCCACATAGCGTTCCAGCTGACGGCGGTTCGGCAGGCCGGTCAGCGGGTCGGTGAGCGTCTCGTCGCCGTACCGGCCCGGATCGCGGTGTGTCTCCTGCGCGTCCAGGCGGGCGGCCACCCCGTCCAGGTAACCGTCCCGGAGCTGGTCGATGCGCATCGCGGCGAGACGGAACGCGTACCGGTCGGCGGCGTGCGCGGCCGCGTGATCACCCGCGGTGGAGTGGCAGATGCTGCGCAACCGGGCCGCCTCGGGAGCGCCCAGGGTCTCGGCGGAGACCGGCACCGCCTCCAGCATCGCCAGCGCCTGCTGCGGGCGGCCGGCCGCGATGGCCAGGCAGACCGAGCCGAGATGCCGCAGGTCCCGGGTGCGGGCGCTGTCGCCGCCGCCACCGGTCAGCCAGCGGGTCGCGTCCGACGAGGTCGAGTCGCCCAGCGCGGCCCGGCGGGCCAGGGCGTACCCGTACACCGCCCGGCTGCTCGGCCGGAGCTGATCGGTGGCGACGTAGCGGGACAACTCGGCGTCGATGTCGCGCAGCACCCGCAGACAGCCGTCGGTGTCGCCCTGATGGTCCAGCGCCACGGCGTTGCGCAGCCGGATACCCGGCGCCGCGAAGACCTCCTGCGCCAGGCCGGCCGCCGCGCCCACCTCGCGGGCCTGCTCGATCGCGATCAGGGCCTGGCCGTGAAAACCCAGATAGCTGTACGCCATGGCGAGGTCGTGCCAGCCCCACGCGGTGTCCGCGTCCCGTTCCGGCACGGCGGCCAGCGCCCGGGACGCCTGCACCAGATGCGTGACCCCGCGGTCCAGATTGCTCTGCAGGTGTGCGCCGAGGGCGGCGAAAGCGTGCAGCTGGCCACGCAGGTAGGGGTCGGGCACCTCGCGGACGGCCTCGGCGGCGGCGGCCATCGCGGCGGCCAGCTCGGCCACCCGGCCCAGGTTGATCAGCGCGCCGAAGCGCTGGACCAGCGAGTACGCCCGGGTCGCCGGGTCGGTGACGGTGTCCAGCACCGTGTCCAGGATCGGCAGGGCCGCGGCCGACTGCCCGTTCTGCTGGAGGTGATTGGCACGGCGAAGATCATCGACGTGTTCCGCGAGCTGGTCCAACCAACCCACCAGGCGCCTCCCACGACATCGGGCATCGCCCTCGCGCGATCCGCGGACCGGGCCGGAGCCCGCCGACGACTCCGCGTGCGCGAGGTCCCATGATTATGCCGTGACACCGCGACACGAACACCCCCGCGAGGACACGGATCGGACCCGCTTGGCGCCGGAGCTGGCAGCGGCGACGGTCGATCTCGGCGCGGCCGGAGTGTCCTCGCCACGTGTCGACGCCGAACTATTGGCTGCTCACGCACTGGGTGTGCCGCGCGGGCGGCTCCTGCTGACCGACACGATCCGGGCCGCCGAGCTGTCCCGGTTCCGGGACCTGGTCGCGCGCCGGGCCCGCCGGATCCCCCTGCAGCACCTGCTCGGCAGCGCCGCGTTCCGCTATGTGGAACTTGCGGTCGGCGACGGCGTCTTCACCCCCCGGCCGGAGACCGAGCTGCTGGCCGGCTGGGGTGTCGAGCGGACCGGGCCGGGCGCGCTGGTGGTCGACCTGTGCAGCGGCAGTGGCGCCATCGCGGTCGCGATCGCCGACGAGACGAAGGCCGGGCGGGTGATCGCCGTCGAGCGGTCGCCGGCCGCCCTGCCCTGGCTGCGCCGCAACACCGGGGGCTACCCGGTGGTCGAGGTGGTGGCCGGGGACGTGACCGATCCGGATCTGCTGGCCGGCCTGCACGGCACGGTGGACGTGCTGCTCTGCAACCCGCCGTACGTGCCGGACGGCACCGAGGTCCCGCCCGAGGTCTCCGGGCACGACCCGGCCGAGGCGGTCTTCGGCGGCGGCGACGGGCTGGTGGTGATCCGGCCGGTGATCGAGCTGGCCGCCCGGCTGCTCGTACCGGGCGGATCCCTCGGGATCGAACACGACGACGTGCACGGCGAGGCGGTTCCGGCGCTGCTGCGGGCCGACGGCCGGTTCACCGGGGTGACCGCGCACGACGACCTCACCGGCCGTCCGAGATATGCGACCGCCCGCCGCCGGTGAAACACCGTTCAGTCGCATGGCACACTGCAACACGTGATGCTCTACGACTGCGCCACCGTCGCTGACCGGGACCGTGGCATCGCCGCGGCTGTCGAGGCGGCCAAGAGCGGCGAGCTCGTGGTCTTCCCCACCGACACGGTCTACGGGGTGGGGGCCGACGCGTTCACCTCGCACGCCGTCACCCAGCTGCACCACGCCCGCGGCTCGGACCGCCGGGTGCCGCCGCCGGTGCTGGTCGGCTCCCGGCACACGCTGGACGGGCTGACCTACTCGCTGCCGCGTGCCGCCCGGGAGCTGGCCGACGCGTTCTGGCCCGGCGCGCTGACCATCATCGTCGAGCACTCACCCAGCCTGACCTGGGACCTCGGCGACACCGGGGGCTCGGTCGCGGTGCGCATGCCGCTGCACCCGGTCGCCCTGGAGGTGCTGCGCGAGGTCGGGCCGATGGCCGTGACCACCGCCAACAAGCTCGGCTCGCCCGCCCCGGTGACCGCCGACGAGGCCCGCGACCAGTTGGAGTACGCGGTGCGCGTCTACCTGGAGGCCGGCCCCGCCCTCGACCCGGCGCCGAGCACGATCGTGGACGTCACCGGTGATGTGCCGCGGGTGCTGCGGGCCGGTGCGATCCCGCTCGAGAAGCTTCGTGACGTGGTTCCGGAAATCATCGATGGGCAGGACTGACTTGGCGCCGTTCACCGTTCTGCACGTCTGCATGGGCAACATCTGCCGGTCGCCGATGGCCGAGCGCCTGCTGGCGCGCGCCGTCCGGGACCGGGCCGGTGACGCCGACGACGGCCGGCTGCTGCACAGTGTCAGCGCCGGCACCGGCGGCTGGCACGAGGGCGAGGAGATGAACCCGCCCGCGGCCCGCCTGGTCCGCGCCCGCCGCGGCACCGACGAGGGCTTCCTCGCCCGCAAGCTGCGCGGCGACTTCATCGACGAGGCGGACCTGATCCTCACCGCCACCGCCGACCAGTACGACTACGTGGTCGCGCTCCGCCCGGACGCCGCCGAGCGCACCTTCGTGCTCGGTGAGTTCGGCCGGCTGCTCGGCTCGGTGGACGCGGCCTCGCTGCCGCCGGCCGAGCCGAAACCGGAGGCGCTGCGGGCCCGGGGCACCGCGATCGTCGAGGCGGTCGCCGGGCTGCGTGGCGCGGACTCGGCCCAGGCCGGCGACGACCTGGACGACCCGTGGGGCCGCGGCGACCAGACGTTCCACCGGGTGGGCGACGAGATCGAGGACACCACGATGCCGTTCGCCGCGTTGTTGCTTCCGTGAACCTTTCGAAGATCGCTCTGCCGGACGCCGAGGGGTTGCGCCGGGCCGCCGAGATCCTGCGGGCCGGCTCGGTGGTGGCGTTTCCCACCGAGACCGTCTACGGCCTCGGCGCCGACGCCTTCTCCGAGCGGGCGGTCGGCGAGATCTACCGGTTGAAGAACCGGCCGTCCTGGAACCCGCTGATCGTGCACGTGGCGGACCTTCCGGCAGCCCGCGCGCTGGCCGCCGAGTGGCCGGCCGGGGCGGACAAGCTGGCCGGCGCCTTCTGGCCGGGCCCGCTGACCCTGGTCGTGCGCCGGGCCTCGCACCTGCCCGGCATCGGCGCGGTCAACGACACCGTGGCGGTCCGCGTCCCGGCGCATCCGGTCGCGCTCGACCTGCTGAGGGCCTGCGGGTTGCCGCTCGCCGCGCCCAGTGCGAACCGTTCCGAGGGCATCTCGCCGACCACCGCCGAGCACGTGGTGCGCAGCCTGCCGGACGTGCCGCTGGTGCTGGACGGCGGCGCCTGCTCCTGGGGCATCGAGTCGACGGTGCTGGACGTGACGGGTGACGTGCCGCGGCTGCTGCGGCCGGGTGCGCTCGGCCTGCGGGTGCTGCGCGAGGTGGCCGGCACCGTCGCGCTGCCCGAGGCGGAGACCGAGGACGGCGCCGCGCGGAACTCGCCCGGGATGAGCCGGCGGCACTACGCGCCGCGGGCCCGGACCGTGCTCCGCCCGGATGCCCGGGACCACGAGGGTTTGACCGGGCCGGTCGGCACCCTGACGTATGAGGGCAGCGAAGGGACCGAGGTCCTCTCCGCCGACCCGCGGGAGTACGCCGCCGACCTGTACGCCGCCCTGCACCGCCTGGACGACGCCGGTTACGCCACCATCGTCATCCAGGAGCCGCCGCGGACCGAGGACTGGCTGGCCGTCCGGGACCGGTTGTCACGCGCTGCCGCCTGACGTCTCCGCGGTGCGGGTGATGTTGCGGGCCATCCCGCTGAAGACGATCCCGTGGAACGGCACCACCGACGCCCAGTAGAGGTGCCCGGCCAGCCCGCGCGGCAGGAAGACGGCCCGCTGGCGGTAGACGCTCCCGCCCTCCGGGGTGGCCTCGGCCCGCATCTCCAGCCAGGCCCGCCCGGGCACCCGCATCTCGGCCCGCAGCCGCAGCAGTGAGCCGGGTTCGATCTCCTCGACCCGCCACCAGTCCAGGGCCTCGCCGACCCGTAGCCGGTGCCGGTCGCGCCGGCCGCGCCGCAGCCCGACCCCGCCGGCCAGCCGGTCCATCCAGCCGCGCACCGACCAGGCCAGCGGGAACGAGTACCAGCCGTTCTCGCCGCCGACCCCCTCGATGACCTTCCACAGCCGGTCCGGCGGGGCGCTCACCGGCCGGGACCGCTCGTCGACGTAGATGTTGCCGCCGGACCAGTCCGGGTCGCTGGGCAGCGGTTCGGCGGAGACGTCCAGGCCGGAGGCGGTGGACCAGCGGGTCTCCACGTCGGCGTCCCGGATCTTGCTGCGGGCCAGCCGGACCGACTCGTCGAAACCCAGCGGGGCCGGGCCCGGGATCAGCTCGGCGATGTCGTTCTCGTGCGCGATCGCCTCGTGGATCAGGCTGCCGACCAGCGGCCGGGCGATGCTGTTCGGCACCGGGGTGATCAGGCCGACCCAGTGCGACGACAGCCATGGGCTGAGCAGGCGGACCGGGACGATGACCCGGCGCGGGAGCCCGGCCACCCGGGCGTAGCGCTGCATCATCTCCCGATAGGTGAGCACGTCCGCGCCGCCGATGTCGAAACCGCGGCTGACCTCGGGCGGCAGGGTCGCGGCGCCGATCAGGTAACGCAGCACGTCGCGTACCGCAATCGGCTGGATCTTGTTGTTGACCCATCGTGGGGTGACCATGGCCGGCAGGCGCTCGGTCAGGTAGCGCAGCATCTCGAACGACGCCGAGCCGGACCCGATGATCACCGGCGCCCGCAGCACCACCGTCGGCACCCCGCTGTCCAGCAGGATGTGCCCGACCTCGGCCCGGGAGCGCAGGTGGGCGGAGGGTTTCTCGTGGGCGGGCGGCTCGGGTCCGCCGAGATAGATGATGCGGCGTACGCCCGCAGCCCGGGCCGCCGTGGCGAAGTTCTCCGCGGCCTCGCGGTCCAGCCGCTCGAAGTCCGGGCGGCCCAGCGAGTGGACCAGGAAGTAGGCGACGTCGACGCCCTCGAAGGCGGCCGGGAGCGTCGCCGGGTCGGACAGATCTCCCTCGGTGATCTCGGTCCGCCCGGCCCACGGCGCGTCCCGTAACCGGGCGGCACTACGGGACAGACATCGCACCTGATGGCCGGCGTCGAGCAGTCGCGGGACCAGACGCCCGCCGATGTAGCCGGTCGCGCCGGTGACAAGACATCGCATGCGTACAGGATTTCCCAGGAAGCCCGGGTCTGACGCCGGTCGGGCCGAAACGCCGGTCGCCGCGGTGTGGTGTGTGCCGCTCTGGGGCGAATCCCGGCGATTGACCCTGGTCGGGTCCGCCGGGGGACGCGACTGTGCCCGCCTGCGCGGCCGGGGAGACATATGCTGCTCGGGCAGGGTCCTCGGACGGGTAGATCCTCGACACGGGAGGCCATCGTGGGCACCTTCTGGGGGCCGGACTTCGCGGTGTTGCGGCGTGACGATCCGGAGATCGCCGCCGTGCTCGTCGACGAGGTGGTCCGCCAGCGGGACACCCTCCAGCTGATCGCGAGCGAGAGCTTCACCTCGCCGGCGGTGCTCGCGGCGCTCGGTTCGACGCTCGCCAACAAGTACGCCGAGGGTTATCCGGGGGAGCGCTACTACGGCGGCTGCGCCCAGGTGGACCGGGCCGAGCGGCTCGCGGTCGAGCGCGCCCGGGAGCTGTTCACGGCCGAGCACGCCAACGTGCAGCCGCACTCCGGCGCGGCGGCGAACCTGGCCGCCTACGCGGCGCTGGCCGAGCCCGGTGACGTGGTGCTGGCGATGGGGCTGCCGTACGGCGGGCACCTCACCCACGGCAGCCGGGCCAACTTCTCCGGCAAGTGGTTCCACCCGGTCTCCTACCGGGTCTCGCCGGAGACCGAGGAGATCGACTACGACGAGGTACGGGATCTGGCGCTGGCGCACCGTCCGAAACTGATCATCTGTGGCGCCACCTCGTACCCCCGCCTGATCGACTTCGCCCGGTTCCGGGAGATCGCCGACGAGGCCGGGGCCTACCTGATGGTCGACGCGGCGCACTTCATCGGGCTGGTGGCCGGGCGCGCGGTGCCGTCCCCGGTGCCGTACGCCGACGTGGTCACCGCGACCACCCACAAGGCGCTGCGCGGACCGCGCGGCGGCATGATCCTCTGCCGGGGCGAGCTGGCCCAGCGGATCGACAAGGCGGTCTTCCCGTTCGCGCAGGGCGGGCCGATGATGCACGCCATCGCGGCCAAGGCGGTCGCCTTCCGTGAGGCGTCCACCGCGGAGTTCCGGGGGTACGCCAACCAGACGGTCCGCAACGCGCGGGCGCTGGCCGCCGGGCTCGCCGCCGAGGGGATGCGGCCGGTCACCGGCGGCACCGACACCCACCTGGCCGTCCTCGACCTGCGGGAGCTGGGCGTGACCGGGCTGGAGGCGGAGACCCGGTGCGCGCGGGTGGGCATCGCGCTGACCAAGAACGCGATCCCGTTCGACCCGCTGCGCCCGTCGGTGGGCTCCGGGATCCGGATCGGCACGCCGAGCGTCACCTCCCAGGGCATGCGGGAGGACGAGATGGGCCGGATCGCCCGGGTGATCGGCCGGGCGGTGCGGGACGAGACCGCCGGGGTGGCCGCCGAGGTGGCCGAGATCGTGGGAGCGTTTCCGCCCTATCCGCTGGACACGGAAATGCCCGAGGATTCCGCACTGGCATGGTGAAATCGCATTCCGGGAAAGAATCCGGAAACGTGATCTGAACGCCCGCTAACCGCTGACGGACGTGTTATCGGGAAGTCCCGGACCCGGTGATAACGTGGCCCGCCGTGCCGAAGACGGTACGAAATGCCTGCGGGAGGTTTTTGCGGTGAGTCAAGTGCCGGCCGACGAGGAACGCCCGGCCCCGGCGGAGGACCCGCGCTGGCGGATCGAGCACCTTCCGCTCCTCACCGCGGTCTCCACCGCCCTGCTGTTCTGCGCCTTCTCGGCCGGTTACCTGGCCAGGGGTGTCGAGGCGGGGGTGGGCGCGGCCGCCGGGGTGCTGATCGTGACCGTCAGCTTCACCATGTCCACCCTGGTGATCGCCTGGGCCGACACGGTCCGGCCGGCTTTGCTGTTGCCGCTCGGAATGCTTACTTATGTGGTGAAATATTCTTTGTTGGGAGTCATCCTGGCCATCGGCGTCGACATCCCCTGGCCGGGCTGGTCGGCCCTCGGGTGGGGCATCGTCGCCGGGGTGGTCGTCTGGACCGGTGTCCAAGCCTGGTGGGTGCACCGCCGGGTCATTCGGAAGGTGATCTAGAGCACCTCGTAACCCCTGGTCAGGAGCATGTAAAACGGGCACGGCGCCACTATCCGGTGACCCCTCGGACTGCGCGGTGTTCCGATTTGGCGCGACAGGAGTACCGTGTCCAGTCAGTTGCGAGACCCCTGACGCCTGGACAACTACGGTTGTGCGGGGGGTCCCGCTTTGCTTCGTGTTTCCTGCTGATATCGTTCGGGCCGACATGGCCGCCCAGAAACCTCCCCACGAATCCCACGGTGACGACGGTCCGGACACGCCCCCCGACTCCGGTGCGGGCATGACAGCACTGTCGTATCTCATCGCGGGCATTCTGTCCTGGGGTGGAATCGGCTGGCTGGTCGACTACTTCGTCGGAACCACGGGCATCTTCGCCGCCATCGGTGCGGTCCTCGGGGTCGCCGGCGCTGTGTACCTCATCGTGCGCCGTGTCACGGCGCCTGACAGGAAAGGGCCAAGGTGATCGGTCAGTCGACGGTCCTCGCGGCGGCGTTCCCGCCCAGCGTCGAGGACTTCTACCTGCCCAGCATCCTGCCGTGGGACGCTCACGACAGCTACTGGTTCACCAAGATCACGGTCCTGGTCTGGGTGGCGGTCGCAGCAATCATCATCTTCTTCCTGGCCTCTTACCGGAACCCGCAGCTGGTTCCGACGAAGAAGCAGTGGATGGCGGAGAGCCTTTACGGCTTCGTGCGCAACAACATCGCGGTCGACATGATCGGCCCGCAGGGTGTCCGGTTCGCGCCCTACCTGACCACGCTGTTCACGTTCATCCTCGTGAACAACATGTTCGGCATCATCCCGCTGGTGCAGATCTCCCCGATGTCGCACATCGCGTTCCCGGCGGTCCTCGCGGTCGTCACCTACGTGATGTTCATCTGGGTCGGTATCAAGAAGCACGGCATCGGCTACTTCATCCACGCGGTGAAGCCGGACGCGCCGGCCGGCATCCTGCCGCTGCTGATCCCGATCGAGATCTTCTCGAACTTCCTGGTCCGTCCGTTCTCGCTGGCGGTGCGTCTCTTCGCCAACATGTTCGCGGGCCACATGCTGCTGCTGGTGTTCACTCTCGGCGGTTTCGCGATGATCAGCGCGAACGCCTGGCTGGCCCCGATCTCGGTGCTGTCCTGGGTGCTCACCATCGCGATCACCTTCCTCGAGTTCATGGTGATCTGCCTTCAGGCTTACGTCTTCACGGTGCTGACCGCGAGCTATGTGCAGGGTTCGCTCGCTGACGAGCACTGAGTAGTACCCGATCTCCAAGTAACACCCCGTTTGTCGTCCCGCGTGATAGTCACGCGAGATACCAGGAGGAACGAAGAATGCTTACCGCCGAACTCTTCGGTAGCACCGCCGCCATCGGTTACGGCCTCGCTGCTATCGGCCCCGGCATCGGTGTCGGTCTGGTCTTCGCCGCTTACATCCAGTCGACCGCCCGTCAGCCGGAGTCTTCCCGCCTGACCCTGCCGTTCGTCTGGATCGGCTTCGCGGTGATCGAGGCGCTCGCGCTCCTCGGCATCGCGTTCGGTTTCATCTGGCAGGGCACCGGGCTCTGATCTAGACCTCGACTAGGAGGTTCGTATGATCGACCTTTACCTGGCCGCGGCCACGGAAGAGGGCGCCGAAGTCGTCAAGCACAACCCG
Organism: Actinoplanes couchii; assembly: GCF_016862075.1. Lineage (GTDB taxonomy): Bacteria > Actinomycetota > Actinomycetes > Mycobacteriales > Micromonosporaceae > Actinoplanes > Actinoplanes couchii. The sequence goes on along the minus strand of NZ_BOMG01000035.1, from coordinate 39,095 downwards.
ATCATCCCTGTCTGGCAGGAGATCGTGGTCGGCTCGGTGGCGTTCGCCGTGCTCTGCTTCGTATTGATGAAGTTCGTCTTCCCCATGATGGAGAAGACGTTCCAGGCGCGGGTGGACGCCATCGAGGGCGGCATCAAGCGCGCCGAGGCCGCACAGGCCGAGGCCAACGAGCTGCTCGAGCAGTACAAGGCGCAGCTGGCCGAGGCGCGTACCGAAGCCGCTCGCATCCGCGACGAGGCCCGGGCCGACGCCGAGGGCATTCGTCAGGACGTCCTGGCCAAGGCTCGCGAGGAGTCGGACCGCATCATCGCGGCCGGCAACGAGCAGCTGAACGCCCAGCGTGAGGCCATCGTGCGGGAACTCCGCTCCGAGGTCGGCACGCTCGCGGTCGACCTGGCCAGCAAGATCGTCGGCGAGGCTCTCGCGGACGAGGCCCGTACCCGTGGCACCGTCGAGCGGTTCATCGCCGACCTCGACACGGCGGGACAGCGCTGATGACGTCACCGACTGTAAGCCGCGAGGCCTACGGCGAGGCGTCTGCCCGGCTGGCCGCCGAGACCGCGACTGCCACGGCTCCGCAACTGGTCACGGTCGCCGACGAGATTCTGTCGGTGGCCGGCCTGCTGCGGTCCGACCTGCGCCTGCGCCGGGCCCTGACCGACCCGTCGCGGCCCGGTGCGGACCGTGCCGAGCTGATCAAGTCGCTGCTGAGCGGCAAGGTCTCCAAGGCCACTGTCGACACGATCAGCACGCTGGTGACCGGGCGGTTCGCCCGTCCGGGCCAGCTGCTGGACGCCACCGAGCACCTGGGTGTGGACGCGCTCCTCACCTCGGCGGAGCGGGACGGCAAGCTGGGCGACGTCGAGGACGAACTGTTCCGGTTCGGCCAGATCTCGTCCGGTGACTCGGCCCTGGCCGCCGCGCTCAGCGACGCCAGTGCCTCGCTCTCGGAGCGGGTTAAGCTGGTGGAGGACTTGCTGAAGAGCAAGACCCAGCCGGCGACCTTCCGGCTCGTCGAGGTGGCCCTGACCGGCTTCGGTGGGCGTGGCTTCGCGGCCTCGCTGAACCGACTGGTCGAGGCGACCGCCGAGAAGCGCGACCGCGAGGTGGCGTACGTGACGGTGGCCAAGCCGTTGACCGAGGCCGAGGAGCAGTCCCTGGCCGGCAAGCTGTCCGCCGTCTACGGGCGCGACGTCTCGCTGAAGGTGGACGTCGTTCCGTCGGTTCTCGGTGGAGTCAGCGTCCGGGTCGGTTCCGACCTCTACGACGGCACGGTCCAGCGCAAGCTGAACGCAGCCAAGCAGGCGTTCGCCTAATTTAGCTTTTTCCCCTCGATTCCTGATCGAGAAGCCCCCTCGGCGGCGGTGACGTCCCGAGCTAGACAGAGAAGGCAGAGGATGGCCGAGCTGACCATCTCCTCGGACGAGATCCGGGGGGCGCTAGAGCGCTACGTCTCGTCCGCCACGAGCGACCTCACCCGTGAAGAGGTGGGCGTCGTCTCCGACGCAGGCGACGGCATCGCGCACGTCGAGGGTCTCCCCTCGGTGATGGCGAACGAGCTGCTCGAGTTCGCCGACGGCACCCTGGGTGTCGCGTCGAACCTCGATGTCCGTGAGATCGGCGCCGTGATCCTGGGCGACTACGCCGCGATCGAGGAGGGCCAGCCGGTCAAGCGCACCGGCCGCGTCCTCTCGGTCCCGGTGGGCGACGCCTTCCTGGGCCGCGTCGTCGACGCCCTGGGCAAGCCGATCGACGGTCTCGGTGAGATCGCCAACGAAGGCTTCCGCGAGCTGGAGCTGCAGGCGCCGAACGTGATGGCCCGGCAGCCGGTGAAGCAGCCGCTGCAGACCGGCATCAAGGCGATCGACGCCATGACGCCGATCGGCCGTGGCCAGCGCCAGCTGATCATCGGCGACCGCAAGACCGGTAAGACCACGGTCGCGATCGACACGATCATCAACCAGAAGGCGAACTGGGAGTCCGGCGACCCGGAGAAGCAGGTTCGCTGCATCTACGTGGCGATCGGCCAGAAGGCCTCCACCGTCGCCAGCATCCGGGGCACCCTGGAGGCACAGGGCGCGCTGGAGTACACGACGATCGTGTCGGCCCCCGCGTCCGACCCGGCCGGCTTCAAGTACATCGCCCCGTACACCGGCTCGTCCATCGGACAGCACTGGATGTACAACGGCAAGCACGTCCTGATCGTCTTCGACGACCTGACGAAGCAGGCCGAGGCCTACCGCGCCGTGTCGCTGCTGCTGCGCCGCCCGCCGGGCCGTGAGGCGTACCCGGGCGACGTCTTCTACTTGCACTCCCGCCTGCTGGAGCGTTGCGCCAAGCTCTCCAACGAGCTGGGTGGCGGCTCGATGACCGGTCTGCCGATCATCGAGACGAAGGCCAACGACATCTCGGCCTTCATCCCGACCAACGTCATCTCGATCACCGACGGTCAGATCTTCCTGGAGACCGACCTGTTCGCCTCGGGTGTCCGCCCGGCGATCAACGTCGGTACCTCGGTGTCGCGCGTGGGTGGTTCGGCGCAGGTCAAGGCGATGCGCTCGGTCTCCGGCCGGTTGCGCCTGGACCTGGCCCAGTTCCGTGAGCTGGAGGCCTTCTCGGCCTTCGCCTCCGACCTGGACCGCGCGTCGCGTGCCCAGCTCGAGAAGGGCGTCCGCCTGGTCGAGCTGCTGAAGCAGCCGCAGTACTCCCCGTACTCGACGGTCGAGCAGGTCATCGTGATCTGGGCCGGCACGACGGGTCAGCTCGACGACATCGCCGTCGGTGACGTGCGGCGTTTCGAGCAGGAGTTCCTGCAGTGGTTCAAGCAGCACCACAGCGACGTCTACACCACGATCGAGTCGACGAACCTGCTGAGCGACGACAACATCGAGAGCCTGAAGTCGGGCGTCGTCGAGTTCAAGAAGTCGTTCCAGGGCGGTAACTAGGCATGGCCGCCGGTCAGGTATCGGCGCTGCGTCGGCGCATCCGCACCGTCAAGTCGACCAAGAAGATCACCAAGGCGCAGGAGCTGGTCGCCACCAGCCGGATCGCGAAGGCCCAGGAACGGGTCAACGCCTCCCGGCCGTACTCCCTGGCGATCACCAAGGTGCTCGGCGCTCTGGCGTCGAACGCCTCGGTCGACAACCCGCTGCTGACCGCGCGTGAGCGCGTTCAGCGGGCGGGGGTCCTACTGATCACCAGTGACCGGGGCCTGGCCGGCGCCTACAACGCCAACGCCATCCGTACCGCCGAGCAGCTGATCGCTGAGCTGAAGGCGGACGGCAAAGAGGTGGCGCTGTACATCGTGGGCCGGAAGGGCTTCGGGTACTACACGTTCCGCAACCGGCCGGTGGCCGCGAGCTGGACCGGATTCTCCGAGCGCCCCACGTTCGCCGACGCCAAGCGCATCGGTGACGGGCTGATCGAGGGGTTCCAGGCCGGCTCGGCGACGGAGGGGACCTTCGGGCCCGAGGGCATCGAGGGTGTGGACGAGCTCCACATCGTCAGCACCGAGTTCAAGTCCCTGATGACTCAGCAGGCCAACGCGAAGCCCCTCGCGCCGGTCGCGGTCGAGTCGCCGGAGGAGGAGAAGTCCTCCGAGCCCAAGGCGTCGTACGAGTTCGAGCCGGACGCCGACGAGTTGCTCGACGCGCTGCTGCCGAAGTACCTCAACACGCGGATCTACGCGGCGTTGCTGGACTCGGCGGCCAGTGAGTCGGCTTCGCGCCGGCGGGCGATGAAGAGCGCGTCGGACAACGCCGACGACCTTCTCAAGCGGTACACGCGCGAGATGAACTCCGCGCGGCAGGCTGCGATCACCCAGGAAATCAGTGAGATCGTCGGCGGCGCCAACGCGCTGGCCGCGGCAGGAAGTGATGTGTGATGACTGCTGTTGCTGAGCCCACCAAGGCGGAGACCGGTGTCGGCCGTGTCGTCCGGGTCATCGGCCCGGTCGTCGACGTCGAGTTCCCCCGCGACGCCATGCCCGCGATCTTCAACGCTCTGCGGGTCGATGTCACCCTCTCCGAGGGCAAGAAGACGCTGACCATGGAGGTCGCCCAGCACCTGGGTGGCAACCTGCTCCGCGCCGTCTCGATGCAGGCGACCGACGGCCTGGTCCGCGGTTCCGCGGTCACCGACACCGGCGCGCCGATCTCGGTGCCGGTCGGCGACGTGACCAAGGGCCACGTGTTCAACGCCCTCGGCGAGGTGCTCAACGTTGACCCGTCGACGCTGGACATCCAGGAGCGCTGGTCGATCCACCGCAAGCCCCCGGCGTTCGCGGACCTCGAGCCGAAGACCGAGATGCTGGAGACCGGCATCAAGGTGCTCGACCTGCTCGCGCCGTACGTGCGTGGTGGCAAGATCGGCCTGTTCGGTGGCGCGGGCGTGGGCAAGACGGTGCTCATCCAGGAGATGATCATCCGCGTTGCCCGTAACTTCGGTGGCACCTCGGTGTTCGCCGGCGTCGGCGAGCGCACCCGTGAGGGCAACGACCTCATCCTGGAGATGGACGAGGGTGGCGTTCTGGACAAGACCGCCCTGGTCTTCGGCCAGATGGACGAGCCGCCGGGCACCCGTCTCCGGGTCGCCCTGACCGCCCTGACCATGGCGGAGTACTTCCGGGACGTCCAGAACCAGGAGGTGCTGCTCTTCATCGACAACATCTTCCGGTTCACCCAGGCCGGTTCCGAGGTCTCCACCCTGCTCGGCCGTATGCCGTCGGCCGTGGGTTACCAGCCCACCCTGGCCGACGAGATGGGTGAGCTGCAGGAGCGGATCACCTCGGTCCGTGGCAAGGCGATCACCTCGCTGCAGGCGATCTACGTGCCCGCCGACGACTACACCGACCCGGCGCCGGCCACCACGTTCGCCCACCTCGACGCGACCACGAACCTCGAGCGGTCGATCTCCGACAAGGGCATCTACCCGGCCGTGGACCCGCTGGCCTCCAGCTCGCGGATCCTGGCGCCGGAGTTCGTCGGTGTCGAGCACTACACGGTGGCCCGTGAGGTCCAGCGGATCCTCCAGAAGTACAAGGACCTGCAGGACATCATCGCCATCCTCGGCATGGACGAGCTCTCCGAAGAGGACAAGGTCACGGTGCAGCGGGCTCGCCGCATCGAGCGGTTCCTCTCGCAGAACACCTACGCGGCGGAGCAGTTCACCGGTGTCGCCGGCTCGACGGTCCCGCTGAAGGAGACCATCGAGGCGTTCAAGAAGATCTCCGAGGGTGAGTACGACAACTACCCGGAGCAGGCCTTCTTCATGTGCGGTGGCCTCGAGGACCTCGAGAAGAACGCGCACGAGCTGATGAAGGGCTGACCTCGGTCAGTTCGTAGTTCGTAGGAAGAGCCGCGCCGGTGTCACACCGGCGCGGCTCTTTTGTATCGTCGTACGTCACTGTAAGTGACGAATTGACCTCTCTTCGCACACGATTCGGGTATTCTTGGCCGCGCATTCTTCCGGCAGTGGGGTATTCGAGTGTCCAAGTCTCTGAAGCGGCGTGCGCCCGTCTGGGCCCGGCTCTGTGCCGGCCTCGGGTGTGCGCTGATGGTCGGCAGCGGTGGCCTGCTGGTCACCGGGCAGGCCCTGGTCGCGCGGTACACCGGCGCCATCGAGACCGGTGGCGGCTCGCTGATCGGCGGCACGGCCTCCGCCGAGGACGACGACCGGGGCAGCGACATCACCGGCCCGGTGAACATCCTGATGGCCGGCATCGACCCCCGCGACGACACCCAGGCCCCGCGGTCCGACTCGATCATCGTGGCGCACGTGCCGGCGAGCATGGACCAGGTCTACCTCTTCTCCATCCCGCGCGACCTCTACGTGACGATCCCGCCGTTCGCGCAGACCGGCTTCGCCGGCACCACTGCCAAGGTCAATTCCGCGATGTCGTACGGCAGCTACCTCGGTGACGGCACCCACGACGTGCAGCAGGGTTTCCAGCTGCTGGCGCACACGGTCAGCGGGATCACCGGGATCCACCGTTTCGACGCCGGCACGATCATCAACTTCGGCGGGTTCAAGAAGATCGTCGAGGCGATGGGCGGCGTCACCATGACGATCGACCAGAGCGTCCGGTCCGAGCACCTGCAGCCGAACGGCAAGGGCCGGCCCAAGCGCCCGGAGTGTCTGAGCGGGGGCTGCGACCACCCGTACACGGGCCCGCAGAAGGTCTACAAGGTCGGTACCCACCACCTGCAGGCCTGGGAGGCGCTCGACTACGTACGGCAGCGCTACGGGCTGCCCAACGGCGACTACGACAGGCAGCGGCACCAGCAACAGTTCATCAAGGCGATGGCGAAACAGGCGATGAGCCGGGACGTGGTCACCGACCCCACCAAGCTGCTCGCCGTGCTGGACGCCGCCGGGGACTCGCTGACCTTCGACGGCGGCGGCAGCAGCGTGATCGACTGGGGGCTGGCGCTCAAGGGGATCAACACCGAGGACATGACGCTCGTCAAACTCCCCGGCGGCGGGCTCTACGACAACGGCCGATACCTCGGTGAGCAGCTGGATCCCTCGACTGCCGAGTTCTTCCAGGCCGTGCGCGAGGATCGGATCGCGGCGTTCCTGCTCGACCACCCGGATTACGTCGCCGCGGAGAGCTGAGACGGCACCCCGTACCACGTCGGCGTTGGCCGCCGATTAGACTTCACCCATTCGGTTCGCAGCGTCAAAGGGAGACAGCGTGGCCAACCAGCTGCACGTCGAGGTCGTCGCCGTCGAGGAGAAGGTCTGGGTCGGCGAGGCCGAGATGCTCGTCGCGCGCACCACCGAGGGCGAGATCGGTGTCCTCCCCAACCACGCACCGCTGCTCGGCCTGCTGAAGGAGCCCTCCCAGGTGCGGGTCAAGCTCGCCGGGGGCGACCAGCTCACCTACGACGTGGCCGGTGGGTTCCTCTCCATCGACGCCAACGGCGTGACGATCCTCGCCGAGAGCGCGACGCCCGCCACTCCCGAGTCTCGCTGACACCGGCGATGCGGGTTCTGGAGATCGCCGGAATCTGCGTCGTCGCGCTGCTCGCGTTTCTCTTCGCGCTCTTCTTCCGCCGCCGCCTGCTCCAGGTCGGCGGCGGAACCATTCGGTTGCAGGTGCACATCAACACGATGGTGCCCGGCCGTGGGTGGTCGCCCGGCCTCGGCCAGTTCCTCGGCGACGAGCTCCGGTTCCACCGCATGTTCAGCCTGGCGATCCGGCCCAAGCGGATCCTGGACCGGCGCTCGCTGACCGTCGAGGAGCGGCGTCTCCCGGCCGGCCCCGAGCGGCTCACCATGCCCGGCCACTGGGTCGTCCTGCGCTGCCGCACCGGGTCCACCGACCTGGAGATCGCGATGGCCGAGACCACGGTGACCGGTTTCCTCTCCTGGCTGGAGGCGGGCCCGCCCCGCGATCCCGGCAGCCTGGGCGGCCGCCCGGTCTTCGGCCCCCGCCCGACCGAGACCCCACGCCCGGCCGAGAGCTGACGCCGCCTCTCCCGGACCTTGACTCCGCGCCTGGCGAGAGCTGACGCCGCCTCTCCCGGACCGGGATCCCGCGCCCGGCCGAGAGCTGGCGCCGCCTCTTCGGGATTGGCCGTCGTGCCGCCGCCCGCGGATTCCGTAACGTCGGCGGCATGCGGATCAAAATCGTCGACGCCTTCACCGACCGGCCGTTCACCGGCGCGCCCGCCGGGGTGGTGGTGCTCGACGGCGACACCTTTCCCTCGGACGAGTGGATGCAGCGCGTCGCGATCGAGGTCAACCACGCCGAGACGGCGTTCCTGCACCGCCTCCCGGCCGGTTCCGCGGCGGATTGGGCGCTGCGCTGGTTCACCCCGGGCGCCGAGGTGGCCCTCTGCGGGCACGCCACCCTGGCCACCACCCACGTGCTGAATCGGGCCGGGCTGATCGGTGGATCCACCGGCTATCAGACCCGCAGCGGGGTGCTCACCGCCTCGGTCGACGACTCCGGCCTGATCACCCTGGACTTCCCGACCGCCCCGCTGAGCCCGGTGAAGGCCGATCCGGAGCTGGTCGCGGCGCTCGGCGTGACCCCGTCGACGGTGCTGCACACCGGTCCGCTCACCGACGACCTGCTGTTCGAGGTGGCCGACGAGGCGACGGTCCGCGGGCTCGCCCCCGACCTGCGCGCGGTGGCCCGGCTGACCCGGCGCGGGGTCATCGTCACCGCGGTGGCCGCCGGCCCGGCAGCCGGTCACGACTTCGTGTCCCGCTTCTTCGCCCCGGCCGTCGGTGTCGACGAGGACCCGGTGACCGGCAGCGCGCACACCGCCCTGACGCCGTTCTGGGCCGCCCGGCTGGGCCGCACCGAACTGACCGGTTACCAGGCCTCCCGCCGGGGCGGTCACGTCCGGGTGGCCCTGCACGGCGACCGCACCCACCTCAGCGGCCACGCCGTGACCACCATCGACGGCGACCTGCTCGTCTAGGTTCGGTGCGCCGAACACCGGCGGGGCACGAAACCTAGTCCTCGGCGACCAGTTCCACCTCGTAGCCCCAGGGGTCCTCGAGGTAGGTCGCGTACGAGTCCGGGCCGCCCGCGTGTGGGTAGCGGTCGGGGAACATCGGGGACCAGCCGTGGTCCGGGGCGAGTTCGTGCAGACGGTCGACCTCGGTGCGCGGGCCCGCGGTGAACGCCAGGTGGTTCAGTCCGGGCGCGCGTCGGTCGTGGGCCGGGCCGGACAGTGCGGGGGACTGCTCCAGCACCACGTAGGTCTCGCCGCGCCGCCAGGACCGGCCGCCCGGCCAGTCCTGGAAGCCGGTCCAGCCCAGCTCGGTGAAGAGCCAGCCCCACGGGCGGATCGCCCCGGCCAGGTCGGGCACCCACAGCTCGACGTGGTGCAGGGCTCCGGTCACCGGTCGCCGCCGGGCACCCACTTCACGTCGCCGCCCGGGTTGGCCGTGCGGGACAGGATGAACAGCAGGTCGGAGAGCCGGTTCAGGTACTTCAGCGGGAGCACACTGGTCCGGTCCGGCTCCAGCTCGTACAGCGCCCATGCGGTCCGCTCGGCCCGGCGCGCCACCGTCCGGGCCACGTGCAGCAGCGCCGCACCGGGGGTGCCACCCGGCAGGATGAAGCTGTCCAGCGCGGTGAGCCGCTCGTTGAACTCGTCACACCAGGTCTCGAGCCGGGTCACGTAGGCCTCGGTGATCCGCAGCGGCGGGTAGGGCGGGTCCTCGGCCAGCGGGTTGCCCAGGTCGGCCCCGAGGTCGAAGAGGTCGTTCTGGACGGTGGCGAGCACCGCCCGGACGTCCTCGGGGAGGTCGCCGAGCGCGAGCGCGACGCCCAGCGCGGCGTTGCACTCGTCGGCGTCGGCGTACGCGGCGATCCGGGGTGAGGTCTTCGGCGCGACCTCGTTGTTGACCAGCCTCGTCTCGCCGGCGTCGCCGGTGCGGGTGTAGATGCGGGTGAGATGCACAGCCATGGGGGACACCCTACGAGGCGCGGGTGTGCTCCGGCCCATACCATGGCCCGCGTGGATGTGATCAGGGTTAAGGGTGGTGCACGGCTCGCCGGCGACGTCGTGGTGGGCGGGGCGAAGAACTCGGCGCTCAAGCTGATGGCCGTCGCGCTGCTGGCCGAGGGCCGCAGTGTGGTGTCGAACGTGCCCCGGATCACCGACATAGCGATCATGGCCGAGGTGCTGCGCCGGCTCGGCTGCGACGTCACGCTGGACGGCACCGAGGCGATCATCGACGTGCCCGCCGAGCCGGGCAGCGAGGCCGACTACGACCTGGTGCGGCGGCTGCGCGCGTCGATCTGTGTGCTGGGCCCGCTGCTGGCCCGCCGCGGCTACGTGCGGGTGGCCCTGCCCGGTGGCGACATGATCGGCTCCCGGGGCCTGGACATGCACGTCGCGGGCCTGGCCCGGATGGGCGCGGAGATCTCCGGTGAGCACGGGTTCGTGATCGCCTCGGCGCCGAAGGGCCTGCGCGGGGCGAAGATCTGGCTGGACTTCCCGAGTGTCGGCGCCACCGAGAACATCCTGATGGCGGCGGTGCTGGCCCGGGGCGTCACGGAGATCGACAACGCGGCCCGCGAGCCGGAGATCGTCGACATCTGCGAGATGCTCAACGCGATGGGCGCGAAGATCGAGGGCGCGGGCACGTCCACCCTGATCATCGAGGGTGTCGAGGGCCCGCTGAAGCCGGTGCGGCACACCACGGTCGGCGACCGGATCGTCGGCGGCACCTGGGCGTACGCGTCGGTGATGACCCGTGGCGACGTGACCGTGCACGGGGTCCGGCCGGAGTTCCTGGACGTCGCCCTGGACAAGCTGGTGACCGCGGGCGCGACCGTCGAGCCGGGTGACAACCAGTTCCGGGTGCGGATCGCCGACCGCCCGCGCGGGGTGGACATCGTGACGCTGCCCTATCCGGGGTTCGCCACCGACCTGCTGCCGATGGCGCTGGGCCTGGCCGCGGTCGCCGAGGGGTCGTCGCTGATCACCGAGAACATCTTCGACGGCCGGTTCATGTTCGTGAACGAGATGGTGCGGCTGGGCGCCGACATCCGCACCGACGGGCACCACGCCGCGGTGAACGGGCGGGAGCGGCTCTCCGGCGCCCCGGTCCGGGCCACCGACATCCGGGCCGGCGCCGGTCTGGTGATCGCCGGGCTCTGCGCCGACGGGGTGACCGAGGTGGGCGAGGTGCACCACATCGACCGTGGCTACCCGAACTTCGTCGCCGACCTGGCCGCGCTGGGTGTCGAGGTGGAACGCACCGACGTCCCCGAGCCGACTTTCGACTTCTAGGACTGTTGTCGAGCGTTCTTCTCGACAACAGTCTGGGCTTCAGATCTTCAACGAAGTTCAGAAAGACGCGACCAAGCGTCGTGCCTCCTCCACCTCTTCGGAGAAGACCAGCACGCTGACCCGGCCGTCGCGCCGGGTCGCCGTGGTGGCACGGATGCCCGCATCGGAGAGGTACCGCCGGATCTCGTCGGCCACCTCGGGCTCGCCGGTGACGGCCGCCGGCCAGAGCAGGCCGTAGTCGTCCCACTCGCCGAAGATCGCCAAACCGTCCGGTGCCGGGACGGTGGGTTGCAGGCCCATCCGCCAGAAGACCGCGCCCAGGAAGCCGACCAGCCCGACGGCGATCAGCGGTCCGATGAGGTACCAGCCGTCGCTCGTGGCCATGCGCACAGTGTGGCACCGGCGCCCGACCATTTCTGACGATTCGACCCGATCCCCAACCGAGCTGAACCTGCGTTAAGTAACGCCGGTAAACTGGCGGCTCGGCTGACGAAGGAGTGAAGAATGGCGGGTCGTCTCGCGGTCATCGGATCCGGTCTGATGGGCTCCGGCATCGCTCAGGTCTCGGCGCAGGCCGGGTGGCAGGTCACCATGCGGGACGTCGACGACGCCTCGCTCACCCGCGGCATGGGCGCGATCGAGGATTCGCTGACCCGGTTCGTCACCAAGGGCCGGATCACCGAGGAGGATCTGCAGGCCACCCTCGCCCGGATCACCCCGACCACCGACCTGGACGCGGTCGCCGACGCCGATGTGGTGATCGAGGCGATCTTCGAGAAGGTGGAGGCCAAGCACGAGGTCTTCAAGGCCCTCGACAAGATCTGCAAGGCCGGCGCGGTCCTCGGCACCAACACCTCGGCCATCCCGATCACCCAGATCGCCACCGTGACGCAGCGCCCCGAGTCGGTCGTCGGCATCCACTTCTTCTCGCCGGTCCCGATGATGAAACTGGTCGAGCTGGTCCGTGGTTACCAGACGTCGGACGAGACGCTTGCTACCGCGCGGGCGTTCGCCGAGGGGGTCGGCAAGACCTGTGTCGAGGTCAAGCGGGATGTCGCCGGGTTCGTCTCCAATCGGCTCTTCTCGGCGATCCTGGTCGAGGCGATCCAGCTGGTCGAGTCGGGTGTGGTCTCCGCCGAGGACCTGGACACCGTGATGAAACTGGGCTTCGGCCACACCATGGGCCCGCTGGCCACCGTCGACCTGACCGGCCTGGACGTGATGCTCAACGCGGCCGGCAACATCTACCGGGACACCGCGGACGCCAAGTTCTTCCCGCCGGAGCTGCTCCAGCGGATGGTCCAGGCCGGCGATCTGGGGCGCAAGACCGGCAAGGGGTTCTACGACTACAGGTAACCCTCAGCCATCGCTGTCGGCCCGGCGGTCGCGGGGTGGCCCCGCGACCGACCGCCCTCCTCGCGTCGGTTCGCACGGGGCCGTGGCCGACCCCGTACCGTCAACGGGTTGTCGCGAAGGACAGTGAGAGCAGCGTGGCCGCGACCATCCCGCCCAACAGGGTGAGGCCGATCCCGCCGATCTCCATCCGGGCGTGCAGCCGGCTGTGGGTGAGGTAAGCGGCGACCGGCACCCCGACGGACGGCGCGATCGCGAAACCGAGCCAGCCGAGCCCGCGGATCAGCGGCCCGCCCCACGTGGCGGTGTCACCGAAGGTGACGAGGCCTACCGCTACCAGACTGGCCAGCGCGGCCCCGGCGGCCCCGGTGACCGGCAGCAGCAGGAGGGCCCAGCGGGGGAGCCGGCCGGGCCCGGGCGGATGGATGGTGACGTCGATCCGGTCGGCGGCCCGGGACAGCAGCACTCGCGGCGACTGCCGGCCGGGGGCCACCACGTCCTCGCCCGGCTCCGGCCGGCGCTGCAGGGCGACCCGGGGCATCGCCTCCACCGGCGCCGGTTCGGGCACCTCGCCGAGTGCCCGGATGCGCAGGCCACGGGCCCGGCGGAGCTGATCCCAGAGCCGGGTGGCCTCGCGGTCCACGTCGATCACCTGGGCCGCCGCGGCACCGGCCCAGCGGTCGGCGGCCAGGGCGTCGCTCTCCGCACGGGCCAGCTCGCCGGCGGCCCGGGCAGCGCTGTCCTGGTAGGCCAGCTCGGCGTCGTCGAGGGCGGCGTCGCGGCGCTTGGTGACGTCGGCGAGCGCGCTGACCATCAACTGGTAGTCACGGCCGATCGGCTGGCGGTCACGTATGGTCACTGTTCACCTCGTACGGGATGATGACTTCCGGCGTGCGGTGCACCGCACTGTCGAAGAACAGCGCCCGGCGCGGCCGCGGGGTCCAGTACGGCCCGCCCGGCCGCGGGTGCAGCGGGGCCAGTTCGGAGCCGTGCACACCGAGGGCCACCCAGGCGCCGATCGGCTCGAACCGCCCGGCCAGGTCGTCGCGGAGCCGGGCCACCGACCGCCACCAGCCGAGCACGTGGATCCGCCGCTGCGGGCCGCCGGTGAGCAGCGCGCGCAGCGCCGGGCGGTGGCGGGGACCGGCCGCGTCGAGTCCGTAACCGATCACGTACCGCGGCACGTCCGACTCCGGCGGCTCGAAGTGGACGTCCGCGGCGTCGTACCAGTCGGCGGCCGGGAGTTCGGCGACCAGCCGGGTGGCCGCCGGTTCGGCCTCCGGTTCCAGGCATACCACGCTGAAGTGCGCCGGGCCCTGGGCGGCCAGCGACAGCGCGGCGGCGGCCAGCACGTCACAGGCCTCGCCGGACCGGTTCCCGAGCACCGCCAGGTTGCGTCCCGGCTCCGCCTGCAGACCCAGCCGGGCGGGCTGCGCGGTCACCTCGATCCGTTCGCCCAGCACCGCGGAGGGGACAGTGCCGGCCGCGGCGGGCACCCGCCCGGACGACCGGAAGGCCGCCGGCAGCCGGGGCACCACGGATCCGTCGAAGACCCGCGGCTCCTCGCAGCCGGCCGGCCGGCACCGCCACAGCCGGCGCTGGGTGGCGCCCCAGGCGGTGCGGTCGCCGGCGTCCGGGAGCCGGACGATCCGGTTGGCCCCGGCCAGCCCCGACTCACCGTTGACAACCGTGTGGAACCGGGGGATCAGCGACGCGGCCAGGTTGTCGGCGGCCAGCACCCGGCGGGCCTGCGGCAGGGCGATCCGGGTGGTGAACCGGTCGAAGACGGCCGGCCGCCCGGTCAGCGACTGCACCCCGTCCTGCGCGGACAGCACCAGGTGCACACGCTCCCGCCGGACCAGCTCCGCCAGCAGGGCGGTGGCCTCGTCGGCGAGCGCGTCCCGGCCGTCGAACAGCACCGGGAACTCGTCGATCACCAGTACCGTCCGGACCGCCGCCGGGGTGTCCAGATGGCGCAGCACGGCCAGCCCGAACTCCCGGTCGTGCTGCAGGTTGATCCCGGCCAGCCGCAGCTGCGGGAGCCAGCTCGGGTCGCGCGGGCCGGGAACGTACCTGGTGAACGCGTCGCCCGGCGTGAAGTCCAGCAGGTGGACCGCCAGTTCGCCGGGACCGTACCGGGTGGCCAGCGAACCCAGCCAGGTGTAGATCAGGTTGGTCTTCCCGGACCCGGCCGGCCCGCCGATCAGCAGGTGCGGGGACCGGTCACCGAGCGACAGCTCGACCAGGACGCCGTCGGTGCTGTCGCCGATCGGGGCGAGCAGACCGTCCCGGGCCGACTCCGCCCAGTGCCGGTCCGGTTCCAGGTCGGCCAGCCGGGCCGGCGGCGGGCCCTGGCGCAGCCGGTCGGCGGCCTCCCGGCAGAACGCCGCGACACGCTGCGGCGGCGGGGCCGGGTCGAGCCGGACCTCCAGCCGGTCCAGCGAACTGCACGAGGCGATCCGGTCCCGGACCGTGATCCGCTCCACCGACGGGTGCTCGGTAAGCTCCATGCCCCGGACCACCAGGTGCACCCCACGGCCCACGCCGGTACGCACGATCCGGTCCAGTTGGGCCCGCTGCGCCCGGGTCATCTCCTCGACCGTGGCCGGATCGGCGAGCAGCACCACGATCCGCCAGCCGTCCCGGTCCTCGTCCCGGCACAGGCGGTCGACCAGCTCGTCCAGCAGCGGCCCCAGCCCGCCCGGCCCGACGAACCGGGTGCCGAGCGGCGCGAAGACCGCGAGCGTCTCGCCGAGGCGCTCCGGGTCGTAGACGGTCAGCTCCACCTCGCCGGCCCGGGTGCTGCCCAGCGCCCGCAGCAGCAGCCCGGTGATCACCTCGTCGAGGGTGGACTGCGGGCCGCTCAGGTGCAGGTGCGCCCGGTCGAGCAGTGGGATCAGACCGGGCAGCGCCTCGGTCTCGTCGAAGTCGATGGTGCCGATCCGCAGCAGGCCCGGCGGGCGGCCCGGCTCGGGGTCGCTCGGCGCCCACAGTCGCCAGGACGTCCCGGCGGCCCCGGAGGCGCTGGCCGAGGCCAGGCCGCGCAGGTGCCCGGCGAGCCGGTCGGCCTCGCCGTGGAAGCGTTGCCTGATGTCCTGGCGGGCGGTCTCCCGGGCGGTGGCCAACTGGTTCAGGCAGGTGGCGTAGGCGTCCCGGACCAGCCGCCGACGGTTCTGTGCCTCGCCCCGGGCCGACTCGGCGGCGGCCAGAACCGCGCGGGCGGTGCCGCGGGCCTCGGCCAGCTCCTGCCGGATCACGGCGACCAGCGCGTTGCGGTGGCTACCCACGCGATACCCCGGCGTCCATGGTCGGGGATATTAGCCACTAAATGACCTTTTATGGGGTTTTGATGCTGCGTGTCGGGAGCTGCCGTCCCTCCATCTCCGTCCACAACCGCTCCGCCACCACCATCGCGGCCTCCCGCAGCCACTGCTTCGTGACGTCCTCCGGGACGTACCGCCGGAACCAGTCGACGACCAGCCGCGCCTCCCGGCTCAGCCCGTCCACCCGCACCCGCCGGCTGTACGGATTCAGCCCGAGCACACAGCAGAACTGCAGCACGTTGTAGTGCCGCCAATCGTCGGTCGTCCCGAACGGACCGGCCGGCCGCAGCTCCGACACACACTCCCGCAGCACCGCCCGCAGCGCGCCGGCCCGGGCCCGCGGCTGATCCTCCCGGCCCGCCAGCCGCAACCCCACCAGCGGCAGATCCGTCAGCGGGCTGCGGGCCAGCCGGTTCAGATCCCCGAAATCGGTCAGCGCCCGCCGGGTCAGCCGCAGGAACTCCGGCTCGCCCAGCGCCTCCAGCCGCCGCGGCTCCCGGCGGCGCAGCAGCGCGTCCGCGTTCAGGAACAGCGCCGACCGGTCCGCCCGCAACCCGGAATCGTCACCCAGCGCCAGCCGATCCATCGCCCGGCGCACCAGATCACCCAGCCCGGCCACCGTGGCACCGGCCGCCACCACCACGAACTGCAGCACCGTCACCACGTCTTTGTCGCCGGCCAGCCAGATCGTCAGCCCGGCCGGCACCCCCAGCAGCAGCGCCGCCGTCAAGCCGCCGGCCAGCGACCGGCGCACGTCCGGGCCCAGCCGCTCACCCGACTCGGCCGCGTGCGCCACCGCCATCAGATAGCCGAACACCAGCAGATCCACGCCGATCGCGGCGATCGCCGGAACCTCGCCGCCGAACGGGAACAGCAGCAGCGCCAGGCCGGCCGTGTACAGCACCGCCATCGACGTCAGGGCCAGCGGCAGCGACACCGGCGACACCTGGGCCCGCATCCGCCACAGCAGGACCAGCGCGCCCACCAGCGGCGCCAGCACCACCAGCCGGCCCACCTGCGGCAGGAACATGATGATCAGCAGGAACAGGGCGCCGAGCGTCAGCGCGCCCCGATCGATCGGGCGGCGCTCCACCGGCGTCAGCGGCAACAGCGCCACCACCGCGCCGGCCCAGCACAACGCCGGTACACACAGGAGGATCTCGGCGGCCTCCGACCCCGGGGCCACCGTCCACACGGCGACACCCAGGGCGTACGACAACAGCCCGCACGCCGGCCAGCGCAGAGACGCGCGCCGCGGATCCCGGCCGATCAGATAACAGGACAGCCACCACGTGAGGGCGAAGGCGGGTACGGCGATCGCGGGCACCGGTAGAGTCAACCAAACAGCTGCCGGGTTTCGACACCCGCGTCGCGTTCCCTTTTGCGCCGGTTACGCCGCCGGACCACCCAGACGGCCGCCCACACCATCACCACCAGGCCGATCAGCACCAGCACCGGCAGCAGAATCGCCAGAATCGACATGAGCACACTGCCGATGTCCTCGGCCGTGCTGGCCACCGGCGCCCCGAAACCGGCCGTCGCCGTGTTCACCACCGGCCGCGACGCCGCCTTCACCCCGTGCACCACCAGGGCGATCAGCACACCGGCGACGATCGGCACCCACTGGTTCGACGTGAAGAACGCGCCCGGATCGGCCACCGTCACCGTCTCCGACGCCGACCCCGTCCCGAACGCCAGACCACCCGCCGTCGGCCGGACGAACGTCTGCACCACGTCGTTCACATGATCGACGACCGGCACCTTGTCGGCCACCATCTCGATCGCCAGCAGGAACGCCAGAATCGTCAGCGTCCAGCCGTTCGACAACCAGGCCGAACCGGACGGAAGGTCGATGGCCTCGGTGTACCGCGCCAGCAGACCCATCGTCAGCAGGGGGATGTAGGCGTTCAGCCCGGCCGACGCCGCCAGACCGGTACCCGTCAATACTTCCAGCACGTTCCCAGCATGGCACCGCCACGCACGTGCCGCCCGACGGGCACCCGCCACGCTTCAGGTACCGTCGTGCGGTGCGCCTGGTCATCGCGAAATGCTCCGTGGACTATGTCGGCCGTCTTTCCGCCCACCTGCCCCCGGCGGTGCGGCTGTTGATGGTCAAAGCCGACGGGTCGGTGTCGATCCACGCCGACGACCGTGCCTACAAACCGCTCAACTGGATGAGCCCGCCCTGCAAGCTGCAGGAGGCGCCGGGCGTCTGGAAAGTGGTCAACAAGGCCGGTGAGGAATTGCGGATCACCCTGGAGGAAGTGTTCCAGGACTATTCCTATGAGTTGGGGGTCGACCCCGGACTCGTCAAGGACGGGGTGGAGGCGCACCTTCAGGAACTGCTCGCCAAACATCCCGAGACGTTCGGCGAGGGATACACGTTGGTGCGGCGGGAATACATGACCGCCATCGGCCCGGTGGACCTGTTGTTGAAGGACGCCGAGGGTAAATCGGTGGCCGTCGAGGTGAAGCGCCGAGGCGAGATCGACGGAGTCGAGCAGCTCACCCGTTACCTCGAACTCATGAACCGCGATCCGCTCCTTTCTCCTGTTGCCGGGGTTTTCGCTGCTCAGGAGATCAAGCCTCAGGCTCGGGTGCTTGCTAACGATCGTGGGATTCGTTGTGTCGTCGTTGATTACGACAAGCTTCGTGGGATGAAGAAGGACGAGCTCACTCTTTTCTGAGATTGTCGCGCTCGCCTGGTTCGGTTTTGGGGCCGGGTGACCCACTCCGGGCGGTCAGGCTTGATCCCTCCGTGGGTCACCCGGCCCCAAAACCTTTTCTGGTCACCGTGAGCATCGCGGCTTAAGGTCAATTCTCTTCTTCTTGTACGAATCTCTTACGGTGACCGTGGCGGCCACGCCAGGAATGCGATGGTCCGGCTTTCCCCGCGACTGCCGGGCCGGATGCGGTGGTCGCGGTCAACCCTTCGCCGGGGCCCGAGTCGGCCGCCTTCTCACGGTCCGCGGTCATGGCTGGGCGGTTGCTGTGGTCAGGGTGTCGGATCTGCCTGGCTGGGAAGCAAAGAAGTCCCGTTTCGGGGACCGGCGGCCGATCGTGGGGTCTCGTGGCACGGCGTGGTCTTCGGCGGTCTGGGGGTGATCGGTTCGGTGCCGCGTTCGCGGTAGGCCTGCCGGAAGGCTTCACTCATCTTTTAGATGAGCTGGGCAAAGGCCCGCTGGCTGCGGTTTCTTCCCCGGCATCTACCCGGCGCGTTCCCGTGCCTGCCCGGCTACAACAAATGGCTGCGGGCGGCGTTGCCGCTACTGAAGAAGGCAATCCGGCTGGTCGCCGCGGACACCGATCTGTGGTTCGACGATGTCTGGGTCACCGATTCCACCCCGGTCGAATGCGGCCGGTCGAGGCCGACCGTGAAACGCTCCGACCTGGCCGGCTGGGCCGTTTACGGCCACTGCTCGTCGCACTCACGATTCTTCTGGGGCCTGCGGCTGCACCTGATCTGTACTTCTTCCGGCCTACCGATCGCCTGGTCACTGGCCGATGCGAAAGCTGGCGAACGTCAGGTCCTGGCCGCTGCGCTGGAACAAGATCCCGAACTGCTCGCCGCCCGGCCGGGTCAGCTGATCATCGCGGACAAGGGACCGCGCCACCGGTCAGCCCTTGACCAGGTCATTGATCGCCTACGACCATTGACCTGGGGTAGGACTTACTCGTCCAGGCCCCGGAGCCTTCTCCGGCCACGGCGGCAGCACCGGATCGATCAACGCCCACAACTTGTCGTCAACATCCCACGGCTTGGCCACAACCCGCGAAAGAGACTGATCTTCACGCCGTCACGCTGATCACCATCGGTTCGGCAGGTCGTGTTGGGAACTTCAAGCCCGTCTCGCGCGGCCGCGGCCGGGGCCGCCTCGGCGGCGCGTCGGCGACGATCACGAGGGGCGGTCGCGAGGGGGTCAGCGGGGGGAGAGGTTCAGGCGGGTGGGGTCTGTGGTGAAGGTCAGGTAGGCCTGGGTGCCGGCTACTGCCAGGACCAGCTGGAACAGGATCATGTCGTAGGCGGCCGGCCAGCCCTGGGACAGCTGGATGACCGTGGGTACGGCCAGGATCAGCATGTCGATGCCGCTGAAGGCGTGCAGCAGCGGGCCGGTGGGCAGCGAACCCATCGGGGTGTCGATCGGGATCAGGTCGTTGCGGGCCATGCCGGAGCGGGCCGCCCGCAGGGCCGAGATCGCGCCGATCGGGCCTAGGGCCGCGCCCAGCAGCCACCACTGGCCGGGCGGGAGCGCGCCGGACGTCTGGAGCAGGGCCAGCGCCACCGTGGACCAGGTGGTGGCCAGGGCCAGCGGGATCCAGAAACGCTGCCGGACGGCCTGGCGGGAGTCCAGGCCGAGCAGGCGCAGCAGGACCGGGTTGGTGGCGTCGGTCTTGACCGTGGCGGTGGTGGCCCGCGCCGCCAGCGAGGAGCCCAGCACCAGGGTCAGGGCCAGCAGCCAGGGCGGGGCGGCGGTCAGCAGCAGCGGCAGCGCGGTGGACGCCGCCGTCCACAGCAGGCGCGGGGTGCGGCGCCGGGCCAGCAGCAGGTCCTGGGCGGTCAGCGGCGGCAGCCTGCGGTGCAGGGTGGTGGAGCGCAGGCGGCGACGGGCCCAGTAACGCCGTTCCAGCATGTCGGACAGGAACGACGGCTCCATGCTGTACGCCGTGTCGGCGAGGGTGCCGGCAGTCTTCGCGGACTCCAGGACCTCGGCGTTCGGCGTGCGCGCGATATCGCGTACCCCAGCCAGGTAGGCGGCGGTGACCAGGACCGCGAGGGCGCCGGTCAGCGGAAGCACCACGGACGTCGCGGGGGTCGCGCCGAACTCGGGCGGGGTCCAGCCGGTCACCTCGGCCACCAGGGTGGCCAGACCCAGGGCGAGCGCGACGCGGGCGACGGCATCGGTGGCCGTGGCGAGATGCGGTCGCCGTTGCGCCGCCGAAGCCAGGAGCGTCAGCAGTACGCCTACCAGCGCGCCGGTCACCACCAGCACCGCCGAGCCGGCGGCCAGCGCGTGCCCGAGCACGGCGAAGGTGATCGCGGCGGCCGACAGCCCGGCACCGGCCGCGACGGCGTGCAACGACGGGGCCAGCAGCCGGCGCCGGCTGACCGGGGCGGTGAGCAGGAAGTACGAGGCGGGCCGGCTGACCGTGACCGGGCCCAGCCGGCGCAGGCCCAGGAAGAGCAGGGCGGCGCAGACCACGGCGGCGGCCAGCGCACCGACCCCGGTGAGGTGCGGGACCAGCGGGGTGAAGACGGCGGCCAGCGGTTCGTTGAAGATCGCGATGGTGACACCGATGCAGAACACGACGGTGTACGCCGTGCCCAGGGTCTCGCCGCGCTCCCGATGCGACGCCCGGGTGCGGCGGATCCACCGGCGGACCGGCCGCAACTCGACGAGGTAGCTCACCTGTCCTCGCCGCCGGACAACTGCTCCATCGTCACGATCTCGGCACCCGAGGCGACCGCGAACTTGTCGTCGTGGCTGGCCAGCAGCAGGGAACCGCCGGTCGACAGGTACTCGGCGAGCATCCCGGCGACCATCGCCCGGCCGTCCGGGTCCAGCCGCTGCTCCGGCTCGTCCAGGATCAGCAACGAACTCGGGCGCAGCAGCACCAGGGCCAGGGTGAGGCGCTGTTTCTGCCCGGACGACAGCGACGGCGGGATGGCGTCGGCGTGCGCACCCAGCCCGAGCCGCTCCAGGGCCTCGTCGATGCCGGCGTCCTCCGGGTCCTGGCCGTGCGCACGGCAGACCAGCTCGGCGTGCTCGCGGACGGTCAGCCCCAGGTACCACGTCGGGGGCTCGACCGTGGTGGCCACCGTGGCCCAGAACGCGGGGCTGTCACCGGGCTCGGCGCCGAACACCCGGATCGCGCCCGAGTCGGGCTGCTGCAGGCTGCTGACACAACGCAGCAGTGTGGACTTGCCGATGCCGTTGTCACCGGTCACACAGACACCGGCGCCGGCCGGGACGGTGAGTCCCACGTTCACCAGCACCGGTGTCGAGCCGTAGCTCACGTACAGGTTCTCGACTTCGACCGCGGAGTGCTCGACCACGCGTACAGCCTAAGTCTCAGGGTTTGCGGCCGTAGAGCAGGCGTAGCGCCTTGACGATCTGCCGGACCTGGGCCGGAGTGCGCTCGAACGTCATCGCGGGCAGCAGCGACGGCCCGCGGCGCACGGTGATCGCCTTGGCCCGGGCGAACTCGCGCAGCCCGTCCTCGCCGTGGATCCGGCCGAAACCGGACTCGCCGACCCCGCCGAACGGCAGGTTGCCCATGCCGACGAAGGTGAGCGTGCCGTTCACCGCGACCATGCCGGAGCGCAGCCGCCGGGCGATCCGGATCGCGTTCTTCTTACCGAAGACCGAGCCACCCAGCCCGTACGGCGAATCGTTGGCCTTTTGCACCGCCTCGTCCGCATCGCGGACCTTGGTGATCGTCAGGGTCGGCCCGAACGTCTCCTCGCGCATCTCCGACGACTCCTCGGGCACGTCCACGAAGACCGTCGGCGCGACGTAGGGCGCCTGGACCGCGCCGGCGCCACCGAGCACCGCCCGGCCGCCCTTGGCGAGCGCGTCCTCGATGTGCTCCCGGATGATGTCGAGCTGCTTCGGCATGGTGATCGGCCCGATCTCCTCGCCGGTCCGCAGCTTGCCGGCCTTGGCGACCACGGCCTCGACGAACCGGTCGTAGACCGGCTCCACCGCGTACACCCGCTCGATGCCGATGCAGGTCTGCCCCGCGTTGGTCATCGCACCCCAGACCGCGGACTCGGCGGCCAGCTCCACGTCCGCGTCCGCGTCGACGATCAGCGCGTCCTTGCCGCCGGCCTCCAGCACCACCGGCACCAGGTTCTCCGCGCAGGCGGCCATCACCCGCTTGGCGGTGGCGGTCGACCCGGTGAACGAGACCTTGTTCACCCCGCCCCGGCACAGCGCCCCGCCGACGTCGCCCAGCCCGTGCACCACCTGCAGCACCGGCTGCTCCGGCACCACCTCGGCGAACGTGTCGGCCAGCCACTGCCCGACCACGGGCGTGTACTCGCTGGGTTTCAGGACGACCGCGTTGCCGGCCGCGAGCGCCCCGCTGATCGGCCCGACCGGCGTCACGATCGGGTAGTTCCACGGCCCGATCACACCGACCACGCCGTACGGCTGGTACTCCAGATGCCCGGAGTGCTCGGCCACCAGGATCCGGGTGCGGACCCGGCGCGGCCCGAGCACCCGCTTGGCGTTACGGGCCGCCCAGTCCAGATGCTCGACGGCGGCGGTGGCCTCGATCAGCCCGTCGGTGATCGGCTTGCCGGACTCCCGGTGGGTCAGCTCGGCCAGCTCCTCGATCCGCTGCACGATCAGCGAACGCCAGGTGAGCAGCCGTTTCTTGCGCCCCTCGAAGCCGAGCCCGAGCCACCAGGCGGCCGCCGCCCGCCCGCGCTCGACAGCCGCGACGACGGCCTTCTCGTCGGCGACCGGCACCCGCCCGGCTTCCTCACCGGTGGCCGGATTGGTGGAGATCAGCTGCCCGTCCTCGATCACGGGCAGGCCGGGAACATGAGTGGCCGTCATGTCCGCGAGTGTAGGGCGAATGTTACCGATGAGTCACTACGTACGCTTGACGGGTGAGCCCGCGCCGTAACCGCCCCAAGTCCTCGAAACACGAGGACCGTTCGCCCGACCGTCCCGGCATCACCGAGGACCGTGTCCAACAGTGGCAGGACGGCGATTATCTGGTGCGCAACGTGTTCGGCGCCGCGGCCGTCAAGATCTACCGCTGCCCCGGCTGCATGCAGGACATCCGTCCCGGCGTGGCCCACATCGTCGCCTGGCCGGCCGACGACCGGGGAGACCTGACCGACCGCCGCCACTGGCACTCCGGCTGCTGGCGAGCAAGAGACAGAAGAGGCCCCGGCGTGGAGCGCTCACGCAACGCCCCCCGCTATGGGTAAAGATCAGGGCATGAGCAACCAGCAGATCCGTGCCAACTCGATCCTCCCCGCACGTCGCGAGGACATCGAGCTGCACACCGCCGACGGAGTGACCCTGGTGGGCGAGCTGGCCCGCCCCCTGGACCGGGATCCGGTGGCCACCCTGGTCTGCCTGCACCCGCTCCCCACCCACGGCGGCATGATGGACAGCCACATCTACCGCAAGGCCGCGTGGCGCCTGCCCGCTCTGGCCGGCATCGCCGTGCTCCGCTTCAACACCCGCGGCACGTCGAGCACCCGGGGCACCAGCGGCGGCGAGTTCTCCAAGGCGGTGGACGAACGTTTCGACGTGGCGGCCGCCATCGAGTACGCCGAGTTCGCGGACCTCCCGAACATCTGGCTGGTCGGCTGGTCCTTCGGCACCGACCTGACCCTGATGTACGGCCTGGAGCCCACGGTCGACGGAGCGATCCTGCTCTCCCCGCCGCTGCGCTACTCGCAGCCCGAACACCTGACGGCCTGGGCGGAGGACGGCAAGCCGCTGACGGCCCTGATCCCCGAGTTCGACGACTACCTGCGCCCCGACGAGGCCAGGGAGCGTTTCGCCGCGATCCCGCAGGCAGAGGTGATCCCGATGCCGGGCGGCAAACACCTGTGGGTCGGCGACGCGGAAAAGGTGATCGACAAAATCGTCCAGCGGGTGGCCCCGCAGGTGACCACCCCGCTCCCGACCACATGGGCCGGTCCGATGGAGACCGGCGACTCGAGCGCCTACGCAGACCGCACGGTGGCGGCCTTCGACAACGTGGAGCGCTAGGTCCTGTGTGGCAGACCCCACGGGGTCTGCCACACAGGACCTGGGCCGAACGCAAGGTTCTGGGGCGGCGGTGGCCCACGGAGGTATCAAGCCTGACCGCCCGGAGTGGGCCACCGCCGCCCCAGAACCGGACCCACCGCCTACCGGGAGTCTTGCACCGGGACGACGACCTCGCGCACGATCAGCTGCACCGCGGCCACCATCGGGATGGCGGCCAGCGCACCGATGACGCCGAAGAGACCGACCCCGAGCAGAGCGGCCACCAGCGCCGCGACATCGCTGACCCGGACCGACCGCCGCATCACCCGCGGATAGATCAGATAGTTCTCGATCTGCTGGTAGAGCAGGAAGAACACCAGGCAGACCACCCCGTCGGTGACGGACGAGGCCACCCCCACCAGGCTGACGATCACCGCACCGAGAGTGGCCCCGATCTGCGGGATGAGATCGCAGATGGCGACGACGACGGCCAGGGCGAACGGATAGGCCAGCCCGAGGACGACGGCCAGCGCGAAGGTGCTCGCTCCGGCGAGGACGGCGATGGCCAGCGCCCCCACCATGTAGGCGCCCACTTTGGTGAGTATCTCGTCGGTGAGCAGCGTGACACGTTCCCGTCGGGTGGCCGGGACCAGCCGGTACGCGGTGGCCTTGATCCGGTCGAACGCCGCCATGAAGTAGATGGTCAGGACCAGCACGGTCAGGATGTTGAAGATCGTGCCGAACAGCAGCCGGGCCCCGCCGACGACCCCGCCGAGAGCGTTGCCGATGGTGGCCGCGTTGACGGCGCCCTGCACCTTGTTCGCGACGTCGTACCGCTGCACCAGCTCGTTGACGGTCTGACTGCGGCGCAGGCTGTCCAGCACCGCCGGAGCGTTGTTGATCAGCTCGGTGGTCTGCGTGACCAGCGGCGGGACCAGCGCGACGATGCCACCGGCGAGCAGGGCGACCAGGCTGAGCGCGACGATCGCCACCGCCGCCCCGCGGGGCAGTCCCCACTGCCGCAGCCGGACCACCGCCGGGTTGAGGCCGATGGCCAGGAACAGCGCGACGAAGATCAGGACGAGGATCGAGGCGGCGTTACGAACCCCTAGGAACAGCGAGTACGCCGTGATCAGGCCGAGTCCGAAGAGGAATCCGACGAGCAGGGGGTTCCGCCGGTTCAGAGGCGGCCCCGGCTCACCGAACGACTTGGGTGCGGGAGCCTCGGCCGGCTCCTCTTCCTCCGGTTCCGGGGGTGGCGGCTCGGCCGGCATCGGGTCCGCCTGTCCCGGGTGTTACTCGGCGTCCGCGGAGACCCGGCTGGCCTGCGGAACCGTCACCTTCGCCGACGCGGTGACCTTGCCCGGCGACTCCGGGACGGGTGCGACGGAGGCGACCGGCGCGGCGGCGACAACCGGCGCGGCAGCGGCGGCCGGGACAGCGGCCGGAGCCGGCGCGGTGGTGGCCGGGGCGGGCACCGGGGCGGAGGCCACCGCGGTCACCGGGATGTCGGCGGTCCGGGTCGGGTCGTCCGACGGGTCGGCGGCGGCCGCCATCACCGCGGCGGCGGCCAGCTCGGCCACCCGCTTCGCCTCCCGCTGCACCTGGCGGCGGACCTCGGCGGCGTGCCGCTCGGCGGCCTCGCCCGAGCGCTGGGCGTCGGCGACCCGCTTCAGCTCCACCTCGAGCTGCTGCTGCGTCTCGGTCACCCGCTGCCGGATCCGCTCGGCCTCCTGCTCACCGGCGTCGGCCGCCTCCCGGGCGGTGACCCGGCGCTGCTCGGCCTCGGCCACCTCGCCCAGAGCCTTCTCCAGCTCCATCTTGGCCTCGGCGATGTTCTCCTGCTGGGCGACGATCTCCTTGCGGACGGCGGTCGCCTGGTCGTCCGAGCGCCGGAGGACCTCCTCGGCGTACTTGTCGGCCTCGCTGCGCAGGTCGGCGCACTGTTTCTCGACGCCGGCCCGCATCTGGCCCAGCTCTTCCACCACCGTCTGCCGGCGTGCCGTCAGCTCCGCGTCGACGGCGGCCTTGAGCTCGGCCTGCTCCCGCTCCGCGTCGGTGCGCTGGGTGGTGACCTCCTGGGTGGTCTTCTCCCGCAGCGCCTTGAGCTCCTGCTCGGCCTGCACCCGGGTGGACTGCACGTAACCGTCCACTTCGGCGCGCGCCCGCTGAGCGTCCTGAGTGGCCTTCTCGATGATGTGCTTGCCCTCGTTGCGGGCCCGGGTCAGCACCGCCTCGGCCTCGGTGCGCATCTGGTCGGCGGACTGGCGGGTGGCGGCCAGGGCCTGGTCGGAGGCGGCGCGTTTGGCGGCGTCGGCCTTCTCCTCCTCGGCCCGGCGCGCGGCCAGCGCGATCTCGAAGTCACGGATGGCGTTGTGGGCGTGTGCCTCGGCCTCGGCCCGGATGCGCTCGGCCTCGGCGAGCCGGCTGGCGATGTCGTCGGTGGCGGAGGCCTTGATCGCCTCACCCTGCTCCTCGGCGAGGGCGAGGATCTGCTCCACCCGGGGGCCGAGGTGCCGGAACGACACCTCACCGCTCATCCCGGCGTTACGACGGGCCTGGTTCAGCTCCGCCTGCAGACCCTTGACCTGGGCGGACATCGCCTGGATCTGCGAGTACGCCTGCTCGCGGTCGTTGAGGAGGGCGGCTATCTCGTTCTCCGCCCGGGTGACGTATCGCTCGACCTGCTTCCGCTCATAGCCCCGCAGGGCGGTCTCGAAGCTGGGCTCGGTGGCCGCCTCCCCGCCGAGACCGAGAATTTCACCGCCGTGCGACATGCTTTCCATCCTCACATACGCATCGTCCCGTGGCATGTCGATACACACCGGGTTGAAAGAGACCATGCGGGTAGTTGCGATTAAACCCAGGCAAGCGCCCAAACGAGTCAGGCCGTACCGGAGAAACTCCGGTACGGCCTGAATTCGTCAACACCGGCCCGGGCGCCCGGTCAACCGTCGCGCACTTGCGGCGGCTCCGCAACCGGAGAGGGCGGCTCGCTGAGGGTCAGGAATTCTGTGCGGCGACCGGCTCGTCGTCGGCCTCCGCGTCGTCCGCGTCACCGTCGGCCGGGGCGGCCTGCTCGGGGGCCCGCTGGGCCGGCGCCTCGGCCGGTTTGGCAGGGACCGGAGCCGCGGCGGGAGCGGCAGCGGCAGCGGCGGCCGCCGGGGCCGGGCCGGTGCCCGGGACCAGGCCGGAGAGACCGGAGAGCATCTGCCCGAGCTGGCTGGTGACCGCGTCCTTCTGCCGGGTGAGGTCCTCGACCTCGCGGCGGGCCGCCTGGGTGGTCATCTCGGATTCCTGGCGAGCCTCGCTGAGCAGCCGGTTCGCTTCCTGGCGAGCCTCGGTGACGGTCTTCTCGGAGAGGGCCCGCGCCTTCTCGACGGTCTCCGCGGCGTGCCGCTCCGACTCGACCCGGCGGCTCTCGGCGCGCTGCTCGGTCTCTTTCGCCCGCTCGTCGGCGGCGCGGGACCGCTGGTCGGCCTCGGCCACCATCTTCTGGGTGGCCTGCACCTGGGCGGCGTGCCGCTGGGACTCCTCGGTCTCGGCCTTCTCCCGGCGCTCGGCGATCTCCAGGGCCAGCGCCTGCAGGTCCTTGTCGCGCTTGTCACGGGCGTCGGTGAGGAGCTTGGTCGCCTCGGCGCGCTTCTCCTCGGCCTCGCGGGCGGCCTTGGCCCGGGCCTGGGTGATCTCCCGCTCGGCGGTGGCGCGCAGCGACGCGACCTCGCGCTCGACGGTCGACTTCAGCTCGGCGACCTCGTGCGCGGTGACCGAGCGCAGCTGCTTGGTCTCGCGGTCGGCGTCCGAGCGGAGCGTGTCGGCCTCGCGGCGGGCCTGGACCCGGGCCTCGGCGGCCTCGCGCTCGGCGTGCGTGCGGACCTGGCCGGCCTCACGCTCGGCGGTCGCCTTCATCGCGGCGGCCTCGGCCCGCGCCTTGTCGGTGATCTCCCGCGCTTCGAGACGAGCCGCGGAGAGAATGCCCTCGGACTCCCGTTTCGCCTCGTTGCGGTGGTCGTTCGCCTGTTCCTCGGCGAGACGCAGGATCTGCTCCACCCGGGTGCCCAGCCCGGAGAGCGTCGGCCGGTTGTTCTCCTCCAGCAGCTTGTTGCTGTCGGCCAACTTCTGCTCGAGCGCGTTCAGTCGCTGCTCGGCCTGGCGCAGGCGACGCTGCGCGTCGTTCATCCGTTGCTCGGCCTCGCCGCGAGCCGCCTCGGACTGGTTCAGCGCGGCGAGCAGCCGGCCGATGTGTCCGTCGACCTGATGACGGTCGTATCCACGCAGGACGACGGTGAAGTCGTGCTGGGAGTTCGCGGTCTCGAAGAAGGCCAGGTTCTGATCCTGCTGCTGGGGCATTGCGCCATCCTGGCGAGAAGGGGGCGGACATGCAAGAGCCGAAGGGCATCCGAACCGCATCGTAGATCAGCTTTGAGCTGGACCGTAGACCGGCCCCGGCACGTTCGGACATAAGCCACGCCGGACCGGTCGGCCGTCCGTGGTCCCGCTGCCACCTGGCCACTCGGGTCTCCGGGTGATCCCGGTCCCATCCGTGACGCCGTCGGCGCTGCTCAATGGCCCCGATACTGCCAGGAGACCGGGGCCACGTCAGGGGGATTCACCCGGCCGGAGTACCCCCGGCCGCGGGCTCGACGAGCTCTACCAGGACCCCGCCGGCGTCCTTGGGGTGCACGAAGTTGATCCGGGATCCGGCGGTGCCCCGTTTCGGCGCGTCGTACAGAAGGCGCAAACCGCGGGCCCGCAGCGCCGCGGCGGCGGCCTCCACATCGGCGACCGTGTAGGCGAGTTGCTGGAGCCCCGGGCCGCTGCGGCCGATGAACTTGGCGATCGCCGAGTCGGGCCGGGCCGGGGCGAGCAGCTGGATCCGCGGGCCGTCGCCGTCGCCGACCGCCAGCATCGCCTCGCGGACACCCTGCTCCTCGTTGATCTCCTGGTGCACACAGCGCAGCCCGAAGGTCTCCTGGTGGAAGCGGATCGCCTCGTCCAGATCGGGCACCGCGATGCCGACGTGATCGATGCGGAGCAAACCGGGGAATGTGACATTCTCGGCCGCACCGGTACTCGGTGTGTTGTCAATCATGCGGATAGTCTCGTACCTGACCCATCGTTAAGGCCGGCCCCGGGCCCCCGCAGAATGGATCGTGACCGTGACCAGCTCCGTCATCGTCAGTGGCGCCCGGACCCCGATGGGGCGCCTGCTCGGCAACCTCAAGCATCTGCCCGCCACCGCCCTCGGCGGGCACGCCATCGCCGCCGCCCTCGGCCGGGCCGGCATCGAGCCCACCCAGGTGGAGTACGTGATCATGGGCCAGGTGCTCCAGGCCGGCTGTGGTCAGATCCCGGCCCGGCAGGCCGCGGTGGCCGCCGGCATCCCGATGTCCACCCCCGCCGTCACCGTCAACAAGGTGTGCCTGTCCGGCCTGGACGCGATCGCGCTGGCCGACCAGCTGATCCGGGCCGGCGAGTTCGACATCGTGGTGGCCGGTGGCATGGAGTCGATGACCAACGCGCCGCATCTGCTGACCGACCAGCGCCAGGGCCGTAAGTTCGGTGACGTGCTGGTGCGTGACCACGCCGCGTTCGACGGCCTGATGGACCCGTGGGCCGGCATCTCGATGGGCGAGTCGACCGAGGCCAGCGGGGTCCGGCTGGGCATCACCCGGGAGCGGCAGGACGCCTTCGCCGCCCTGAGCCACCAGCGGGCCGCCGCCGCGCAGCGCGAGGGCCGGTTCGCCGAGGAGATCGTCGCGGTTCCGGGCGGTGGCCGGGAGTCCGGGACGATCGACGGCGACGAGGGCGTGCGCCCCGGCGCCACCGCCGAGTCGCTGGCGGCGCTGCGCCCGGCGTTCACCCCGGACGGCACGATCACCGCGGCCACCTCCTCACCGATCTCCGACGGCGCGGCCGCGGTGGTGGTGATGAGCCGGGCGAAAGCCGAGGAGCTGGGGCTGACCTGGCTCGCCGAGATCGTCGCGCACGGCAACGTGGCCGGCCCGGACAGCTCGCTGCAGTCCCAGCCGGCCAACGCGATCAAGCACGCGCTGGGCAAGGCCGGCCTGACCGCGGACGACCTCGACCTGGTCGAGATCAACGAGGCCTTCGCCCAGGTGGTGATCCAGTCCGCGCGTGAGCTGAAGGTCGACGAGGACATCGTCAACGTGAACGGCGGTGCCATCGCCCTGGGCCACCCGATCGGCATGTCCGGCGCCCGGCTGGTCCTCACCCTCGCCCTGGAGCTGCGGCGGCGCGGCGGCGGGCTGGGCGCGGCCGGTCTCTGCGGCGGCGGCGGCCAGGGCGACGCGCTGCTGGTCCGGGTTCCGGCCGCATGACCGTGCGGCGGTCGCGTGACGTGCCCTCCCTGGTGGCCAAGGCCCGGGAGGGCGACGCGCGGTCCGTCGCCCGTCTGATCAGCCTGGTGGAGGACGGTGATCCGGCCCTGCCCGAGGTGGCCGCCGCGATGGCGCCGTCGGCCGGCCGGGCCCGGGTGGTCGGTCTCACCGGCGCGCCCGGGGTGGGCAAGTCCACCACGACGAACGAGCTGGTCCGGGCGTTGCGCCTGGCCGGGCACCGGATCGGGGTGCTGGCCGTCGACCCGTCCAGCCCGTTCACCGGCGGGGCCATCCTCGGCGACCGGATCCGGATGCAGGACCACACCGCCGACCCGGGCGTCTACATCCGGTCGATGTCCAGCCGCGGGCAGCTCGGCGGGCTGTCGGCGGCCACCCCGCAGGCGGTCCGGGTGCTGGAGGGCGCCGGGTGCGACGTGATCCTGGTGGAGACGGTCGGGGTCGGTCAGGCCGAGGTGGAGATCGCCTCGCTGGCCGACACCACGCTGGTGCTGCTCGCACCCGGGATGGGCGACGCGATCCAGGCGGTCAAGGCCGGGGTCCTGGAGATCGCCGACGTCTTCGTGATCAACAAGGCGGACCGGCCCGGCGCCGACGCCACCCATCGCGACATCCAGGGCATGCTCGCTCTCGGTGGGCGCGGTCCGGGCGAGTGGCGGCCGCAGGTGGTGCGCGCGGTCGCCGTCAAGAACGAGGGCATCGACGACGTGGTGGCCGCGATCGGCAAACACCGTGACTGGCTGGAGAGCAGCGGCACGCTGCGCAAACGCCGGGAGCAACGGGCCGCCGCGGAGATCTCGGCGCTGGCCCTGGGCACCCTGCGGGGCCGGATGGGGGATCTGCGGGACGGCACGGTCCTTCCCGATCTCGCGGCCCGCGTCGCCCAGGGTGACCTTTCGCCGTACGCCGCCGCAGAGTCACTGCTGGCCGCCCTCGGGCACTGATCACCCGAACCGGGCCAGCGTCTCCTCGATCATCTCGCGGCTCCAGGTCAGGCTGCCGTCGCCGAGGTCGTCGACCAACCCGCGCAGCCAGTCCCGCTCGGTCCGCAGCAGCGCGGTCCGGTATTCGTCCTCGATCAGGAACAACCGGGGCAGCCCGGCCGGGGCCTGCGCCTCGATCCCGGCGATCCGCGCGGTGAGCGTCTCGACCCGGCGTGCCAGCAGCTCCCGGGTCTCGGCCGGGCTGAGCGTCGGCAGGAAGGCGAGCGCCACCGGGAACTCCGGGAACTCCCGGGCCGGCTCGGGCAGCATCTCCAGCAGCCAGCGGCGCAGGGCGGCCGTGCCCTCGTCGGTGATCTCGTAGACGGTGCGTTCCGGCCGTCCCGCCTCCCGGCTGGTGCCGCCGGGCCGCGCGAGTCCCTCCCGGACCAGCCGGTCCAGGGTCTGGTAGACGCTGTTGCGCTGCGCCACGTTGACCAGCTGGTCCTGGCCGCGGTGCTTGATCACCTGCTGCATCCGGTACGGGTGCATCGGCGCCTCCACGAGCAGTGCCAGCAGAACCATCGCCAGTGGGGACCGCTTCATGACCCTGAGCTTAGGCCTTGACGATTCTTAGTCATCTCATTAATAGTAATTGTATGACTAAAAATGCTGCGGTGATCGGCGGCGGCATCGCCGGGACCGCCACCGCCATCGCCCTCCGGCATGCCGGATGGGCGCCGGTGATCTACGAGGCCACCGAGCCGGACGACGGCGAGCGGGGGCTGTGGCTGACCCTCGCGGTCAACGGGGTGAACGCGCTGCGCTCGCTCGGCATGGACCCGGCCGTGGTGCTGGCCCGCGGGTTCGCCACCCCGGTGCTCGGGCTGTCCGGCGCCACCGGGCGGCTGCTGGCCGAACTGCCGCTCGGTGGCCCGCTGCCGGACGGGACGGTCACCACCTCGATCCGGCGGGCCGATCTCTCCGCGGCACTGCGGGCGGAGGTGCGGGGACAGGGCGTGGAGATCCGGTACGGGCATCGCCTCACCGCCGCCACGACCGGGCCGGACGGGGTGACCGTCACGTTCGGCAACGGCGCCACGGCCGGTGCCGACCTGCTGGTCGGGGCGGACGGTCTGCGTTCCCGTACCCGCAGAGCCATTGATCCTGAAGCCCCTGAGCCGTTCCATCTGGGCCTGCTCGACACCGGGGGCTTCACCGACGGCCCGGTGCCCGCGGAGCTCGCGTCGCGGCCGGGGGAGATGCGGATGTCGTTCGGGCGGCGGGCGTTCTTCGGCTGGGCCACCGCGCCGGACGGATCGGTCTGGTGGTTCGCCAACCCACCCCGCAAGCAGCCGGTACGGCCGGGCGAGTTCACCCCGGAGAGCTGGCGGGCCCATCTGCTGGAGCTGGCCGAGGGGGAGCCGGCCGCCGGGCTGATCCGGGCGACCGCCGAGATCGCCGGCCCGTGGAACACCCGCGACCTGCGCCGGATCCCGCACTGGCACCGCGACCGGATCGTGCTGGCCGGTGACGCCGCGCACGCCGTCGCGCCGTCCTCCGGCCAGGGCGCGTCGATGGCGCTGGAGGACGCCGTGGTCCTCGGTGACTGTCTGCGACGGCACGACGGGGTGCCGGAGGCGCTCGCCGACTACGTCACGATCCGCCGGCCCCGGGTCGAGAAGGTCGTCGCCTACGGACGGCGGTCGAGCAGCACGAAGGTGGCCGGGCCGGTCGGCGCCGCGATCCGGGACGCGATGACGCCCACGGTGATGCGGCTGCTGCACCGCAAGGGCGATCCGCAGGCCTGGATCTTCGACCACCGGCTCCCTGACCTCTGAGGGCGGGGAGCCCCGGCAGCGTTGGCGGGCGCCGCCGGGGCTGTGGAGGAAGGACTGCGTCGTCCTCCAGCGTTGTCCGGACCGGGCCTCCGCGACAGTGGGGAAATCCCTTGTCGTTCATTCACCACGATGATCGATGGAATCCTTAGCGATCGTTCAGTTCTGCTCTACGATGGCGGGATGGACGCTGCCGAGATCCACGCCGGCCGGGAGCGCTGGCAACGACGCTACGACGCCGCCCGCAAGCGCGACGCCGACTTCACCACCCTCTCCGGTGCCGAGGTCGACC
Source organism: Actinoplanes couchii (assembly GCF_016862075.1). Lineage (GTDB taxonomy): Bacteria > Actinomycetota > Actinomycetes > Mycobacteriales > Micromonosporaceae > Actinoplanes > Actinoplanes couchii. The sequence continues at coordinate 5,527 of NZ_BOMG01000035.1, read as the reverse complement.
CGGTCTACGGCCCGCCGGACGGGGCCGGCCATCCCGGTTTCGAGCGGATCGGCTGGCCGGGCGAGTTCCCGTTCACCCGTGGCCTGCACCCCACCGGGTACCGCGGGCGGGCCTGGACGATCCGGCAGTTCGCCGGCTTCGGCAACGCCCGGCAGACCAACGAGCGCTACAAGATGATCCTGGCCGCCGGCGGTGGTGGCCTCAGCGTCGCGTTCGACATGCCCACCCTGATGGGCCGCGACTCCGACGAGCCGGAATCCCTCGGCGAGGTCGGCCACTGCGGGGTCGCCGTCGATTCGGCCGCCGACATGGACGTGCTCTTCGACGGCATCCCGCTGCAGGACGTCACCACCAGCATGACCATCTCCGGCCCGGCCGTGCCGGTCTTCGTGATGTACCTGGTCGCCGCCGAACGCCAGGGCGCCGACCTGTCGAAGCTCGACGGCACCCTGCAGACCGACATCTTCAAGGAGTACATCGCGCAGAAGGAGTGGCTGTTCGCGCCCGAGCCGCACCTGCGCCTGATCGGCGACCTGATGGAGTACTGCGCGGCCGAGATCCCCCGGTACAAACCGCTCTCGGTCAGCGGGTACCACATCCGGGAAGCCGGCTCGACCGCCGCGCAGGAGCTGGCGTACACCCTCGCCGACGGCTTCGGCTACGTCGAACTCGGCCTGTCCCGCGGCCTCGACGTGAACACCTTCGCCCCCGGCCTCAGCTTCTTCTTCGACGCCCACGTCGACTTCTTCGAGGAGATCGCCAAATTCCGGGCCGCCCGCCGGATCTGGGCCCGGCACCTGCGCGACGACTACGGCGCCACCAGCGAGAAAGCACAGTGGCTGAAGTTCCACACGCAGACCGCCGGGGTGTCGCTCACCGCCCAGCAGCCGGTCAACAACGTGGTCCGGACCGCCGTCGAAGCCCTCGCCGCGATCCTCGGCGGCACCAACTCGCTGCACACCAACGCCCTCGACGAGACCCTCGCCCTGCCCACCGACGAATCCGCCGAGATCGCCCTGCGCACCCAGCAGGTCCTGATGGAGGAGACCGGCGTGGTGAACGTCGCCGATCCGCTCGGCGGCTCGTGGTACGTGGAGGCCCTCACCGACCGGATCGAGGCCGAAGCGGAGGAGATCTTCACCCGCATCCGGGAACTCGGCCACGACGGCAGCATCACCGCCGGGATCCTGCGCGGCATCGAGGACGGCTGGTTCACCACCCACATCGCCGAGGCTGCCTTCGCGTACCAGCAGGCCGTGGAGCGGAGCGACAAAAAGGTGGTCGGTGTCAACGCGCACACCGGCACCGTCGCGAAGGAACTGGAGATCCTCCGGGTGTCGCACGAGGTCGAGAAAGCGCAACGACGCGATCTGACCGACCGCAAGGCCGACCGCGACGCCGTACGCGTGAAAGCCGCCCTGGACGACATGGTCGCCGCCGCGCGGGACGGGCGGAACATGATCCCGGCCATGCTCGACGCCGCGCGCGCCGAAGCGACCCTCGGAGAGATCTGCGGTGTGCTCAAATCGGAGTGGGGCGTCTACCGGGAGCCGCCCCGCTTCTGACAGCGCCTGTGACGTCCGATATCGGCGGGCCGGTGGCGACGCGAACAGCCGTGACAGCGTGCGAGACTAGGTAACCATGAGCGACCCACGGACCACTCCGTCGATCTTCACCCGCGGCGCGGTCGATCTCAGCGCGCTGCGCCCCTCGCCGCCGGCCAGACCCGCCGCGCCGAGCCGCCCCGCGGCCCCCGCCGGAGAGACCCCCGGCGCTGTTCCCGGCATCCCCGGCGTCGCCCCGGAGACCATCATCGAGGTCACCGACGCCGAGTTCCAGTCCGTCCTGGAGCGGTCGGTGGAGACGCCGATCCTGCTGGACTTCTGGGCCGACTGGTGCGAGCCCTGCAAGCAGCTCTCGCCGGTGCTGGAGCGCCTCGCCGGGGAGTACGCGGGGGCGTGGATCCTCGGCAAGGTCAATGTGGACGTCAGCCCGCGCCTCGCGCAGGCCTTCCGGGTCCAGGGCATCCCGCAGGTCACCGCTCTGATCGGCGGCCAGCCGGTGGAGGGCTTCAGCGGAGTCCTGCCGGAGACCCAGATCCGGCAGTACATCGACGCCGTCCTCAAGGCGGCCGGCGTCAGCGTCGCCGCCCCCGAGGACCCGCGCCTGGACGCCGCCGACGACGCCCTGATGACCGGCGACCTGGACGCGGCCGAGGCGGCGTACCGGAAGATCCTCGCCGAGGCGCCCGCCGACGCGGCCGCCGAGTCCGGCCTCGCCCAGGTGGAGCTCTACCGGCGGATCGCCGGCGTCGACCCGGCCACCGCCCTGGCCAAGGCCGAGACCTCCCCCGACGACGTCGAGGCCCAGCGGCTCGCCGCCGACATCGAGGTGCTCAGCGGACAGGCCGATCTGGCGTACGCGCGGCTCGTCGCCCTGGTCAAGAAGACCTTCGGTGACGACCGGGACGCGGTCCGCAAACACCTGCTGTCGCTGTTCGCCGTGGCCGGCCCCGACGACCCCGCGGTCGCCGGCGCGCGACGCGCCCTGGCCAGCGCACTCTTCTAGGAATTCGAGGACAAGGAGGGCGTCGTGCGTCGCATCGCCGTTCTGGACGCACCGTCCAATCTCGGCCTGCGCCCGCCCACCGCGACGTCGGTGCCGGGCTGTGCCAAGGCGCCCGGCGCCCTCCGCGACCAAGGTCTGCTGGCCCGGCTCGGCGCCCGCGACGCGGGCTGTCTCACCCCGCCGCGGTACGACCCGGGCGACTGGCGTCCCGGTGACGGTGTCGCCCACGCCCCGGAGATCGCCGCCTACTCCAAGGCGCTCGCCGACCGGATCGGCGCCATCCTGGACAACGGCGAGTTCCCGGTCGTGCTCGGCGGCGACTGCTCGATACTGATCGGCTCCGGCATCGCCATGCACCGCCTCGGTGACGCCGTCGGCGGCCGCATCGGACTCGTCTTCGTGGACGGTCACTCCGACTTCCGGCACCCCGGCAACGCGTCCTACGTGGGCGCCGCCGCCGGCGAGGACCTCGCCCTGGTCACCGGCCGCGGCCAGGCCGACCTGGCCGCCATCGAGTCCCGCCGCCCCTACTTCCGCGACATCGACGTGGTGGTCCTCGGCATCCGCGCCCAGGACGAGTACCGCCTCGACCTCCAGGCCGCCGGCATCATCACCCGCCCGGTGCCCGCCCTGCGCGCCGAGGGCGCCGCCCGCAGCGCCCAATGGGCCCGCGACCAGCTGGTCGACTGCGCCGGCTACTGGGTGCACATGGACGTCGACGTCCTCGACCCGGCGGTCATGCCGGCCGTGGACGCCCCCGACCCCGGCGGCATCGCCTTCCCCGAGCTGGAACTCCTCCTGTCCGGCCTGGTCGAGTCCCCCCACTGCCTGGGCGTGGAGATAACCGTCTTCGACCCCGACTACGACCCCGACGGCCGCTACGCCGCCGAGATCACCTCAGCCGTGGTGAGCGGCCTCTCCCCGGTCCGCAACGCGGCGTCCCGCCCCGACCTGGTAGCCGCCCGCCTCGACCTCGACACCCACCCGACAACGGTCCTCCCCGACCCCATCGAGGTCTCCGAGCCGGCCGCCCTCCACAACCCGACCACCCTCCCAGCCCCAGCCCCAGTCGCAGACCCTGACCTGGTCGCCGACCCTGATCTGGTCGTAGACCCCGATCTGGTCGTAGAGCCTGACCCGGCCGCGGCCGGGGCCTCCGCCTTGGTCGCGGACTCAGCCCTGGTCGCGGACCCTGATCCGGCCGCTGGCCCCGACACGACCGCAGATCCTGATCCGGCCGCAGACCCTGACCCGGTTGTGGTCCCTGATCCATCCGACACCATCGAGCCCGCTGGCGATCTCGCCGACGATCTTGCCGATGTCGAGATCGCTGACGTGGAACCCGCCGCCGAGATCCCTGACGCCGGTCCCACCACCGACTTCACCGAGGCCGATCCCGCAAACGCCGACTTCGCCGAGGCCGATCCCGCGAGCGCCGATTTCGCCGATGGCGAGTCCGCGAATGCCGACTTGACTGAGGTCAGGCCCGCGAACCCTGAGCCCGCCGAAGGTGATCCCGCGAACGCCGACTTCGCCGATGGCGAGCCCGCGAGCGCCGAGTTCGCCGAGTTCGCCGAAGGCGAGCCTGCCGGTGCCGATTTCGCCGAGGTCGATCCCGCCGCTGATCATGTAGGCCTTGGGACCGCCGACAATCAGCCCGGCACCGAGTTTGCCGACAACGATCTTGCCGATGCCGATGCCGATGCCGATGCCGATGCCGATTCGTCCGCCGTCGCCGAGCCGGAAGCGGTCGAGCGCCCACCCGCGGTGACCACTCTCGACTTGATAATCACCAGAGCGGTCGACGGCCGGCCACCAGCGCTGCGAGACGAAACCGTCGAGGATTATCCGTCAGACGCCCTCACCTCGACGTCCTTCGCCATCGATGAGCCAGCGGAGGCCGAAAGCCTCGCGACTGACACCCTCACGGCCGACAACCTGGCGGCCGAGGAGGTCGCTGCGGAGGACCTCGCGGCCGAGAACCACGCGCCCAAGAATCATGCGGTGGAGGACTTTGCGGCCGAGAACCATGCGGCCGAGAACCATGCGGCCGAGAACCATGTGGTGGAGGACTTTGCGGCCGAGAACCATGCGGCCGAGAACCATGTGGTGGAGGACTTTGCGGTCGAGGACCTTGCGGCCGACAAACTCGCGACGGACGCTTCCACTGCCGACAAACTCGCGACGGACGCTTCCACTGCCGACAACCTGGCAGCCGGGGACATCGCGGGGGAGAACCATGCGGCGGGCATCCCGGTGGATGACGAGCCTACGGTTGGCGATCCTGCATCCGCGGATCTTGCGGCTGATGAGCCGTTGGCGCAGACGGACCCGAATCAAGGACGGGCCGAGGACGCACAGCCACCGGGCGACTTTGGTGACAGCCTGACGAGCGATGCCGACTTCGTCCTGGCAGCGGCCCTCGCCTCGGACGGCCCCGGCGAGAAGCCCGCCGGTGAAGGCTCGGAGGGCGAGTCCTCGGAGGACGCCGAACCAATCGCGTCGGTCAGTAACCCGATCACGGAAGGCGGCGATCCGAGCGCGGAGGACGCCGATTCGAGCGCGGCAGTCGGTGACCGGATCGCGGAGGACGCCGATTCGAGCGCGGCGGACGGTGATCCGGAAGCCGGAGCGCTGACTCTGGCCGACGCCGACGCCGACGCCGACGCCGATCTGGTCCCGTCGATCCCGTCGGTTCCGGAAGAGGAGTTCGAGCCGGCTGCTGCAGCCGAAGGAACAGTGCCTTCGGATGCGCCACCTGGCGATGGCGACGCGGTTGCTGATGCTTCCGTTCCCGAGACCACGGCGACTGACGACCCAGCGGCCGAGGACGTAGTGGCTGACGACCCTACGGCCGAGGATGTAGTAGCTGATGACGCCGCGGCCGAGGACGCGGTGGCTGATGGTGCCGATCCTGAGGATGCGGTGGTTGATGGTGCCGGTTCCGAGGATGCGGTGG
>NZ_BOMG01000034.1 GCF_016862075.1 Actinoplanes couchii | reverse complement strand
CTGGGGATGTGAGGGCTGGGGAGAAGCCCGAGCCGGTGGTGGAGCATCCTGTCCCGGTGAACCGTCTGCCGGAACCGGATCGGGGTGGCAACGAGGTCCGCTTGTTGTCGCGGCCGTTGGGTTCGAACCCGCTGCTCGACTCGGAACCGCTACCTGCCACCCGTCCCGGAATGCTGCGCCCACGCCCGCCGGTGGACCCGCCCGCGGCAAGCAGCTACCCGCCAGCCGCAGGCTCCGGCCCATTCGGCGGCTTCTCACCCGGCGCAGCCTGAAAGCCCCGAGCCACCACCACCCAGCGCCTCAGTAACGATTCGCGGCGATGACCCTCGCCGATGCCACCCAGCCCAGGGTGCCACCCAGCCCGGGTCGACATCCGAGTCCAGGGTGGCGCCCACTCCGGTGTGCCGCCCGGTCTGAGGGTGGCATCCGGTCCCGGTATGGCGTCCGGTCCGGGTGTGGCGTCCGGTCCGGGTCGACGGTCGGTGCGGGGTCATCCGCCCACCCGGAATCCCGCACCTCACCCCCGGATTCCCGCAGCTCAGGAACCATCCAAGGTTTTGGGGCGGCGGTGGCCCACGGAGGGATCAAGCCTGACCGCCCGGAGTGGGCCACCGCCGCCCCAAAACCGCCCCCACCAGGGGGCAGCGACTACTTGTTGAGCCCGGTAAGGAACCGCTTGGCGATGGGAACCGCGGCTTCCGCCCCTGCCCCACCCTTCTGAACCATGACAGCAAAGGCGACATCGTCCTGGTACCCGATGAACCAGGAGTGGGTGTCCTCAGACCCCGTCTGGAACTCAGCGGTACCGGTCTTCCCGAACACAGGCTTACCGGGAACACTCTTCAAAGCAGTTCCGGTACCCCCGGTGACCACTTCCCGCATCATCGCCCGCAGAGCGGTCAACGCTTCCTGGTCGAGCTGAGCCCCCGCGGTCCCGGGATTGGCGGGCGCAGGTTCGAGGACCAGCTTCGGCGGCTGGTACTGGCCTTTGGCGACGGATGCCGTGGCGACGGCCATGGCGAGCGGGCTCACCACGGTGCTGCCCTGTCCGAAGACGGCGGAGGCGAGTTCGGTGGAGGTGCCGCCGTCGGAGACCTGTCCGGCGTTGGATTCGAGGCCGAGGTCCCAGGGGGCGCCGATGCCGAGTGCGGTGGAGGCCTCCTGCAGCCCCGCGGCGGTGAGCTTGGGCGCCAGGTTGGCGAACGCCGTGTTGCAGGATTTTGCGAAGTCGACGTGGAACGCGACCTTGCCGAGCGCCTGATCGTGCGAGTTCTTGAATTCACGACCGTCGACGTTGACCGTTTTCGGACAGTCGACGACGGTGTCGGCGGTAACGGCGTCACGGGCGAGTAGTCCGTACGCGGAAATCATCTTGTAGGTCGACCCGGGTGGAACCTGGCCGGTGAACGCGGTGTTGACCCCGCCCGCGTCGGGCCCGTTGGCGGCGGCCAGCACGGCACCGTCGCTGACCCGGACGGCGACCAGCGAGCTGGGCTGTTTCTCCGCGGTCAGGGCGGCGTCGGCGGCGGTCTGCACCGCGGTGTCGATGGTCACCTTGATCGCCTTGCCGGCGACCGGTTCGGAGGTGAACAGCTTGGTGTCCTCGGTGGCTCCGTCGGCCGCCTCCCGGGCGATCACCACCGAGAGTCCCGGGGTGCCGCGGAGCGTGGCCTCGTACTTCTGCTGCAGCCCGCCGTGCCCGGTCACGTCACCGATGGCCAGCGCCCCTTCGGAGTTGCCGATGTCCTCCTCGGTGGCGGCGTCGACGGTGCCGAGCACGGCGCGGGCGAATTCCCGGGTGGGCGCGAGCTGCCGGGTCTCCTCGCGGAAGACGGTGCCGGCGAGTGGCCGTACGTCCGCCCTGATCTTGTCGTAGACCGCGCGGCGGAGAGTGACCAGATCGAGGAAGGCGCCCGGATCGGCCTTGCTCACCCGATCCTTGAGATCGCCCATGTCGACGTCCACCTCGACCTTGGCGAACGCCTTGGCCAGGTCGGTCTGGAGTTTCGCGACGTCCTTGATTTTCTCCGGGCTGACCCCGATGGTCACCACCTTCTGCGGCGAGACCAGCGGCTTGTCCGCACCGTCGACGACGGCGGCGCGCTCGGCGGCGACCCGGCGCAGCCGCAGCTTCTCGCCGGCCGCCAGGTCGGGCTGGACCAGGGCGGGTTCCCAGACGACCTGCCAGCCGTCGGTGTTGGCCTTGGTGGAGCGCACGGTGCTCGGATAGCTCCACTCGACGTTGCCGGGCAGCGTCCATTTCACCGTGATCGGCGTGGTGGCGTTGTCCCCGTTCTCCTTGGTGTCCCCGGCGGTGCTGACCGCGAGGGGCCGCCCGGTGAGGTCGCCGTAGAGCTCACGGATCTGGGTGGAGACGTCGGCGGCGGCGATCTTCCCACCGGCCGCTGTCACGAACCCGACCGCGTTCAGGTCGCCGCCGGTGGTCCAGCCTTTCAGGAAGGCGTCGACGGTGTCCCCGGGTGGTTCCGTGGAGCAGCCGGCCAATCCCCCCGTGGTGAGCAGGAGCAGGGCGGCCAGGCCGGCCGTGGTGCGGCGCATGCGGTTCCCTTCGAACGGGTGGGAGGTCGGCTAGGACGCACGGTAATGGGTACATGCCCGTCGTGGGTGGCCCGTCCTGGGTGATACCGCCTGAACGACCACTGGCACACCCTGGGTGTGAACGGTCCTGGGGTGGTAGTTCTAGGCTGTGCTCGACATGTTCGAGCCCACAGTGCCGTGGGTGAGGGGAGCGCCGGACCATGGCTGTCGCCGATGAAGCAGCGACCGATTCTGATCAGACTGCGTTAATGCAGCCCGAGCGACTCGTCGACGAGGGTGAGATCGACGACGAGGTGCCGAACGCCGAGCGGCTGGTGGCCCAGGCGGTCGACCGCGCGGGTGACGACCACACCACCGCGTCGCTGGTGGGCCGCTTCTGGCGGTTCGCACCCGACGAGGAGTTGGTCGGCTACACGCCGGACGAGATGTTCGCCGCCGCGGTGGAGCACCGCGAGCTGGCCCGGGACCGGTTGCCCGGCGAGCTGAAACTGGCCATCACCGAGCCCACCGGCCCGCAGTCGCACAGCGTGCTGCGGATCGTCACCGACGACATGCCGTTCCTGGTCGACTCGGTGATAGCGCTGCTGACCGCGCACAACCTCCAGGCCCACCTGATGGTGCATCCGCTGATCGTGGTGCGCCGGGAGCCGCTCGGCGCGCTCGCCCAGCTGGAGCCGGAGGTGGAGCCGGACGACGCCATCGACGGCGACCTGGTGGAGAGCTGGATCCGGATCGAGATCGACCCGGTGCGCCGGCCGGAGGCCCGTGAGCAGCTGCTCAACGAGGTGCGCCGGGTGCTCACCGACGTGCGCGACGCGGTCGAGGACTGGCCGAAGATGCGGCAGCGCGCGGTGGACATCGCCGACGAGCTGTCCGGCACCACGCTGCCGGTCCCGGACAAGGACGTCACCGACTCGATCGAGCTGCTCCGGTGGCTGGCCGACGACCACTTCACCTTCCTCGGTTACCGGGAGTACCGGCTGGACGCCGAGGGGCTGCTGACCGCGTCCCCGGGCAGCGGGCTGGGGATACTGCGTGGCGCCGGGAAGCCGCGGCGGCTGGCCGCCGAGATGGCCCCCGAGGTGTACGAGCGGGCCATGGAACAGCGGCTCCTGATGATCACCAAGGCGAACTCGCGGGCCACCGTGCACCGGTCGGCATATCTGGACTACATCGGCGTGAAGTCGTTCGACGACGCCGGCAACGTGGTCGGTGAGCGCCGCTTCCTGGGCCTGTTCTCCAGCTCCGCCTACCGCACCAGTGTCCGGGAGCTGCCGGTGGTCCGGCGCAAGGTGCAGGAGGTGATGGACCGGTCCGGTCTGTCGCCCCGTGGCCACTCCGGCAAGGACCTGCTGCAGATCCTGGAGACGTACCCGCGCGACGAGCTTTTCCAGATCAAGACCGATGATCTGTACGAGGCGGTCATCGGCGTACTGCGGATGGCGGGTCGTCGGCAGTTGCGTCTGTTCCTGCGCCGGGACGGGTACGGCCGGTTCATCAGCTGCCTGATCTACCTGCCCCGGGACAGGTTCACCACCGGCAACCGGCTGCGCATGCAGGAGATCCTGCTGCGCGAGCTGAACGGGGTCGGTGTCGACTACACCACCCGGGTCACCGAGCGGCTGCTGGCGCGGGTGCACTTCATCGTGCGCACCGACCCGGCCGCGCCGCCCGGTCAGCTGGACCCGAACGCGCTGGCCGAGCTGCTGGCCGACGCGACCCGGATGTGGGACGACGACTTCTCCCTGGTGCTGGAGCGCAAGCTCGGTGACGAGCAGGCCCGGCGCCTGTTCCTGCGCTATTCGGCGGCACTGCCGGACAGCTACAAGAACACCCATACGCCGTACGAGGGCATGCAGGACCTGGCCAAGCTGGAGCTGCTGGACGAGGCCGGCCAGCTGTCCATGCACCTGTTCCGTCGCCGCCGGCTGGGGCAGGACGGCACCCCCGAGCCGGACGAGCGTGACGTCCGGTTCAAGGTCTACCGGTACGGCGAGCCGATGATGCTCTCCGCCGTCCTGCCGGTGCTGCACTCGCTGGGTGTGCGGGTCACCGACGAGCGGCCGTACGAGATCCGCCGCGACGACGGGGTCATCTACCTGTACGACTTCGGCCTGCTGCCGCCGACCGGCCACCGCGAGCTGGCCGAGGTGCGCCCGCAGGTGGAGAACGCGTTCGCCGCGGCGTGGCGGGGCGAGGCCGAGGTGGACGGCTTCAACGAGCTGGTCCTGCTGGCCGGCCTGACCTGGCGTCAGGTGGTGGTGCTGCGCGCCTACGCGAAGTACCTGCGGCAGACCGGCAACGTCTTCTCCCAGCGCTACCTGGAGTCGACGTTCACCACCTACCCGGAGATCGCCCGCCTGCTGGTGCGTCTCTTCGAGACCCGGTTCTCGCCGGCTCTGGAGGTGGGCGAGGCCGAGCGTGCCCGGCGGTCCGCCGAGGTCCGTGACGAGATCACCGGCCTGCTCGACCAGGTGGACAGCCTGGACCAGGACCGGATCCTGCGCTCCTACCTGACCCTGATCGAGGCGACGCTGCGGACCAGCTTCTTCCAGCGGGGCCCGGAGGGCCGGCCGAAGTCGTACGTGGCCTTCAAGCTGGACCCGCAGGCGATCCCGGACCTGCCGCAGCCCCGGCCCAAGTTCGAGATCTTCGTCTACTCGCCGCGCTTCGAGGGTGTGCACCTGCGGTTCGGTGCGGTGGCCCGCGGTGGCCTGCGCTGGTCGGACCGGCGCGAGGACTTCCGGACCGAGGTGCTCGGCCTGGTCAAGGCGCAGATGGTGAAGAACTCGGTGATCGTGCCGGTCGGCGCCAAGGGCGGCTTCGTGCTCAAGCAGAAACCGGGCGACCGGGACGAGGCGGTCGAGTGCTACAAGCGCTTCATCACCGCCCTGCTCGACGTCACCGACAACATCCAGAGCGGCAAGATCGTGCCGCCGCCCGAGGTGGTCCGGCACGACGGCGACGACCCCTATCTCGTGGTCGCCGCGGACAAGGGCACCGCCACTTTCAGTGACATCGCCAACGAGATCTCGGTCGGCAAAGAGTTCTGGATGGGCGACGCGTTCGCCAGCGGCGGCTCGGCCGGCTACGACCACAAGAAGATGGGCATCACCGCCCGTGGCGCCTGGGAGTCGGTCAAGAAACACTTCCGGGACCTGGGCGTGGACACCCAGACGCAGGACTTCACCGTGGTCGGCGTCGGCGACATGTCCGGCGACGTCTTCGGCAACGGCATGCTGCTCTCCCGGCACATCCGGCTGATCGCCGCCTTCGACCACCGCCACGTCTTCCTCGATCCCGACCCCGATTCAGCTATTTCGTACGAGGAACGAAAGCGGCTGTTCGACCTGCCCCGGTCCTCCTGGGACGACTACGACAAGGCCCTGATCAGCGAGGGCGGCGGCGTCTACCCCCGGTCCGCGAAGTCGATCCCGGTCAGCCCGCAGGTCCGGGAGGCGCTCGGTCTCGGCGAGGCGGCCGTGATCAGCCCCGGCGACCTGATGCGGGCCATCCTGCTCGCGCCGGTCGACCTGTTCTTCAACGGCGGCATCGGGACGTACGTGAAGGCCGCCTCGGAATCCCACGCCGAAGTCGGTGACAAGGGCAACGACGCGATCCGGGTGAACGGCGCCGACCTGCGGGTCAAGGTGGTCGGCGAGGGCGGCAACCTGGGGCTCACCCAGCGTGGCCGGATCGAGTTCGCCCGGGCCGACGGCCGGGTGTTCACCGACTTCATCGACAACTCGGCAGGTGTCGACTGCTCGGACCACGAGGTCAACATCAAGATCCTGCTCGGCGGCGCGGTCGTCGACGGGGAGATGACCCTGCCCGAGCGGGACGAGATGCTCGCCATGATGACCGACGAGGTCGGCGACATGGTGCTGCGCGACAACTACGAGCAGGCCATGGCGCTCGGCAACGCCCGCGCGCAAGCCCACTCGCTGCTGCCGGTGCACCGGCGGATGCTCAAGGCGCTGGAGGAGCGCGGCGAACTCAACCGGGAACTCGAGGCGCTGCCCACCGACAAGGAACTCGCCGTCCGGCACGAGAACGGGGAAGGCCTCTCGGCTCCGGAGTTCGCTGTTCTGCTGGCGTACGTCAAGATCAGTTTGGAACGTGAGGTCCTCGCCGACGTCCTGGTCGACGAACCCTGGACCACCGGCGTACTCACGCAGTATTTCCCGTCGCCGCTGCGCGAGCGCTTCGCCGGCCGGATGGCCGGACACCGGTTGCGGCGGGAGATCATCTCCACGTCGCTGGTCAACGAGATCGTCAATCGCGGCGGTACGTCGTTCGTGCACCGTGCCATGGAGGAGAGCGGGGCGTCGGCCGCCGACATCATCCGCGCCTACGTGGTGATCCGGGACGTCTACGGCCTCGAACAGGTCTGGGCCGCCGGTGAGGCGCTCGACAACCAGGTGCCGACCGCCGCGCAGACCCTGGTCTTCCTGGAGACCCGGCGGCTGCTCGACCGGGCCGTCCGCTGGCTGGTCAGCACCCGGCGCTCGCCGATCGACGTGGCCGGTGAGACCGCCCGCCTGCGGGCCGGCATCTCCGAACTGCTGCCCCGGCTGCCCGAGGTGATGGTCGGCGCCGAACGCCGGGCCCTCACCGAACGCGCCGACGAACTCACCGGCAAGGGCGTCCCCGAAGAGCTGGCCGGCGTGGTCAGCAGGGTGTTCTACGGCTTCGGACTGCTCGACATCCTGGAGACCGCCACCGCTGCGGGCCGGGACGCGAGCGAGGTCGCCCAGGTCTACTTCGTGCTGTCCGCGCGGTTCGGGGTCGACGTGCTGCTGTCGCATATCTCCCGGCTGCCCCGCGGCGACCGCTGGCAGACCCTGGCCCGGATGGCGCTGCGGTACGACCTGTACGCGGCGCTGGCCGGCCTCACCGCCGAGGTCCTCCAGTCGACACCGGCCACCGAGACCCCCGAGAACCGGGTCTCCGAATGGGAACAGGTCAACGCGGCGTCGATCGCCCGCGCCTCCAACGCGATGGGCAACGTGGAGGACTCGCCTGCCGAACTGGCGGCGCTGTCGGTGCTGCTCCGCCAGATCCGAACCCTGGTCAAAACCTCGGCGGCGGCCTGACGATCACCTCGAACGAACCTATTCCCCGAACGAACCTTTTGCAGGGCGAACGTTTTACAGGACGAACGTTTTTGCAGGATGAACGTTTTTATAGGACGAGCCGCCCGGCACCGTTTGGTGCCGGGCGGCTCGTTTTTGTTCCCGTCGAAGTGTGGACCGGTCCGGCACGCTGCTCCCGAAGTCGTGCCGGCCCGGCCCACCGATCACACCGCGAAACCGCAACCGGTCCCGAGTCGATCTCGCGGCGTTCCCCAGATCCACCTTCTGGTGATCACGCTAGGTGACCTCAGGGACCGGGCGGAAGCGGAGAGTGCCCGGACTGCCCGTTCGGTTGGCCCGTTTCAGGCGAAAGTACTACCCATATCCGGACAAGTAATGACATAAAGCAAATGCTAAGTAACGCTGCGTGATGCCGACGGCAGTGACACCAGGGCAAGGTCGGCGGTGCGCAAGCCGCGCAATCAGGTCATCACGGTTCGGGCCGCGATGCGCGTCACGCGGTGAGGCCAAGAACTTCATGGGCCGCACTTCGGGCGGTGAGGGGCGAGGCTTCGTGGGCTGCGCTTTGCGCGGTCAGGGGTGTGGCTCTGTGGGCTGTGCTTCGGGCGGCGAAGGCTAAGGCTTTGTGGGCTGTGTTTCGTGGGTGGTGAGGTTCAGGGCCTCGGCTGCGGCGCGGCCGCTGGCGAGGCTGGCGCCGTGCGTGACGATGAAGGCTTCGGCTGCGGCCGGGCGCCATGATGACGGCCAGCCCATCTCCACGACCCCGACCGGCCGGGTCGTGGCCAGGTCCTCGATCAGTTTCCGCGCCGCGGGGGAGTTGTGGATCCGTCGGCCGACCAGCACGATCGGCCGTTCCCCGGCATGTGCGGCCAGCTCCGGCGCGCTGGTCTCGTCCGCCACGACTTCGATCTCCTCAGCGGTGGCGAGATGTGGCCCGAGACCCCACGGCACCTTGCCCGCCGCGATGGACCATCCCGCGACCAGCCGCATCACCAGCGGATCCCGCAGTCGCCCCACCACCCCTTCCACGGTCATCCCACGCCGCGCGGCAGACATCCCGAGCGCAAGGTCAGGCCGGTGAGAGGCGCTGGATGCCGCGCTTTCCGTGGTGGGGGTGGCCCAGGCGGCCAAGGCCGCGTTGCGGGTGGCGGCCTCCTCCAACCGGTGCACGGAGAGGCGGCCGTCAGTGGTGGCCAGGGCGATCTCGGCGGCTATGGCTTCCACCAACGGCAGGTCCACCGCGGCGCCGATGCACAGAAGGTCGGCCCCGGCCGACAAAGCGGCCACCGCGGCCAACGGGATGCCGCCGGCCACCGTGGCCTGCGGGATGCCACTGGCGAATGCGGTCGCGCCTCGCATCTCCAAGGCGTCGGTGATGATGGCGCCCTGGAAGCCGAGTTCGTCGCGTAGCAGGCCGGTCAGGGCGGCTCGGCTGAAGGTGGCCGGGCCGGTGCCGGTCAGCGACGGGACGCGGATGTGGGCGGTCATCACCGCTCGGACCCCGGCCTCGACGGCTGCCGCGAACGGTGGCAGGTCCCGGGTGCGGAGCACGTCCAGGGACGCGTCCACGGTGGGTAGTTCCAGGTGGGAGTCCTTGACTGTCGCGCCGTGGCCCGGGAAGTGTTTGGCGCAGGCGGCTACCCCTCGGGACTGCAGGCCCCGCACGGCGGCCGCGGTGTGCCGGGCCACCAGGGCCGGGCCGGCGCCGAACGCGCGGGTGCCGATCACCGGATTGGTGGACTCGGTGTTGACGTCCACCGTCGGTGCCAGGTTCAGGTTCACGCCGGTGGCGGCCAGGTCGGCGGCGATCGCGGCGTACACCCGGCGGGTCAGATCGGGGTCGCCGGCCGCGCCCAGGGCGGCGTTTCCGGGGTAGGGGCTGCCGGTCCGGTGACCGAGCCGGGTGACGTCACCGCCTTCCTCGTCGATGGCGATCAGCGTGTCCGGGCGTACCGACCGGAGTTGGCCTGTCAGTTTCGCCACCTGCTCGGGGCCGGTGATGTTGCCGCCGAAGAGGGTGTGGCCGGCCAGCCCGTCGGCGAGCAGGTCGCCGGCCCAGTCCGGCGCGGTGGTGCCGGGGAAGGCGGCCAGCAGGGTGCGCAGGGCCAGCCGGCGCAGGCCGGGATCGTCGACCATGGTGACCTTCCAGGGGCTGCGACGGGCGGGCCGTGGACGAACAGGCGACGCAACTATGGCCGGGAACGGAGCGGAACTGCCATGATCGCTCGGAGTCGATAGGCACTTACGGGCCTGGCACCATTGCCTACCGTTACGCTGCGGCTGCGTGTCGTGCGTCGGCACAGTTCTGAGAAAGACTCTTTGATATTAGGGGACTACGTTATGGCCGCGACTCGCCTCCCGGGCACGCCCCGGTTGCTGCGCGCTCTCAACGACCGCGCCGCGCTGGATCTGCTGCTCACCCGAGGTCCGTTGACCCGGGCTCAACTCGGCGAGATGACCGGCCTCAGCAAAGTCACCGCGTCCCAGCTGGTCGAGCGGCTGGAGGAGCGGGGCCTGGTCCGACGGGTGGGTGAGCAGGCCGGTGGCCGCGGGCCGAACGCGCAGCTCTACGCGGTCACCCCGGGCAGCGCCCACGTGATCGGTGTGGAGGTCGGGCCGGAGGGTGTGGTCGCCGCCTGCGCCGACATCACCGGCACGGTGGTCAGCCGGGTCGAGCAGAGCATCAAGGACACCGACGACCCGGTCGGCGTGGTCCACAACGCGGTCGTGCAGGCCGCCGGTGAGGCCGGCGCCGACATGTCCTCGGTGCGCCGGGTGGTCCTCGGCACCCCGGGTCTGGTCGACCCGCAGTCCGGGGAGATCTCGTTCGCCCACGACCTGCCCCGCTGGCACCGTGGCCTGCTCGCCGACCTGCGCCGCGACCTGAACATCCCGGTCTTCTTCGGCAACGACGTGAACATGGCGGCGGTCGCCGAGTCGAGCGGTGGCGCGGCCGTCGGGGTGACCGATTTCGCCCTGGTCTGGATCGGTCGTGGTGTCGGTCTGGCCACGGTCATCGCCGGCCGGCTGCACCAGGGCGCGACAGGTGCCGCGGGTGAGATCGGTTACCTGCCGGTGGCCGGCGCCGAGGTGCCGCACAACGCCTCCCGGCGCGGGGTGAAGGGCGCTTTCCAGGCCATCGCCGGCGCCGACGCGGTGATGGCGATCGGCAAGCAGTTCGGGTTCCGGGGTGCGGAGGCCGCCGACGTGGTGCGCGCCGCGGTCGCGGCCGGCCCGGCCGGTGAGCCGGTCCTCGACGAGCTGGCCCGCCGGCTGGCTCTCGGTGTCGCGGCCACCTGCGCGGTGCTGGACCCGCCGCTGGTGGTCCTGGCCGGCGAGGTGAGCCGGGCCGGTGGCGCCGCGCTGGCCGACCGGGTGGAGCGCGAGGTGGCGGCGATCACCCTGGGCTCGCCGAAGGTGGTGGTCACCGAGGTGACCGCCGAACCGGTGCTGCACGGAGCGCTGCGCAGCGCCCTGGACGCGGTCCGTGACGAGGTCTTCGGCTCGACCACGGATTAGGTGACCGAGGGCACCGGCACGCCGTCCGGGCCGTGCGGCCGGACATGATTGGATGGACGCGTGCTGGAGGCTGCCGTATCCAATCCGCCCGACGACGACACCGTGATCGCCTTCGACGGGGTGAACGTGGTCCGGGGTGGAAACTTCCTGATCCGCGACCTGTCCTGGCAGGTCGAGCTGGACGAGCGGTGGGTGGTGCTGGGCCCCAACGGCGCCGGCAAGACCACCCTGCTCAACCTGGCGTCCGCCCGTCTGCACCCGACCCGGGGCACGGCGTGGGTGCTGGGTGAGAAACTCGGCCGGACCGATGTCAACGAGCTGCGCACCCGGGTGGGCATCACCACCGGCCGGTTCGCCGACCAGGTGCCGCCCGGGGAGAAGGTGCTCGACGTCGTCGTCACCGCCGCGTGGTCGGTGGTCGGGCGCTGGCGCGAGTCCTACGACCCGCAGGACGAGGCCCGGGCCCGTGCGCTGCTGGACCAGCTGGGCATCGCGGCCTTCGCCGACCGTGAGTTCGGCACCCTGTCCGAGGGGGAGCGCAAGCGCACCCAGATCGCCCGGGCGCTGATGACCGACCCCGAGCTGATGCTGCTCGACGAGCCGACCGCGGGTCTCGACCTGGGCGGCCGGGAGACGCTGATCGGCCATCTCACCGAGCTGGCGCTGGACCCGGACGCCCCGGCGATGGTGCTGGTCACCCACCACGTGGAGGAGATCCCGCCGGGCTTCACCCACGCGCTGCTGCTGCGCGAGGGCACGATCGTCGCCGGTGGTCTGCTCGGCGAGGTGCTGACCGCGGAGAACCTGACGAAGACCTTCGGTGTGCCGCTGGTCATCGACCGGGTCGGCGACCGGTACACGGCTCGGGCCGGCTGATGACCACCGTCGTCGTCGCCGGGAGCGCCAACATGGACCTGGTCGGGCTGGCGCCGAGCCTGCCCCGGCCGGGTGAGACGGTGCTCGGCGACGACTTCGTGATGATGCCCGGTGGCAAGGGGTCCAACCAGGCCATCGCCGCCGCCCTCGCGGGCGCCGCGACGACGTTCCTCGGTGCCATCGGGTCGGATGCCTTCGGGGTGTCCCTCAACGCGCGGTTGGCGGCCTCGGGCGTCTCCGTCGATCTGGTACGGACGTCGTACGGCTCCTCGGGCGTGGCCGTGATCATGGTGGACCGGGCCGGGGAGAACTCGATCCTGGTCAGTCCCGGCGCGAACCGCACGTTCACCGACCTGACCGGGCCGGAGACCGCGGCGATCGCCGCCGCCGACGTGCTGCTCTGCCAGCAGGAGATCCCGATGCCCACGGTGCTGGCCGCGCTGCGGGCCGGCCGGGCCGCCGGGACGCGGACGATCCTGAACGCCGCGCCGGTCCGTGACCTGCCGCCCGGTCTGCTGGACGAGGTGGACCTGCTGGTGGTCAACGAGACCGAGGCGCGGGGCATCACCGGCCGGGCCGAGCCGGACGTGCAGTCCCTGTTGGAGCTGGTGCCGCGGGTGGTGCTGACACTCGGCGGCGGGGGTTCCCGGTTCGCCGACCGGGACGGCACCGACGTGCACGTGCCCGCCTTCGTGGTCGACGTCGCGGACACCACGGCGGCCGGTGACGCGTTCACCGGGGCGCTGGCGGTGGCCTGGGGCGAGGGCCGGGACCTGCCGGACGCGGTGCGCTGGGCGAACGCGGCCGGTGCCGCCTGTGTCCGCCGGGTCGGCGCCAGCAGCGCCCTGCCCGAGCGGGCCGCGATCGAGGCCCTCTACCAGGAGTCCTAGGCGCGGGCCGGGGGCCTAGGCGCGGGCCGCGGTCAGGAAGCGCTGGACCTCGACACGCAGCACCTCGGCCAGTTCGGAGAGCCCGGTGGTCTCGTGCACCGTGTCGCCGTCGACGGCTGCCGCGATGCCGTCGATCAGGCCGCTCATCTCCCGGATCCGGTCGGTGACCGCCTTCAGCACCCGGACCGCGTCCTCGGAGGCGAGCTGCACCGCGTCGACCTGGTCGATGATCTCGCCGCTGGACTCACCGGTCTCGTTGGCGAGGGTCTTGACCTCGTTGGCGACCACACTGAACCCGCGCCCGGCGGCGCCGGCCCGGGCCGCTTCGATGGAGGCGTTCAGGGACAGCAGCTGGGTCTGCATGGCCACCCGGTTGATCAGGTCGACGGCGTGCCGGATCTGCCCGGAGGAGCGGCGCAGTTCGGTGACCGTCTCCAGGCCGCGTTCGGCGTCCCCGACCGCGGACCGGGCGAACCCGGCCAGCCCGTTGGCCGAGCGGCCCATCTCCCCGGCGGCGGCGGCGATCTTCTCGGAGAGGGCGAGCACCGCGCTCTCCAGCTGGTCGGCGAACGCGATCCGGGATTCGGCGGCGGAGGCGATCTGTTCGGCGTTGTGGCTCATCGCGTCGCCGGACCGGCTGATCTCCTCGGCGGCCCGCCGGTACGCCCCGCCCATGCCACCGGCGAGGAACCGCCGGTAGAAGTGCCCGGCCGCACCGGCCGCCGACGCGGCACCGGCCTCCCGGACGAACGCGTCGGTCCGGTCCAGCAGGTCGTTGACCGCCGAGCGGACCTCGGTCTCGGCCTTCGACTCGCCCAGGTACGGCACCCGCGCCTCGAGGTTGCCCGCGGCAGCCTGCCGGCACGTGTCCGCGATCGCGTAGAGAGCCTCGTCGTTCTCGCCCATGATTGATTACCTCGTGCGCCCGTTGGTGGACAGATCCCAGACCAGTTCGTCGTACGTCCGCCCGCGCTCCTCCAGGACCCGCTGCAGCGTGGCGTATCCGGCGGCGACGGCCTCCTGCGCCCGGTCGTGGCGGCGCTCCGCGGCCCGCAGCACCCCGTACAGCTCGTCGGCCGCGGCGATCGCCGACCGGGACGGCACCCGGCGGTTGGAGTGGTAGCCGACGACCCGCCCGCTGTCGTCGAAGGAGGGCGTGACGTGTGCGAAGACCCAGTAGTGCGCTCCGTCGGCGGCCAGGTTCACCACGTACGCGAAAATCTCCCGTCGCTCTTTGAGGGTGTCCCACAGGAGCTTGAAGACGGCGCGGGGCATGTCCGGGTGCCGGATGAGGTTGTGCGGCTGCCCGATCGCCTCCTCCTCGTCGAGGGCGGAGATGCGCAGGAACACATCGTTGGCGTAGGTGAGAATGCCGCGGGTGTCGGTCTTGGTGACGATCAGCTCGCCGTCACTGAACTTGCGTTCCTGACCTGTCGGGCGTACCTGAGTGGTCTTCATGATGGTTTTGATTCTGTGGCTTGAACTGGCCCTGAGGTGGCGTTTTCGGCGACTCTCAGCGAGTGGCCCGCAACGCCCACACGATCAGCGGCGCCTGCAGCGGCAACCGTCCGAAGGCGACCGCGCGCCGCACCGGCGACGCGTGCCGGGAGTCCATCGCCATCTTGACGTTCGCCGGGAAGACCGCCACGAACAGCGCCGCCGCGGCCAGCCCACCGGCCCGCCGGGTGCGCGGATGGGCGACCGCCGCGGCCACCGCCAGCTCGGCCGCGCCGCTCAGATAGGTCCAGGTGCGCGGCGACCCGGGCAGCGACCGCGGAACGATGCCGTCGAACGGACGGGGTGCCGCGAAGTGCAGCACCCCCATGCCGCCGAGCAGCGCGGCGAGCCCCGCCGCGTCCCGCCTCACCGGCGCACCGCCGGCTCCAGAGCACGCTCCAGAGCGCGATAGACACGGCCGAACCGCTGCGCGTTGTTGGTACGCATCAGCAGCACGTCGCCACTGCGCACCCGCCCCCAGATCTCCAGGGTGCGGCTGCCGTGGTCGTAGGACAGATCCATCCGCTCCAGCAGCAGGTCGGCCACCGGCACGACGGCCACCCCGATCAGGATGCCGCCGACCACCACGGCCGCCGCGGTCCCGAGCGAGAGGTCCAGCACCAGTGCCGTCAGCACGGCCAGCGCGCCGACCAGAAGCGGTAACAGAATGGTCAGGCCGAGAGCACCCCGCCAGGCGATGACACCCCAGGACCGGGTGCCCTTGGTGTGCCAGACCTGGATCAACTCGGGCAGCCGGAACTCCCGGCCGTTCATCCTGACTCCGGACGATGTGATCAGCACTTCCGGATCCCGGTAGTACGTGGTCATTTCTTCCTCCCCAGGGGGCCCAATGTATCGGGTACCCGTCGGGGGCCGACGGCCAAACGGGCATCACGGGGAGCCGCCGATCCGGTTGGAGATCATCTCCGTCGGATGATCGACAGTGACGGGACCCACGGATCGGTTCACCTGCGGATGGAGAATCGCCGTCGCGAATATGCCTGACGGGATGGACCGGTTGCGGGCGGTCATTGCCTAGACTGCGGTCATGTCCATCGACCAGGGTGGTCCGAAGCGGTACGCCCTCGGCGTCGACTTCGGCACCTCCAACACCGTCGCGGTGGCGCGATGGCCGGACGGCCGGGCCCGGCCGATCCTGGTCGACGGTTCCCCGCTGCTGCCGTCCGCCGTCTTCGCCGACTCCGACGGCACCCTGCTCGTCGGGCGCGACGCCGTGCACAGCGCCCGCCTCGAGCCGGCCCGTTTCGAACCCAACCCGAAACGCCGGGTCGACGACGGCCTGATCCTGCTCGGTGAGCGCGAGTTCGAGATCGTCGAGGTGATCTCGGCGGTGCTGGCCCGGGTCGCCGAGGAGTGGCACCGCGCCGTCGGGCCGTACCGTCCGGACGTCACCCTCACCTGCCCGGCCGCCTGGGGCGCCACCCGCCGCACACTGCTGGCCGAGGCCGCCGCCCGCGCCGGGCTGGAGGGCGCCCGCCTGGTCGCCGAGCCGGTCGCGGCCGCCACCTACTTCGCCGAGGTCCTCGGGCGGGACGTGCCGATCGGCTCGGTCGTCGTGGTGCACGACTTCGGGGCCGGCACCTTCGACGCCAGCGTGGTCGCGCGTACGTCGTCCGGCTTCGAGGTCCTCGCCGTCGACGGCCGGGACGACCTCGGCGGCCTCGACGTGGACGCCGCCATCGTCGAGCACCTGCGCACCGACGACTGGGCCCGCCTGATGACCCCGGCCACCGTCGAGGAGCGCCGCGCCCGCCGGCAGCTCTGGGACGACGTGCGGATCGCCAAGGAACGACTGTCCCGCGCCCAGTCCGCCGACTTCGTGGTGCCGCTGCTCGACGTGGAGGCGCATCTCACCCGGGAGGAACTGGAGACGGTCGCCCGGCCGGTGCTGGAGCAGACCGTCCAGGTCACCCAGACCATCCTGCGCTGGGCCGATCTGCCGGACGGGCGGCTGGCCGGGGTCTTCCTGGTCGGCGGCGCCAGCCGGATCCCGCTGGTGGCGACGCTGCTGCACCGGGCGCTGGGCGACCCGCCGGTGGTCATCGAACAGCCCGAGCTGGTGGTGGCCGAGGGCAGCATCCTGGCCGGGGCTGCGCTGCTGACCACCGAGCCGGCGGCGCCCGGGCCCACTGAGGAGATGCGGCTGCCGTCCAAGTACCTGCCGGCCCGCGCCTCGGCTGACGTGTCGCCGGTGGCGGTCGTCACCGCTGAGCGGCCCACCGTCATCGGGCCCCGGCCCATCGACGACCGGCCGGCCGCCCAGATCGACTCCGACGACCGGGCCACCGTTCTCGCCTCCCGCGCCGAGCTGGGCCTGGCGGAGGGTGCGGACCACGGTTTTTCGGGGCTGGAGGATCGGCCCACCGTGATCGGGGGCCGGCCGGCCACCACGCCGGTGCGGGTCGTCCCGTCCGAGCAGGGGCCGGAGGCCGAGCGGATCTCCGGCGCGCTGAACCCGGTGGACGCATCGAACCCGGCGGGGGCATCGAGCCCGGTAGAGGCGCCGGACGAGGTCGCCGCGGCCCGGGCAGCCGAGCCCGCCGCGCTCCCGAAACGGCAGCCGAACTCGCCGAACCTGCCGAAACGACAGTCGCACCCGGAGAATCTTCCGCCAGGGCCGGAAAGCTTGGAGTATCCGGAGCGGGAGAAGGCGAAGCCGGACGACGACACCCCGTCGCATCTGCGCCCGCCGGTTGACCCGTGGCCGGACGCCGTCGACAACTGGCGGCCCGACCCGGAGGCGACCGTCGCCACCAGCCCGTCCGGTATCGCCAACAATCCCACCGAGTACGACAACCGGGGTTCCACGGCACCGGTGCGGCAATCAGGGCCACCGCCCCGCCAGACGCGGCCCGCCTCGCCGGTGGTCGCGCACGCCCGTCCGGTGTCGCCCGCGGTGGGTTCGGCCCGCCCGGTCTCACCGCCGGCCCGTGCGGTGGTCACGCCGTCACAGCCGGCCTCGTCCCACCAGGTCATGCCGGAGCCGGCCAGGGTTCGCCGTCCCAGACGCCGGGGCCGGTTGCGCCGGGCGATCCAGATCCTGCTCAGCATCGTGGTGATGATCACGGTGCCGATCGCGGCCCTGGTGCTGGCCTACGGCTACGGCAACGCGGAGCCGATCGAGCAGGACGCGATCAACGTCTTCCAGGACATCCTGGAGCTGATCGGCCTGGCCTGACCATGCCGGGCCGGGGTTGAGCCGGGTTGAGCTTGCCAGGCTCGGCTGGGTTGAGCAGGCCGGGCCGGGTCGAGCAGGCCGGGCTGATCCGGCCGGCCGGGTCAGGGGCGATCCTGCTGTTCGTCCCGGGTCTCCTCGGAACGGCGCTTGTCACGCCGTGGTTCCTCCGGGCGGGGTTCCTCGTGCCGTGGTTCGCCGGGTTGGTGTTCCTCGGGTCTGCGCATCTCGCGCTCCCAGTGATCGAGCAGCTCGCGATCACGGCGGGACTGCGCGGAGTCCATCGAGCGCAGGAACTCCGGATCGTCGTCGGGCGACGCCGGGCGCCGGGACGGGCGGTGTGCGCGGCTGACCGGCCGGCCCGTGAGGAACCAGGCGATCGGGCCGGCGATCGGGATCAGCAGGATCAGCAGAATCCACGCGAACCGGGGCATGTTTCGGACACGCTCGGCCGACAGACTGCTGATGAGGGCCAGAATCAGCAGCACCAGGGCTACCGCGGCCGCGAAGATGAACAACCGGACCATGCCGCAATGATGCCTCCCATCAGCCGGGACGGCGACGATCAGAGCATGACAACCCATCCGCCGAGGACCGCCATAGCCGTGATGACCAGCGCATAGGCCCGAATAGACCGAGGTGAGGTCGCCGGGAACCGGGATCGCAGCCCCCGTGCGCGGTGCAGGGCGAGCGCCACCATCGTCGCCCAGCCGGCCATCGCGGCGGCCGCGACCAGGAACTCCGCCGCGCCGGCGCCGGGTGTGAAGGCCGGTCGCGCGAGCAGCAGACCCACCGCGGCCGCGGACAGCCCGGTGCGGCGCCAGGCCAGCCGGGTCCGCTCCGGCGAGGCGCCCGGATCCCGGCCGAGCTGAGCACAGGCCCCGGGATCACGGTGATGCTCGTCGCAGGGTCCGGTCACGAGAAGTCGCAGACGCCGGTCACGAGAAGTTCCGGACGCCGGTCACGAGAGGTTCCAGGGGCCGGTCATGAGAGGTTCCGGACGCCGGTCGTGAGAGGTTCCAGGGGCCGGTCATGAGAAATCGGGAACGGGCATCAGAAGACCTGGATCAGGACCGCGATCATGATGGCCACCGCGCCCACCGCCACCGCGACCGCGAGCACCGCCGGGAACCGGGACCGCGGCAGATCGGTGCCCAGCCGCATGGCCCGCTCGGTGCGCACCCAGTGGTCCACCGCCCGCAACGCGACAAGCGCGCCGAGCACCAGGAGCAGGAGCGCGATGATCTCCCGCAGGTGCGCGACAGGCAGCGGCGGCAGGAACTGGGCGCAGGCCAGACCGCCGGCGATCAGGGCCAGCCCGGTGCGGATCCAGGCGAGGAAGGTCCGCTCGTTGGCCAGCGAGAACCGGTAGTCCGGGGTGGTCCCGGCCTGTGATGGGTCGAACCATTCCCTCAACGCACCGGCCACGTTGCCGATTATTGACCTATCGGGTCAAGAAGGTCGTGCCAGAGACTGCGGACTTCGTCACTCACGCACGCTTCCCGGGGGCGTCCGCAGTGGCACCACGGCGAGTCCGGGCCGGCGCGACCATGGGACTGCGGGGTCGATTCCGTGGGGCGTGAGGGAATATGGGTCGTGGATGGGTGCATGCCCTCCACGAAAGAGACGTTTTGACCGGACATGTCGGGACACCTCCTCTTCGCCCACTGTAGCGATCGAGATCGTCATGCGGGTGAGGTGTGTCACTCTGGGTGGCCGGCAACAGTGAAGCTACTGGCGGGTAACCTGGCTGACATGTTCGCCGACCGGCATCGTTCCGGCCGAGGACACGGTCGACCGCAACGGTGCGTTCATACAGGAGGGTCGTAGTAGCACGATGAACATCGTCGTACTGGTCAAGCAGGTACCCGACTCCGGTGCCGAGCGCACCCTGAGCGCTGACTACTCGGTCGACCGCGCGTCGGCGAGCAACGTCATCAACGAGATGGACGAGTACGCCATCGAGGAAGCGCTGAAGATCAAAGAGGCGCACGGCGGCGAGGTGACCGTCCTGACCGTCGGTCCCGGCGGCGCCACCGACTCGATCCGCAAGGCCCTGTCGATGGGCCCGGACAAGGCCGTCCACGTGCAGGACGACGCTCTGCACGGTTCCTGCGCGGTCGCCACCTCCAAGGTGCTGGCCGCCGCGCTCCGCCCGCTGAACGCGGATCTGATCCTCAGCGGCGCCGAGTCCACCGACGGCCGCGTCCAGGTCGTCCCGCACATGCTGGCCGAGCTGCTCGGTGTGGCCGCCCTCACCGGCGCCCGCAAGCTGAC
The DNA here is from genome assembly GCF_016862075.1 of Actinoplanes couchii. GTDB lineage: Bacteria > Actinomycetota > Actinomycetes > Mycobacteriales > Micromonosporaceae > Actinoplanes > Actinoplanes couchii. The sequence continues at coordinate 59,542 of NZ_BOMG01000034.1, read as the reverse complement.
CGTCGACGGCTCGCAGCTGACCGTCGAGCGGCAGACCGACGAGGGCTACGAGGTCGTCACGGCCGCCACCCCGGCGATCGTCAGCGTCTGGGACACCATCAACGAGCCGCGGTACCCGTCCTTCAAGGGCATCATGGCCGCCAAGAAGAAGCCGGTGCAGAGCCTCGCCCTCGGCGACCTCGGCATCGAGGCCGGCGACGTCGGTTTCGCCGGCGCCACCAGCCAGGTGATCGAGTTCACCAAGCGCCCGGCACGGTCCGGCGGCGCCAAGGTCGTCGACGAGGGCAACGGCGGCGAGCAGCTCGTCTCGTACCTCGCCACCGAGAAGTTCGTCTGAGTCCGAGGGGATTGAAAATGGCTGAGGTACTGGTCGTCGTCGAGGCCGGCGTCAAGAAGGTCACCCTCGAGATGCTCACGATCGCCCGTGGTCTCGGGTCGGTCTCCGCGGTGGTGTTCGGCGACGCCGACACCGCCAAGCTCGGCGAGTTCGGCGCCGAGAAGATCTACACCGCGTCCGGTGCGGACGTCGACGGCTACCTGGTCGCCCCCAAGGCGACAGTGGTCGCCGAGCTGGCCAAGCGGGTGCAGCCCGCGGCGATCCTGCTCGCCTCCACCCAGGAGGGCAAGGAGATCGCCGGCCGTCTGGCGATCAAGCTGGACAACGGCCTGCTCACCGACGCGGTCGCGGTGGACGCCGACGGCACCGCCACGCAGGCGGTCTTCGCCGGCTCGGCGATCGTCAAGTCCAAGGTCACCAAGGGCCTGCCGATCGTCACCATCCGCCCCAACTCGGTCACCCCGTCGCCGTCCGCGGCGACGCCGGCGGTCGAGGAGCTGACCGTCGCGGTGTCCGACCAGGACAAGCTGACCAAGGTGGTCGAGCGGGTCGTCGAGCAGAAGGGCTCCCGCCCCGAGCTCACCGAGGCCGGCATCGTCGTCTCCGGCGGCCGCGGCGTGGGCAACGCCGACAACTTCAAACTGGTCGAGGAGCTGGCCGACCTGCTCGGCGGTGCCGTGGGCGCCTCCCGCGCGGCAGTCGACAGCGGCTACTACCCGCACCAGTTCCAGGTCGGCCAGACCGGCAAGACGGTGTCCCCGCAGCTCTACGTGGCCCTCGGCATCTCCGGCGCGATCCAGCACCGGGCCGGCATGCAGACCTCGAAGACCATCGTCGCCGTCAACAAGGACGCCGAGGCCCCCATCTTCGAACTGGCCGACTTCGGCGTGGTCGGCGACCTCTTCAAGGTGGTCCCGCAGGCCGCCGACGAGATCCGCAAGCGCAAGTAGCACCGGAAACAGGCGCAAGCAACACCAGAACAGCGATCAGGTAGCGGCCCGGCGGTCTTCCGCCGGGCCACTTCTTTTTCTTGTACGCCAGACACCTCCCACAACCGCACCACCCGGTCCCGCCCCGTCCCGCAAGGCAGGCGCCCCTCCAGACCGCCCCGCGACCGCCGGGCGTATGCGGTGCCAAGCGGCACTCCGTGCCACAACCCCTGACGATCGCGCGTGGTGGTCGACACAGTTCCGCGTGGTCGGGGTGGCGGTTGATAAAGGCCCGCGCGGTTGTGTGGCAGTTGCCGCGAACCTTCACGGTCGCGTGTGGCGGCTGCCGCGAACCCACACGCCTGCCGTGGTCTGCGTATTTGCGCGGAGAGTGGCTGCCGGCCCCACGCCCGCGTGCGCCGACCGGGTTCCGCGCCGCGTGCGCCGGACCGAGCCGCGCGGCGCGTGCGCCGGACCGAGCCGCGCGGCGCGTGCGCAGACCGGCCCCACCCCACGGGTGCGGATCGGGCCGTGTGGCGTTTGTGTCGGGGGTTTGCCTTGGCCACCGCATACGCCCGGCGGTCGCGGGGCGGTCTGGAGGGGCGCCTGCCTGGCGGGACGAGGCGGGGCGGGGTGGTGCGGTTGTTGAGGTGACGGGCGTACAAGAAGGGGAAGGTTGTGGGTTTGATCTTTTGCGGTGGGACGGTGGGCCGGGTTTGAAAGGGACGGCATAAGCTGGAGGCGATGGCCTATCTCGATCATGCGGCGACCACGCCGATGCTGCCCGCCGCGCTCGACGCCTATGTCGCGGCGGCGCGTGAGCTTGGGAATCCCTCGTCGTTGCACGCGGCTGGGCGTGGTGCCCGGCGTCTGGTGGAGGAGTCTCGGGAGCGGATCGCCGAGGTTCTCGGGGCTCGGCCCTCAGAGGTCGTCTTCACCGGCGGCGGTACCGAAGCGGACAATCTCGCAGTCAAAGGGATCTACTGGGCGCGGCGTGATGCTGTGGATCGCGCGGGCGCGGGTGATCGCGACGAGAAGCGGCGTGATGCTGTGGGCCGTGCGGGCTCGGGTGATCGTGCTGGAGAGCCTCGTGGGGCGGACAGCCGGGGTGGGGGGCCGCTTCGGGTGGTGGCTTCGGCTGTGGAGCACCATGCTGTTCTGGATGCTGTGGAGTGGCTCGGGCGGCATGAAGGGGCGAGCGTCACACTGCAGGCCGTGGATGCGGCCGGGCGGGTCGATCCGGGGGCGTTCGCTGAGTTGATCGGCGAGTTCGGTCCGGAGATCGCGGTTGTCAGTGTGCAGTGGGCCAACAACGAGGTCGGGACGGTTCAGCCGGTTGCCGAGCTGGCGCGGATCGCGGCGGCGGCGGGGATTCCGTTCCACACCGATGCGGTGCAGGCCGTCGGGCAGGTTCCGGTGGACTTCGCGGCTTCCGGGGCGGCCGCTCTGACGCTGACCGGGCACAAGGTCGGCGGGCCGGTCGGGGTGGGTGCGCTGCTGCTCGGGCGGGACGTCGCCTGTACCCCGCTGCTGCACGGCGGCGGGCAGGAACGCGACGTGCGGTCCGGCACCCTGGACACGCCCGGTGTGGTGGCGTTCGCCACGGCCGTCGACGCGGCGGTCCGCGGGCGGGCGGAGAACGCGGCCCGGGTCTCGGCGCTGCGTGACGAGCTGGTGGCCCGGGTGCGGGCGGCGGTTCCGGACGCGATCCTCAACGGCGACCCGGTGGACCGGCTGCCGGGCAACGCGCATTTCTCCTTCCCGGGCTGCGAGGGGGACGCGCTGCTGCTGCTCCTGGACGCGCAGGGGATCTTCTGCTCGACCGGTTCGGCCTGTTCGGCGGGGGTGGCCCAGCCCAGTCACGTGCTGCTGGCGATGGGCGCCGACGATCCGCGGGCGCGGTCGTCGCTGCGGTTCAGCCTGGGGCACGACAGCACCGCTGCCGACGTCGACGCGCTGCTGGCCGCGCTGCCGGGAGCGGTGGAGCGGGCCCGCCGGGCGGGAGCCTGGAAGACGTCCAGATAGGCTGGGAACATGCGTGTTCTTGCGGCCATGTCGGGCGGTGTCGATTCCGCGGTCGCCGCCGCGCGCGCCCGTGATGCCGGTCATGACGTCACCGGTGTGCACCTGGCGCTGGCCCGAAACCCTCAGACCTTTCGCACCGGGGCGCGCGGCTGCTGCACCCTGGAGGACTCCCGGGACGCGCGCCGTGCCGCCGATGTGATCGGCATCCCGTTCTACGTGTGGGACATGGCGGAGGAGTTCCACGACAGTGTCGTGGACGACTTCGTGAACGAGTATGCGGCCGGTCGCACCCCCAACCCCTGTCTGCGCTGCAACGAGAAGATCAAGTTCACGGCGGTGCTGGACCGGGCGATCGCTCTCGGCTTCGACGCGGTGGTCACCGGGCACCACGCGCGTCTGGGCGCCGACGGGCTGCTCCGGCGCAGTGTCGACCTGCCCAAGGACCAGTCCTACGTGCTGGCCGTCCTGACCCGCGAGCAGCTCGACCGGTCGATCTTCCCGCTCGGCGACTCGACCAAGGAGCAGGTCCGGGCCGAGGCCGCCGAGCGTGGGCTGGCGGTGGCCGACAAGCCCGACTCGCACGACATCTGCTTCATCTCCGACGGTGACACCCGTGGTTTCCTGGAGAGCCGGCTGGGGCCGGCGCCCGGTGACATCGTCGACGGCCGGACCGGGGAGAAACTCGGAACCCACAACGGGGCGTACGGGTTCACCATCGGCCAGCGCAAGGGTCTCGACCTGCGGGTTCCGGCCGCTGACGGGCGCCCGCGCTACGTTCTGTCGATCACTCCGGTGAACAACACGGTGACCGTGGGGCCGCGGGAGGATCTCGAGGTCGACGTGGTCAGCGCATCCCGGCCGATCTGGCACGATTTTTCGGACCTGTCGGATGTTCAGGTGCAGCTCCGGGCCCACGGTGACGTGGTCGGGGCGGCCGTGACGGTCGGCGACGGCTCGGTGGTGGCCCGGTTGACGACTCCGGCCCGCGGGGTCGCGGCCGGTCAGGCGATCGTGGCGTACCGGCCGGACCCGGCCGGGGACATCGTCCTCGGGTCGGCGACGATCACCGAGGGGAGCCGGTCGGATTCGCTCGAGTCCGCATCCGGTGCTGATTCCGCTGGTTCTGCTGGTGCCGCTGCTGTGAATGGCGCTGCTGGCCTCGTCGCGGCTGAGCCGGTGGCGTCGCGTGCCTGACTTCCCGTGGGCGGCCGGGGCCGCGACCGGGATCGGATCGCTGCCCGGTGTCGACATCGCCGAGGCGCAGCGGATCGTCCTCGGTGAGCTGCCCGCCCTGCCGCACCTGCCCGAGCTGCCGGAGCGCGGCCCGGGCGCGGACGTCATCGGCCGCACCGCCGGGTTCCTGGTCGATCTGCCGGTGCAGGTCTACACCGGGCGGTGGCAGATCGCGGCCCGCCCCGGCAAGGACATGCGGGTCACCGCCGACCTGCTGGAACGTGATCTGGACCAGCTGACCGAGCAGGCCGACGGCTACACCGGGCCGCTCAAGATCCAGGCGGCCGGGCCGTGGACCCTGGCCGCGAGCCTGGACCTGCCGATCGGCGGCCGGATGCTGCGCGACCCCGGCGCGGTCCGGGACCTGACCGACTCGCTCGCCGAGGGTCTTCGGCGGCATGTGGAAAACGTGCGCAAACGGGTGCCGGGGGCGACCGTGCTGCTGCAGCTGGACGAGCCGTCGCTGCCGACGGTGCTGGCCGGGCGGGTGCCGACGGAGAGCGGGCTGGGCGCGTACCGGGAGGTGGACGGCCCGGATGCCGCCACCGCCCTGCGGACCGTCGTCGAGGCCGTCGGTGCTCCGGTGATCGTGCACTGCTGCGCGCCGGATCTGCCGTGGCAGGTGATCCGGGACTCCAGGGCCACCGCTGTCGCCTTCGACCTGTCGCTGCTCACGGACCTGGATCCGCTCGGCGAGGCGGTCGAGGCCGGCCTGGGGATCTTCGTCGGGGCCGTCCCGACCCGGCCTTCGTCAGGCGCCCGGCCGGAGGCGAAGCAGATCGCCGAGCGGGTGTCGACGCTGTGGAAGCGGCTCGGGTTCCCGGCGGCGCGACTGCCCGAGCAGGTGGTGATCACTCCGGCGTGCGGGCTGGCCGGTGCGCCGTACCCGTACGTCCGCGCGCTGCTCAAGGCGTGCACGGAGGCCGGGCGGCGGATCTCCGAAGTCTGACCCGGCCGCTCCCCGGAATTGTCGGGGGGTGGGACTAACGTGCCAGTTGGATTCACTGACACGGAGGTTCCGGTGCCCGACAATTCCCCGACCGCTCCCCACACCGCCGCGGGCGAGGACCCCGCGCTGCGCGTCGCGGCCCGGCACGCCGAGCTCGCCGACGAGATCCGCGAGCACCAGGTCCGTTATTACGACCAAGAGGCCCCGATCATCTCGGACGCCGAGTTCGACGCGCTGCTGCGTGAGCTGGAGGCGCTGGAGACCGAGTTCCCCGAGCTGCGCACGTCCGAGTCGCCCACCCAGATGGTCGGTGGCAACGTCTCCGGCGACTTCCCCAAGGTCGATCACGCCGAGCGCATGATGTCGCTGGACAACGTGTTCAATCTCGACGAGCTGGGCGAGTGGACCGAGCGGGCCCAGCGCGACGCCGGTGGCCCGATCCGGTTCCTCTGCGAGCTGAAGATCGACGGTCTGGCGATCAACCTGACCTACGAGAAGGGTGTCCTGGTCCGGGCCGCGACCCGGGGCACCGGGCGCACCGGCGACGATGTCACGCCCAACGTGCGGACCATCCGTGACATCCCGGAGCGGCTCGCCGGTGACGACGTGCCCGATCTGGTGGAGATCCGGGGCGAGATCTACTTCCCGGCCGAGGCGTTCGCCGCGCTCAACGCGATGCTGGTGGAGCAGGGCAAACCGACATACATGAATCCGCGCAACGCGGCCTCCGGCAGCCTGCGGCAGAAGGATCCGCGGGTCACCGAGTCCCGGGGCCTGGGCATGGTGGTGCACGGGATCGGCGCCCGTCAGGGGTTCAGCCCGGCGTCGCAGGCGGAGGCCTACGCGGCGCTGAAAGCGTGGGGCCTGCCGGTCAGCGAGCGCTGGCGGCTGGTCGACGACCTGGCCGGCGTGACCGCCTTCATCGAGTACTACGGGAAGCACCGTCACGACGTCGAGCACGACATCGACGGCGTGGTGGTGAAGGTCGACGACGTGGCCATCCAGGGCCGGCTGGGGTCGACGAGCCGGGCGCCGCGCTGGGCGATCGCCTTCAAGTACCCGCCGGAGGAGGTCACCACCAAGCTGCTGGACATCGCGGTGAACACCGGTCGCACCGGCCGGGTGACGCCGTACGCGGTGCTGGAGCCGGTGACGGTGGCCGGGTCGGAGGTCGAGTTCGCGACCCTGCACAACGCGCAGGAGGTGGTCCGCAAGGGTGTCCTGATCGGCGACACCGTGGTGCTGCGCAAGGCCGGGGACGTGATTCCGGAGATCCTGGGCCCGGTGCTGGATCTGCGGCCGGCCGATGCGCGGGCGTTCGTGATGCCGACCGAGTGCCCGGACTGTGGCACCCCGATCGCCCCGGCGAAGGAGGGTGACATCGACATCCGTTGCCCCAATTCGCGGTCGTGTGTGGGGCAGCGGCGGGAGCGGCTGACCTATATCGGTCAGCGCAACGTTCTGGACATCGGTGTGCTCGGGGAGAAGTCGGCGCGGGCGCTGATCGACTCCGGGGTGCTGTTCGACGAGGGCGACCTGTTCTCGCTGACCGCCGACGACCTGCTGCGGGCGCCGTTCTTCGTGAAGAAGGACGGCACGCTCGGCGCCAACGCGGAGAAGATGCTGCAGAGCCTGACCGAGGCGAAACAGCGGCCGCTGGCCCGGATCCTGCGGGCGCTCTCGATCCGGCACGTCGGGCCGACCGCGGCGGAGGCGCTCGCGCAGGAGTACCTGACGATGGAGGCCGTCGAGGAGGTGGTGGCGCGGACGAGGGCCACCACCGGGACCGCGGAGGAGACCGAGGCCGAGATCCCCGCAGAGACCGAAACCGCGGAGGACAAGATCGCGGAGGCCGTGACCGCGGAGAGCGAGATCGCGGAGGCCGCGACCGCTGAGGCCGAGATCGCTCCGGCCGGGGAGGCGGTCAAGCCGAAGCGCAAGGCCAAGGTGGTCGACCCGCTGGCCGAGGTGGACGGGGTCGGGGCGATCATCGCGGAGAGCCTGCGCGAGTGGTTCGCCGTCGACTGGCACCAGGAGATCATCCGCAAGTGGCGGGCGGCCGGGGTGCGGATGGCCGACGAGCGGACCGAGACCGGCCCGCGGACCCTGGACGGGCTGACCGTGGTGGTCACCGGCACCCTCGCCGGGTTCACCCGGGACCGGGCGGCCGAGGAGATCACCTCCCGGGGCGGCAAGGTGAGCGGCTCGGTGTCGAAGAAGACCGGGTTCGTGGTGGTCGGTGACAACCCGGGCAGCAAGTACGACAAGGCGATGGCGCTCAAGGTGCCGGTGCTCGACGAGGCCGGGTTCGCCGTGCTGCTCGCCGAGGGCCCGGAGGCGGCCCGCGCGGTCGCGGTGAGCGCCACGGAAGAGTGAAACGCGGCGTATCGCACGTATAGGACGCAGGGAGCCATCAGCAACGTTTAGGTGCTTTAGGGCAAAAAACCGCATATGGATCTATGGTGTATGCGATCGGTGATCGAGGCCATCATGGAGGTCGCATGGATGCCGCTCGCCCTGGCACGGCCGACTCACGGCATCGGCGCACGGTCATCGTCACCGCGGTGCCGGCCGCTGTCACCGCCGTGGTCCTGTGCTGGTTGAGCGACCCGCTGCCGGTCCCGTTCTGGACGATGGCGCTGCTCGCGGTCGCGGTGGACACCAGGCCCTGTCTGGTGCCCGGGCGCCGGGCCAGCGCGGTGATCCTGCCCTCGATCAGCTTCACCTTCGCGATCGCGCTGGCCTGGGGCCCCGCCCCGGCCATCGCGGTCCAGTTGCTCGCGGTGGCGGTGGCCGGCGCCCGGATGCGGCACTCGCTGCGCCGGACCCTGCATCTGGCCCTGCAGCACACCGTGGCGCTGCTGGCCGCCGCGACCGTCGCCGGGTTCACCCCGCTGCACCTGGGCGACGGCTTCGACTGGTTCGACGCCGCGCTGATCTGCGCCGCCGCGGTGACCTGGATCGTCGCCCGGCACGCGGTCGCCGGCCTGGTCCGGGGGCTGACCACGGACACCCGTCCGGCGGCCCGGCACCGCCGCGGCCGGGCCGACCTGCTGGCCACCTCGGCCCTGCTGCTGCTCGGCCCGGTGGTGCTGGTGGCCGCCGGGGTCAGCGCGGCCCTGCTGCCGCTGGCCCTGCTGGCGCTGCACGCCGTGCACCGGATGGTCCGCTGGGCCGGGGAGTCCGAGCGGGCCGCCCGGTTCGACGCGCTCACCGGCCTGCCGAACCGGCGGACCCTGCAGACGGCGATGGCCGAGCGGGCCCCGGACCGGCGGCGCGCCCTGCTGCTGCTGGACCTGGACCGGTTCCGCGCGGTCAACGACGCCCTCGGCCACGGCGCCGGCGACCGGCTGCTGACCCGGGTCGCCGACCGGCTGACCGCGGTGGTGCCGGCCCACGACATGGTGGTCCGGCTCGGCGGCGACGAGTTCGCGGTGCTGGCCACCCGGGTCGAGGACCCGGCGTCGGCCCGGCGCATCGCCGAGCACCTGACCGAGGCGCTGAGCCGCCCGTTCCCGATGGACGGCACGCCGGTCGAGCTGAGCGCCTCGATCGGGATCGCCCTGCAGTCCGGCCGCCGCGACGGCAGCACCCTGCTGCGCGAGGCCGAGGCGGCGATGTACGAGGCGAAACAGCGCGGCGACCAGGTGGCCGTGCACGGCCCGGGCGCCGCCGAGAACACCCCGGACCGGCTCACCCTGGTCGCCGACCTGCGGGACGCGCTGCGCCGCGACCCGCCCGACGACGGGATAGTGCTCTACTACCAGCCGCAGATCGCCATCGCGACCGGCGAGGTGGTCGGGGTGGAGGCGCTGCTGCGCTGGCGGCACCCGAAACGTGGCACGGTCGGCCCGGAGGAGCTGTTGCGGGCGGCCGAGCCGACCCCGGTGATGCGGCTGCTGACCGCCCGGGTGCTGGAGGAGGTGGTGGCCCAGCTGGCCCTCTGGCGGGACGGGCGGTGGCCGTTGCGGGCGGCGGTCAACGTCAGTGCCCGCGACCTGCACGCGGGCGAGATCGCGGACTCGGTGGGTGAGCTGCTGGAACGTTATGGCGTACCGGCGGAGATGTTGCAGTTGGAGATCACCGAGAGCGCTCTGATGGCCGACCCGCACCGGGTCCTGGAGACCACCACGCGGCTGAACCGGATGGGGGTGGCGATCTCCCTCGACGACTTCGGAACCGGCTATTCGTCGTTGCAGCACCTGCGCCGGCTGCCGCTCACCGAGGTGAAGATCGACAGGTCGTTCGTGCTCGGCATGGCCACCGACGCGGGGGACGCCGCGATCGTACGATCGGTGGTGGGTCTCGCCGAGTCCCTCGGCCTGCGCGCGGTCGCCGAAGGCGTGGAGGACGAGGTCACGTGGCGGCTGCTGGCCGCGGCGGGCTGTCACACCGCGCAGGGCTGGTTCCACGCCCGGCCGATGCCCGCCGCCGATCTGGCCGACTGGCTCGCACGGTACCGCCCGGTCCGACCCGGGAAACGCGGCGAAATAGACTCTGCAGGCACAGTCAATCAGTCAAGTGATGAGGGGGCAGGATGGCCGCCATCTCCCGCGAAGAGGTAGCGCACCTGGCGCGCCTGTCGCGGCTCGCCGTGACCGACGAGGAGCTGGACCGATTCGCGGGTCAGCTCGACGTGATCCTGCAGTCGGTCGCCCGGGTCGGTGAGGTGGCCGCGGACGACATTCCGCCTACCTCGCACTCGGTGCCGCTGACCAACGTCTACCGCGACGACGTCCCGACCGAGAGCCTGACGCAGGCAGCTGCGCTCTCCGGCGCTCCGGACGCGTACGAAAGCCGTTTCCGGGTGCCGCGCATCCTGGACGAGGAGGACTGATCGTGACCGACCTGACCAGGCTCTCCGCCGCTGCCCTGAGCAAGATGATCTCGTCCAAGGAGGTCTCCGCCGTTGAGGTGGCGACCGCCCACCTGGACCGGATCGACGCCGTGGACGAGCGTGTCCACGCGTTCCTGCACGTCGACCGGCAGGGCGCGCTCGACGCCGCGGCCGCCGTCGACCGGGGTGAGATCACCGGCCCGCTGGCCGGTGTGCCGATCGCCGTGAAGGACGTGGTGGCCACCAAGGGTGTGCCCACCACCGCCGCTTCGAAGATCCTCGAGGGCTGGAAGCCGCCGTACGACGCGACGATCGTCGAGCGGCTGAAGACGGCCGGCATGCCGATCCTCGGCAAGACCAACATGGACGAGTTCGCGATGGGCTCCTCCACGGAGTACAGCGCGTACGGCCCGACGAAGAACCCGTGGGACCTGGGCCGGATCCCCGGCGGTTCCGGCGGTGGCTCGTCGGCGGCGATCGCGGCCTACGAGGCCCCGCTCGCCATCGGCACCGACACCGGCGGCTCGATCCGCCAGCCCGGCGCGGTCACCGGCACGGTCGGCGCCAAGCCCACCTACGGCAGCACCTCGCGGTACGGGCTGATCGCCTTCTCGTCCTCGCTGGACACGCCCGGCCCCTGTGGCCGGACCGTGGAGGACACCGCCCTGCTGCACGCGGTGATGGCCGGGCACGACCCGCGCGACTCCACCTCGATCCCGCAGGCGGTGCCGGATGTGGTCGGCGCCGCCCGCCTGGGCGCCACCGGTGACCTGACCGGGGTCAAGCTGGGCCTGGTCAAGGAGTTCGCCGGCGACGGTTCCGAGGCCGGCGTCACCGCCGCGTTCCGGGAGTCGCTGGAGGCGCTGGTGAAGCTGGGCGCCGAGATCGTCGAGATCTCCTGCCCGAATTTCCAGTACGCGCTGCCCGCCTACTACCTGATCGCCCCGAGCGAGGCCTCGTCCAACCTGGCCCGCTTCGACGGCGTGCGTTATGGCCTGCGCACCGGCGACGACGGCAACCGTTCCCTCGAAGAGGTGATGTCGCTGACCCGCGAGGCCGGTTTCGGTCCCGAGGTGAAGCGCCGGATCATCCTCGGCACCTACGCCCTGTCGTCGGGTTACTACGACGCCTACTACGGCCAGGCGCAGAAGGTCCGCACCCTGATCACCCGCGACTTCCAGGCCGCGTTCGAGCAGGTCGACGTGCTGGTCAGCCCGACCACCCCGTTCGTCGCGTTCCCGTTCGGCTCGCGCACGTCGGACCCTTACCAGATGTACCTGGCCGACCTGTTCACCATCCCGACCAACCTCTACGGCGGCCCGGCCATCTCGGTCCCGTGCGGTCTCTCCGAGGGCCTCCCGGTCGGCTTCCAGATCATGGCCCCCACCATGGCCGACGACCGCATGTACCGGGTCGCCGCCGCCCTGGAGTCCGCGGTCGGAACCTTCACCCCGCCGGCTCTGTAAAGCTCCGCTCACCGGCGGCCCCGGTCACTTCGGGGTCGTCGGTGAGTCCAGCCATTCGTTGATCAGGGTGGTGTAGTCCTTTCCGGTCTCGGTGTTCACGAAAGTTGTGAAACCGGCCCGGTCCTGGGACCTGTTGCGGTTGTCGGCCGCCCACGCCGTCGCCAGGGCGAAGAACTTCTTGTCGCCCAGGTCCTCGTGGATCTCGCGGAGCATGGCCGCCGGGCAGAGGTAGACGTTGCTCTCGGCGAAGGTGCCGGCTTTCGGGGTGCCGGGCGGGCCGACCGAGGCCCGCAGCTCGGCGTCCCGCCGCCGCAGGTAGTTCTTCAGGTACGCGTCGTCGAACCCGTACAGCTTCTGCTCGTAGAGGTTCTGCACGTAGGTGGCCCAGCCCTCGTTGAGCCACAGGTCGGTCCACGTGGTGGGGGTGACCGCGTTGCCGAACCACTGGTGCGCGTACTCGTGGATCAGCACCGCCTCGAAGTAGTCGAGGTCGTTGTCCCGGAACGCGCCCCGGCCCATGCTGAGCATCTGCTGCGTCTCCATGGCCGACACCGAGTCGTTCATCAGGATCCCGGCGGTGGGGTACGGGTACCGCCCGAGTCGTTCCTCCAGCCAGCCGATCAGCTCGGGGGTCCGCTTCAGCACCGGCAGGTACCGGTCGTCCGCCCCGTCCCGGACGAAGTCGGTGATCGGCAACCCGTGCGGCCCGGTGGCGGTGAGTTTCCGGTACCGGTCCACCGACAGCGTGGTGACGTAGGACGCGACCGGGTCGGTGCTGCGGTAGTGCCAGGTGCCGCCGGAGACCTCGCCGGGAGTGCCGCCGGCGGCCGCGGTCCAGCCCTCCGGCACGGTGACGGCCATGTCGTAGAGCGCCTCGTCGGACGGGTGCTCGTTGACCGGGTACCAGGTGAGGGCGCCCCACGGCTCCTGCATGGTCCAGAGCGTCCCGTCCTTGCCGGCGCGCATCCCGATGCCCTCGTCGGCGTCCCCGCGGTGGGACGGCATCGCCACTGCCGAGGGGGTGCCGTGGTAGGCGACGGTGAGTGTGACCGGCCGGCCGGCGACGACGGGCGTGGGCACGACCAGCTTGGAAGCCGCGACAGAACCGGTGCCGGCGGCGCCGTCGACGAGGACCCGGTCGACGGTCAGCCCGGTGAAGTCCAGCGTGATCGACGGCGCGTCGACGACCGGCCGGATCCGCAGGGTGGCGACGCCGGTCAGCACTTTCGTGTCCGGTTTCCAGTCCAGTTCGAGCCCGTAGTGCAGCACGTCGAGCCCGGGGTTGCCCTTCTCCGGGTAGAGCGGGTCGGCGACCGGCGTGGACCGCCCGGCGGACCAGACGCTGTAGTCGACAGCCGGGGGAATGACCGGGGGCGCGGGGGTGGTGCAACCGGCGGCCAGAAGGACCGTGGCGACGGCGATCGTACGGCGCATGCCTCAGATCTTCGTAGGCACATGCAAACCGCGCAGGCGGTACGACTAGGCTTGGTCCTTGTCCGTATCGACGTCCCAAGCCGGAGCCGCACGCACATGACGACCATCGCGCTGCCGTCCTACGAAGACGCCACCAGCCGTTACGAGCCGGTCATCGGCCTGGAGACGCACGTCGAGCTGGGCACGAATACCAAGATGTTCTGCGGCTGCAAGACCGATTTCGGTGCCGAGCCGAACACCCAGGTCTGCCCGGTCTGCCTGGCGCTGCCGGGTGCGCTGCCGGTGATGAACGGGGCCGCCATCGAGGCGACCATCCGGATCGGCCTGGCACTGAACTGTGACATCGCGCAGTGGTGCCGGATGGCCCGGAAGAACTACTTCTACCCGGACATGCCGAAGAACTTCCAGACCTCGCAGTACGACGAGCCGCTCTGCGTGGACGGTTACGTCGACGTGACGGTGGACGGTGTGGAGTACCGGGTCGAGATCGAGCGGGTCCACATCGAGGAGGACACCGGCAAGACCCTGCACGTCGGCGGGGCCACCGGCCGGATCCACGGCGCCACCGAGTCGCTCGTCGACTACAACCGGGCCGGCATCCCGCTGGTGGAGATCGTCACCAAGCCGGTTCCCGGTCTCGGTGACAAGGCCCCCGAGATCGCCAAGGCCTATGTGGCCGAGCTGCGCGACATCATCCGCTCGCTGGACGTCTCGGACGTCCGGATGGAGCAGGGTTCGATGCGCTGCGACGTCAACACCTCGCTGAACAAGCCGGGTGAGGAGTGGGGCACCCGCACCGAGACGAAGAACGTGAACTCGCTGCGGTCGGTCGAGCGCGCCGTCCGCTCGGAGATCATCCGGCAGGCCGGGCTGCTCGACGTGGGCACCCGGATCTTCCAGGAGACCCGGCACTTCCAGGAGACCACCGGCGACACCCGGCCGGGCCGGTCCAAGGAGACCGCGACCGACTACCGCTACTTCCCGGAGCCGGACCTGGTGCCGATCGCGCCGGACACCGCCTGGGTGGCGAAGCTGAAGTCGGAGCTGCCGGAGAAGCCGAGCGTGAAGCGGGCCCGGCTGCGCGAGGACTGGGGCATCTCCGAGATCGACATGCAGTCGGCGGCCAACGCCGGCGCGATCGAGCTGATCGAGGAGACCATCGCGGCCGGCGCGTCCCCGGCGGGCGCCCGCAAGTGGTGGCTGGGTGAGCTGGCCCGCCGGTCCAACGAGCTGGGTGTCGAGCTGGTCGAGGTCGGCGCGACCCCGGTCCAGGTCGCGGCCCTGCAGAAGCTGGTCGACGACGGCAAGCTGAACGACAAGCTGGCCCGTCAGGTGCTGGAGGGCGTGGTGGCCGGCGAGGGTGACCCCGCCGCGGTGATGACCGCCCGTGGCCTGGAGGTCGTGTCGGACACCGGCGCGCTGCAGAAGGCGGTGGACGAGGCGATCGCGGCGAACCCGGACATCGCGGCGAAGATCCGGGACGGCAAGGTCGCCGCCGCGGGTGCGCTGGTCGGCGCGGTCATGAAGACCACGCGGGGGCAGGCGGATGCCAAGACCGTCCGCGACCTCATCCTTTCCCGGCTCGGGGCTTCCTGACCAACTATTTCGTACGACGTCCGCCCGGTCCCGTTCAGTCGGGGCCGGGCGGACGTTTTTCGTGGTTTACCCGGTTTTGCCGGACCGGGGCGCATAGCCTGCCACGATGGCAGCTCATTCCGGATGTCGGCGGTGGGCGCTCGCCGCACTGTTGACGGCATCATTCCTGATCTCCACGGCTCCCGCGCCCGCGAAGGCCGTCTCCACCGCGCCCGCGAAGGGCAGGGACAGACCGCTGACCGTGGGCGGCCCCGGTGTGGTGCTCGACCTCGCCGGCCCGGGTGTCGCGCGGTTCACCGCCACCACCGCCGGCCAGCGGCTGTCCGTGGTGGCCCGTCGTAAGACCCTCACCGCCGGGGACAACACCGACCTGGTGATCCGCCACGACGGCGCCGACGTGGCCGAGGGCACCCTGCTGACCACCTGGTCGGACCTGACCGTCGACTTCACCGCCCCGGCGCCCGGCGCCTACACGGTCGAGGTGCGGCCCCGGGCGGCGCAGGACCACGGCACCCTGCAGCTGAGCCT
The DNA here is from genome assembly GCF_016862075.1 of Actinoplanes couchii. GTDB lineage: Bacteria > Actinomycetota > Actinomycetes > Mycobacteriales > Micromonosporaceae > Actinoplanes > Actinoplanes couchii. The sequence continues at coordinate 44,208 of NZ_BOMG01000034.1, read as the reverse complement.
GGCCGGCACGACGACCGGCACCCTGACCGCGGGCGGCTCGTCCCGGCTGGTCTCGATCGGAAAGCCGGGCGAACGGGCCTTCCTCGGTTTCGAGACCGTCGCCGGCCGTCAGCTGACCCTGGTGGCCCGGCGCGGCTCGATCGCCCGGGACGAGTACACCCATCTGGAGGTCCGCGGGCCGGGTGGCGAGGTGCAGACGGCCGGGGCGGTCGGGTACGAGGCCGACTACCGGACCCTCGACTTCACCACGACCGTCGGCGGCCGGCACACCGTCGAGATCAACCCGGACACCCTGGGCACCGGCACCCTCACCGTCCAGCTGGTCGGCACGGTCACCGCCGAACTGACCCCCGGCAAGCCCACCCGGCTCACCCTGACCCGCCCGGGGGAGCGGGCCCGGGTGACGTTCCCGGCGGCGGAGAACGACCAGTTCCGGCTGACGGCCCGGCGCACCACGCTGACCGGCAGCGAGCCGACCCGGCTGCGGCTGACCACACCCGTCGGGCTGGCGGTGGCCGACGGGGCCCTGACCACGGCGACACCCGAGGTGACGCTGCCGTTCAGCGCGTCGGCCGGCACCTACACCCTGGAGGTGGACCCGGAAGGCCTGGACACCGGATCGTTGACCCTGGAACTCACGAAGCCGACGTGAGCGGGACGGCGGAGGACGGGCTCGGGCTCGGCGCCGGCTCGGGTTCCAGCCCGATCACCTTGCGCTGCATCTCGACGTTGGATTCGCCGGTGCCACCGAGCCGGATGTCGTCGTACGCCTTCAGTTCCTTGTTCTCGTCGAAGTAGAGCACCGACAGGCTGAGCGGGGTCGGCTCGTCCTTCTCCAGGCCGCGCAGCCCGGCCCCACCGGTCGAGCCCTCCACCATCAGCCGGGTCGCCATCGGGGTGGTCGCGGCGACCGAGGGTGACGGCATCAGCGACGGTGACGCCGACGGGTCCGGCTCGACCGGGGTCGGCGCGGGCAGCATCGACACCGAGCGGTTGTGCTGGTGCCCGGCGAGCACCAGCGGCACCAGCCCGGACAGCGGCTGCGCCATCGCCGGGTCGTGCACCAGCGCGATGTCCACCGGCTTGCCGGAGTTCCGGATGGTCTGGGCGAGCCGCTCCCCGGCCGCGGTGTGGATCTCCGGCCCGGCGTTGTCCCCGGCCTCGTTGGTCTCGCTCTTGTCCGGGGTGAACGCCGGGTCACCGATCCCGGCGATGGTCAGCCCGTCGATCTCGGTGAGGGTGTCGTCGAGGACGATCGCGTTGCTCTGCCGGGCGATGGCGGCCTGGATCGCGGTCGAGTCGTGGTTGCCGCGGACGAAGATGTACGGCACCTGGATCGACGGGATCGACGACACGTACGTCGTCTCGGCGCTGCTGCCCCAGTCCACGATGTCGCCGGTGTCGATCACCGCGTCGATCTCGAAGGTCTCCACCACGGTCCGGATCAGGCCCCACGAAGCCGGGTTCAGGTGCAGGTCGGAGACGTGCAGAATGCGTGTGGTGTTGCCGGCCGGCTCGTAGACGGGCAGCGCCGAGATGGTCGCGTAGACCCGGCTGACGTTGCCCAGGATGGCCTGCAGCTGCTCGGTGTACTTGCCGTAGTTGTCGGCGATCCGCCGGGCGTCACCGACCACGGCGGGCGCGTTGACGAGTAGTCCCTCATAACGCGGCTCGCTGATCGAATCCGGTCGCAGCGTGCCTGCCGCCAGCCCCAGACTGCCGCCGGTGACGACCAGTGCCGTCACCCCGGCGGCGGCGGTGCGCCGCATGTCCCGGAACGCCAGCGCGCCCAGCAGCAGCCCACCGGCGACGGCCAGCCCGAGCGCCCGGAGCGCGAGTTTGGACACGCCGCTGACCACCTCCTCGGCGGCGCTGTTCCCGGCCGTGCTGATCGCCGACGGATTGTCGATCAGCGCCTCGGTCCGGCTCTGGTCCAGCGACCCGAGAGCGACCCGCAGGTGCACCGGGCCGCGGTGACTGTCCAGGTGCAGGGAGCCGAGCGGCGGGATGTCGATCTCGGTGCCGCCCGCGGTGGACGGTGTCACCGACATCTCGGCGCTGAACGGGCCGACGTTGAGATCGGCCCGCGCGAACAGCATCACGCCGATCATCGCGCCGGTCAGCCCGGTCAGGGCGACGGCGGTGGCCACCCGGACACGACGGGCCCAGCGGTGCCGGTAGACCCGGCCGGTCAGGTCGCCCGCGGAACGCAGACGGCGGAGCCACAAAGGCCGTTCTCGCATCATCGGGGCCTCACCTGCCCGCGTGGGCTCGGGACGAAACAGTCACCCACCGTTAACGCCAGTACTGTCAATCTCGGCACGGTCAACTCCGGCCGGCGCCGCCGTCGGAGAGGACCAGCCGGATCAGACGGTCGTCCTCCGGGCCCGGATCGCCGGCGTCCTCCTGGTTGGAGGTGGACACCCAGAGCGAACCGTCCGGCGCGGTGGCGAGCGCCCGCAGCCGGCCGAACTCGCCAGCCAGCAGCTCCTGCGCGCTGCCCAGGACCGTGCCGTTGGCGGTCACGGTGAGCAGCGTCATCTTCTCGCCGAGCAGGCACGCGGTGGCCACCATCGTCTCCAACACGCCGACCCCGGCGCACGACGAACTGTCGGACGGCCAGGACGCCAGCGGATCGGTCAGTTTCGGATCGGCGCCGGCGCCGTCGGCTTTCGGCCAGCCGTAGTTCTTGCCTTTCACGATCACGTTCAGCTCGGAGTTGCGGGGCTGGCCGCGATCGGTGGCATACAGGCGTTTCGCCTGGTCCCAGGCGAGACCCTGGACGTTGCGGTGGCCCGAGGACCAGACCGGGGACGTCTTGACCGGATTGCCGGGCGCAGGTTTGCCGGCCGTGGTGATCCGCAGGATCTTGCCGGCCAGGCTCTTCGCCGTGGGCGCCTGGCCACCGGCGGGGGTGGCGTCGCCGGTGCCGGCGTAGAGAAAGCCGTCCGGGCCGAACGCCAGCGCGCCGCCGTTGAACTCGGCCGACCGCGGGATGCCGGTCAGCAGCGGCTGGAGCGCGCCGTCACCGGCCAGCTTGCCGATCCGGTTGTCACGATCGGTGGAGTAGTACACATACAACGTCTGGTCGGTCTTGTAGTCGGGGGAGACCGCGACGCCGAGCAGCCCACCGTCACCGGCCGCCTTGACCTCGTTGAGCCGGCGCAGCTCGGCGACCTTGAGACCGCTCGCGGTCGACTCGGGACCGACCTTCAGGATCCGGCCGGTGTCGCGCTCGGTGACCACCGCTCCGCCGTCCGGCAGGAACGCGATGCCCCAGGGAATCTCCAGATTCTTCGCCAGCACGGTGATCGCCACCTGGCGCTCGCCGTCGTCACCGCCCGCGGTCGGCGCGGCCGACGGGCGGGGCAGGTTGGGCGGGGAACCGGCCTGGTCGGGGCCGGGCGGCCCGAAGCTGCACCCGGCGGTCAGCGAGAGCACGGCCACGGCAAGCGTGGCGACGAACCGGCTCCTGCGGGAGAGCACGACCAGACCACCTCCTTCGGCTACGCCGACCAGGGTAACCGTGCGCCCTGACAAGACCGGCTCAATGATCCGCGGCCGGGTCCAGCTTGCCGATCGTGCGCATGACCAGAGGCAGGTTGTCCCGGGTCATCCCGGTCAGCTTGATCGTGTTGCCGTTGTCGAGCAGCGCCACGACGTCACCGCGCGCGTCCGGCGCCATCTCGGTGATCTCGCTGAACGGCACGACCGTGGAACCGAACAGCGCACGCACCCGGACCTCGTCGGGGTAGACGTCGGTGCCGGCCCGCCAGGCCCAGACCAGTGCGGTGATCGGGAACAGGAACAGCGGGCTCAGAGCCCACGACAGACCGGCGAGCGGGGCGGTGCCGACCAGCGCGATCAGCGCGGCGACCAGCACGGCGCCGGTTTTACGGAGGCGGAGGACGGGACGACTGCTCACGGCCCACATCCTCCCACCCCGGAAACGGGCCCGGTTGACCGCCACCTGTCGATGACAGATCGTGGGGTACGACACGCCGTGCCGTAACCCGATCCGGGGACCGTCGTTGACCCGGAGCGACCGGAAATCCGAAGCATGAGGACTCGTCGATGATCGCCGTGCTGCTGCTGGCGGGTGCCCTGGACATCGTCCCGGCACCGGTCGCGCTCGCCTGGGCGATCGGCGCCGCCGGTCTGGTCGCGGGTGTCCTGCTGATCCGGGCCGCGCTGGCCATCCACCGGGCCGAGCGGGTCTTCGCGGCCTGCCGGGGCGCCGGGTTCGTCGGGCTGGGCGCGCTGGCCACCGGCGTCACCGGCCTGGTCCCGTGGCTGCTGCCGGAGCACCGGGTGACCGGGCTGACCGTCGGGCTGGCGGTGATCGCGTTCTGTCAGGTGGTGGGCACGTCGTTGCTGCCCGGGGCGGCTCGCGGGTGGGTGGTGCGGCTGCGCCGGGCGTACGACGGCGTGGGTCTCGGGGTGAGTCTGGGTTTTGCCATCTACCTGGTCCCGGCGGCGGCGGACCGCCCGGACGTGGTGCCGGCGCTGCTCGTCACCGCGGGCGGCGTGGCGATCGTGACGGTGATGGTGCTGCGGGCCCGTCCCCGGCCGTACGCCTCGTTGTGGTGCGGGGCCGGCTCGGTGGTGTCGCTGCTGTCGCTGACCGGGCTGGTGCTGCAACCGTCCGGCCCGCTCGCGATGCTGGCCGGGCTGGGGGTGGTGACCGGGCTGGCCGCGTCGGCGGCAGGCGGCGCGCGCCGGGATCTGCCGCCACCGGTGCTGGAGCCCCGGCACCCGGACCAGTACCTGGCCAGCTATCCGCTGCTGGCGCTGCCGGCCGCGGTCGGCGTGATCGCCGCGATCTGGCACCTGCTGACCGTCCGGGATTTCGGCACCGAGGCGATCCTTTTCGGACTGCTGATGGTCAGTGTGCTGGTGGTCCGGGAGCTGCTGGTGGTCCGGGACATCAGGCGGTACGCGGGCCGGCTGCGGGTCGCCGAGGCGCACTTCCGTTCGCTGGTCGCCGGCGCCACCGATCTGACCCTGGTGCTGGACGAGAGTCTGGTGGTGCGCTGGCAGTCACCGGCCGCGGCCCGGCTGTTCGGGCTGCGTGACGAGGAGGTGCTGGGCCGGGAGTTCCGGGAGCTGATCCACCCGGAGGACACCCCGGACGCCGAGGCGGTGATCGGCGCGGTGCTGGCCGGTGAGCCGGAGGGCGGGCCGCCGGTGCTGCTCAGCGCCCGGTTGCGGGACGGCGCCCGGCTCTGGCGGGAGACCGAGTCGACGATCTCGGACCAGCGGTCGGTGCCCGAGGTGGCGGCGCTGGTGGTGCACGTGCGCGACGTCGGGGAGCGGCGTCACTTGGAGCGCACTCTGCACAAACTCTCCTTCCTGGACCAGTTGACCGGGCTGGCGAACCGGCGGGCGCTGATGCGGGACCTGCTGGCCATGCGCCGCCGGGCCGGTCAGCGCGGCACGCTGCTGGTCATCGACCTGCACGGGCTGGCCGAGATCAACGACAGCCGGGGCCGGGAGATCGGCGACGCGGTGCTGATCGAGGTGGCGCGGCGGCTGCGATCCCTGGTCGGCGACGGCGACATGGCGGCCCGGCTGGGCGGGGACGAGTTCGCGGTGCTGACCGGCGAGTCGGCGGTTCCGGCGTACGCCCTGGCCACCCGGATCGTGACCGCGCTCGGCGAGCCCTACGCCCTGCCCGGCGCGACCCTCGACCTGCACACCAACGTGGGCCTGGCCGAGCTGGCCGCGGCCACCGACTCCGACGAGGTGCTGCGGTACGCCGACCTGGCCCGGCAGCGGGCCCGGCAACTGGGCCGGGACCGGGTCGAGTGGTACGACCCGGACGTCGAGATCCAGTTGCACCGCCGGATGGGCCTGGAACAGCAGCTCCTCGGCGCGGCCGACCGTGGCGAGCTGGACCTGGTCTTCCAGCCGGTGGCGGCGCTGGCGGACGGCCGCCCGGCCGGGGTGGAGGCGCTGCTGCGCTGGCGGCACCCGGAGCTGGGCACGATCATGCCGGCCGAGATCCTGCAGATCGCCGCCGCCATCGGGATCACCGCCGCGCTGGACGAGTGGGTGCTCGACGAGGCCTGCCGCACCCTCGCCGCCTGGGGTGGCGACGACGTCTGGCTGTCGGTCAACGTCGGCCCGCGGGAGCTGCTCACCGCCCGGTTCCCGGAACGGGTGGCCACCGTCCTGCGCGATCGCGGGCTGGCGCCGGAGCGGCTGATCATCGAGGTGGCCGAGACGTGGATCGCCGAGGACGTGCCGGCGATCGTGGCGGCCCTGACCGGGCTGCGCAACCTGGGGGTGCGGGCGGCGCTGGACGACTTCGGCGCGGGCCAGACCTCGCTGTCCCATCTGCGGCGGCTGCCGGTGGACATGCTGAAACTGAGCCCGTCGCTGGTGGGGAGCACGTCGGTGGTCGAGGTGGTGGTCAGTCTCGGTCGCCGGCTCGGCCTGGACATCGTCGCCAAGGGCCTGGAGACGGCCGGCCAGTCGGAGGCGGCGATGCGGGCCGGCTGCCGGTTCGGGCAGGGTTTCGCGCTGGGCCGCCCGGGCCCGGCCGAGCGGGTCGAGGCCTATCTGGAGAGCCACCGCGCCTGAGCGGCCTCAGCATGGCGGTGCGATGCTGCCGCGCGGCTTTCAGCGCGGCGGGGCGTTGCTGCCGCGCGGCTTTCAGCGCGGCGGGGCGGTGCTGCCGCGCGGCGTGAGGTGCACCCGACCGGCCTCCACGTTGCCGACCACCTGCCCGTCGATGGCGGCGAGCAGCTCCCGCGCGGCCTGCGCGCCGTACGCCGAGATGTCCCGGCTCAGCGCGGTCAGCGGCGGGTGCACGAGACTGCACAGCGGCGAGTCGTCCCAGGCCACGATGGACAGGTCGCCGGGAACCGAGAGCCCCATCTCCTGGGCCACGGCCAGGCCGGCGACCGCCATCACGTCGTTGTCGTAGATGATCGCGGTGGGCCGGTCGCCACCGATCAGCAGGCGCCGGGTGGCCCGGCTGCCCTCCTCACCGGTGTAGTCGGCCGGGATGGTGAGCGCGTGGTCCAGCCCGAGTGACGCGCAGACCGCCTCGAACGCCTTCGTCCGGTTCTGGGTGTGCAGCAGGTCGGCGTTGCCGCTGACCCGGGCGATCCGGTGGTGCCCGAGAGCGACCAGGTAACGCACCGCCTCGGTGATCGCGCCGGCGTCGTCGGACCAGATCTGGGCGATCGGCCCGGTGTCGCCGGGGCCGCCGATCACCACCGCGGGCAGCTGGAGCTGCTGCAGGACCGGGATGCGGACGTCGCCCTCGCGGATGTCGGTGACGATCACGCCGTCGATCCGGCGCTCACCCCACCAGCGGCGGTAGACCTCGACCTCCTGCTCGGGGGTGGCCACCACCTGGAGCGTCAACGCGTACGACCGGGCGCCCAGCTCGGCCTCGAAACCGCTGATCAGGCCCATGAACCAGGGCTCGATGCCGAGGATCCGGGCGGGCCGGCAGAGGGTCAGGCCGACGGCGCGGGCCCGGGCGCCGGAGAGGGCGCGGGCGGCGCTGTTGGCGTTGAACCCGATCTCCTGCGCGATCGACAGGATGCGTTTCCGGGTCGCCTCGGAGACGCCGGGCTGGCCGTTGAGGGCGTACGACACGGCGCCCTTGGACACGCCCGCCCGCCGGGCGATGTCGGCGATCGTGGGCCGTTTCACGCAATCTCCTCTGTCCCCACTGCCGCCGAGCTTATCGGTCGCCGGGTGCGGGCCGCTGGACTCCCCGGGCGCCTGAACCGCACTTGATCGGTTAAGTGTTACGTCACACATCGATCCATGTAAACCCGCTGTCCGAAAAATCCGGCTTGCGGCGGACTGGGAGCGCGCCCGTAACCCGGTATTGACACCGATGAAAGCCAGGCTTACGGTCTCCCCAACTTACCCGGTTCAGTGATGTGGATCTCCTTGCGGAGGAAATGACATGGAATTTTCCGGACGCCGCGTGCTGCGCGTGGGCGCCACCGGGCTGGTCGCCGCCCTGGCGATCACCGGTTGCAGCGGTCAGGCCCTGGAGGGCAACAAGGACTCCGGTAACGGCACCACCCAGGTCACTCTCAAAGTGAACGTCTTCGGGAGTTCGGGCCTGGAGGAGCTCAAGAGCAAGTACGAGGCGGCCAACCCGAACGTCAAGATCGCGTTGAACTCGGGTGAATACAACGCCCAGCACGAGGACCTGCAGAAGAAGCTGGTCGCCGGCTCCGGCGCGGCGGACATCGCGATGGTCGACGAGGGCTTCATCGTCCAGTTCCGCAGCCAGGCCGACCAGTTCCTGAACCTGAACGACAAGGGCGCCGCCGGTACGTTCGAGGCGAAGTACCTGCCCTGGAAGTGGAAGGCCTCGCAGTCCACCGACGGCAAGCAGATCGGTCTCGGCACCGACGTCGGCGGCCTGGCCATGTGCTACCGCACCGACCTGTTCAAGGCGGCCGACCTGCCCACCGACCGCGAGTCGGTCGGCAAGCTGTGGCCGACCTGGGACGCGTTCATCGAGACCGGCAAGAAGTACACCGCGAAGACCGGCAAGAAGTTCGTCGACTCCGCCACCAATCTGTTCAACCCGGTCCTCTCGCAGCAGCCGGCCGGCTTCTACGACGAGACCGAGACGCTGAAGATGGACGGCGGACCGAAGGCCGGCTTCGACGTCGCGATGAAGGCCATCGACGCGGGCATCTCCGCCAACCTGGCCGCCTTCCAGCCGAACTGGGACCAGGGCTTCAAGAAGGACCAGTTCGCGGCGCTGCCCTGCCCGGCGTGGATGCTCGGCCACATCCAGGAGACCGCGCCGGACCAGAAGGGCAAGTGGGACATCACCGCGATCCCCGGCGGCGGCGGTAACTGGGGCGGTTCCTGGTGGACCATCCCGAAGCAGACCAAGAACGCCGACGAGGCCTACAAGCTCGTCTCCTGGCTGGTGCAGCCGGAGCAGCAGATCGAGATCTTCAAGACGGTCGGCAACCTGCCCTCGCAGCCCGAGCTGTACAAGGACCCGGCCGTCCTGGACTACAAGAAGGAGTTCTTCACCGACGCGCCGACCGGCCAGATCTTCGCCGCCACCGCCGCGAACCTGCAGCCGCAGTACCTCGGTAAGAAGAACGGCCCCACCCGGGTCGCCGTGGAGAACGTGATCAACCGGGTCGGCCAGGGCAAGCTCAAGTCCGCCGACGCCTGGGCCGAGGCGGTCAAGGACGCCGAGAAGGTCGCGAAGTCCGCCAAGTAGAAGCTCCTGCTCCATCCCGAAGAAACGGCGGGGCGGCTGACAGCCGCCCCGCCGTCCGGCCCCAGGTTCTAGGAGTTACCCCGTGGCCCTCACCGACGTCCGCGTCGCGCGCCCGGAGGAGCCGAAGCACGCGCCGCCGAACCGCGCGAAGTTCTGGCTCTACCGTTTCGACACCAAGACCGTGCCCTATCTGCTGATCGCGCCGTTCTTCCTGCTCTTCGCGGTCTTCGGGCTGTTCCCGATCATCTTCAACGGCATCGTCGCGCTGCGGAACTGGCGGCTCGACGACCCGACCCTCACCGGCTGGGCCGGGATGGCGAACTTCTCCGCGCTGGTGCAGGACACCGACTTCTGGGACGCCCTGCTCAACACGTTCGGCATCTTCATCCTCTCCACCGTTCCGCAGCTGCTCCTCGCGCTGATGATCGCGAACCTGCTGAACCGCAAACTGCGCGGCTCGACCTTCTGGCGGATCGGCATCCTGCTGCCGTACGTCACCCCGGTCGCCGCCTCCACCCTGGTCTTCGCGATCTTCTTCAGCCGTGACTACGGCATGGCCAACTGGCTCCTGTCACTTGTCGGATTCGGTCAGGAGCAGCCGCTGGACTGGCGCGCCTCGACCTGGAGCAGCTGGCTCGCCATCGCCACCATGGTCAACTGGAAGTGGATCGGCTACAACGCGCTGCTCTACCTCTCCGCGATGCAGGCCATCCCGAAGGACGTCTACGAGGCCGCCGCGGTCGACGGCGCCGGCCCGTGGAAGCAGCTGTGGGCGATCACCGTGCCGATGATCCAGCCGGTGGTGCTGTTCACCGTCATCCTCTCCACCATCGGCGGGCTGCAACTGTTCAGCGAGCCGATGCTGTTCGACGAGAACCCAGCCCTGGCCAACGGCGGTTACGACCACGAGTGGCGGACCATCGCGCAGCTGATCTACAAGGTCGGCTGGCGGGACCTCGACCTCGGGTACGCGGCCGCGATGAGCTGGGCCCTGTTCCTGATCATCCTGATCGTGGCCGGTGTCAACTACCTGGCCACCCGGCGCCTCGGAGGCGGAAAGTGAGCAGCCGTCTGTTGAGCCGGGCGCCCCAGGACACCCCGGGCACCTGGAAGTCGTACCTCGCGTTGACCCTGATCCTGCTGGTCTCGGCGTTCCCGGTCTACTGGATGTTCGTGATCGCGACGAGCACCGACGAGGCCGTGATGAGTTCGCCGCCGTCGGTGATCCCCGGCTCGAACCTGATGACGAACCTGTCCGAGGTCTTCGGGATGCAGGACGTCTACTTCACCGCCTCCCTGATCAACAGCCTGATCGTGGCGGTCGTGGTCACCGCGTCGACGCTGTTCTTCTGCTCGCTGGCCGGCTTCGCCTTCGCGAAACTGCGGTTCAAGGGCAACAACGTGCTGATGTTCGTGGTGATCCTGACCCTGACCGTGCCCAACCAGCTCGGTGTGGTCGCCCTCTACATCCTGATGGGCAAACTGGGCTGGAACGGTCAGCTGCTCGCCGTCATCGCCCCCGGCCTGGTCAGCGCGTTCGGCGTCTTCTACATGCGCCAGTTCATCGCCCACGCCATCCCGGACGAGCTGGTCGAGGCGGCCCGCATCGACGGCGCCCTCACCCTGCGGATCTACTGGACCGTGGTGGTCCCGGCGATCCGGCCCGCCCTCGCCGTCCTCGGCCTGCTCACCTTCGTGGCCACCTGGAACGACTTCCAGTGGCCGCTGATCACGCTGAACGGCACCGACTTCCCGACCTCGATGGTCGCCCTCTCCGACCTGGCCAGCGGCAACTACGTGGTCTACCGGCGGGTCCTGGCGGGCGCCTTCGTGGCCACCGTCCCGCTGGTGATCCTGCTGCTCCTCGGCGGCCGCCAGCTGGTCCGCGGCATCATGGAGGGCGCGCTGAAATAGCGATGCCACTCGGTCGAGGCCCGTCCGCCGGTTTCCGGTGGGCGGGCTTTCTTCTGCGGTACGGCTACTCAAGGCGGCTCAGCTGAACCGGTTCCACACCCCGCGCAGTGCCGGCCAGGAATTGTCGATCGACGCGCAGTCGGCTTCCAGGCGCAGGTCGGTCAGCGAGCCGGCGTGGGTCCAGAACAGGCCACAGGTCTTTCCGGTGACGTACTCGAAATAGGTCCCGGTCTCACCTGTCACCGCGCCGGCCTTCTGTCGCGGGGTCTCCGCTCCCGGCGCCGACGCCCGGCTCTTGCGGCTGGCCTCCGCCCGGTAGTCCCTGGTCCAGCCGAACTCCTTGGCCGTCTTGAACGTCTCGAAGTAGACGTTCAGGTCACCGAGCTGACAGTTGATCGCCTCGGTCCGCCCGTTCTCCAGCTTCGGCCCGCCCGCGTCCCGGTCGCTCACACAGTTGCCGAGTTCCGGGATCCAGGGCCCGGCCAGCACGGCGGCCTCGGTCCCGGCGAACCTACCCGACTGATCCGGCACCAGCGCCGCGGACGGCGTCCCCGCGTCGACACCCGGCGTCGTCGAAGCATCCGTGCCCGCCGCAACGGCCTGGCTCGCGGAAGAAGCCGTGGACGCCGACCGGACACCGATGAAATAGCCGCCCACCAGCCCCACACCGAGCAGCGCGGCCCCGGCGGCGGCCAGAATCCAGACCCGGGGCCCGGGTGCCGGCGCGGTGGCCGGAGTCTCCGGGGACAGGACGAACGGGGGCGGTGGCTCCATGCTCACGATCGGGACACTCCGGTGGCAGCGGGACGGCGGGACCTGAAACGCCAGCGGTGAGCCGAGTCACCTCGGCTCACCGCTGGCGTCGAGTGGAACGAACCTATGGCGTCGAGTGGAACGAACCTACTCCGGAACCCGGCGGTAGGCGCCGTCCGAGGCGGCCGTGGCCATCGAGGCGTAGGCGCGCAGGGCCGCCGACACCGGGCGCTGGCGGTCGACAGGTGTGTACGGCTTCGGGCGCCGCTCCTGGGCGTGCCGGCGCTGGGCCAGCTCGTCGTCGTGCACGTTCAGCGTGATGCCGCGGCCCGGGATGTCGATGGTGATCTCGTCACCGGTCTCGACCAGGGCGATCAGCCCGCCGCCGGCCGCCTCGGGGGAGACGTGGCCGATGGACAGCCCGGACGTGCCGCCGGAGAACCGGCCGTCGGTGATCAGCGCGCACGCCTTGCCCAGGCCACGGCCCTTGAGGAACGACGTCGGGTAGAGCATCTCCTGCATGCCGGGGCCACCACGCGGACCCTCGTACCTGATGATCACGACGTCGCCCTCGACGACCTCCTTGCCGAGGATGCCGGTGACCGCGTCGTCCTGGGACTCGTAGACCCGGGCCGGGCCGGTGAACTTCCAGATCGACTCGTCCACACCGGCGGTCTTGACCACACAGCCGTCCGGAGCCAGGTTGCCGAAGAGGATCGCCAGACCGCCGTCGACGGTGTAGGCGTGCTCCACCGACCGGATGCAGCCACCCTCGGCGTCGGTGTCCAGCGAGGCCCACCGGTTCCGGGTCGAGAACGCCTCGGTGGTGCGGACACCACCCGGCGCGGCGTGGAACAGCTCCAGCGCCTCCGGCGACGGCGCGGTGGCCCGGATGTCCCACTTGTCGAGCCAGGAGGGCAGGTCGGGGGAGTGGATCGACCGCACCTCGGTCTTGAGGGCGCCGCCCCGGTACAGCTCACCCATCAGGGCGGGGATGCCACCGGCCCGGTGCACGTCCTCCATGTGGTACTTCGGGCTGTTCGGTGCGACCTTCGCCAGGCACGGCACCCGGCGGGAGACGGCGTCGATGTCGGCGACGCTGAAGTCCAGCTCGGCCTCGCGGGCGGCGGCCAGCAGGTGCAGCACCGTGTTGGTGGAGCCGCCCATCGCCACGTCCAGGGCCACCGCGTTCTCGAAGGCGTCCCGGTTGGCGATCGAGCGCGGCAGCACCGACGCGTCGTCGTTCTCGTAGTACTCCTTGGCGATCTGCACGATCAGCCGGCCGGCCTCCTCGAACAGACCCTTACGGGAGGCGTGGGTGGCCAGGACCGACCCGTTGCCGGGCAGCGCCAGGCCGATCGCCTCGGTCAGGCAGTTCATCGAGTTGGCGGTGAACATGCCGGAGCAGGAGCCGCAGGTGGGGCAGGCGGACCGCTCGATGGTGTCCAGCTGCTGGTCGGTGACGTTGTCGTTGGCGGCGGCGCTCATCGCGTCGACCAGGTCCAGCTTCTCGTGGACGATGCCCTCGATGGCGATCGTCTTGCCGGCCTCCATCGGGCCGCCGGAGACGAAGACCGTCGGGATGTTGAGCCGCAGCGCGGCGATCAGCATGCCGGGGGTGATCTTGTCGCAGTTCGAGATGCAGACCAGGGCGTCGGCGCAGTGCGCGTTCACCATGTATTCCACGGCGTCGGCGATCAGCTCCCGGCTGGGCAGGGAGTAGAGCATGCCGCCGTGGCCCATGGCGATGCCGTCGTCGACGGCGATGGTGTTGAACTCGCGGCCGATCCCACCCGCCTCGAAGATCGAATCAGCGACGAGCCCACCCATGTCCTTGAGGTGCACATGCCCGGGTACGAACTGGGTGTAGCTGTTGGCGATGGCGACGATCGGCTTGCCGAAATCGGAGTCGGTCATGCCGGTGGCGCGCCACAGGGCACGCGCGCCGGCCATGGTCCGGCCGTGTGTAGAGGTCCGGGAGCGCAGCTCAGGCATGTCACCCATAGTGCCACTGCGCAGGCCCGAAGCCGGGCATGACGTCCACAGCTCGGGACACATGGGGTGTCGTAAATGCCGAAGATCCGGCACAGTGTGTTCGTGCACTCACCGTCCGGTATGGAACTGGCGGGCCTCGTGGGCCTGATCCTCGCCGTACCGGCCGTCGCCTACCTGGGGCGATCCGGCCGCCGGCACACCGGAGCGGCCCGCCGGGCACACCTGCTCCTGGCGGCCGGTGGCGCGATCGTCACCGCCGCGGCGCTGGCCGGCCTGATCACCGCTCTGACCAGCGGGCACACCCACTCGGCGGAGCACAGCCGCTCGCTGGCCACCGCGGTCGCCATCGGCATGGGGATCGGCACGCTGTTCCTGCTGGCCGGCACGGTGGTGCTGCCCGGCGCCGCCCGCAGCCCGGCGGCCGCGCTCCGGCACGTGCTGGACGGGCTGGTGATCGCGGCGGCCGTCTGGTTCGTCGGCTGGGTGCTGGTCAGCGCCCCGACCCGGATCCTCGGCGACGCCACCCCGGAACGATGCCCGGCGATCCTGCTGCCGGCCGTGCTGCTGGTGCTGGGGCTGGGCCTGACCGCGGTGCTGGGGCTACACGCGCACCGGCCGCGGCGGCACACCGTCCGGGTGGCGGCCGGGGTGACCGTGGTGGCGTGCGCGGCGAACCTGCTGGCCATCGGGATCTGCCGGTCCGCCGGGGAATTCATCCTGGCCGCCGGGGTGCTGATGACCGCCGGTCTGGCGATCGTGGCCTGGGCGGTGCGGGCCGCGGACCGTCCGGTCGAGATTTGCGGCGACGTGCTGGAGCGGGGCGCGGCGTACGCGGTGGTCCCCATGCTCGCCGTGATCGGCGCGCTCGGCTACCACCTGTGCCAGGACGGCCGGATGGACATGCTCGGTTACGTCGGTGTCGCGGTCGAGGGCCTGGCCGTGGTGGCCCGGCAGTACCTGGCGCTGGAGGACGTGCGCAGCTACACGACACGGCTGCGGCAGAGCGAGGCGCACTACCGGGATCTGGCGCACACCGATCCGCTGACCGGGCTGGCCAACCGGCGCGGCCTGCAGGAGGCGCTGCGCACCGAACCGGACGTGGCCAAGGCCCTGATCGGCATCGACATGGACGGCTTCAAGAGCGTCAACGACCTGCGCGGGCACGACGTCGGTGACGCGGTGCTGGCCGAGGTGGGCGCCCGGCTGCGGCGCAACCTGCTCGCCGGGGACGTGGCGGCCCGGCTCGGCGGCGACGAGTTCGCGGTGCTGATGCGGGGCGACTCCGGCGAGGCCGTGCTGGCGGCGCACCGGCTGCTCGCGGTGCTCGGTGAGCCGTACGAGCTGGACGGCGGTCAGATCTTCCTCTCCGCGAGTCTCGGGGTGGCCGCGACCGGTGAGCTGCTGCACGACGCCGACCTCGCGCTGCGGTACGCCAAACAGCGCGGCAAGAACCGGGTGGAGCAATATCAGGCGGGGTACGACGAACTGCTGCGCCGCCGCGGGACGCTGACCGGTGAACTGCGGCACGCCATCGACCGTGGCCAGCTGCACCTGGTGTTCCAGCCGGTGGTGGCGCTGCCGTCGATGCGGCCGGTGGGCGCCGAGGCGCTGCTCCGCTGGACACATCCGGAGCTGGGCAAGGTCGGGCCGGTCGAGTTCATCCCGGTGGCCGAGGAGTCCGGCCTGATCAACCGGATCGGCGCCTGGGTGCTGCGCGAGTCGGTCCGGCAGCTCGCCGAGTGGCGCGCCGCGGGTCACGACGTCTGGCTGTCGGTGAACCTGTCGCCCAAGGAGCTGCACGACGCGGATTACGCCGGTCGCGTCGCCGATGTGCTGGCGGAGTACGGCGTACCGCCGCAGCGCCTGGTCCTGGAAGTGACCGAACACGCGGTGGCCACCGACATGGAGGAGCTGGTCCGCCGGCTCGCCGAGGTGCGCGCGACCGGGGTGCGGATCGCGCTGGACGACTTCGGCGCCGGGTATTCGTCGCTGACCCAGCTGCGCACGCTGCCGGTCGACATCCTGAAGATCGACCACGCGCTGGTGGCGGAGCCGGAGTCCCGGACCGGGACGGCCGCCCCGCTGGTGGACGTGGTGGTCCGGATGGGGCACCGGCTCGGTCTGGAGGTGCTGGCCGAGGGGATCGGCACGCAGGCGCAACTGGAGGCGGTCGAGGAGGCGGGCTGCCGGCTGGGTCAGGGCTCGCTGTTCGGCTGGGGCGTGCCGGCCGAGCATCTGGAGTCGCGGTTGCGGGCCGAGCGGCCGACCCCGCGACCGCTTCCGGCGCCGCGTTCCACGCCGCCGAACGACGCGCCGGCCCGCAGTCAGGTGGTCCGCCTCGGACCGGGAATGCGGCAGGTCAGAGCGTTGCTGCCGGGGGATCCGGATTTTGTCCCGGCGACGCGTGATCAAAATGTGGGATCAGTTGACTCAGGCCGTGAGATCGGGCAAGGTTAGCCGCATGTGCTTCGCGTCCCGAGTACTTATCTGAGCGCACTCTCCGGTTGGAAGAGAGTGCGCTAGGTCCCGTGCAATCCGCACGAGGGCCTTTTTTGTTGCTCAAGTACTGGGACCGACTACCGAAAAGGTCTGACTTGCCATGACGAGACCCACTCCTGAAACCCTCGCCCATCGAGCCACTCCGGCCACCGTCGCGGCGGCCGTGAACTCCGCTCCCACCGTCGTGGCACCGGTAGCCACCACCGGTGCCGGGGCGCTCGTCCGGTCGCTCGAGGCGCTCGGGGTCGAGGTCGTCTTCGGCATCCCGGGCGGCACCATCCTCCCGGCGTACGACCCGCTGTTCGACTCGAAGGTCCGGCACATCCTGGTCCGGCACGAGCAGGGCGCCGGGCACGCGGCCACCGGGTACGCGCAGGCCACCGGCAAGGTCGGCGTCTGCATCGCGACCAGCGGCCCGGGCGCGACGAACCTGGTGACGGCCATCGCCGACGCGTACATGGACTCGGTGGCGATCGTGGCGATCACCGGCCAGGTGTCCCGCGCGGCGATCGGCACGGACGCCTTCCAGGAGGCGGACATCCAGGGCATCACCCTGCCGATCACCAAGCACAACTTCCTGGTGCAGACGCCCGAGGAGCTGCCCCGGATCCTGGCCGAGGCGTTCCACCTGGCGTCCACCGGCCGGCCCGGCCCGGTGCTCGTCGACATCCCGAAGGACGTGCAGCAGTCGCAGACCACGTTCTCCTGGCCGCCGACGCTGGACCTGCCCGGTTACCGCCCGACCCTGCACCCGCACGGCAAGCAGATCCGGGAGGCGGCCCGGCTGATCGCGGCGGCCAAGCGCCCGGTGCTGTACGTCGGCGGCGGCGTGCTGAAGGCCGGCGCCACCGACGGGCTGCGCAAGCTGGCCGAGCTGACCGGCATCCCGGTGGTCACCACCCTGATGGCGCTCGGCACGTTCCCCGACTCGCACCCACAGCACCTGGGCATGCCCGGCATGCACGGCACGGTTCCCGCGGTGTACGCCCTGCAGAAGGCGGACCTGCTGGTCACCCTGGGCGCCCGGTTCGACGACCGGGTGACCGGCAAGCTGGACTCGTTCGCGCCGGACGCCAAGATCGTGCACGCCGACATCGACCCGGCCGAGATCGGCAAGAACCGGCACGCGGACGTCCCGATCGTCGGTGACGCCCGGCACGTGATCGACGAGCTGATCGCGGCGGTGTCCGCCTCCGCGGGTGGTGTCGAGCAGTACCCCGGCTGGTGGAACACCCTCAACGACCTGCGCGAGCGGTACCCGCTGGGCTACGAGGAGCCGACCGACGGCACGCTGGCCCCGCAGTACGTGATCGAGCGGATCGGCGAGCTGGTCGGCCCGGACGCGATCTACTGCGCCGGTGTCGGGCAGCACCAGATGTGGGCGTCCCAGTTCATCAAGTACGAGAAGCCGGGCACCTGGCTCAACTCGGGCGGCGCCGGGACCATGGGGTACGCGGTTCCGGCCGCGATGGGCGCCAAGGTCGGCCAGCCGGACACCGCGGTCTGGGCGATCGACGGCGACGGCTGCTTCCAGATGACCAACCAGGAGCTGGCCACCTGCGCGCTGGAGGGCATCCCGATCAAGGTCGCCGTGATCAACAACGGCAACCTGGGCATGGTCCGGCAGTGGCAGACCCTGTTCTACGACGGGCGCTATTCGAACACCGAGCTGGGCACGCACAAGCACCGGATCCCGGACTTCGTGAAGCTGGCCGAGGCGCTCGGCTGTGTCGGCCTGCGGTGCGAGTCGAAGGACGACGTCGACAAGATCATCAAGCAGGCCATGGAGATCAACGACGCGCCGGTGGTCATCGACTTCACGGTCGGCAAGGACGCCATGGTGTGGCCGATGGTCGCGGCCGGCACCAGCAACGACGAGATCATGTTCGCCCGGGACGTGCGCCCGACGTTCGAGGAGGACGACCTCTGATGACTCACCAACACACTTTGTCCGTGCTGGTCGAGAACAAGCCCGGCGTGCTCGCCCGGGTGAGCGGGCTGTTCTCCCGGCGCAGCTTCAACATCGATTCCCTTGCGGTCGGCGAGACGGAGAACCCGGACGTCAGCCGCATCACGATCGTCGTCAACGCGGAGAAGTCCCCGTTGGAACAGGTCACCAAGCAGCTCAACAAGCTGGTCAACGTCCTGAAGATCGTGGAGCTGGACCCGACGCAGTCGGTCCAGCGCGAGCTCCTGCTGGTCAAGGTGCGTGCCGATCGGGCGCAGCGCGGCCAGGTGCTCGAGACCGTCGAGTTGTTCCGGGCGCGCGTGATCGACGTCGCTCCGGACACCCTGACGATCGAGGCCACCGGTAATCCCGACAAACTGGATGCGTTGCTGCGCGACCTCGAGCCGTACGGCATCAAGGAGATGGTCCAGTCGGGCCTCGTGGCCATCGGCCGCGGTTCCCGTTCCATCACCACGGGCCCAGCGCTCCGCGCCGCCTGATCTGACGAAGCAAGCAGAGAGAAGAAGGAAGTCATGACCGCGGAAGTGTTCTACGACGGCGACGCCGACCTGTCGATCATCCAGGGCAAGAAGGTCGCCGTGATCGGCTACGGCAGCCAGGGCCACGCGCACTCGCTGTCGCTGCGGGACTCGGGTGTCGAGGTCGTGGTGGGTCTGCAGGAGGGCTCGAAGAGCCGTCCGAAGGCCGAGGAGCAGGGCCTGACCGTGAAGACCCCGGCCGAGGCGTCCGCCTGGGCCGACGTGATCATGGTGCTCGCGCCGGACACCGCGCAGCGCAAGATCTACGCCGAGTCGATCGAGCCGAACCTGACCGCGGGCAAGGCGCTGTTCTTCGGCCACGGCCTGAACATCCGCTTCGAGCTGATCAAGCCGCCGGCCGACGTGACCATCGCCATGGTCGCCCCGAAGGGCCCGGGTCATCTGGTCCGCCGTCAGTACGTGGACGGCAAGGGCGTCCCCGCGCTGATCGCGATCGAGCAGGACCCGACCGGCGAGGGCCAGGCGCTGGCGCTCTCCTACGCGAAGGCGATCGGTGGCACCCGCGCGGGCGTCATCAAGACCACCTTCAAGGAGGAGACCGAGACCGACCTCTTCGGCGAGCAGGCCGTCCTCTGCGGCGGCGCGTCCGCGCTGGTGCAGACCGGTTTCGAGGTGCTGACCGAGGCGGGCTACGCCCCCGAGATCGCCTACTTCGAGTGCCTGCACGAGCTCAAGCTGATCGTCGACCTGATGTACGAGGGCGGCATCGCCCGTCAGCGTTACAGCGTGTCGGACACCGCCGAGTTCGGTGACTACGTCTCCGGCCCGCGCGTGATCAACGCCGCGGTCAAGGAGGAGATGAAGGCCATCCTCGCCGACATCCAGTCCGGCGAGTTCACCCGCCGCCTGATCGCCGACGACGACGCCGGTGCTCCGGAGCTCAAGAAGTTCCGCGAGGAGGCCGCCAAGCACCCGATCGAGATCACCGGTGCGAAGCTGCGCGGCATGATGAGCTGGGTGGACCGGCCCATCACCGAAACCGCCTGATCATAAAAAAGGTCTCTAATATCGAGGTCCATGACTCCCGTAGTACTCGTCACCGAGGAACTGGCAGCAGCCGCACTCGACGTGCTGGCTGAGGACTTCGAGGTAGTGAAGGTGGACGGCTCGCATCGGGCAGCGCTTCTCGAAGCGCTGCCCGATGCGCATGCGGTGATAATCCGCAGCGCTACGAGGATCGACGCCGAGGCGCTGTCCGCCGCCGGCCGCTTGAAGGTCGTCGCCCGCGCCGGCGTCGGCCTCGACAACGTCGACGTGCCCGCCGCCACCGCCCGGGGTGTGCTCGTCGTCAACGCCCCCACCAGCAACATCGTCTCCGCTGCCGAGCAGGCGGTGGCCCTGCTGCTGGCGGTCGCCCGGCACACCGCGTCGGCCAGCGCCGCGCTCAAGGGCGGGGCCTGGAAACGCTCCGCCTACACCGGTGTCGAAGTGCACGGCAAAACCGTGGGCGTGGTCGGGCTGGGCCGGATCGGGGTGCTGTTCGCACAGCGGATGGCCGCTTTCGGGGTGCGGCTGCTCGCGTACGACCCGTACGTCCAGCCCGCTCGGGCGGCACAGCTCGGGGTGCAGCTCACCGGCCTCGACCAACTGCTGCGGGAGAGCGACTTCATCTCGGTACACCTCCCTCGTACGCCGGAAACCGTGGGGTTGATCGGGGAGAAGGAACTGGCGCTCGCCAAACCGGGACTGCGGATCGTCAACGCCGCGCGCGGCGGGCTGGTCGACGAACGGGCCCTGGCCGAAGCGCTGATCGAGGGCCGGGTCGCGGGTGCCGGACTGGACGTCTTCGAATCCGAACCACTCACCGCGTCACCCCTGTTCGCCCTGGACAACGTGGTGGTCACCCCACACCTGGGCGCCTCGACGGTAGAGGCTCAGGACAAGGCGGGGCTGGCCGTGGCGCACAGTGTCCAGCTGGCGTTGCGCGGCGAGTTCGTGCCGGAGGCGGTGAACGTACGTGCCGGTGGACCGCTGGAGGAGGACATCCGGGCGCTGCTCCCGCTGGCCGAGAAGCTGGGCCGGGTGCTCACCGCCGTCGCCGGGCACCTGGCCGCCCGGGTGACCGTCGAGGTGGCCGGCGAGGACACCGGGATCCTCGAACTGGCCGTGCTGAAAGGGCTGTTCGCCCCGGTGGTGAGCGAGCCGGTGACCTTCGTGAACGCGCCCCGTCTGGCGGCCGAGCGGGGTGTCACGGTGGAGACCGTCCCCGGTGATCAGACGCTGCGGATCCGCGGGGCCCTGCCGGACGGCCGGTCCGTGAGCGTGGCCGGGCGACCGGCCAAACTCGTCGGTGTGGACGACTTCGACCTGGACCTGACACCGGACGGGGTGCTGCTGTTCCTGCGCTACACCGACCGGCCGGGGGTGGTCGGCCGGATCGGCACCACGCTGGGCCGGGCCGGGGTGAACATCGCCGCCATGCAGGTCGCCCGGCGGGCCGCCGGGGGTGAGGCGCTGATGACGCTGACCGTGGACTCGGCGGTCGAGCCGGATCTGCTGGCGAAGGTGGCCGCCGAGATCGGCTCGTCCCGGGCCGCGGTGGTGGACCTGCGAGGTTAGAAGGCCCGGTAGACCGAACCGTCCTGGAGATCCAGGAGGTCGAGGTGGAACTGGGCGGCATATTTCTCGATGAGCTCCAGCACCACATCGGCGCAGCTCTCGTCGAGTTTCATGTGGATATGGTCGGATTCGGCGTGCAGCGGAGCACTGGCCCACGGCGAGCCGGGCTCCGCCACACGTGGTCCACGGTCCGGGTAATGGCTGGTCAGGGCGTCGTAGAAGGCGACAACGCGGGGGTCGGCGGGCTGCCGCGGGTGCACACCGCTGGCGCAGCGCTCGTTGGCGGCCCGGACCGTCTCCGGTTCGGCCGAGGGGGCCATGGCCCACACCACAAGGTCGAAACTCACCGGCGCATGGTGCCATCACCGTCGGGCGTACGCGACCAACTGGATGCACGACACGCGGGCGTGCCGCCTTGCATGTGTTCCGTCCGCATCGCTAGCGTTGTCCCCAGCCGCGTGTTCCGAACGGTCACGTCTTCGGGTGATGTCGTCCGTCCCCGGGGCTCGCGGCCGCATCCCGGCGGGACTTCTCGTCGCTTCAGCCCCCGTGATCGTTTGCCGCGATCCGGGGGCTGTTCGCCGTTCACCTGGTGGGACGCTGCATCCATCCAACGGGACAGGCGGGTAACCTGAGCGAGGTTTACCAGGACTTAGGGAGTGCATCGTGAGCGTGGCGCGGATCGCGGTTGTCGGCGGCGACGGCATCGGAACCGAAGTGACCGCGCAGGCCCGCAAGGTCATCGACGCGGTCCTCCCCGGGGTCGAGTACCAGGAGTACGACCTGGGCGCCCGCCTCTACAACCGCACCGGCGAGGTCCTGCCGCAGTCGGTGCAGGACGAGCTGGCCGGCCACGAGGCCATCCTGCTCGGCGCCATCGGCGACCCGAGTGTCCCGCCGGGCGTCCTGGAGCGCGGTCTGCTGCTGAAGCTCCGCTTCGACTTCGACCAGTATGTGAACCTGCGCCCGTCGAAGCTGTGGCCCGGCACCACCAGCCCGCTGGCCGGCGTCAAGCCCGGTGAGATCGACATGGTCGTGGTCCGCGAGGGCACCGAGGGCCTCTACGTCGGCGCCGGCGGCGTCCTGCACAAGGACACCCCCGCCGAGATCGCCACCGAGGAGAGCCTCAACACCCGGCACGGCGTCGAGCGGGTCGTCCGGGACGCGTTCGCCCGCGCCGAGCGCCGCGACCGCCGTCACGTCACCCTGGTCCACAAGACCAACGTGCTGACCAAGGCCGGCAGCCTGTGGGCGCGCACCTTCGCCGCCGTGGCCGCCGAGCACCCCGAGGTCACCACCGAGTACCAGCACATCGACGCCGCAAGCATGTTCATGGTCAGCAACCCGCAGCGTTTCGACGTGGTGGTCACCGACAACCTGTTCGGCGACATCATCACCGACATCGCTGCGGCCGTGACCGGCGGCATCGGCATGGCCGCCAGCGGTTCGGTCAACCCGGAGCGGGTCTACCCGTCGACCTTCGAGCCGGTGCACGGTTCCGCCCCCGACATCGCCGGCAAGGGCATTGCCGACCCGGCCGCCGCCATCCTCTCCGCGGCCCTGCTGCTGGAGCACCTGGGGCAGACCGACGCGGCCCGGCGAGTAACCGAGGCGGTCGCGGCCGAGGTCGCGTCCCGGGCTCCGGGCGCGCCGCTGCGTACCGCCGAGGTCGGCGACCGCGTCGCCGCTGCTGTCTGAGCAGTCACTCGTCACCCGCCCTTCGGCGCTTTCGTTACCCCTGCCGTTTCGGGGTAAATTCTTGGGGCGCTCCGGGTGCCCCCGCATACTTGAATTCTTTCTGCAGAAAGCAGGTCCACTTGCCATGAGTGGTGGTGACAACCTCGACTTCGAGATCCGTCCGAACCCGGCACCCGTCAGCGACGCGGACCGCTCCGCCCTGCTGGCCAACCCCGGTTTCGGCCGCATCTTCACCGACCACATGGTCACCGTGCGGTATGCCGACGGCAAAGGCTGGTATGAGCCTCTGGTCGCGGCCCGCGCGCCGATCCCGATGGACCCGGCCAGCGCCGTCCTGCACTACGCCCAGGAGATCTTCGAAGGTCTGAAGGCGTACACGCTGCCCGACGGCGGTGTGGCGATGTTCCGCCCGGACGCCAACGCGGCCCGTTTCAACCAGTCCGCGGCCCGGATGGCGATGCCGGCCCTGCCGGTCGAGACGTTCCTCCAGTCCCTGCACGAGATCATCCGCGTCGACCGCGACTGGATCCCGTCCGACCCCGAGGGCAGCCTCTACCTGCGCCCGTTCGCGTACGCGAGTGAGGTCTTCCTCGGCGTCCGCCCCGCCACCGAATACCTGTACCTGGTCATCGCGTCCCCCGTCGGCCCGTACTTCTCCGGCGGTGTCAAGCCGGTGTCGATCTGGGTCTCACCGGACTTCACCCGCGCGGCCCCCGGCGGCACCGGCGCGGCCAAGTGCGGCGGCAACTACGCGGCCGGTCTGTCGGCGCAGGCCGAGGCCGCCGAGCACGGCTGCGACCAGGTCGTCTACCTGGACGCGGTGGAGCGGAAGTACATCGACGAGCTGGGCGGCATGAACGTCTTCCTGGTCCTCGACGACGGCACCCTGGTGACGCCGCCGCTGACCGGCACGATCCTGCCCGGCATCACCCGCGACTCGGTCATCAAGCTGGCTCAGAAGGCCGGCCGCCGCGTCGAGGAGCGCCCGATCAGCCTGGACGAGTGGCGCGAGGGCGCGGCGTCCGGCCGGGTCCGCGAGGCCTTCGCGTGCGGCACCGCGGCGGTGATCACCCCGATCGGCGTGATCAAGGGCGAGTCCGGCGACTTCACGGTCGGCGACGGCGGCCCCGGCGAGGTCACCATGGCCATCCGCCAGGAGCTGGTCGACATCCAGCGGGGCCGCGCCGAAGACCCGTTCGGCTGGGTCCACCGAGTTCTTTAAACCCACTTTTCCGGTACGGGTGGGAAGCCCACAAACGCACTCACCCGTACCGCTTCGTCCCCGCGAGCAATGCGGCCCGTCCCGGCCGCCGACGCGACCGCCGGGCGTGAGCGGACCCCCACGGAACCCCCACACCCGGCGCCCGCCTCCTACCCAGCGATGCCAGCGGGCAGGGAGTCCATCAGCCTCCCAGCGCTCCGCCGAGGTCCTCGATCCGTTCGGCGGTGACCGCTCGTCGAAGCCATTCGTTGAGCTGGGCGAGATCGGTGCAGTTGGTGATCACCGAACGAGCTTTGGCTGATACCGCCACACCCTTCGCGTCGAGAACAGTGAGCACTGATTCGGCCTGGTTCTCGACCTTGCCTTCCGCCTTGCCTTCCGCGACCAGATTGCGTGCCCAGTCGCTTTTGTACTGGTATTCGGCGGTCATCATTAGTTCCTCCAGCAGCTTTCGGGGCAGGGGTGACAGTGCCGACAGCACATAGTCATGGTAGAGAAGCGAGCGGTCGGGTTCGAGCACGTCGAGGGCCGCAAGATACGCCTTGAACAGCAGATCGATACCAGGATCATCGGCATGGGTGATGGCGGACAGCACTGCCAGTTCCGGGTGCTCCCGGGCCTCTCGGGGATCGGTGATGTTCGGAATCTGAGCCGGTCCGATGGCGACCGGGGTGATCACCGATCCCGGTGGCCCCAGGTAGATGGGCTCCCTAGCCCACTCGGCCACCCGCCGACTCGTGCAGATCACCAGAAGTGCGACATGGCACCGCAGGCGATCGCGCAGGGTCGCGACGTATGCCGGCCAGGACCGGTGTTTGTCGGCGTCGGCACGCCGCTGTACTTCGACCACGACAGCCATCACCAAGTTGCCCTCTCGGGTGAGGGTGATGACCGCGTCGGCACGGCGTTCGGTAGGGGTCAGGGCGTTGAGTTCGGCCGAGAAGAGGTGGGCCTCGTCGAATTGGGGCATGTCGCCGGGGAGCGGTCCTTCGAGCAGTTCCGCGGCCAGGGCGGGCCGATCTCGGAACAGCTCCACGAGCGTTTCATGTTGTTGGGTGGGCACGGCGGGAACCGTAGCGGCTCTAGCTCCGTATCAGCTAGTCCCGTATCACTGGTCTCGCGCTTTTCATTCCATCGAGTGATCGAAATCTGTGCTCGGGGGGCGTGACCGCCGGGCGGGAGTAATCCCCCTCAAGAACCTCGCGCCCGGCGGCCGGCCTCGCCGTCCGGCGGTGCTTCCGGGCGGCAAGCATCACAGGCGCCGCGGGGGTCTCCCGGGGCCTCGGCTCGCTCGCGGAAAGGTACTGCGCCGGAAACGATCCTCTCTAGTCCCGTATCGCCTAGCGCCGCGCTTTTCACCGCAAAGAGTGGTCAGTCGTGGTCGGGGCGCCGGTTGCGTTTGGTCTGGCTGCGGCGTTTCTTCTCGGCGATGCGGCGCTCCACCGAGCCCCGGCTCGGTTTCGTCGCGCGGCGGGCCTTCGGCGGGGCGGACACCGCGCCGGCGATCAGGGCGGACAGGCGGGCGGCCGCGGCCTCGCGGTTGCGGAGCTGGGAGCGGTGTTCGGCGGCGGTCAGGGTGATGACGCCGTTGACCAGGCGGGTGCCCAGGCGCTCGGCGGCCCGCTCCTTCAGGAACGGTGGCAGCAGGTCGGAGCCGAGCACGTCCCAGGACAGCTCGACGCGGGAATCGGTGGTGTTGACGCCCTGACCACCGGGGCCGCTCGCGCGGGAGAAACGCCACGAGAGTTCGGCCGCCGGGATGGTCAGGCGGTCGTTCACCCGTACGTCCTCAAGCATGTCGCCCAGGATTCCACCCCTACCGATCAAACGCCACGCGGTTATCCACAGGCAGCGCCGCAGCCGCGCCGGAATCGTGCCGGACAGGGCATGATTGCTCGGGTGACGTCACCAACCGCACCGGTCGCCACGACCGGCTATCCGTGGCCCATCGAAACCGCCCAGCTGACGAATGGTCTCCGTGTCGTCGTCAGCGAGGACCGCACGGCGCCCGTCGTCTGCGTCAACCTGTGGTATGACGTCGGATCCCGGCACGAGCCCCCGGGCCAGACCGGGTTCGCACACCTCTTCGAGCACCTGATGTTCGAGGGCTCACAGCACGTCAAGAAGACCGAGCACATGAAGCTGGTGCAGGGCAACGGCGGCTCACTGAACGCGACGACCAACCCGGACCGGACGAACTACTTCGAGACGATGCCGTCCGAGCATCTGGAGCTCGCCCTCTGGCTGGAGGCGGACCGGATGGGCGGCCTGGTCCCGGCGCTCACCCAGGAGACGCTGGACAACCAGCGCGAGGTGGTGAAGAACGAGCGCCGCCAGCGCTACGACAACGTGCCGTACGGTGACGCCTGGCTCCGTCTGCTGCCGCTGCTCTACCCGCAGGGCCACCCCTACCACCACGCCACGATCGGGTCGATGGAAGATCTGAACGCGGCCGGGCTGGACACGTTCAAGGCCTTCCACCAGCAGTACTATGCGCCGAACAACGCGGTGCTGACCGTTGTCGGCGACGTCCGCGCGGCCGAGGTGTTCGCGCTGGCCGAGAAGTATTTCGGGCCGATCGCCACGGTTCCCGACATCCCACCGGCGCCGGACGGCTCGCTGCCCGATCCGGCGACCGAGGAGGCCCGGGAGACGATCACCGCCAAGGTCCCGGCCCCGCGTGTCTACCTGTCGTACCGGACGTACCCGTTCGGCACCGCCGGGTACGACGCCGTCACGGTCCTCGCCACGATTCTCGGCAACGGCCGCGGCAGCCGCCTCTACCAGCGTCTGGCCGACGGTTCCCGGATCGCCCAGCCCGACTACATCGGGTCGTACGGGGTTGATCTCGCGCACGCCCCGGCCCCGCTGATCATCACCGCCACCGCGAAGGACGGCGTCGACGTCGTGACGCTGGAGGCCGGCCTGGCCGAGGTGGTGCAGAGTCTCGTCGACGAGCCGGTGACCACCGAGGAACTGGACCGGGCCAAGGCTCTGCTGACCACCGCGTGGTGGCGGGGCGTCTCCACGGTCGGCGGCCGTGCCGACCTGCTGGGGCGTTACGCCACCCAGTTCGGTGACCCGTCCACCGCCGCCGACCGGCTGCCGCGCTGGCTGGCGGTCACCTCCGAGGAGGTCACCGAGGCGGCCCGGCAGGTGCTGCGCCCCGAGTCCCGCGTCACGCTCACCTACCTTCCCGGGGAGTCCGCATGAGTCTGATCACCACCCGGCCGGAGCCCGGAGCGGCCCGGCCCTACGCGTTTCCCCAGGTCCGCCGGATCAGCGCGCACGGCGGCACGGTGATCGCCGCCCACCTGCCCGGGCAGATCCTGGCCAGCGCGGTCCTGTTGCTGGACGCGGGCGCGTCCCGGGAGACCGGCGGCCGGGAGGGCACCGCCACGGTGCTCGCCAAGTCGCTGGAGGAGGGAACCAAACAGCGGGACTCAGCGGCGTACGCGCTGGCGCTCGAAGGACTCGGTGCGGAACTGTCCCCGTCGGTGGACTGGGACGCGTTCCGGGTCGGGGTGTCCGCGCCCGGGCCGCTGCTGGCCGGCGCTGTCCGACTGGCCGCCGAGGCCACCCGCACGCCGAAACTGGATCCGGCCGACGTCACCCGGGTCCGCGACGACGAGGTGACCGCGCTGCGGATGGACTGGGCCCAGCCCGGTCCCCGCGCCGACGCCACGCTGCGTGCCGACCTGTTCGGCGCCGACGGGCGTTACAGCCGTCCGCTGCACGGCGACCCCACCTCGGTGGCCGCGGTCACCGTCGAGGACGTGCTCGCCTTCCACGAGTCGTGGATGCTGCGTCCCGGGGTGCTGCTGGTCGCCGGTGATCTGGACGCGCTGGATCTGGGCGCGCTGGCCGAGGCCGCGTTCGCCGGCACCTCCGGAGAGTTGCTGGAGCCGAGCGGGCCGCTCGGGGTGGTGCTGCCGCCGGCCCGCCGGACGATCCTGGTGGACCGGCCCGGTTCGGTGCAGTCGACGCTGCGGCTCGGGCACCGGGCGCCGGAGCGGGCCACCCCCGACTACGTGCCGATGACTCTGGCCGCGACGGTGCTGGGCGGGGCGTTCACGTCCCGGCTCAATCACCTGATCCGGGAGGTGAAGGGGTACACGTACGGGATCCGGGGTTCGTACGCGATGTCCCGCCGGTCCGGGCGTTTCGAGGTGGCGGCCGGTGTGCAGACGGCGGTGACCGCACCGGCGATCCGGGACACGCTGGGCGAGATCGAGCGCACCCAGGCCGAGGGCGTCACCGAGGCGGAGCTGGAGGTGGCCCGCTCGTGGCGGGCCGGTCAGCTGTCGGTGGAGATGCAGACGCCGGGGGCGATCGCCGGGGCGCTGGCCACCCTGGTGGTGCACGGCCTGCCCGACGACTACTACGAGACGCTGCGCCGGGAGTATCTGGAGGCCACGGTCGAGACGGTGTCCGAGGCCGCGTCCAAGCACCTGGCGGTAGAGAAGCTGACCCTGGTGGTGGAGGGCGACGGCGCGGCGATCCGGACCGACCTGGCCGAGTTCGGAGAGCTGATCGACGCCGACGTCTGACACCGGGCCGGGCTGCTGTTCGTGATCCCGGGACGGACCACCCGGCCGGCCACCCTGCGCCCAGCGGCTCGGCTGACCGATCCGCGTCTGGCGAGAGCTGGCCGGTTTTGGTCTGGCAGGGCGGTCGGCGTTGGTCTGGCGGGGTGGCCGGCGGTGGTCCCGCGGGGTGGCGGGCGTTGGTCTGGCGGGGCGGCTGGCGGTGGCCCCGCGGGGTGGCCGGGCGGCGTTGGATTGAGCTGTGGCCGGCGCTGGGTGAGCTGTGGCCGGCCGGCTGACGGTCGACGGCGGACAGGGTGTGTGGTTTTGCCACACACCCTGTCGCGAGACCAGCCCGCACGGGTCAACTAGCGGTATGCTTGACGGGTCGGTCCGTGCGGTGACGGTGGAATGCACGTGCGGCCCGAACGCGGCCCACTACTGGGTCGCCGGCATCGGCCCGGGCGAGCCCAACGACGCGCTACCCGGGCCGAAGCCACCCTCGCGCTCCGTGCCGCCCGGCTTTCACGCCCCCCGCCTCGCCTCGCCCCGCCTCGCCTCGCCTCGCCCCGCCCCGCCCCGCCCCGCCCGGCCTCGCCCCGCCCGGCCTCGCCCCTCCTCGTCCCGCCTCGCCTCGCCCCGCCAGCAGCAGGCCTTGTCCAGGTGTCGCCGAGGATGCCGTCGGCGGGGGCTTTGATGCCGCGCAGGACTGAGGTGACGCCGGCGGTGACTCGGGTGGTGTCTTTGCCTGAATCGGTGGTCGGGTGGGGATCTTTGGGCGGGCGCGGGGGTGACGGGGGTCGATGATGTGACGTGGGACGCGTTCGGCTACGGGGGGTAGCGGCGGGCGGATAACGTCGCCGCCATGACCATCACTGAATCGCCTGCGGTGGCTCGGCCGCGGCGTCGGGGCCGGGTTGTCTGGACGGTTCTGCTCTGGCTCTCGGTGGTGCCGGCTGCTGTCTGGCTGGTGGGGCGCACCTTCGGGTGGGAGGCCGGGCCGTCGGTTCAACTGCTGGCCTTCACGCCGTACGTCGCAATTTGGACCTTGGTTCCTCTGTTTCTGGCGCTTGTCACCCAGCGTTGGGCCGCGGCGGCTGTGGCGGCGCTCGTCAGCCTCGGGTTCGGGATGGCTGTGGTGCCTCGCGGGGTCGTGGACGGGGACAAGGGGCCGGCCACCGGCGTCGAGTTGCGGGTGATGACGGCCAACCTGCTGTTCAGTTCGGCCGAGATGAGTGAAGTGGTGCGGCTGGTCCGGGAGAACCGGGTGGACGTGCTGGCGGTGCAGGAGT
The DNA here is from genome assembly GCF_016862075.1 of Actinoplanes couchii. Taxonomy (GTDB): domain Bacteria; phylum Actinomycetota; class Actinomycetes; order Mycobacteriales; family Micromonosporaceae; genus Actinoplanes; species Actinoplanes couchii. Next base: position 14,013 of record NZ_BOMG01000034.1, on the reverse strand, counting down.
TCACGCCGAACGGGGAGGCGGCTCTGCGGGCCGAAGGCCTGGAGGCGCTGCTGCCGTACCACCAACTGGCCCCGGAGTTCGGCGCGAGCGGTTCCGGCCTCTACTCGCGGTTCCCGTTCGCCGAGCAGGCGGCGCGGCGTAACGACGGCGGGTTCCAGCAGGCGCACGCGACGGTGCAGGTGCCGGGGGCGGGGGCGGTCTACATCGAGTCGGTGCATCCGCTGGCCCCGCACAGCATGGACGTGGTGTCCGGCTGGTCGACGGATCTGCGGGAGCAGGTGCCGGCCGCCGGTGGGATCCCGAAGATCCTGATGGGTGACTTCAACGCTACGCTCGATCACAAGCAGTTACGGGATGTGATCGCCACCGGTTACCGGGATGCCGCCGCCGCGGTCGGCAAGGGCTGGATCGGAACCTGGGGACCGTACGACGGTGATCCGATCCCGCCGGTGACCATCGATCACGTGCTTGCCGACGAGCGCATCGGGGTGAAGGATCTTTACGTGCTCGTTCTTCAGGACTCCGACCATCACGCCCTCGTCGCCGAGTTGACGGTGCCGGCCGCATGATCGGGATCCGGCTGATCAGCCCGGCGGACGCGGCCGAGATCGCCGCCCTGATCGCCGCCAACCGGGAGCATCTGGCGCCGTGGGATCCGGTGCGGGACGAGAGCTACTACACCACCGACGGCCAGTGGCGGCTGATCTCGGACGTGCTGCGCACCGGGACGAGCCTGCCGCACGCGATCGTCGAGGACGGCCGGATCGTCGGCCGGGTGAACCTGAACAACGTGGTGCACGGCGCGTTCCAGTCGTCCAGCCTCGGTTACTGGGTGGCGGCCGACGTGGCCGGGCGGGGCGTGGCCAGTGCCGCGGTGGGGGCGGTGCTGGAGGCCGCTTTCACGACCTACGGCCTGCACCGCGTGGAGGCGGGCACGCTGCTGCACAACGTACCGTCGCAGAAGGTTCTGGAACGTCATGGTTTCGAGCGTTTCGGGATGGCCCCGGGTTATCTGCGGATCGCCGGGAAGTGGCAGGACCACTACCTCTACCAGCTGCTGAGCGATAAATGGCTGGCTGCCCGGGAGGCGGCTGCCTAGCATCGTGGGCATGATGCCTCGCTCGATGACGACCACGCCGGACAGACCCCGGCGTTAGTCACCATCGAGCTGACGGCCCCGGGCGACATGCCCGGGGCTTTGTCGTCCGGGGTCCCCGAGAAGGAGACCCACCATGCATGATCACCGCAGGCTCGGTCGTGAGCTGGACCTGTTCGGCTCCGACCCGCTGATCGGCGCCGGCCTGCCGTTCTGGCTGCCGGCCGGTGCCGCCGCCCGGCACGAGGTCGAGTCCTATCTGTACGAGCTGGAGCGCCGCGCCGGTTACCGGCACGTCTACTCCCCGGCGCTGGGCAAGCGCCGGATGTACGAGCTGTCCGGTCACTGGCGCAATTTTGCCGACGACATGTTCCCGCCGATGCGGGTCGGCGACGACGAGCTGGTGCTGCGGCCCAGCCTCTGCCCGCATCACGCGCTGATCTTCCGGTCCCGGGGCCGCTCGTACCGGGAGCTGCCGTTGCGTGTCGCCGAGCTGGGCCCGATGTTCCGGGCCGAGCGTTCCGGGGTGCTCGGCGGGCTGTCCCGGGTGCGGTCGATGCAGCTCAACGACGCGCACATCTTCTGTGCCGAGGACCAGGCGAGCGCCGAGGTGGCCGGGGTGCTGGCTCTGATGCGACAGGCGCACGCCGCTCTCGGGATGGGTGACGTCTCCTACCAGCTGTCTCTGCGCGGTCCCGGGAAGAAGTACGGCGGCGACGACGAGTCGTGGGCTCGGGCGGAGAGTCTGTTGCGGGCGGCCCTGCCCGCCGGGGTGAAGGAGGTGGCCGGGGAGGCCGCCTTCTACGGGCCGAAGATCGACGTGCAGGTGCTGGATCCGTCCGGCCGTGAGTGGACCCTCGCCACCGTCCAGATCGACTACCACCAGCCGGAACAGTTCGAGCTGGAGTTCACTGGCGCCGACGGGAGGAAGAGCCGACCGGTCATGGTGCACCGCAGCCTGGTCGGCTCGATGGAACGGCTTTTCGGTCACCTGATCGAGGTGCACCAGGGCGCGTTCCCGGTCTGGTACGCCCCGGTCCAGGTGGCGATCCTGCCGGTCGGCCCGGATCAGGACGAGGCGGCCCGGGAGTTCGCGTCAGCGGCGGCGGATCTGCGGGTGGAGGTCCACTACGACGGCTCGCTGGGTTCCCGTATAAGGAAAAATCGTAAATGTCCCTACATCGTGGTGATCGGAGCCCGGGACATCTCGCTCCGCCACCGGAGTGGCGAACAGGAACCGATGTCCCGGGCGGCGGCGATCGCGTTGATCAGGGCCGCCGCCCGGAAAGAAAGGGAGGAGCGTCAGGCCGGAGCGGAGGTCCGCGCCAACCCGTAGGTCAGTGAGTCCACCAGCGCCGTCCAGCTGGCCTCGACGATGTTCTCGTGCACCCCGACCGTGGTCCAGTCCCGGTTGTGGTCGCCGGTGTCCAGCAGCACCCGGGTGATCGCGTTGGTGCCGTGGCTGCCCTCCAGGATCCGCACCTTGAAGTCGGTCAGCTCGAACGTCTTGAGCTGCGGGTAATGGTTCTGCAGGGCGCCGCGCAGCGCCTCGTCCAGGGCGTTGACCGGGCCGTTGCCCTCGGCGGTGGCGATCACCCGCTCGCCGCGGACCCGGACCTTGACGGTGGCCTCGGAGATCACCGTGCCGTCCTCGCGGTGTTCGACGAGCACCCGGTACGACTCCAGGGTGAACGGCCGGGCCAGATCGGCGCCGGGCAGCTCACTGCGGACGAGCAGTTCGAACGAGGCGTCGGCGGCCTCGAACGAGTACCCGGTCGCCTCCAGTTCCTTGACCTTGCGGGTGACGGTGGTGAGGGTGTCCGGGTGGCCGGCCAGGTCCAGTCCGAGCTCACGGCTCTTGAGCTCGATGCTGGCCCGGCCGGCCATCTCGGTTACCAGGATCCGCATGTCGTTGCCCACCACCGACGGGTCGACGTGGTTGTAGAGCAGCGGATCCACTTTGATCGCGCTCGCGTGCAGCCCCGCCTTGTGAGCGAATGCGGCGGCCCCGACGTAGGCCTGGTGGGTGTCGGGGGCGATGTTGGCGATCTCGGCGAGCGCGGAGGAGATCCGGGTCGCCTTCTCCAGGCATCCGTCCGGTAGGACTTTCCGCCCGAGCTTGAGTTGCAGGTTGCTGACGACGGCGAACAGGTCGGCGTTGCCGGGGCGTTCGCCGTACCCATTGGCGGTGCACTGGAAGTGCTCGACCCCGGCCTCGACGGCGGCCACGGTGTTCGCGACGGCGCAGGCGGTGTCGTTCTGGCAGTGGATGCCCATTTTGTCAGGAGTGACGCCGGTCCGGGCGACGACGTCGGTGATCGCCGCGGTGATCATCGACGGGAGCATGCCGCCGTTGGTGTCACACATGATCACCCGCTCGGCGCCGGCCTCGAACGCGGTTTTCACCACCGAAGCGGTGTACGCGGGATCGAACCGGAACCCGTCGAAGAAGTGCTCACAGTCGACGAACGCCCGCTTGCCGTTGGCGACCAGGTGCCGCACGGTGTCCCGGACCATCGCCAGGTTCTCCTCCGGCGTGGTCCGCAGAGCCCGTTCCACGTGCCGGACGTCGGATTTGGCCACCACGCAGACCACCGGCGTTCCGGCATCGATGAGCGCCTTCACCTGCGGGTCCGCCGCCACGTCCACACCGGCTTTCCGGGTGGCGCCGAAAGCGACCAGAACCGCGTGCCGCAGATCGAGCTCGGTCTTCGCCCTTTCGAAGAACTCGGTGTCCTTGGGCATGGCGCCCGGCCAGCCGCCCTCGATGAAACCGACACCGAACTCGTCCAGCAGGCGTGCGACAGCGAGTTTGTCGGCGACCGTGTAGCTGATTCCCTCGCGCTGCCCACCGTCACGCAGCGTCGTGTCGAACACCTGGTAACTCATCCGGGAAGTCCTTTCGATCGATCACCCACCACAACAAAAAGACCCCCCGCGGATGCGGGAGGTCTGCGCGTCGGCGAAGAGGTCAGCCGGCGCGCCAGGTGCGAATAATCAGCACGGAGTGGGTCACGCCCCGAAGCATGCCACGCCACCATCCGCCGGGAGCCGGAAATCCATCTACTGAGACGACAGGAGTGACGAATTCGACCGGTGAGGTGACCGTCCGGGCCGGTTAGGTTGGGGGACGTGGTGGCCGAATCGTATTCACGCAATCTTCCCTTCACCAAGGCCTACAACTTCCGCGACGTCGGCGGATATGCCGGTCTCGACGGGCGCCGGGTGCGCTGGCGCCGGCTGTACCGGGCCGACTCCCTGCACCGGATCCGCGAGCAGGACGCCGAGGCGTTCACCGCCCTCGGCATCCGCACGGTCATCGACCTGCGCCGCGAGACCGAGGTGGAGAAGTTCGGCCGGGTCGCTGAGCACTACGGCGTCGACTACCGCAACCTGGTCCTGAAACACGTCGACTGGGAAGAGGTCGCACACCCGGCCGACGCGGTGCACGAGCGCTGGCTCGCCGACCGCTACCTCAACTTCGCCGAGGACGGCCGGGAGGGCATCGCCGCCTCGCTGCGCCTGATCGCCGACCCGGTGGCCGCGCCCGTCGTCGTGCACTGCATGGCCGGAAAGGATCGGACCGGCACGGTGTGCGCGCTGACCCTGTCGCTGCTCGGCGTCTCCGACGAGGACATCACCGCCGACTACGCGCTGACCACCGAGGCGATGCGGCCGCTCACCGAGTACCTGCTGCGTACCAACCCGGAGACGATCCAGGGCAACGAGCACATGTTCGACTCGCCGGCCGAGGCGATGCAGCTGTTCCTCGCCGATCTGCGCGCCCTGCACGGTTCGGTCGAGGCCTACGCGAGGGACATCGGCATCACCGACGACGAGATCGCCTCGATGCGGTCCCACCTGCTGACTGAAAAAGCCTAAACCCCTCTTCTGGTACGGACGTGGGCTCCACAGACGCACCGGCCCGCGCTGTCCCGTCACGCGAGGTGGGCGTCGCTCCAGGCCGGCCCGGCGACCGCCGGGCCGGATGCGGTGGTCGCGGTCAGACAGTGCCCGCCGCCGAGCGTGCGTAGAACGCGGCGAGTTCATCGGGATTCTTCGTGTAGACGTCGATCTCCCGGACCACGCCGCCCGCGACCCGGTGGATCTCGACCATGACCAGCGGGAACCGCTCGCCGGTGGTGTGCGCGACGAGTTCCCCGGTGAGCGTGCCGACGACACCGGCCGGGCCCTCGTACACCTCGGCGGCGGTGATCGCGACCTCGGCGTAACCCATCATCGCGCCCAGGATCGACTGCACGAACACGTCCCGGCCCCGGTGCACGCCGCCGTACGGGAGCCGGGCCGGCTCGTCGACGATCACGTCCGGGTCGAGCCGGGCCAGCAGACCCGGAACGTCCCCCCTACCCAGCGCGTCGTACAGCGCCCGTACGACGTCCGCGGCGCTCTCGGTCCGGTTGCTCATCTCGTGTGCCTTTCGTTCAGGGCCCCGGTGATCGGGACCGGCACCATGCAACGGCAGCCGGCGCTGACCGGGGAGTCCCTGCTGCGGGGGGTACTGGCAGGGACTCTCCGCCGGCGTCACCCGCACCTACCCTGTGATCATGGAAAACCGGGACGCGGCAAGCGACTTCCTCCGTTCCCGGCGCGGCCGGATCACCCCCGAGCAGGTGGGCCTGCCGGTCTACGGCCGGCGGCAGGTGTCCGGGCTGCGCCGGGGCGAGGTCGCCGCGCTCGCCGGGGTGAGCGTCGAGTACTACACCCGCCTGGAACGCGGCAACCTGCACGGGGTCTCGGACAGCGTGCTGGACGCCCTCGCCCGCGCGCTGCGGCTGGACGCCACCGAGCGCATGTACCTGTACGACCTGGCCCGGGCCGCCGGCCCGGCGCCCCGGGCCCGGGCCGGACGACTGAAGGTCCGCCCGAGCGTGGCCCGGATCGTCGAGGGCATGCCCGGGATGGCGGCGTACGTGATGAACAACCGCCTGGACATGCTGGTCGCCAACCCACTGGGCCGGGCCCTCTACGCGGAGATGTACGCCGAGCCGGCCTACCGGGCGAACGTGGCCCGCTTCGGATTCCTGCACCCGGCGGCACGGCGGTTCTTCACCGACTGGGATCTGATGGCCCGCTTCGCCGTGGGGGCGTTACGGGTCGAGGCCGGACGGAACCCCTACGACCGGGAGCTGTCGAACCTGATCGGGGAGCTGTCCACCCGCAGCGACGACTTCCGGGTGCGCTGGGGTGCCCACGACGTGCACGTCTTCCGGGAGAGCACCAAGCGCCTCAACCACCCGGTCGTCGGTGACCTGGAACTCGATCAGGAGACGATGCTCCTGCCGGACGACAGCGGCCTGCTCCTTTGTGTCTACAGTGCGCCCGCCGGAAGCGTCACCGAGGACAGTCTGAAACTGCTGGCCAGCTGGTCCGCCACCGGCGAGCCGATCGAGCGGCCGGTCCCGAGACAGCTGGGGTAGCCGGCCGGGCCAGCCGGTTCGGGGCTGGTTCGGGGTCGGTTCGGGGTAGCCGGTCAGGGGCCGCCCACTCCCGGCGGCCGCGCAGCGGCCGGCACGGGCCGCATCGCTCGCGTGGCCGCTACGGGACCTGCTGCTGCGTCTGGGGGCCGTCTACTCGTACCGGAAGAAGGGTGTTTCGCATCACCGGGTGGGGCAGCGCTGTCGTCAGCGCTGATTGAAAGGGGCGACCGCCTCGCGATTCTGCGCCGCGGCGTCCGGGCCGAGCAGCGCCTCGCAGACGCGGATCAGGCGGCTGCGCAGACCCGCTGCGCGGCGGGCCAGCTCCCGTTGGCGGGCCACATACTCCGCCTTGCCCTCCGGGGTCTCGATCTTGACCGGGGGATGCCCGTAGGAGGCCAGGTCGTAGGGGCTGGCCTGCATGTCCAGCAGCCGGATCTCGCCGGCCAGGGCGAAGCAGTCCAGCGCCAGCGCGCCGGGCACCGCGGGACCGAGTTTCTGCGCCCACTTGTGCACATCCATCGCGGCGTGCAGGCAACCGGGCTGGTCCAGGTCGATCTGGGTGGCCCGGGTCGGCTGGAGCCGGTTGAGCCCGACCGCCTCGGGAGTGAAGAAGCGGAAGGCGTCGAAGTGCGTGCAGCGGATGGTGTGCTGCTCGACCACCTCGTTGGTGCCGGCCTGGCCGAGACGCAGCGGCAGCTCGTGGCGGTGCGCCGAGTCGCGGTAGACCATCGCCCACTCGTGCAGGCCGAAGCAGCCGGAGAAGACCGGGCGGGACGCGGTGGCGGTGAGCAGGCCGTGGATGTAGCGCACACTCTCGGCCCGGGCGTGCATGAACGCGTCCTGGTCGAGGGTGACGATGCCGTCCGGGTAGCTCAGATAGAACTTCCACCCGGCGTGCTCGGCGAGGCCGTCGGGGGCCGGGGACAGGCCCGCGCCGACGCCGGGATGCCAGCGGCGCATCAGAGCCGGCCTGGTCCCGTAGTAGTCGTAGAGGAAATCCTCGATGGCGTGTTTCTCACCCGTCGAGCGACGGGCGCGGTGGCCCGCGGTCATCTGGTCGGCGCGCTCGGCGTGCGCCCGGGCGAGAGGAATCCAGGTGACCGAGGGCAGCGTGGTGGTGAGTGCCCTCACCTGCTTGATCCCCATCGCACCAATGTATCTAGCCAAAGCGATCAACACGATCACCGTTTGGCGCGAATGAGTTCCGCCACCACGGTTGGCATTAAAGATGTGCGTTGATGTGTAGTACATGTACTACGTTCTTGATAGTGTCCGCGACATGACGGGATCGGTTTTGGCCGCGGGAGCCGCGGCCGACACGCCGGGGGCGGACACGGTCATCGAGGTTCGCGACCTTCGGATGCGTTATGGCGACAAGGAAGTGCTGTCCGGAGTCGACTTCACGGCCTCGGCCGGCGAGGTGGTGGCCCTGCTCGGGCCCAACGGAGCGGGCAAGAGCACCACGATCGAGATCCTGGAGGGGTTCCGGCTCCGGTCCGGTGGCCACGTCCGGGTGCTCGGGGTGGATCCGGCGTCCGGGGACGAGCACTGGCGCTCCCGGCTCGGAGTGGTCCTGCAGTCGTGGCGTGACCACGGCAAATGGCGGGTCGGTGAGCTGCTGCGGCACCTCGGGTCGTACTACGACGAGCCGTGGCCGGTGGCGGAACTGCTCGACCTGGTCGGGCTCACCGCGTCGGCGGGCACCGTGATCGCCAGGCTCTCCGGTGGCCAGCGCCGCCGGCTGGACGTGGCGATCGGCATCGTCGGGCGTCCTGACCTGCTCTTCCTTGACGAGCCGACGGTCGGGTTCGACCCGGAGGCGCGGCGTGACTTCCATGATCTGATCCACCGGCTCACCGATGTGGACTCGACCGCTGTGTTGCTGACCACACACGATCTGGACGAGGCGGAGAAACTCGCCGACCGCATCCTGATCCTGGCCACCGGCCGGATCGTGGCGAGCGGATCGGCGGACGAGTTGTCCCGGCAGGTGGCCGGGGAGTCCGAGGTGCGCTGGAGCCGGGACGGCGAGAGGTTCGTGCACTCGGCGGCCGACGCCACCGGGTTCGTGCGCGATCTGTTCCGCCAGCACGGTGAGGCGATCGGCGACCTGGAGGTGCGCCGGGCGAGCCTGGAGGAGACGTACATGCGACTGGTCCGGGATGCGGAGGGGGCACGATGAGCGGGCGGTTGATCAGGATCGGGGTGTCGCGGGGCCTGATCGAGATGCGGCAGACCATGACCACCCCCAGCGATCTGATCGGGTACGCGTTCTCCCCGGTCCTGCTGGTCGCCCTCCTGTTCCTGATCCGGGACGAGAAGGTGCCCGGCTCGGACCTGTCGCTCGGCGCCTACTCGCTGGTCAGCTCGATGGCGATGCTGCTGGTGATCGGATCCCTGCTGGGGATGGCGCAGTACCTGGCGATGGACCGGGAGGACGGCACGCTGCTCCGGGCCAAGGCCGTCCCGAACGGGATGGTCGGTTATCTGATCGGCCGGATCGTCCTGGTCGCCGGGACGAGTGTGTTCACCTGTGCGGTGGCGCTGATCCCGGGCGCGTTCCTGGTCGACGGGCTGCGGTTCGACGTTTTCACCGCGGTGACCCTGCTCTGGCTGGCGCCGTTGGGGTTGCTCGCCCTGATGCCACTCGGTGCGGTGCTCGGCTCGTTCTTCGAGAGCGTCCGGGCCGCCGCTCTGCTGATGATGCCGACCCTGACGATCACCGGGATCTCCGGCATCTTCTACCCGATCAGCGCGCTGCCCGGGTGGCTGCAGGGTGTCGGGCAGACGTTCCCGATGTACTGGCTAGGGTTGGGCCTGCGATCCGCGTTCCTCTCTGATGAGCCGGGGCAGCTCTGGCGGGCGGTCCTGGTGCTCTCTCTCTGGGCGGTCGCCGGGCTGGTGCTGGCTCCGGGGGTCCTGCGGCGGATGGCGCGGCGGGAATCCGGTTCGCTGGTGGCGGCTCGTCGTGAGCGGGCGCTGGCACGGACCATCTGAAGGAGCCTGGTGGCTAGCGAGATCACCTACAACCGGATCGCGATGCTGCGCGCCGAGCGCGGCATCTCGCGACGGCAGCTGGCCGACGCGCTCGGGGTGCATTACCAGACGGTGGGCTACCTGGAGCGTGGCGAGTTCAGCCCGAGCCTGCACCTGGCTCTGCGGATCAGCACCTACTTCGAGGTCCCGGTGGAAGTGGTGTTCGCCCTGGAGCCGTTCCCGCGACTCGGCGCTCCGACGCGACCGGCGTAGATTCGAGGCGAGTCCGCACCGTTTCTAAGATGGGATTACCCGTGCGCTTCGCCCGTTTTGTCCACCCTGGTGGAGTGTCGTTCGGCGTCGTCGAAGGCGACGGAGCCACCGGACTGACGGTGGCCGAGATCGACAGCATCCCTTTCAACGAGGTGCGTTTCACCGGCCAGCGCTGGGCGCTCGCCGACATCCGCCTGCTCGCCCCGATCTTCTCCAGCAAGGTGATCGGGGTCGGCCGCAACTACGCCGACCACGCCGCCGAGCTGGGCAACGAGGTCCCCAAAGAGCCGCTGATCTTCATCAAGCCGTCCACCTCGGTGATCGGCCCCAACGACGCGATCCGCATCCCCAGCGTCACCGAGCGGGTCGACGAGGAGGCCGAGCTGGCCGTCGTGATCGGCGCCACCGGCGCCCGCCGCGTCGACCGGGCCGGTGCCGAGAAAGCGATCTTCGGCTACACCATCGGCAACGACGTGACCGCCCGTGACCTGCAGAAGAAGGACCCGCAGTGGACCCGGGCCAAGGGGTTCGACTCGTTCTGCCCGATCGGCCCGTGGATCGTCACCGACCTGGACGTCAGCGACATCGAGGTGCGCTGCGAGGTCGGCCGTGACCCCAACGCGATGGAGATGCGGCAGCTCGGGCGGACCAAGGACATGGTCTTCGACATCCCGACCCTGATCTCGTACGTGTCGCACGTCATGACGCTGCTGCCCGGCGACATCATCCTGACCGGCACCCCGGCCGGCGTGAGCCAGATCGTGCCCGGCGACACCGTGTCGATCAGCATCCAGGGCATCGGCGAGCTGCGTAACCCGGTGGTCTCACTCGACTGATCGCTCGATTCCCTCGAGCAGCAGGGCCAGGCCGTAATCGAAAGCGGTCTGGCCCTCGTCGTCGAAGCCGCCGGCGTTCCACAGCGCCGTCATCGCCGGATGCTTCGCCACGTCGAACCAGTTCTCCCAGAAGTCGCCGCGCTCGTGCCACCACGACTCGGTCGACTGGCCGCTCGACCGGCTCAGCCGGGCATCCTCGCCGGCTTCCCGGGCGAACGCGTAGACGTACGCCGTCACCGACACCGCCGCCCGGTTGACCTCCTTGACCGGCAGACCGATCCCGGACATCGCGGCGATCAGGAACTCCCGCTCCGCCATCGTCCCCGGCCCGAGCGGCGGCCGCACCAGCGACACCTCGGTCAGCCAGGGGTGGGTCAAGAACATTCCGCGGGTACGGGTGGCGAAGTGCCCGATCCGCTCCCGCCACGCCAGTCCGGTGGTGGTCAGATCCCGCTCCAGCAGCACCTCGTCGACCATCAGCGCGACCAGGTCGGCGCGGGACGGCACGTAGGTGTAGAGCGTCATCGTCGCCACGTTCAGCTCCGTCGCCACCCGGGCCATCGAGGCCGCTTCCAGGCCTTCCGCGTCGGCGATCCGGATCGCGGCGGCCAGCACCGTGTCCACGCTGAGCCGGGGTGGGCGGCCCGTTCGCCGTGTCTTTTCTACATCGCGGCGCCAGAGCAGGGGGTAGTTCTCCATGATTCCGTATACCCTACGGGAAACAGTTTCCGTAGGGGGTACGAAAATGAAGATCCTGGTCACCGGCGCCACCGGGAACGTCGGCCGGATGGTCGTCGACGAGCTGCTGGCTCTCGGCGCCGCCGACGTGCGCGCCCTCACCGTCGACCCCGTTCGTGCCGCGCTGCCGGACGGCGTCGACGTGGTGCGCGGCTCCTTCCGCCGGCCCGGCACCGTCACCGCCGCGCTCGACGGCGTCGACAAGGTGTACCTGGCGCCCGACCCGGCCACCGCGCCCGCGATCTGTGCGCTGATCGCCCGCGCCGGGGTGCGGCACGTCGTCGACATGGCCGGCGCCAAAGGCGACCACTGGCAGGCCGTCGAGGACGCGGTGGAGGCCGCCGGGGTGCCGTTCACCCATCTGGAGCCGGGGGAGTTCATGGCCAACGCGACCCTGTGGGCACCGCAGATCAAGGCCGGGGACGAGGTGCGGGACGCGTACCCGCAAGCCGTCAACGCGCCCGTCGCCCAGGAGGACATCGCCGCCGTCGCCGCCCGGGTGCTGCTCTCCGACGAGTTCGCCGGCCGTTCGTTCGAGCTGACCGGTCCCGAAGCGCTCAGCCGCCCCGCGAAGGTCGCCGCCCTCGCGGCCGGTCTCGGACGGGACCTCAGGTACGTCGAGGTGGCCGGAACCGAGGCGGTCGCACTGTTCGAGTCGTCGATGGGCGAGTACGGGCAGTGGTACCTCGACGGGTTGGCCCAGCTCGTCGACCACCCCCAAGCCGCCGGGACGGTCGTATCCGACCTGCTCGGGCGCCCGGCGACGACCTACAGCGAGTGGGCACGTCGTCACGCTGATCTATTTGGGTAACCCGATTTGGCGGTCCGGTAGGGCTCGGGTAAAGTTCTCCTCGGCGCGGCAAGCCGGGCCAAATGGGGTATGGGGTAATTGGCAGCCCAGCTGATTCTGGTTCAGCCAGTCTAGGTTCGAGTCCTGGTACCCCAGCGCAGTCCTCCTTCGGGAGGACAGTGCTGGTAGCAGTAAAACAGCACGTTCTGGTCCCGTCGTCTAGCGGCCTAGGACGCCGCCCTCTCAAGGCGGTAGCGAGGGTTCGAATCCCTTCGGGACTACCAGATCGTCACGGCCCGCACCTTCCAAGGTGCGGGCCGTTTCTGTTCCCACATCCCCCACCACACCCACGCCGACCGTTCCTGTTTCCGCATCTCCCGCGCGGGCCGTTCCTGTACCCGCTTCTCCGGCCACGCCCGTGCGGGTCGTCCCTGTTTCCGCTTCTCCGGCCACGCCCGTGCGGGTCGTCCCTGTTCCCGCTTCTCCTGCCGCGCTCGCGCGAGTCGTTCCTGTTTCTGTATCTCCCGCCGGGACCGTGCGGGCGAGGTTGCCCGGTCCTTGGTGTGGCTCCCCACTCCTTGGCGTGGCTCCCCACTCCTTGGCGTGGCTTTCCGCTCCCTGGTGCGGTTTTCCGCTCTTTGACGCGATGCCCGTCCCTTACGCGGGCCAGTTTCTTGGGGCGGTGCCCCGTCCCTTGGATGGGGCCAGTCCCTTGGAGCGAGGCTTCGTTTTTCGGCCACCACATCTCTTCTTTCAGCGGGGCCTGTCTTCTTTCAGTGGAGCCTGTGGATTTCGCGACGAGCACTCACCCGCCGCGCGTGCCGGCTTCCTCCGGCCGACTCGCGCGTGCCGGCTTCCCTCATCCGGGCCCGTTCGGTCGGGCGCGTCCATTTGCTCAAGTTGGAAAACCGTCTCCCTTATCTCGCCTTCCGCGCTGCTCGCCTTCCGCGCTGCTCGCCTTCCGCGCTGCTCGCCTTCCGTGCTGCTCGCCTTCCGTGCTGCTCGCCTTCCGCGCTGCTCGCCTTCCGCGCTGCTCGCCTTCCGCGGCCTGTCGCCTGCAGCCCGCGCCGTCCGTCTCCCGTCTCTTCCGCTCGACTCCGCTTCTCAGTCAAGCGCGTCGCACTTGTCCATCGGTCAAGCGCGTCACCTGCGTCTGTTGATCGGGTGCTTCGTCGTCGGTGACATAGTCGCCGTCCGTGAGCTGCGGGGCTGGGACATGACGTGGGTCATGCTGGGCGTAGCCGATTTTTGCCCTGGCCGCGGTGCTGATAGAGTTTCGTCATCGCTGAGCGTTCAGCAGCGAAGTTCTGGTCCCGTCGTCTAGCGGCCTAGGACGCCGCCCTCTCAAGGCGGTAGCGAGGGTTCGAATCCCTTCGGGACTACCAGAGTGATCAGCCCGCACTCAACGGTGCGGGCTGATTTGTTTCACAGGCCAACCACCAACGGGCTCCAGATACCGACAGGCTCCAACCTCGGCCGCGGTCCAACTCCGTCATGGTCCAATTCCGTCAAGGCCCAACGTCGGCCGTGGTCCCATCTCGGTAGCCGCACTTCCACCTGCTGCGGCCCCATCTCGGTCGCGGCGGATTAACCATCCTCGACACCATGGTCCCGGTCATGGCTGGCATCCATGTATCATCCCACCGAAAGCTGCATCGACGCCGGTTCCTTTGCCGTGCAGGCTCGTTCCGCGCGGCTCGCACGGCCCGCGCTGCTCGGCTCGGCCCGCCCGGCCCGCCCGGCCCGCCCGGCCCGCCCGGCCCGCCCGGCTCGGCTCGGCTCGCACGGCCCGCGCTGCTCGGCTCGGCCCGCCCGGCCCGCCCGGCCCGCCCGGCTCGGCTCGGCCCGCCCGGCTCGGCTCGGCCC
>NZ_BOMG01000033.1 GCF_016862075.1 Actinoplanes couchii | reverse complement strand
GGCCCGCCCGGCTCGGCTCGGCCCGCCCGGCTCGGCTCGGCCCGCCCGGCTCGGCTCGGCCCGCCCGGCTCGCGCGGCCCGGCCCGTGCGGCTCGTCCCGTGCGGCCCGTGCGGCTCCTCTTTCGCTGAGGTCCACCTACAGGACCTCCCTCCAAGCCGTGTTTCCGTCACGTTCTGCCTTGTTGGGCCGTGTCTTGTTTGGCTGGGGTGGTTGGGGTGCTTCTGCTCTGCGGAGATTGAGGGCGGGATTGTGGGGTGTGGTCGGGATACTTCGGGGGATGAGGGATGTCACGGTTCGGCGGGTGGATTTTGGGTGGTTTGTTCGGCCGGCTGGGGAGACTGGGACTGGGCTTGCCCGGGTTGAGCCCACCTTTGGGTATCTCGTTGAGCATCCGGACGGGCGGGTTCTCGTGGATACCGGGATGGGTGGGCATCCTGACGTCGATCAGCACTATCAACCCCGGCGCGTTGGGCTCGGGGCTGCCCTTACGGCTGTCGGGACGACCGTCGACGACATCGGATATGTGGTCAACTGCCATCTGCACTTCGACCACTGCGGAGGGAATCCGGAACTCTCGGGGCGGCCGGTCTTCGTGCAGCGGACTGAACTCGATCTTGCTCGGAACGTGAAGTGGCACACCCTTCCGGAGTTGGTGGATCATCCGGGAGCGCGGTACGAGGAGCTGGACGGGGCTGCCGAAATTCTTCCGGGGGTGCGGATTCTGCCTACCCCGGGGCATACCGCCGGGCACCAGTCGGTGGTGGTCACCGCCGCTGACGGGACGGTGATCGTCGCCGGGCAGAGTCACGACCATGCCACCGGGTTCACCTCGGATGCCCTTGCCCACCGCACGGGTGTCGTGCCGAGTCCGGAATGGATCGGAACTCTCCTCGCCTTCGACCCGAAACGGATCGTCTTCGCGCACGACAACGCCGTCTGGACCCCCTGACCAAGGGAAAGACCTGATCAAGGGGAAGAGCCGGCCCAGGGGAGAGCTGCCAGGGGATAGCCGCCCAGGGGATAGCCGGCCAGGAGAGAGGTGCCGGGGAAGGGCTGATCCAGGGGATAGCCGACCCGGGGAAGGCCGGTCGAGGGAAGAGCCGGTCCGGGGAAGGGCGCCTGGTCAAAGGAAAGAGCCGGTCAAAGGAAAGAGCCGGGAGAGATCAGACCTCCTGCGGTACGCCCGGGGTCAGCCATGTGAGGACGCCGGCGGGGAAGGCCGCCTCGACGCCGGCCCGGCCCTCGTGGAAATGGGACCAGCCTTCGTAGTGGACCGGTACCACCCGGCGTGGGCGCAGGGATTCGATCAGGCGGGCGCCGTCCCGGCCGGTCATCGTGTAGCGGAGTGGGCCGGTCAGGCCGAACTGCACGCTGCCCAGGTGCAGGATCGCGGTGTCGACGGTGAAGCGGGCCGCCACCTCTCGCACTCCGCTGAACAGCACGGTGTCGCCGGAGATCCAGATCACCGATGTGCTGCCGGGCGGCCGCAACGCGAATCCGATGGCGTCGCCGACGATCGGCCGGCTCAACGGTGGGCCGTGCCGGGCCGGGGTGGCCGTCACCGTCAGGTCGCCGACGGTCGTCTCCTGCCACGGCACCAGCCCCCGAGCGTTGCCCGCCCGGAAAGCCCCAGGCCCGGCGGGAGAAGGGGGCCCTGAGGAGCCGGGCGGCGCGGAAGGCCCGGAAGAGGCGGAGGAAGAAGGCCCGGCTGGGGAAGGCCCGGAAGAAGCGGAGGAAGAAGGCCCGGCTGAGGACGGCGCGGAAGGAAGGGAGACGCCGGAGGAAGAAGGCCCAGCTGGGGAAGGCCCGGAAGAGGCGGAGGAAGAAGGCCCGGCTGAGGAAGGCCCGGAAGAGGAGAAGGAAGAGGGAAAGGGCCCGGGGGAGGAAGAGGGGCCGGTAGGAGAAGGCCCGGAGAAAGAAGAGGAAGGGGAGGAAGAAGAAGTAGAAGGCCCGGAGGAAGAGGAAGAGGAAGAGGAAGAAGGGCCGGAAGTGGCGGCGTTGAGGCGGCGCGCGCCGCTCGCGGTGGTCAGGACCAGGGGGATCGACGGGAGTAACGCGCGGCCCGCATCGTCCAGGTTGTCGCTGTGGTGGTCGTGGGTCAGGAGGACGGCGTCGATTCTGCCCAGGGCTTCCGCGGGGATCGCCGGGCCGGTTGTCTTCACCGATGATGTGCCCAGGCCGAACGAGTAGCGGCGGCCGGGGGCGTCGAAGGTCGGGTCGGTCAGCAGGCGCAGGCCGGCGATTTCGATCAGGGTGGTCGGGCCGCCGATGTGGGTGATGGTGACGGTCATCGGGCGTGCCGCAGCGCCCAGTCGAGGACCTCGTCCGCGATCTGCTCCCACCCTTTCTGGGCGGGCAACAGGTGCGCGTATCCCTCGTACTCGCGGATCTCGGTGGTGGTTTTTGATGTGTAGTGCCGAAGGTTGGAGCGCTGCACCTCGGGCGGCATGATGTGGTCCTCGGATCCGGAGACGAACAGCAGCGGCGCCCGGTCGTCGTTGTGGTAATCGACCCAGGTGTCCTGGTGGCCGGGCTGGAAGTTGGCGAGCACGCTGCCCCACAGGAGGCCACCGTTGGCGGGGATCGCATACCGCTCGTACAGCGCCCGGGATTCGTCCGGCGGGAACGTGTTGGTGAACGCGTACGTCCACTGTTCCAGTGTCAGCGGCACCGCCTTGTGCCGGTTGGCGGGGCTCTTCAGCACCGGGAAGGTGGATTTGACCTGGGTCAGCGGGACCACCCGGACGCCTTCGGTGGGTGCCGAGTTCATCGCCACGCCGGCTGCGCCGTAGCCGTGGTCGAGCAGGATCTGGGTGAACGCCCCACCTGCCGAGTGTCCGATGATGATCGGCGGTTCGGGCAGGTTCCGGATCTCCGACTCCAGGTGGGCGATGATCTGCGGGACGGTGACGTCCACGATCGGCGCCGGGTCGGCGTTGAGCGCCTCCACCTCGGCTTCGAAACCGGGGTAGGCGGGCGCGATCACCCGGTGGCCGAGCGCCTCGTAGTGGGCGATCCAGTTCTCCCAGCTGCGTGGGGTGACCCAGAATCCGTGCACCAGAACGATCGGTCTCATGGACCGATCCTGCGGGGAACGCTCCCACCCGCGAATCCCGTGGAACGCGTAGTCAGTCCTGCAGGGTCGCCCGCAGCTGCCGCCGGGAGTTGACGCCGAGTTTCCGGAACACCTTCCGCAGGTGGTAGTCGACGGTGCTGGGGCTGAGGAACAGATGCGCGGCGATCTCGGCGTTGGTGGCGCCGGTGCGGGCGAGCCGGGCCACCGCCGCCTCCTGCGCGGTCAGTTCAAGATCATGGTTTTCCGGTACGGGTGACCTGGTGATCTCGCCGAGCGCCGCGAGTTCGCCGGCCGCCCGTCTGGCGAACGCGACGGCCCGGACCCGTTCGAACATCTCGTTCGCGGCGGCGAGCTGGTCCCGCGCGTCCCGGCGCCGCCGTCTGCGCCGGAGCCATTCGCCGTAGAGCAGCCGGGCCCGGGCCAGGTCACCGTGGGCCAGGGTGCCGTCGAGGTGCCCGATCGCCGCCCGGTAGTGGGCCTCGGCGGTGTCCGGCCCGGCCAGCAGGGCCCGGGACCGCTCCAGCAGGCCGAGCGCCCGGGGTGTCCCGCTCGCGCCGGCGGTGCGTTCCAGGTCGTCGCAGGCGGCTCGCGCGGTCCGCCGGTCGCCGGCCCGCAACGCGGCTTCCACCAGCTCGGGCAGGGCCCACGCGTACCGCCGCGGGTGTCCCGGCTCGACGATGGTGAGCAGGATCTCCCGGGCTGAGGACCACCTGCTGTCGCCGAGGTCGAGGATGGCCAGATGCAGGCGGGTGACCGCGTGCATGCTGCCGAGATGCAGCATCGCGAAGACCTCGAGCGCCTGGCCGGCGGTCTCCCGGATGCCGTCGGGGGCGCGCCAGGTGACCAGTTCCGGGTGCCGCCAGACCAGTTCCTGTTCGGCGGTGGCCCCGATGGCCCGGCGCAGGCGCAGTCCGGTCGCGTCGTGCCGGTCGGCCTCGTCGAGCCGGCCGAGGGCCGCGCAGGTCATCGCCGCGATGAAGTGGATCATGTCGAGGCGGTGCAGGGCCCCGGTGGCCCGGGCCACCTCCCCGGCCCGGTCCAGGATCCCGGCCTTGGTCTCCTCGTCCCAGGTGAGGGTGCAGAAGTTCACTCCGATGGCGAACCGGGCCAGCAGAATCTCGCCGGGCAGGTCCGGGTCGGCGATGGCGGCGGCGGCCCGGCGGACCGCCGGCACGCAGTCCGGGTAACCGTCCACGACGAACGCGGTGTACGCGGCGAGGACGAGACCGTCGACGTGGTCGTCACCGGCGAGCGGGGCGGCCGCGGCGGCGACCTCGGGTTCGCCGGTGCCGCCCAGGTGCTCGGCGGACAGCACGTGCTCGATCGCCTGGACCACCGCCTGCCGGGCCCGTCCACGGTCGTCCCCGAACGCCGCGGCGGCGGCCAGGCACAACCCGACGGCGTCCCGCTGGCCGGTCGGCACCCCGGCGTTGATGATCGCGAACGCCCTGGTCAGCAGCGCTTCGCCGCGGGCCGGGCCGGTGAGCGGGCCGGCGTCCACCTGGTCCAGGAGCAGCAGCGCGCGGGCCGGGGCGCCGGCCGCCATCGCCGCTCCGGCCGCCCGCACCTGGCGGACCGCCCGAGCGCCGGGTTCCGGGGTGAGTTCGGCGGCCCGGGTCAGGAACCCGGCCCGGGCGGTGTGGCCGCCGCGGGCGCCGGCCCGGTCGGCGCCTCGTTCCAGGACGGCGGCGACCGACTCGTCCGGGGCGGCGGTGGCCGCGCCCAGGTGCCAGGCCCGCCGGTCGGCGTCGGCCGGGCCGGTGATCGCCGCGGCGAGGGCGGCGTGCACGGCCCGGCGCTGGGCCGGGACGGCGTCGCCGTAGACCGCCGACCGCACCAGCGGATGCCGGAAGTCCAGTGGCGGGAGCCCGGTGACCAGCCGGTCCGATTCGGCGGGTGCGGCCTGGTCCGGGCCGGTGCCGAGCTGCCGGGCCGCGGCCAGCAGCTGGTCGGTGCGCCCGCCGGCGCCGGCCGCGGCGAGCACCAGCCAGGTGCGGGTGGCCGGTGGGTAGCCGCGGACCCGGGCGGCGTAGTGGTTCTCCAGGCGGCTGCCGATCGGCATCGGCTCGGGCAGTGGGGAGGCGCCGCTGAGCTGGTCGGTGGTGAGCTCCCGGCCCAGGTCGGTGAGGGCGAGCGGGTTGCCGCCGGTGGTCGCGGCGACCTGCTCGGCCAGGCTCAGGTCCAGGTCGCCGGTGACCACGTCGGAGAGCAGCGCCATCGCGGCGTCCCGGGGCAGGCCGGTGATCTCCAGCACGTCCAGCCCGGACAGATGGCCCGGGTCGTCGGCGACGACCCGCTGCCCGAAGAGCAGGACGACACCCTCGGCGTGCAGGCGGCGGGCCACGAAGGCGAGCGCGCGGGCCGACTCCGGGTCGAGCCAGTGCGCGTCGTCGACCACACAGAGCCGGGGTCGCGCGGCGATCAGGGTGAGGGCCGCGAGGCTGACCAGGAAGAGGTCGGCGGGCGGGCCGTCGGTCAGGCCGCAGGCGACCTCCAGAGCGGATCGCTGGGCGACCGGCAGGCGGTCACGTTCCGGCAGCAGGGGGAGGAGGAGACGATGCAGGCCGGCGTACGGGAATTCGGCCTCGGCCTCGACCCCGCTGATCACCAGGGCTTGCGGGGCGGTGGCCACCACGTACCGGAGCAATGCGGTCTTGCCGACGCCCGCCTCGCCGCGCAGGACCATGGCCGCGCTGCGCCCGCCTCGCGCCTCCCGGAGGAGACCGTCGAGCCGGGCGCATTCGCTGTCGCGTCCGAAGAGCCGTTCTTCCTGCCCGAAGAGCCGCACGGCGCGCAGCCTATCGGACAGTCATCGATGAGTTACAGCCCGGAAAGACGCTGTCCGGCCCGGACCACTGCCATCGCGTGGCGTTCGCCGGGGCGGCGGCCGAGACGCTCGATCGGTCCACTTATCGAGATGGAGGCGATCACCCGGCCGGTCCGGTCGCGGATCGGCGCGGAGACGCTCGCCACACCCGGCTCGCGCTCGGCGACACTCTGCGCCCAGCCGCGACGGCGCACCTCGGCCAGGGTGCGGCCGGTGAACTTGCACCGCGGCAGGAGCGGCATGACAGCCTCCGGCGGCTCCCACGCGAGCAGGATCTGGGCGGCCGATCCGGCGACCATCGGCAGCACCGAACCGACCGGAACGGTGTCGCGCAGACCACTCGCCCGCTCGGCGGCGGCCACACAGATCCGTTCGTCGGCGCGGCGCAGGTACAGCTGCGCACTTTCCCCCGTCGCGTCCCGAAGTGCGGACAGGAGAGGCTCCGCGGCGGTCAGCAGAACGTCCGGTGCGGCATTGGCCAACTCGCCCAATCTGGGTCCGGGACGCCATCTTCCTTGAGTGTCGCGCACCAGCATCCGATGTATCTCCAGGGCCTGGGCCAGGCGATGTGCGGTCGCCCGCGGCAGCTTGGTGCGCTCGACCAACTCGGCAAGGCTGGCGCCGTCGACACATGCGGCGAGGATGACAACCGCCTTGTCGAGAACGCCTACACCGCTCATACTGTGTCCCACAAGCCGAAACATACATTCCAGAATTTAGGATGTCCAGATGGTGGGAGTCACTCCCCAGAGCGGGAAACCCAGGACCCTGGCCGAGAAGGTCTGGGATGACCACGTGGTGCGCACGGCCGAGGGTGAGCCCGACCTGCTCTACATCGACCTGCACCTGCTGCACGAGGTCACCAGCCCGCAGGCCTTCGACGGGCTGCGGATGGCCGGCCGGCCGGTTCGCCGGACCGACCTCACGCTCGCGACGGAGGACCACAACACCCCGACCGGGTATGCGGACCCCGCGTTCAACACCAAGCGCGGCGAGCTGTTCACGATCGCCGACACCACCTCGCGGACCCAGATCGAGACCCTGCGCAAGAACTGCGCCGAGTTCGGTGTCGAGATCCGCCCGCTGGGTGACGTCAACCAGGGCATCGTGCACGTGATCGGCCCGCAGCTCGGTCTCACCCAGCCCGGCATGACCATCGTCTGCGGCGACTCGCACACCGCCACCCACGGCGCGTTCGGCGCCCTCGCGTTCGGCATCGGCACCAGCGAGGTCGAGCACGTGCTCGCCACCCAGACGCTGCCGCAGTCCAAGCCGAAGACGATGGCCGTCACGGTCGTCGGCGAGCTGGGCCCGGGCGTCACCGCGAAGGACCTGATCCTCGCCCTGATCACGCAGACCGGCACCGGCGGCGGCAACGGCCATATCGTGGAGTACCGCGGCGAGGCCATCCGCAAGCTCTCCATGGAGGGCCGGATGACCATCTGCAACATGTCGATCGAGTGGGGCGCCAAGGCCGGCATGATCGCGCCGGACGAGACCACCTTCGACTACCTGAAGGACCGCAAGCACGCGGCCAAGGGCGCCGACTGGGACGCCGCCGTGGAGTACTGGAAGACCCTCGTCACCGACGCGGACGCCGAGTACGACACCGAGATCGTCATCGACGCCGCGGCGATCAGCCCGTTCATCACCTGGGGCACCAACCCGGGCCAGGGCGCCGCGCTGAACAGCGTCGTGCCGAGCCCGGAGGACTTCCTGGACGAGGTCGAGCGCGGCGCCGCCCAGCGCGCGCTGGACTACATGGCCCTCACCCCCGGCACCCCGTTCCGCGAGGTCCCGGTCGACGTGGTCTTCGTCGGCTCGTGCACCAACGGCCGGCTGGAGGACCTGCGGGCCGCCGCCGACGTGATCCGCGGCCGCAAGGTGGCCGACGGGGTCCGCATGATGATCGTGCCCGGCTCCTACCTGGTGCGTGAGCAGGCCGAGGCCGAGGGTCTGGACAAGGTCTTCACCGAGGCGGGCGCCGAGTGGCGGTTCGCCGGCTGTTCGATGTGCCTGGGCATGAACCCGGACACGCTCAGCCCCGGCCAGCGCGCCGCGTCCACCTCCAACCGCAACTTCGAGGGCCGGCAGGGCAAGGGCGGGCGTACCCACCTGGTCTCGCCGCAGGTCGCCGCCGCCACCGCCGTGGTCGGCCGGCTGGCCGCCCCCGCCGACCTCTGAGCTAGGGGACAGTCATGGACAAGTTCGTCAGCCACACCGGCCGGGTCATGCCGCTGCGCCGCTCTGACGTGGACACCGACCAGATCATCCCGGCGGTCTACCTGAAACGGGTCACCCGGACCGGCTTCGAGGACGGCCTCTTCAGCGCGTGGCGTGAGGACCCGGACTTCGTGGCCAACCGGCCGGCCCACGCGGGCGCGACGATCCTGGTCGCCGGGCCCAACTTCGGCACCGGGTCGTCCCGGCAGCACGCCGTCTGGGCGCTGCGCGACTTCGGTTTCAAGGCGGTCATCGCCTCCCGGTTCGGCGACATCTTCCGCGGCAACTCGCTGAAGGAGGGTCTGCTGCCGATCCAGCTCGACCAGAAGATCGTGGAGAGCCTCTGGGATCTGGCCGAGAGCGAGCCGGACAAGGAGATCACCGTCGACCTGGAGGGCCGCGTGGTCCGCGTCGACGACGCCGCCTACGGGTTCCCGATCGACGACTTCAGCCGCTGGCGTCTGATGGAAGGCCTCGACGACATCGGACTGACACTGCGGCACGAGGAGACCATTACCGCGTACGAGAAGGGCCGCCCGGCTTTCAAACCGGTCGTCGTTCTTTAGTCGCCGCAAGCGTATTCCGCCCCTGCCGGGTCACCCGGCAGGGGCGTATTCGTTGGGACACAACGGTTTTTTACCCCGAATGTTTCTGTAACCACATCACAGGGCATACCGTGCGCGCAGAATGGCCTTCGACGGGCCAGTTCTCACGTCCGGGAGGAAACCGTGAACAAGGCCGAGCTCATTGAGGCGCTCGCCGGCAGGCTGGGAGACAAGAAGACGGCGACCTTGGCTTTGGACGCGTTCATCAGTGAGGTGCAGAACGCCGTTGCCAAGGGCGACAAGGTCGCGTTGACCGGATTCGGTTCCTGGGAGAAGCGGGTGCGTAATCCGCGAACCGCCAGGAATCCGCGTACCGGTGAACCGGTGAAGGTGAAGAAGACGTCGGTCGCGGTTTTCCGCGTCGGCAGCGCATTCCGGGATCTCGTCGCGAGCGGAAAGCCGGCCAAGGCCGCGGCCGCCGCGAAGAAGACCACCGCCAAGGCGGCACCGGCCAAGGCGGCCACCACGACCACCACGGCCGCCGCGAAGAAGACCGCGGCGACCAAGACCACGGCGGCCAAGACGGCGCCGGCGAAGACCGCGACCAAGGCGGCGGCCACCAAGACAGCACCGGCCGCCACCAAGACCGCGGCAGCCAAGAAGACGGCCGCCACCAAGGCGACCGCCACCAAGGCCGCCGCGACCAAGGCCACCGCCACGAAGACGGCGGCGACCAAGGCGGCGGCCACCAAGACGACCGCGGCCAAGACGACGGCGGCCAAGACCACCGCCGCCGCCAAGACCACCGCGGCCAAGAAGACGACCACGGCGGTGAAGAAGACCGCGGCCACCAAGGCGGCCCCGGCCAAACGCACCGCCCGCAAGTCCGCGACTCCGGACGCGGCACCGGCTCGTGCCCGGTCGCCACGGAAGGCCCGCTGACACATCGGTGATCCGAAAAGGCGTCCACCCGTACGGTGGACGCCTTTTCGGTGTCCCGGCGCGGCCGGTGCGCCCGGATCTACCGTCCGGGCATGCAGAACGCACGGGGCCTGACCGCGCGGGCCACCATCGCGGCCGGACTGTTCGCGGTCGCGGTCGTACCCGGATGGACGCTCGGTGACCTGGCCGAGAGCCGCACCGGCTGGCCGGTCCTGGACTGGGTGATCACCTGCGGGTGGTCCGGGCTGGCGGTGGCGTGGGCCGGGCCCCGGTGTTCCTATCGCCGGGTGGACGGCTGGTTCGGGGCGGTGCCGATCTACGGGTGGTACCTGGCCGGGATCCTGGCCTGGCGGCTGGCGCTGCTGCCGTACCGGGACTGGGAACCCCGCCGGGACGAACTCTGGCAGGCCCGCTGGCTCACCGGCGACCACGTCGGATACTGGCGGGCCGACGCTCCGGCCCGCCGTACCGTCACAACCGGGACGCGCCCAGCAACCGGTCGCCGGACCAGGTGAGCAGCCAGCCCGCACCCTTCGGCGTCTTGAACCCGTGGTGGTCGTCCACACCGTGCAGCGCCGCCAGCACGTGCGGCATCAGCTTGCCCTGGCTGCACACCACGGCCCGCTCCTTGGTGCGCAGCTCGGCCAGCCGGATCAGCGCCGCCGCCACCCGGGCCG
The DNA here is from genome assembly GCF_016862075.1 of Actinoplanes couchii. Lineage (GTDB taxonomy): Bacteria > Actinomycetota > Actinomycetes > Mycobacteriales > Micromonosporaceae > Actinoplanes > Actinoplanes couchii. Next base: position 80,983 of record NZ_BOMG01000033.1, on the reverse strand, counting down.
GCAGCCGGTCCGCGTCGTCCGGCTCGGCGAACGCGCCGTCGCTGACCACCGGCCGGCCACCGACCGCGGCGGCCAGCGGCTCCAGGGTCTGCGTGCAGCGCAGCGGGGTGCCCGCCACCAGCCGGTGCGGGCGCAGCGGCGCGAGCAGGGCGGCCAGCCGGTCCGCCTGCTTGGCTCCGACCGGGTCCAGGGGCCGCAGCTCGTCCCGGCCGGACCACTTCTTCCGCTCCCCGGCCCGTGCGTGCCGGACCAGCGCGATCACCGCGGTGACCGGCGGCAGGGCGGCGGCCTCGGCGAGGACGGCCTTCTCGTCGTCGTACGTCAACCGCGCGGCCGCCTCCTCGAACGGCAGCCAGGCCAGCTCGTCGACCTCGCGGGTGTCCTGCACCGGGCCGTCCGAGACGGCCTCCATCAGCCAGTACGCCACGTTCTTCGGGCGCCCGTCCGGCAGGGTGTAGTCCACGTCGCGCAGCCGCAGCCGCGGGATCCCGGTCGCGCCGGTCTCCTCCTCGACCTCGCGCACCGCCGCGAGCAGCGGCTCCTCGCCGTCGGTGAGCTTGCCCTTGGGCAGGCTCCAGTCGTCGTAACGGGGCCGGTGCACCAGGCACACCTCGGCCCGGTCACCCGACCGGCGGAGAAGGATCCCGCCGGCCGCACGTTCCACAATCGTCATTTTTTCCCGATGATCCGCCGGAGCATGGCCGCCTGCAGGTGGACCTGCGGACGACCGGGGTTGCCCTGGTTACGGTGCCAGATGCCGTCACCGTCCAGGTCCCAGCCCTCCGTGTGTTCGCCCATCGACAGTTCCAGGACGTGCCGCAGCTCCTCGCGCGCCGACGTCAACGTGACCTTGACCAGGGCTTCCACCCGGCGGTCCAGGTTGCGGTGCATCATGTCGGCGGAACCCATCCAGTACTCCGCGTCGGGGCCGGGACCGAACCGGAACACCCGGGAGTGCTCCAGGAAACGGCCGACGATCGAGCGGACCCGGATGTTCTCCGACAGGCCGGGCACCCCGGGACGCAGCGCGCACATGCCGCGGATGATCATGTCGATCTGCACACCGTCCTGCGAGGCCCGGTAGAGCGCGTCGATCGTCTTCTCGTCGACCAGCGAGTTCACCTTGAACTGGACCAGCGCCTCGCCACCCTCCCGGGCGATCCGGGCCTGCTCCTCGACCCGCTCCAGCAGGCCCTTGCGGACGCCGTGCGGGGCCACCAGCAGACGCCGGTACGTGGTCTGCCGGCTGTACCCGGTCAGCACGTTGAACAGGTCGGTGACGTCCGCCCCCACCTCGGGGTCGGCGGTCAGCATGCCGAAGTCCTCGTACAACCGGGCGGTCTTGGGGTGGTAGTTGCCGGTCCCGATGTGGCAGTAGCGCCGGATCTGGTGGCCCTCCTGGCGTACCACCAGGGAGGTCTTGCAGTGGGTCTTGAGACCGACCAGGCCGTAGACCACGTGACAGCCGGCCCGCTCCAGGGTCCGCGCCCAGGCGATGTTGGCCACCTCGTCGAAGCGGGCCTTCACCTCGACCAGCACCACCACCTGCTTGCCGGCCGCGGCCGCGTCGACGAGCGCGTCGACGATCGGCGAGTCACCCGAGGTGCGGTACAGCGTCTGCTTGATGGCCAGCACGTTGGGATCGGCGGCGGCCTGCTCGATGAACCGCTGCACGCTGGTGGAGAACGAGTGGTACGGGTGGTGGACCAGGATGTCCGACTCGCGCAGCCGGTTGAAGACGCTGCGCGGGACCTCGCCGTCGGCCAGGTGCGGGTGGGTGGCCGGGACGAACGGGCGGTCCTTCAGATCGTCCCGGTCGCACTCGCCGAAGACCTGCCACAGCGACGACAGGTCGAGCAGGCCGGGCACCCGCAGCACCTCCTGCCCGTCCATGTCCAGCTCACGGACCAGCAGGTCGAGCACGTGGTCGCTGATCGAGGCGGCCACCTCCAGGCGCACCGGCGGGCCGAACCGGCGCTGCGCCAGCTCCCGCTCCAGGGCCTGCAGCAGGTCCTCGTCGCGGTCCTCGTCGACCTCCAGCTCGGCGTTGCGGGTCACCCGGAACAGGTGCCACTCCAGGATCTGCATGCCCGGGAACAGCTGGTTCAGGTGGACCGCGATCAGCTCCTCGACCGGCAGGAACCGGATGCCGCGGCTGTCGTTCTGCACGGTCACGAACCGGGGCACGTTGTTCGGCACCTTGACCCGGGCGAACAGCTCGGGCGAGTCGCCGTCCGGGTAGCGCAGCGCCACCGCCAGGTTCAGGGACTTGCTCGAGATGTACGGGAACGGGTGCGCCGGGTCCACCGCCAGCGGCGTCAGCACCGGGAACACCTGCTCGCGGAAGAAGGTGCGCAGCCGGCCCTGCTCGGCGGCGTTCAGCTCCTTCCACGACACCAGCTCGATGCTCTCCGCCGCCAGTTTCGGCCGCACCTCGTCGGCGAAACAGGCCGAGTGCCGGGTCACCAGGTCGGCGGTCCGCGCGCTGATCATCTCGATCTGGTGGCGCAGCGGGGACCGGTCGCCGCCGCGCATCGGCAGGCCGGCGCTCAACCGGCGCTTCAGCCCGGCCACCCGGACCATGTAGAACTCGTCCAGGTTGCTCGCGAAGATCGCCAGGAATTTCGCCCGCTCCAGCAGCGGCGAACCCGGGTCCTCGGCCAGGGCCAGGACACGGGCGTTGAAATCGAGCCAGGACAATTCCCGGTTGAAGAACCGGTCCTCCGGCAACAGATAGCCGGGCTCGCTGTCCACCTCGTCGTCATCGTCATCGTCGTCATCGACGAGTCCGGCGACCATGTCACGAGCAGTGAATTCCGAGGCCTCGCGCTCGGCGACGACGGTCTCGATCACCTCGTCGGGCTGTTCCAACACTTCCTCCGCCTGTTCCGAACTGTCTTCCGGTAGCTCCGGCCTGGGAAGAAAGCGGCCGTTGGGGCCGCGCCGGCGGTTCTCGGGGGTCCGGGGCGGAGTCTGCATGTGTCCATCATCGTCGTTTCCGGAGAAACGTGAAACGAACTACCGGATGATCACTTCAAGCTACTCCGGGAATTAACACCCGACAAACCACACCGGACGCGTCCGACTCGACCGTCACCCGCTGACCCAGTCGCAGAAGCCGCAGGCCGGAGCGCTGGAAGGCCTCCTCGCCGAACTCCAGCGGGGTGCCGTCGTCGAGCAGCAGCGAGCCACTGCGGGTGTCCGGGTCGAATGTCGCGATCGTGCCCTGCATGACAGATCACGCTACCCGGCCTCGCGTCCTCACGCGGCCGGTGCGCACTCCGGAGTCATCCCGATGTCCCGCAGCAGGCCACAGGTGCACCGGCCGGCCCCCAGGGTGAGGACGGTCGCCAGATCGGCGGCGGTGTCCACGTCCTGCCGCAGACCGGGCCAGGACCCGGTCAGCGGCACCGCGCCGGACGCGGCGTGCGACGCCGCCGACGGCCCACCGAACCGCGGATCGAGCGGCTGCCACGCCGGGGCGGCCAGCAGCACCGTGCCGATCCCGGCGGCGTCCGGCACGAAACTGCGGGTGGTGGCCCGGGACAGCACGTCGTCGAGTTGCTCCGGGCGCAGCGCCGGTAGGTCGCCGGCGAGCACCACCCGGTGCGCCGCCGGGCCGGCCGTCTCGTCGGCGCCGAACCGCATCGCCGCGTTCAGCCCGCCGCCCGGGTCGGGCACCACCCGGGCGCCCAGATCCCGCACCGCCGCACCGACCTCCGGGTCGTCGCTGACCACCAGGAGCCCGGCCACCGCATCGGCGGAGAGCACCGCGGCCGCGGTGTCCCGCACCATGGCCAGAGCCAGCTCCGGATGACGATCGGCGGGCACCGCACCCCGCAACCGGGTCTTCGCCGCCCTCAGCCGCTTGACCGGGATCACCGCCGTCCACATACGCACCCGACCATCCTGCCGCAGAGATCGGCCGAACCGTGCCCTTCACCATCGTGATTACCGAGACCCCTGCCTGGTCCCGCCGGAAGTGAGCGGGCATGATTTCGTCCCAGACGAACGCGGGCGCAGAACGGGGGACTGGCGTGGCAAAGCTCGGAACCGGCCTCTGGCAGCGCGTCGCGGTGACGATCGTCGTCTCGGTCACGACGGCTCTGACCCGGAAGAACTGGCAGCGGATGGACGCCGTCCCGGCCGCCGGCCCGGTGATCCTCGTCCCCAACCACGTGTCGCACTTCGACCCGCTGGTGGTCGCCCACTACGTCTACCGGTCCGGCCGGTGGCCGCGGTTCCTCGGCAAATCCAGCGTGTGGAAGGTGCCGATCATCGGGTTCCTGCTGGTCAAGTCCCGGCAGATCCCGGTGGAACGGGGCAGTGTTGATGCGGTGAAGTCCCTGGATCGCCTGATCGAGGCGCTGCACGAGGGCGGTGCCGTGGTGATCTACCCGGAGGGGACCACCACCCGGCACCCCGACCTGTGGCCGATGCGGGGCAAGACCGGCGCGGCCCGGCTGGCGCTGCTGACCGGCGCGCCGGTGGTGCCGATCGCGAACTGGGGTGCGCAGGCGATCTTCGATCCGCGTACCAACAGGTTGCGGTTGCGCCGCACCGACGTCACCGTGACGACCGGGCGGCCGGTCGACCTGAGCCGCTGGGCCGGCCGGGAACCGACCCGGGAGGTGCTCGAGGAGATGACCGAGGCGATCATGCTGGACGTCCGGGACCTGCTCGGCGAGATCCGCGACGGCGAACCGCCGGCGCTCTACGAACGGCCCGTCACCCGGGCCATTACCTCGGAGGAAACGCCATGAGGGCGGCCGTCATCGGTTCCGGAGCTTGGGGCACCGCGTTCGCCAAGGTGCTCGGCGAAGCCGGGTCGGACGTGACCATGTGGGCGCGGCGGGAAGCGGTCGCCGCCGAGATCCGGGACAGGAAGCAGAACGACCATTCCCTGCCCGGCGTACGCCTGGCGAAGACCGTCACCGGCACCACCGACCTGGCCGAGGCCGTCGACGGGGCCGAGCTGATCGCGATCGCCGTCCCGTCCCAGACGCTGCGCGGCAACCTCGCCGACTGGGCCGGGCTGTTCCCCGCCGACTCGACGGTGGTGTCCCTGATGAAGGGCATCGAACTCGGCACCCTCAAGCGGATGAGCGAGGTGATCGTCGAGACCGCCGGTGTCGCCCCGGACCGGGTGGTCGTCGTCTCCGGCCCCAACCTGGCCCCGGAGATCGCCGCCGAGCAGCCCACCACCACGGTCGTGGCCTGCTCCGACGAGGCCCGGGCCAAACAGGTGCAGCACGCGCTCGCCACACCCTGGTTCCGGCCGTACACCTCCGACGACGTGATCGGCTGTGAACTCGGCGGGGCCTGCAAGAACGTGATCGCGCTGGCGTACGGGATGGCCGTCGCCCTGGGCCTCGGCGACAACACCCGGGCCTCGCTGATCACCCGCGGGCTGGCCGAGACCGCCCGTCTCGGGGTCGCGCTCGGCGCCGACCCGCTCACCTTCGCCGGCCTGGCCGGACTCGGCGACCTGGTCGCCTCCTGCTCGTCACCGCTCGCCCGCAACCGGACCTTCGGTGAGCACCTGGGCCGCGGTGAGACCCTGGAACAGGCGCAGATCGCCACCCGGCAGACCGCCGAGGGTGTCAAGAGCTGCCTGTCCATCCGCGACCTGGCCCGGGCGAACGGCGTCGAGATGCCGATCGTCGAGCAGGTCGAGCGCGTGTGCCACGAAGGGGTGGACCCGCGGGTCGCGGTCAAGCTGCTGATGACACGGGACATGAAGCCCGAGTAAGGGAACACCATGAGCTACTCCGACGGCACCCGGTCGGTGCACGCGGGCCTGCCCACCCCTCAGGTCGGCGAGCCGTTCCTGCCGGGGCCGGTGTTCGCCGCGCCCTACCACCTGGACCCGGTCACCGGGCCGGGGCGGCACGGGTACGCGCGGACCGAGAACCCGACCCGGGAAGCCCTGGAAGCGGCGATCGGAGCCCTGGAGGGCGCGCCCACCCTGGCCTTCTCCAGCGGGCAGGCGGCGATCACCGCGCTGCTGCTCGCGGTGCTGCGGCCGGGCGACACGGTGGCGCTGCCGTCGGACGGGTACTTCACGGTCCGGGCGTTCGCCGAGGGCACCCTGCGGGAGCTGGGCGTGACGACGGTGCTGGTGCCGACCGCCGGGCCCTACCCGGCCCTCACCGGCACCCGGCTGGTGCTGCTGGAGACCCCGGCCAACCCGGGACTGGACGTCTGCGACCTGCGGGCGCTGTCCACCGTCGCGCACGAGGCCGGGGCGCTGGTCGCGGTCGACAACACGGCCGCCACGCCGCTCGGGCAGAACCCGCTGGCGCTCGGGGCGGATCTGGTCGTCGCGTCCGGGACCAAGGCTCTGACCGGGCACTCCGACGTCCTTCTGGGGTACGTGTCGGCAACCGATCCCACGTTGCTGGGCCGGGTCGAGACGTGGCGCAAGCAGACCGGCGCGGTGCCCGGGGCGTTCGACGCGTGGCTGGCGCACCGGTCCATCGCCACCCTGGACCTGCGGCTGGCCCGGCAGACCGCCAACGCCGCCGCCGTCGCCGAGTTGCTGCTGTCCCGGTCCGACGTGACCGGGGTGCGCTGGCCGGGACTGCCGGACGACCCGTCGTACGCCGTCGCGTCCGCCCAGATGCGACGGATCCCCGGGATCGTGTCGTTCGACCTGGGTTCCGCCGAGCGGGTGGGCCGGTTCCTGACCGCGGCGAAACTGGTGTTCGCGGCCACCTCGTTCGGGGGTGTGCACACCACCGCCGACCGGCGGGCGCAGTGGGGCGACGACACGTCACCGGGCTTCGTCCGGTTCTCCTGCGGCATCGAGGACAGCGCCGACCTGCTCGCCGACATCACCGCCGCGCTGGACGCGTCTTGACCGCCTGGAGCAGTTTCGACGGGGACCAGGTGGCGGCCCTCACCCAGGGGGAGAGCTTCTTCGCCGATCCGGGGGAGCGGGAGTGCCCGGCCTGCGGGCAGCGGCGGTTGCGGGCCTACTTCACGGCGCCGGAGAACGCCAAACGGCCGACCCTGGTCAGCTACGTGTGGTGCGGGGGCTGCGACAAGTTCGTCGGCACCCGGGCGAAGCACCCGGAGGGGCTGATCTTCTCCGATCCACTTGCCACTCTCGGCACCGCGGAGCGGCGTGACCTGGAGCGCAGCCTGACCGGGTTCCTGGAGCACCTGGACTCGCTGTGGGACAGCGGGGCCCTGCCGCAGACGTTCACCGCTAGCCGGTGACCATCGCGTCCGGCCCGGCGGCGGCGTAGCGGTCCGGTGGGCCGCCCACGTCGCCTGTCGCCACGGGACGTCCTGGATCCGGCGGGACGTCCCTGGTCGTACTCCCGCTGGCTTCTCTAGAAGTTGATCTTGAGTTAGCCGTTGGTCGCGACGAAGTCGTGCAGCCAGTCCGGGGCGATCGGGGCGCCCGGCTCGGCGGTGCGGCGCAGGGCCTCACCCGGCCGGATGCCCAGCAGCGCCAGCGTCATGGTGGCCAGCAGCGTCGAACGGCCGTTGTCGGCGGCGGCCTGGGTGACCACGAACCGGCCCGCGCGGACCTCCCGGGCCAGCCGGATGGCCAGCGCCACCACCTGGTTCGCCTCCTGCCGCTGCTCCGGCGCCAGCGGGAAGGGCACCACCTCGATACCGGCCGTGTCCGGACCGGGCTCCCGGGCGGACACCAGCACCTGGACACCGGCCCTCGCCAGGGCGGTCAACTCCTGCGGCGACCAGGGCTCGTCCGCGGGATGGGCCATCGTCGCCAACTGCCCGGGACCCGGGCCGGCGATCACATGGAGTGCTGGTGCCATTGACGCTTTGTCCTCCCTGCCGTGCACGTGTTTATGGTCGCCGCCACGAATCCCATATTTGGCTTACGCAGAGTAGGGTCACCCCCGGCATGACCGCTAGCTGGAAGGCGCAGAGAAGAGTGACGTCCCCCCGAAAGACCCGCGTCGCGATCGTGTTCGGCGGCCGCAGCACTGAGCACGGCATCTCCTGCGTCAGCGCCGGTGCGATCCTGGGCGCGCTGGACCCGGATCAGTACGAGGTTCTCCCGGTCGGAATCACCCGTGAGGGGCGCTGGGTGCTCGCGTCCGGCGGCGCCGAGCAGTTCGCCATCAGCGAGCGGAAACTGCCCGAGATCACCGCGGCGTCCGGCAGCGCGCTGGTGCTCGCCGCCGACCCGACCGCCACCGAGATGATCGTGCGCGACCCGATCGAGGGCGTCTCCGAGCTGGCCGGGGTGGACGTGGTCTTCCCGGTGCTGCACGGCGCCTACGGCGAGGACGGCACCATCCAGGGCATGCTGGAGATGGCCGGCATCCCCTACGTGGGCGCCAACGTCTTCGCCTCGGCGGCGGCCATGGACAAGGAGTTCACCAAGAAGCTGGCGATCGCCGAGGGCATCCCGGTCGGGCCGTACGCGGTGCTCCGCGCCGGCGCCTCGCTGTCCGAGGCCGACAAGGAGCGCCTGGGCCTGCCGGTCTTCGTGAAGCCGTCGCGGGCCGGGTCGTCCACCGGCATCACCAAGGTCAGCGACTGGGCCGACCTGGACACGGCCATCGCCACCGCCCGGCAGATCGACCCGAAGGTGCTGGTCGAGGCCGCGATCGTGGGCCGCGAGATCGAGTGCGGCGTGCTCGAGGGCGAGACCGGCGGCGCGCCCGAGGCGTCACTGCTCGCCGAGATCCACATGGACGACGCGGACTGGTACGACTTCGACACGAAGTACCTGGTCGGCAGCCGGTACACGATCCCGGCCGGGCTGTCCGAGGACGTCACCCGGCAGGTCCGCGAATTCGCCCTGCGGACCTTCACCGCGCTGGACTGCGCCGGACTGGCCCGGGTCGACTTCTTCGTGACCGAGTCCGGCGAGATCTTCCTCAACGAGATCAACACGATGCCGGGGATGACGCCGACCTCGATGTTCCCGCAGATGTGGGCGGCCACCGGCCTGGAGTACCCCAAGGTCGTCGACCGCCTGATCCGCACCGCACTGCGCCGGGGCACCGGCCTGCACTAGGGCCTAGCTGTTGCGGTCGCAGCCGGCCGGCATGTCGGTGGTCTCCTTCGACTTGACCGTCTTGACGACCGTGTCGGAGAACTCGTTGGCCCACTGGGCCGGGTTCTCGTAGGACTCCGGCACGGTCACCCGGACCGGGATCTCCCGGTCCATCGTGGTGAAGACGGCGCCCTCGGTGGCCGTCTTCGCATACCAGCAGACGTTGTTCATGATCAGCAGCTCGGTGTCCATCGGGACACAGCCGGGCGTGCTGTCGTTCGGCACCTTGCAGGTCTCCGGCTGCGGCACTCCACAGGTGAGCGTGATCGCGGGCTCGCCGTAGGCGGCGTTCTGCTCGTGACCGGCGCTCACCCGGCGGGCCGGCAGGTCCCGGATCGCCGCCGGGAGCTGGGACGTGACGGCCAGGCAGACCGTCGACGCCCGCTCCGGCAGCTGCGGCGCGTCCATCACGACCGGAGTGCTCGGGATCGCGACCGGGGCCGCTTCTTCCTTTTCCGGATTGTCCGGCTTTATCGTGGCGAAGGCCAGGACACCCACGAGCAGTGTCACCGGGACGGCCACCGCGGTCGCCCACAGTGCGGCGACCCGCTTCGTCCGGTCGGGCGACTCTTCGGTTCTCGGGGTGTCGGTCTCCACCATGTCAGAGGTTTACCACGGAGCACGTCAGCGTCCGCGTGATGCCCGGTACGTACTGGACCTTGCTCACAATCAGGCCGCCCAGTTCGTCCACGGTGTGTGCCTCGGTCAGCACGACCACGTCGTACGGCCCGGTCACCGCGTCGACCCGGACCACCCCCGGTATCTTCTCGATCGCGGCGGCCACGTCACGGGCCTTCCCGACCTCCGTTTGAATGAGGATGTATGCCTGGACCACGATCGACTCCCATCCGCCAACGTCGGTGATCCCCGAAAAGTGAAACTACCGTACGAAATGGCCCGGCAGCGGGTCGCCACCATCGAAGGGCGTGGACGTGACCATCGCAGAAGCCGGTGAATTCGGGCTGATCAGCCGAATCGTCTCCCGGCTCGGCTCGGGAGAGAACACCCTGATCGGTCCCGGCGACGACGCGGCCATGGTCCGGGCCAGTGACGGACGGGTGGTCGCCTCCACCGACGTGCTCGTCGAAGGCCGGCACTTCCGCCGCGACTGGTGCGGGCCCCGGGACGTCGGGCACCGGGCCGCCGGGGCCAACCTGGCCGACATCGCCGCCATGGGCGCCGTGCCCACCGCGCTGCTCGTCGCCCTCTGCGTGCCCGCCGGGCTGGACATCGACTGGGCCGAAGGACTCGCCGACGGGCTCAGCGCCGAAGCCGGTCTGGTCGGCGCCACCGTCGTCGGCGGCGACACCTCCTCCAGCCCCACCCTCACCGTCGCCGTGACCGCCCTCGGCGACCTGCGCGGGCTGGAACCGGTCCGCCGGGGTGGGGCGCACCCCGGGGACGTCGTCGCGCTGTGCGGCCGGATCGGGTACGCCGCCGCCGGGCTCACCGTGCTGTCCCGCGGGTTCCGGACGCCGAAGCTGCTCGTCGAGGCCTATCGGCGGCCGGTGATCCCGTACACCGCCGGACCTCAGGCGGCCCGGCTCGGCGCCACCGCGATGATCGACGTCTCGGACGGGCTGCTGCAGGACCTCGGGCACATCGCCACCGCCAGCCGGGTCGGCATCGACGTGCGGCGGGACGCCTTCGACCTGCCCGACCAGATGCGGGACGCGGCCAACGCGCTCGGCGTCGACCCGTACCTCTGGCTGCTCGCCGGTGGTGAGGACCACCCGCTGGCGGCCACCTTCCCGCCCGGTGTGGCACTGCCACCGGAGTGGCGGGTCATCGGCGCCGTCCAGGACGGCGACGGTGTGACGGTCGACGGCAAGCCCTGGACCGGCCCCCTGGGCTGGGACCATTTCCGCTGACCGGATTAGTCTTGCCTCCGTGCAGGACATCAAGATCATTTCCGCGCGGTACGACGAACCAACGGTCCAGCGGCTCGTCGCCGAGAACATGCTCGACCTCTCCGAACGCTACGGCGGCACCGGCGACGACACCCCGCTCGCCGCCGCCGACTTCGTGCCGCCGAACGGGGACTTCCTGGTCGCCGTGGCGGACGGCACGCTGATCGCCAGCGCCGGCTGGCGGCGGCACGGCGACGACGCCGAACTCAAGCGCATGTTCACCGTGCAGGCCGCCCGGGGCCGTGGCCTGGCCCGCCGGATGCTCGCCGCGGTCGAGACCTCGGCGACGGCGGCCGGCTGCCGCCGGGTGATCCTGGAGACCGGCGACAAACAACCCGAGGCGATCAAGCTGTACGAGTCGGCCGGCTACACCCGGATCCCGGACTTCGGCTATTACCAGGGCCACGACGGGGTGCTGTCCTACGCCAAGGCGCTTCCTCCCGCCGCTTAGAAGACAGCACGGCCGCTCAGAAGACAGCACGGCCGCCTAGGAGACAGCAAGAAGCCGCCGAACCCTTACGGGGTCGGCGGCTTCTCGAAAGTCTTTGCAGGCCCGGATCAGGCGCGCACGACCTTGCCGGCCTTGATGCACGAGGTGCAGACCTGGAGCTTCTTGGTCGTTCCGCCGCCGGCCGGGGTCCGGACAGACTGGATGTTCGGGTTCCACCGGCGGTTCGTCTTCTTCTTCGACCACGGCACGTTGTGACCGAAGCCGGGTCCCTTGCCACAGACGTCGCACACGCTAGCCACGGGATACTCCTGGGTTCTCTACCGAAACTGAAGGCGCCCAGGGTAAACACAGTCTCGCCCAGGCAACCCGGCAACCCTACCCGATCCTGCCAGTGAACAGCCAATCGCCCCCGGTCAGGGTGCGGGACCCGGCGATTGTCAGAGGTGGTCAGTACGCTTTTCCCGTGCTGGAGACCCTCGATGCGGCAGCGGTGCGCCGTTGGTGCGATGGCGGGCTGGAGGCTCTCCGGGCACACCAGCGTGAGATCGACGAGCTGAACGTCTTTCCGGTGCCGGACGGTGACACCGGCACCAACCTGGTGCTGACCCTGACCGCGGCCCGCGAGGCCCTGACCGCCGCCGTGGAGACCCGGGCCGGCAGCGGTGACGAGCCGGGGCCGGGCGTCCCGATGCGGCGGATGGCCCGGGGCGCGCTGCTGGGTGCGCGGGGCAACTCCGGGGTGATCGTCTCCCAGATCCTGCGCGGGATGGCCGACACCTTCACCACGACCGTCGCGGTGCGCGGTGGCGAGCTGGCCCGGGCGCTGCGCACGGCCACCGACGCGGCCTATGCGGCGGTGGCCCGCCCGGTCGAGGGCACCGTGCTGTCGGTGGTGGCGGCCGCCGCCGAGGCCGCCGGGCGGATCGGTTCGGACAATCTGGTGACCGTCGCCCGGGAGGCCGCGCGGGCCGCCGCGGAGGCGCTGGCGCACACCCCGCGGCAGCTGCCGGAGCTGGCCCGGGCCGGGGTGGTCGACGCCGGCGGCCGCGGGCTCTGCCTGCTGCTGGACGCGCTGGTGGCGGCCCTCGACGCCGGCGGCGCACCGGCCTCGTCCCCCGCTGTGCCACTCACGACCGGCGCATCAGCCACCCGGTCCTCCGCGGCCGGCGTACCAGCCGTGCCGTCTTCTGCGGCCGGCGCATCAGCCACCTGGTCCTCTGCGTCCGGCGTACCAGCCGTGCCGTCTTCTGCGGCCGGCGCCGGCGCACCGTTCCTCCCGCCGGCCGTGGTTCCGGTTGTGCGGGAGTCCTCGCCCGCGGGCCATGGCCGTCCCGGGGATTCCGGCCCTTTCCCGGGCTCCGGCTACGAGGTGCAGTTCCTGCTGGACGCCACCGAGGACGCGGTGCGTCGGCTGCGGGTGGCCCTGGGCCGGATCGGTGACTCGCTGGTCGTCGTGGGCACCGGCGAGGGCGACCCACCCACCTGGAACGTGCACGTCCACGTGAGCGAGGCCGGCCCGGCGATCGAGGCGGGCATCGAGGCCGGCCGCCCGCACCGGATCACCGTCACCCCGCTGACCGGCCACCGGCACGACAGCCACCGGCACGACAACCACCGGCACGACAGCCGGGGCGCCGTGGTCGTCGCCGCCGGTGACGGGCTGGCCGCCCTGTTCGAGGCGGAGGGCGCCGTGGTGCTGGATCGCAACCCGTCGACGGCCGAGATCCTGGCCGCGGTGGCGGCCACCGGCGCCGGCTCGGTGGTGCTGCTGCCGAACGACGCGAACACGCACGCCGTGGCGGTCTCCGCGGCCCGGGAGGCGGAGGCCCAGGGTGTCCGGGTGAGCGTGGTGCCGACCCGCTCCCCGGTGCAGGCGCTGGCCGCCCTGGCGGTGCGGGATCCGCAGCGCCCGTTCGCCGACGACGTGATCGCGATGGCCGAGGCGGCCGGCGCCTGCCGGTCCGGCGAGGTGTGCACCGCCGCGCGGGACGCCTTCACGGTGGCCGGCCAGTGCCGGGCCGGTGACCTGCTCGGCCTGGTCGACGGCGAGGTGCACGTGATCGGCGGCGACCTGACCGAGGTGAGCCGTCTGTTGCTGGACCGGATGCTGGGTGGCGGTGGCGAGCTGGTGACGCTGGTGCTCGGCGCGGACGCCCCGCCCGGTTTCGAGGAGGAGTTGCGCGGCCATGTGCACCGCACCTGGCCGTTCATCGAGTTGCAGTGTTACGCGGGCGGTCAGCCCCGTTACCACCTGCTGGCAGGAGTCGAATGACCACGACCGACACCCCGTTGACCAAGGTGCTGGGCGCCAAGACCGCCAAGGCCCTGGAGGAACATCTCGACCTGCGTACCGCGGGCGACCTGATCTATCACTTCCCCCGGCGGTACGACCAGCGCGGCGAGCACACCGACCTGCGCGCCCTGGAAGTGGACGAGCAGGTCACCGTGCTGGCCCAGGTGCAGACGATGAACGTGAAACCGATGCGCCAGCGCCGCGGCAACATGCTGGAGATCACCATCGGGGACGGCTCCGGGGCCACCCTGAGCTGCACGTTCTTCAACCAGGCGTGGCGTGAGCGGGAGCTGCGCAAGGGCGTCTGGGGGCTGTTCGCCGGCAAGGTGACCGAGTTCCGGGGCAAGCGCCAGCTCAACGGCCCCGCCTATCAGCTGCTCAGCGCGGACGCCGACAAGGACGACGCGGCCGCCGAGATCGAGGAGTTCGCGGGCGCGCTGATCCCGGTCTACCCGGCCGCGCAGGCGGTACCGACCTGGACGATCGCCAAGTGCATGCGGACCCTGCTGGACACGTTCGAGCCGCCCGCCGATCCGATGCCGGCCGAGGTGCGGGCCAAACGCAACCTGGTCGGGATCGGGACGGCACTGCGGGAGATCCACCGGCCCGCCTCGGACGCCGCGCTCTATTCGGCGAAACACCGGCTGAAGTGGGACGAGGCGTTCGCCGTACAGCTGACCCTGGTGCAACGCCGGGCGAAGGCGGCCGCGGCGCCCGGCACCGCCCGGCCCCGCGCCGACGCCGGGTTGCTGTCGCGATTCGACGCGGGCCTGCCGTACGAGCTGACCGACGGCCAGCGGCAGGTGGGCGAGGAGATCGCCGCCGACATGGCCCGCCCGCATCCGATGCACCGGCTGTTGCAGGGTGAGGTCGGTTCCGGCAAGACCCTGGTCTCGGTCCGGGCGATGCTGCAGGTCGTCGACGCGGGTGGCCAGGCGGCGCTGCTGGCGCCCACCGAGGTGCTGGCCACCCAGCACTTCCGCGGGATCAGCGCCCAGCTGGGCGCGATGGGCCGGGCCGGTGAGCTGGACGGCGATCCGGACGGCACCCGGCTGACCCTGGTCACCGGCTCGCTGGGGGCCAAGGCCCGGCGGGCGGCGCTGGCCGAGGTGGCCGACGGCACGGCCGGGATCGTGATCGGCACCCACGCCCTGCTCTACGAGGGTGTCGACTTCAAGGATCTGGGCCTGGTGGTGGTGGACGAGCAGCACCGGTTCGGGGTGGAGCAGCGGGACGCGCTGCGGGCGAAGGCGGCCCGGCCCCCGCACGTGCTGGTGATGACCGCGACACCGATCCCGCGGACGGTGGCGATGACCGTCTACGGCGACCTGGAGACCTCGGTGCTGTCCCAGCTGCCGCGGGGCCGGTCGCCGATCGCCTCGCACGTGGTCCCGGCGCTGGACAAGCCGGCCTACCTGGACCGCGCCTGGGTGCGGATCAAGGAGGAGGTCAAGGCCGGGCACCAGGCGTACGTGGTGTGCCCGCGGATCGGTGAGGACGAGGAGACGCCACCGAAGGACGGTGAGCCGGAGCGCCGCCCGCCGCTGGCGGTGACCGAGGTGCTGCCGCTGCTGCGCGACGACTACCTCAAGGGGCTGCGGATCGAGATGCTGCACGGCAAGATGCCGCCGGAGGAGAAGGACGCGGTGATGCGCCGGTTCGCCGCCGGTCAGGTGGACGTGCTGGTGGCGACCACGGTGATCGAGGTGGGCGTGGACGTGCCGAACTCGACGGTGATGCTGATCCTGGACGCCGACCGGTTCGGGGTGTCCCAGCTGCACCAGCTGCGCGGCCGGGTGGGCCGGGGTGCGGCGCCGGGCATCTGCCTGCTGCACACCGAGGCGCAGGAGGGCTCGGCGGCCCGGGAGCGGCTGGACGCGGTGGCCTCGACCACCGACGGCTTCCGGCTGTCCGAGATCGACCTGGAGCAGCGCCGGGAGGGTGACGTGCTGGGCGCGTCGCAGTCCGGCAAGCACTCGCACCTGCGGCTGCTGTCGCTGCTCAAGGACGAGAAACTGATCAAGGAGGCTCGGGCCGAGGCGTCCGAGCTGGTCGGCGACGACCCGGATCTCTCGCGCTACCCGGCGCTCGCGGCCTCGGTCGCGGCCCTGGTGGACGAGGACCGGGCTGAGTATCTGGAGAAGGGTTGATCTACCACATCTGCCCGCGCGAGGCGTGGGCGAAGGCGCAGGCGAGCGGGTCGTACGAGGCGGACTCGCTCGGCACCGAGGGGTTCATCCACTGTTCGGCGGGCGACTGGGTCCATGTCCCGGCGACACTGCGGTTCCGGGGGCGTACCGATCTGGTGCTGTTGACCGTCGACGAGGAACTGCTGACGACGAAGGACGAGGAACTGCTGACGACGAAGGTGGTCTGGGAGGACGGCGCCCCGCCGGAGCCGGACGGGCGGCAGTTCCCGCACGTCTACGGCCCGATACGAACGAGCGCGGTGGTAGCCGTTGCCGACTATCCACCGCGCCCGGACGGTTCGTTCGCGCCTATCGCTTAGGCCTTCTGCTTAGGCGGTGAAGTTCACCTTCCGGCGGCGAGCCAGGAAGAAGAACACGCCACCCACGACGAGCAGCAGGAACGCGCCCGCGGCGATGCTGGCGGCGGCCGAGCCGGTCAGCGGCAGGGAGTCGTCCTTGTCGCTGCCGGCGACCGGGGTGGTGCTGACCGTCTCGCTCGGGGTCGCCTCGTCGGCCGGTGCGCTCGGCGACGGGGAGGCCTCGGCCGTGGCGGTGGCCGGCGGGGTCGAGGCGGGGGTGCTCGGCTCCTCCTTGGTGCCGCAGTTCTCCGGCGCGGTCCAGGAGACCTCGCCGTTCAGCGCCGGGGCGTCACCGGTGACGGCGACGACCAGGCCCTTGGTGCCGGGGAAGGTGACGGTCTTGGTCTCACCCGGGGCGGCGGTCACCGAGCGGGGCGCGCCGTTGTTCGGGGTGAAGGTGACGGTGACGTCCTTGCCGTTCTCCGGGTTCTTCACCGCGAAGTCGAGCCCGTCGCAGTCGCTGCTGGCGCCACCGGTGGGGAGGCCGACCTCGGGAACCTCGCAGTTCTCGGGCTTGGTCCAGCCGCCCTTGTACAGCTCGGCGCCACGGGACTTGACCAGCAGGTTCTTGGCGTCGGCGGCCGGGACGACCACGGTGGCCGGCTCCTGGCGTACCGCAACGGTCGCGGTCTTGGTGAAGCCGTTGTCCCCGGTGATCTCGAACGTCTGGCTGAAGGTGCTCCGGTTGATCAGCTTGAGAATGACGTCGCCGTCACACTCGGGGAGCGCCTCGACGACCGGCTCGGCCTTGCAGGTGCCGGAGCCGCCGTTGTAGAACGCCTCCTTCGGCTGGCCGGGGGCCGGCGTGGAGCGGTTACCGGGGGCGCCCCTGCTGCCGACCTTACGGTCGTTGTAGCGGTCGCTGGTGTCGGTCAGCGGGTCGATGATCTTGTCGTCGAAGACGAAGTCGACCTGGGTGAAGCACTCCGGAACCTCGACCTTGAAGTCGAGCTTCCGCCCGGAGGCCGGGGTGAATTCGTTGATCGACTTGTCGAGGACGAACTGCGGGGTGGAGAACTTCGCCGACGGGGTGGTGTACGACACCAGCGCGAACTTCTGGGAACCGGCGCAGAGCGGCCCGTTCGTCAGTTCGATCGAGGCGGTGCCGGCCGGGCCGTCGAAGCTGTGCTTGTACGTGGCCTTCTCGACCGGGGTACAGCTTGCCGACTCCCGCGGGGTGGCGGATGCGGGAGAGCCGACCGTTCCGAGACCGACGAGTCCGAGCAGGACCGCGGTCGCGAGAGCGGCGACGTGGGGGGTTTTGCGCACGCGCATTTCTCCTGGGGGTGGGGGAACGGAGAAGGGCGCACCGACCGAAGTCGGCGCGCCCTTCGGTGTTGCGGAAAATCAGGCGGTGAACTTCACCTTGCGGCGGCGGGCCATGAAGAAGAGCAGGCCACCGATCGCGAGGAGACCGGCCGCACCGGCGGCGACACCACCGGCGGCGGCGCCGGTGACGGGCAGGCCGCCACCCTCGCCGTTGTCGCAGTCGTCACCCGGGTTGACGTAGTCGAGAGTGAAGTCCTCGGAGTACGTCTCGCCCTTGTAGGTGACCGTGACCGTCACGTCGACCGAGAAGCCGTCCTTGGCGCTGAAGGTCTCGCTGTCCTTCGTGCCGGGAGCGATCGTGAGGTCGCGCTCCTCGCCCTTGCTGGTCTTGAAGTGCAGCTTGATCGGGATGCTGTCTTCCGGGTTGTCGAACCCGACGGTCATCGTGTCGCAGGTGACCTCGTAGATCGGCACCGGGTTACCGGGCAGGTCGTCCGGCAGCTCCGGGGTCTCGCTGGAGCTCGGGGTCGGGCTCGGCGACTGCGACTCCGACGTCGAGGGCGACGAGGCGGACGGCGACGGGGAGGCGCTCTCCGACTCGGACGCCGACGGCTCCGGCGAGGCCGACGACTTGCTCGGCTCCGGCTGCGGCGGCTGCTCGTCCTCGGAGCAGGTGCCGTCGAAGTAGGCGGTGTTCGAGCGCGGCATGTCACGGTGCCGGTTGTCGAACTCGGTGACCACGGTCAGGCGGGTGTACTTGAGGTCACCGTCGACGCGCTGGCTCGCCGCGATCGGGGTGTTCACCTCGTGCACGAACTGCCGGGACACCTTGTAGGGGGCTTCCTTGACCGGCTGCTCGCCACCGGGCTTGCCGTCACCCACGGTCGAGTCGACCCGGTTGAAACGGAACTTGTTCACACCGGACGGTGCGTTACCGGTGACGGTCCAGTCGACGACCCAGTCACCCGTGGCGGTGTCACACCGCACGGTGTACTTGATGTCGCTGTCCGTTGCGTACGCGGGCGAGGCGGCGACCGCGACTCCAGCCAGACCGAGCACGGCACCGGCTGCCAGGCCGGCGGCGCGACGGAGCGGGGATTTAGACAGGTTCACGCCTTCTCCTGTTGCAAAGGGATTTCGGAGCGCGAGCGGGACAAAGGTCGGTGTCCATACAAACGTCGATACCGAACCGTCCCCGCGTCAGCGCCGCCTGACCTTAACCAGTTCGGGAGATCAATGAAATGTCTCAGCGCGCCCTTAGATTCTTGATGCAGATTTGAGATCTTCGTTGTACTCATAGGAGTCGGGTGATCGCGTGGCGTGCCCACGGTGGGGGAAATGTTCACACGCGAGTGGCCCGTCCGAGGTGGTGAAGTAGCGTCGCCTGTGATGACCAGGATTATCGCGGGTGTACACGGAGGGCGACGGCTGACCGCCCCGTCCGGCCCGCTCACCAGGCCCACATCGGACCGTGTCCGGGAGGCGTTCTTCAGCGCCCTGGAGTCGATGACCGATCTGTCCGGTGCGCGGGTCGCCGACCTCTATGCCGGGTCCGGCGCCATCGGGCTGGAGTCGCTGTCCCGGGGCGCGGACCACGCGCTGCTGGTCGAGGCGGACGCCAAGGCGGCGCGGGTGATCCGGGACAACATCGTCCTGCTGAAGGTCGGGCCGGCCGCGAAACTGGTGACCGGCAAGGTGCTGCAGGTGCTCGCCGACCGCCCGGCCGGTGGTCGGTACGACGTGGTCTTCGCCGACCCGCCCTACGTGCTCGGCGACGACGAGATCGACAGTCTTCAGCGGGAGCTGGTGGCCAACGACTGGCTCGCCGAGGACGCCGTGGTGGTCTTCGAGCGGTCCCGGCGCAGCGGTCCGATGAACTGGGTGGACGGTCTAGCAGGGGACCGTACCCGGCGTTACGGCGACACCACTCTTTGGTACGGTCGCCGATCATGAGACGAGCGGTGTGTCCAGGCTCCTTCGACCCGGTCACCAACGGGCATCTCGACATCGTCGGCCGGGCCAGCCGGCTGTTCGACGAGGTCATCATCGGGGTCCTCATCAACCAGTCGAAGACCGGGCTGTTCACCATCGAGGAACGCCTGGAGATGCTCCGGGAGGCGACCGCGGAGTACGGCAACGTCCGTGTCGCGTCGTTCCACGGCCTGCTGGTCGACTTCTGCCGGTCCCAGGGCGCCGCGGTGGTGGTGAAGGGCCTGCGCGCGGTCAGCGACTTCGACTACGAGCTGCAGATGGCACAGATGAACATCGGGCTCTCCGGTGTGGAGACACTGTTCATGCCGACCAATCCGCTTTACTCATTCCTGTCCTCGAGCCTCGTCAAGGACGTGGTGAAGTGGGGCGGCGACGCCTCGGCCTACCTGCCGGACAATGTGCTCGACCGGCTCGTGGGCCGGTTGAAGCAGAATTAGGCGGCAGCGACTAGACGGGAGTGAGACACCGGTGGATCCGCTCGACCGTATCGACGAACTCATCGAGTTGGTCCAGGACGCCCGCGCCGTGCCGATGTCGCGGACGAACTTCATGTTCGACCGCACCGAGATGATCGAGCGCCTGGAGGACCTCCGCGCCGAGTTGCCCTCGGAGCTCCGCAAGGCGGCCGCCGTCCTGGACGAGCGGGACCGGATCGTCGACGCCGGCCGTCGCGAGGCCGACCGGATCGTCCGGGAGAGTGAGGCTGAACACGCGCGCCTCGTCTCGGTGAACGAGATCACCGTCTCGGCCGAGCACGAGGGTTCCCGGATCATCGCCGAGGCCCGCAGCGAGGCGCAGCGTCTGCGGGAGGAGGTCGACGACTACGTCGACACCGCCCTGGCCAACTTCGAGCAGTTCCTGACCCGGGCGCTGGCCTCGATCGAGCGGGGCCGTGACAAGATGCATGCGCTACGCGAGATCGGAACCTTCCAAGGTGAGGACGCCGAGCGCCCGCTGCCCTTCTAACCCAGGGCCGATTCGACGACGTCCTACAAGCTCAGGTAATGTTTTCGGTCGGCCTACCCATGGCTGAGGAATCACGATGCCCAAGTCACCGCAGAGCCACCTGGACCCCAGGCAACCGCTGGTCGTCGACACGACGAAACTGCCGCGGCAGCCTGGTGCGACGCGTGCCCTGAACAGGGTGGTGCCGGCCCCGGCGGACCTCGGCGTGGAGATGATCTCGGTTCCTGAGGGCTCCGATGTCACGCTCGAGATGACGATGACGTCGGTCTCCGAGGGGGTCTACATCACGGGCACCGCCGCCGGCTCGCTCAAGGGTGAGTGCGGCCGGTGCCTCAACGAGATCGACAAGACGTTCGAGGTGCACATCGCGGAGCTGTTCGCCTATGCGGACAGCACCACGGAGGAGACCACCGAAGACGACGAGGTCGGGCGGATGTCGGGCGACCTGCTTGACTTGGAGCCGGCGGTCCGGGACGCGATCGTCCTGAAGCTGCCGGTCACTCCGCTCTGCCGCCCGGACTGCCCAGGGTTGTGCCCCGACTGCGGGGTGCACTTCGACGACCTTCCGGCTGATCACAGCCACGAGGAAGTCGACCCCCGCTGGGCCGCATTGCGCAACCTGTCAAACAACAAGGAGTAGGAACCGTGGCCGTCCCGAAGCGCAAGATGTCGCGCAGCAACACCCGCTCGCGGCGGGCGAACTGGAAGGCGACCGCGGTGGTTACCGCGGCCTGCTCCCAGTGCAAGTCGCCGAAGCTGCCGCACGCCGCCTGTGGCGTCTGCGGCACCTACAACGGCCGTCAGGTCCTCGAGGTCTGACGTCGCCGCGTGACGCGCCCGATCTTCGGGCGGGTCGTGCCCGAGCGGTGGCGAACCACCGGTGCCACGGCTCCCGGACAGCGCACTGTCGGGGAGCCGGGCACCGCGCGGATCGCCGTCGACCTCCTCGGCGGGGACCAGGCTCCCGCCGTCGTGGTTGACGGCGCTCTGCGTGCTTGCCGGGCGGATCCGTCCCTTCAACTGACTCTCGTCGGTCCGGCCGAAGCCGCCGACGCGGTGCTCGCTGCCCTCAAACCGGCCGAGCGACGCCGGGTGACCACCGCGATCACCCCCACCGACACCGTGCACGGCGCGGTCCGGGCGGTCGCCGAGGGCCGTGCCGACGCACTCGTCTCGGCCGGTGACACCCGGTCCCTGGTTCTCTCCGCGGCCCGTGAGCTGGGCCGCTGGCCCGGCATCCGCCGCCCCGCCCTCACCGCCGTGCTGCCGACCGCGGCCGGCCGTCTCGTGCTGCTCGACGTGGGTTCCTCCGTCGACCCGGACGAGGAGACCCTCGCCTGGCACGCCCGGCTCGGCGCCGCGTACGCCTCGGTCGTGCACCGGATCGCCGCCCCGCGCGTGGGGTTGCTCACCATCGGCACCGAACCCGGCAAGGGCGATCGCCTGCGCCGGGCCCTGCCCGCGAAGCTCTACGACATGCCGTTGCCCGCGGGCGCCCGCTACGCCGGTCTGGTCGAGGGCGGCGACGTCGTGCTCGGCCGGGCCGCCGACGTCGTCGTGACCGACGGCTTCACCGGAAACGTACTGCTCAAGGGCTTGGAGACGGCGTACGCGCTGACCGGCCCACCCTCCCCGGACACCGCTCCGCCGCCCCGGGCCGCACTGCTGCTCGGAGTCTCCGGCACGGTGATCGTCTGCCACGGCGCCGCCGGCGGCCCCGACCTGGCCGCGGGCATCGCGCACGCGGCCGACCTGCACCGCCGCGGCTCCGTCGCGGCCATCGCCGATCTGCTGAGAGCCCAGCGAGGTATCGCCCATGAATGACAAGCGCCGCCGTCCGTCCACCGAGCCGCTCGAGGAGGCCTTCGGTGTGCCGTTCAAGCCGGAGCTGCTGGAACGTGCGCTGACCCACCGCTCGTACGCCTACGAGAACGGCGGCCTGCCGACCAACGAACGCCTGGAGTTCCTGGGCGACTCGGTGCTCGGCGTGGTGATCACCTCGGCGCTGTTCCACAACCACCCGGACCTGCCCGAGGGCCAGCTGGCCAAGCTGCGCGCGAGCGTGGTCAACATGCACGCGCTGGCCGACGTGGCGCGCGGCCTGGGCCCGGCCGGTCTCGGCCCGCACCTGCTGCTCGGCAAGGGTGAGGAGACCACCGGCGGCCGGGACAAGGCGAGCATCCTGGCGGACACGCTGGAGGCGCTGCTCGGCGCGATCTACCTGGAGCACGGGCTGGAGATCGCCGGCGAGGTGATCCACCGGCTGTTCGACCCGCTGATGGCCGAGTCGGCCGGGCGGGGCGCGGCCCTGGACTGGAAGACCAGCCTGCAGGAGCTGACGGCGGCGCTCGGGCTGGGCGTGCCGGACTACGAGATCGAGGACTCCGGCCCGGATCACGCGAAGACGTTCACCGCGTGGGTCGTGGTCGCGGGCGAGCGGTACGGCGGGTCCGAGGGCCGCAGCAAGAAGCAGGCCGAGCAGCGGGCGGCGGCCGCGGCCTGGCGGACCCTGACGGAGCAGTCGGAGGAGGACGACCCGGAGGAAGACGCTCCGGAGCAGGCGGAGGAGACGACCGAGTCGTGACCGCTATAAGCGAAGAAGTCACGAAAAAAGATAGTCTATGGGATAAATCGGGCGGGTGGCAGGGGGTGGCCACCGCCGTCGTCATACTCGGGCTCACCCGGATCGTCCAGCTGCTGATGATCGCCTGGATGGGCGCCGCCAACAGTGAGCCCAAGACCGTCTGGGACCGGCTGCTGATCTGGGACACCGGCTGGTTCATCCGGGTGGCCATGGACGGCTACCCGGAGGGTTTCACCTACGCGGCGGACGGCCGGATGGAAGGCAACGAGCTGGCCTTCTTCCCGGTCTACCCGATGCTGATCCGGTTCGGCGCGGCGCTCGGCATCGACCCGGGCACCGCCGCCCTGACGGTGGCCTGGCTGGCCTCGATCGGCGCCGCGATCGCCCTGCACCTGCTCGGCACCAGCCTGTACGGCAAGCGGGCCGGCTGGGCGCTGGTGGCGATCTGCTGTTCGGCGCCGGTGTCGGTGGTGCTGTCCATGGGTTACTCGGAGAGCATCTACATCGCCCTGGTCGCCGGCATGTTCGTGGCCGCCCACCGCCGGGTGTGGTGGGCCGCCGGACTGCTGGGTCTGCTGACCGCGCTGTCCCGGCCGACCGGCGCGGCCGCCGCGATCGGCCTGGCGGTGGCCGCCCTGCTGGCCGTCCGGGAGAGCCGCGAGCAGGCCTGGAAACCGCTGACCGCGGCCGCTGTCGCGCTCGCCGGGGTGCCGCTCTACCTGGGCTGGGTCGCCTACCGGGTGGGTGACCTGACCGCCTGGTTCCAGATCCAGACCGCGGGCTGGGGCACCTCGTTCGACTACGGGAAGAGCACTGCCGAGTTCCTCTGGACGACGCTGCGGTCCGGCGACGGCTGGATCCCGGTCAGCATGGCGTTCATGCTGCTCGTGGCGCTTGCCGCGGCCGGGGTGGCGCTGGCCCAGAAGCCGTGGTTGCCGCTCGCCGTCTACGGCGTGGTGGCGATGATCCTGGTCTATGGCCAGGCCGGTTTCTACCACTCCAAACCACGGCTGCTGCTGCCCGTACTGTTGACGCTGCTGCCCGCCGTGGTGGCGGCGTCCAAGGCCCGGCCCAAGGTCGCGATCCTGTCCATCACCGCCTGGGCGCTGTTCGGACTCTGGTTCGGCGCCTACCTCGTCACCGTCTGGCCCTACACGCTCTAGTCACACCCCACCAGGAGGAACGCGTCCAGTGCCTGAGCTTCCCGAGGTCGAGACGGTCCGGATGGGCCTGGCGAAGTGGGTGACCGGCCGCACCATCGCCACCGCCGAAGTGCTGCACCCCCGCGCCATCCGCCGGCACCTGCCCGGCGACGCCCATTTCGCGGCGGTGCTGGCCGGCCGTACCGTGGGTGAGATCTCCCGCCGCGGCAAATACCTGTGGCTGCCGCTCGACTCCGGCGACGCGATCATCGGCCACCTGGGGATGAGCGGCCAGCTGCTGATGCAGCCCGCCGAGGCGCCGGACGAGAAACATCTGCGGGTCCGGTTCACGTTCACCGACGGCGGCCCGCAGCTGCGATTCGTGGACCAGCGCACGTTCGGCGGCCTCTCGGTCTCCGAGGGCGGCGCCGAGCTGCCGACCGAGATCTCGCACATCGCCCGCGACCCGATGGACCCGCTCTTCGACGACACGGCGTTCACGGCCCGGATGCGCGGCCGGCACACCGAGGTCAAACGGGCCCTGCTGGACCAGACACTGATCTCCGGGGTGGGCAACATCTACGCCGACGAGGCGCTGTGGCGGGCGAAACTGCACGGCACCCGCCCCACCGACCAGCTGTCCACACCCGCGGTGAAACGCCTGCTGGCCCACGTCCGAGACGTCCTGGGCGAGGCGATCAAGGTGGGCGGCACCAGTTTCGACGAGCTGTATGTGGACGTGAACGGCGAGAGCGGCTATTTCGACCGCTCCCTCAACGCCTACGGCCGGGAGAACGAGCCCTGCCACCGCTGCGGAGCCATCATCCGCCGCGAGCAGTTCATGAACCGCTCCTCGTTCAGCTGCCCCAAATGCCAACCCAGACCCCGTTTCTAGTACGGGATCAACCCAGAGCCCCGTGGGAATCACGCGAGGCGGTCCCGACCCCGGACCGCCCCGCGACCGCCGGGCCGGACGCGGTGGTGCCGGTCACTGCAAAAAGGACAGCACGCTAGAAGATCATCTATATAAAGTGCCCCGGTGACCCAGCAGGACACCAAGCCCGATCCCGACGGCGAGCCCCTTCCGCCGCCACCCGCAGACAACCCCCCACTCCCACAGCCCACCCCACACCAGCCCCCCATCCCAACCGCCCCACCCGGTCAGCCCCACCCACCCGCTCCAACCAGCCCGACCGCCCCGACCGAGCCCTCTTCGCTGACCGAGCCCTCTTCGCTGACCGAGCCTTCCTCGCTGACCGAGCCTTCCTCGCTGACCGAGCCTTCCTCGCTGACGGAGTTCCCCTCGCGGACCGAGGCAGCTCTGCCGCTCCAGCCGTCCCCACCGGCCCAGCCGGCCGCGCCGGCTGAGCTACCCACGCTGACCACGCCGGGCGAGCCGACCGAGCCGACCGCGTCGGGCGAGCCGACCGAGCCGACCGCGTCGGGCGAGCCGACCGAGCCGACCGCATCGGGCGAGCTGGCCGCGTCGGGCGCGTCGGGTGCGCTGGGCGCGGCGACCGCGTCGGGCGAGTCGACCACGCCGACCACGTCGGGCGAATCGACCACGCCGACCACGTCGGGCGCGTCGGGCGCGTCGGGCGTGGCGACTGCGCCGACCGTGCCGACCGTGCCGATCACGTCGGGCGAGCCGACCATGCTGGCCGCGCCGACCACGTCAGGCGCGCCGACCGCGCCGACCGCGCCGACCACGTCGACCACGTCGGGCGTATCGACCACGCCGACCGCGTCGGGTGCGCTGAGCGTGGCGACTGCGCCGGGCGCGTCGAGCTTGCCGGTTCAGGCGGTTCCGGTGGCCTTTTATGGCCAGGCGCCGCCCGGGTTTGCCGTACCGCCGCAGCCGGGGTTTGCCGTACCTCTGCAGTCTGGGTTCGCCGCGCCGCCGCAGCCCGGTCATGCCGCATCGCCGCAGCCTGGCGCTGGCCTCTATGGTCCGCCGCCGCCCGGCTGGTATGGGCCGCGGCCGGCCCCGCAGTGGGACGGCAAGACCAACAGGTTGTCCATCGCGGGCCTGATCACCGCGGTTCTCGGCTGCCTGTTCGGGGTGGTCGGCCTCGTCCTCGGGATCGCCGGCCTCGTCCAGAGCCGCCGCAACGGTGACCGCCTGGGCCGCAACCTCGGTATCGCCGCGGTGGCCGTAGCCGGCATGTACCTGGTTTTCATCGTCGGCCTCCTCGGCTCCGTGATGTACCAGAAGGCCACCAACCCGGAACGTGACGACACCGGGGCACTGAACGGCCCACGTTCCATCAGCGTCACCGACCTGCGCCCCGGCGACTGCATCGAGGACCTGAACTCACAGAGCGGCTCCAAGATCGACGCGGTGCCGTGTTCCCTGATGCACAGCAGCGAGGTGGTAGGAGTCTTCCAGCTCCCCTCCGGCACCACCGACCGAGATGCCGCCATCGACGCCGGTTGCTCGGACCACTACTGGATGTACACCGGCTCCCCAGCTCCCGAAGACCCGGCAGCCGCCGCACAGCTGTACTGGGTCGAGGTGGAAGACGGCCCCCTGGCCGGCCCGGACGTGATCTGCTTCGCCCACGAGGAGGCCAACGTGACCATGGGTTCCGTCCGAAGGCGCTGACCACCCGGGAGCCCGCGCGAAATGGCACACCCGAGCGGGCTCCCGTTCGTGCATCCGGAACCTGGCCAGGCGAACCGCGACAAGCCGGGTCAGGGCGAGGCTGCCCGGGCAGGGGCGGTTGCGATCCCCGAGCCGGAGGCGGTGGTGATGGTCACTGAGAACCGGACAGCGGTGCGAAGATCGCCTTTATAAGGTGCGCCGGTGGAACAACACGGTCAGCAAAACCGGCCCGGTGGCGAGGATCCGTCGCCGTCGTCGCCCTCCGACATACCACCTCCGTCGGCCTCCGAAGTAACACCTCCGCAGGCTTACCCAGCGCCCCCCGCCGGCTTTGACGGGCCTCCTCCCGCCGGCTTTGACGGGCCTCCTCCCGCCGGCTTTGGTGGGCCTGCTCCTGCGGGTTTTGGCGGGCCGCCGCCCGTGGGCTTTGATGGGCCGCCTCCCGCGGGGTTCGGTGGGACGCCTCCGCCGCCTGCCTACTACGCTCCGCCGCCTGCTGGGCCGCAGTGGAACGGCAAGACCAACGGGCTGTCGATCGCTGGGCTGGTCGCAGCGATGTTCGGCTGTGTGTTCGGCGTGGTCGGGATGGTTCTCGGGATCGTCGGGATCGTGCAGAGTCGCCGTAACGGTGACCGGCGGGGCCGGAACTACGGCATCGCCGCGGTGATCATTTCCGGGCTCTACCTGGTCTTCTTCATCGGGCTTGTCGGGCTTGCCATCTTCCGGGAGGCCACCGATCCGGTGCGTGACGACGCCGGAGTCCTCCGGGGCGAGCGGTCGATCGAGGTCACCGCGCTGAAGGTCGGTGACTGTGTCACGGATCTGGACGCGCAGAAGGGCAGCCGGATCGACGCGGTGCCCTGCTCGGCGGCGCACAGCAGCGAGGTGGTCGGTGTCTTCCAGGTCCCGGCCGGTACCGCCGACCGGCTCACCGCGGCCGATGAGGGCTGCCGGAAGCTCTACCAGACCTACACCGGAACCCCCGCGCCCGAGGACGACAGCGAGCCCAACCTGTACGTGGCCCAGGTGACGGCCACCGGATACGACGAACCGGACGTCCTCTGCTTCTCCCACCGCGACTCCGGCACCAGCACCGGCTCGGTGAAGAAGTAAGGACCGCAAGGCAGGCACGGTCGCGGGGCGAGGGACTCGGGGTGAGCGCCGGCTCCAAGAGCGAGGGGCGCAGGTTGAGGTGCGCGACGCAGGGCACGGCCGTGGGGTGCGGGGTAAGCGGCGGCCCAAAGGCGAGGGGCGCGGGGTGAGGTGCGCGATGCAGGGCACGGCCGTGGGGTGCGGGGTGAGCGGCGGCCCAAAGGCAAGGAGTACAGGCTGAAGTGCGCGATGCGGGGCAAGGGCGCGAGGCCCGGCCGCGGGTGAGCGGCGGCCCAAAGGCGAGGGGGCGCAGGTTGAGGTGCGCGACGGCCGAAATGGCGAGGGGCGCGGCGCGCAAGGCTAGGCCCGTCAAAGAGGTGAGGGCCGCGCGGTGAGCGCCGATCGAAAGTCGAGGGCGCGGGCGAGAGGGCGGGCGCGGGGCGGATCCGGCGCGGGTGGGCGTGCCCGGGCACCCGAGCTGTCGGTGGTGCTGCTGGAGGGGCGGATCCCGCGCGGGTGGGCGTACCCGCGCGGGAAAGGTTTCAGGCCGCGGCCTGGCCGGCGTGTTCGGCGCCGCGCCGGGGGGACGCGTCGGTGGCCAGGCCGAAACCGGCGCCTCTGCGGCCCATCAGGCGGCGGGCGGCGGTGAGCAGCGGTGCGGGCACCCCGTGCACGATGTGGCCGTCGCCGGGGCGTACCCCGTCGCCGTCCCAGCTCTGGTAGGACGACCACGGGCCTTCGAAGGTGCAGATCCGGACGCCCAGGTCCCGGTAGAGGGGATGGGTCGGCACACCGGGATTGATCACCACCCGGTGCAGGCCGCGCCGGGCCGCCAGGCGGACGGTCAGGGCTACCGGGCCGACGCCGCCGGATCCGGCGGGGGCGCGGTCCAGGAAGAGGCCCTCGACGCCGTCGGCGCGCCACGCGTCCACGTCGGCCAGCACGTCGGCGAGGGATCTGCTGCCCCAGTCCAGGTCGATGCGGCCGAGGGCCTGGTGCAGGCTGCGGCGGTCGCCGGGCTGTTGCCTGACGATCCAGGTCTCGGCGTCCAGTTCCAGTTCCTGCGACGGGTGGGCGTACGGGGGGAACAGGGTCTTCACGGCGTCCTCCGGAGGTCGGCGGCGGTCAGGGCGACGATGATCAGGCCGGCCAGGTGGGTGGCGGCGAGCAGCGCGACGGTGGCGGGCAGCAGCCCGGCCGGTGCGGCGAACAGGGCCAGCGCCGTGGCGGCGAGCGGCGGGATGCCGGCCAGGGTCGCGGCGATGCCGTGCCGGGACCGGGCGGCCAGCAGGAAGGTGATCGCGAAGATGCCGCTGAGCAGGGTGCCGGCGGCGAGCGCCAGGACCGCTTCGCGGGCCACGGGCAGGTCGGCCAGCCCGGCGGGCAGCCGGTACGCGGCGACCAGCAGCCCGCATCCGGCGGCGAACGGCGGCACCAGCGCGGCCAGGGTGATCGCGGTGATGTTGCGGACGTGCCTGTCGAACTGCTGGGTGCTCTCGGCCGAGTCCAGCGCGGCGTCGACCCGCGCGGTGTGCCAGCCGATCAGGCCTTCCATCAGCGGTACGGCCAGCAGCAGCGGTGCCACCGGCAGCGGCATCACCGCCGGGCAGCCCTGCCACAGCAGGGTCACGCAGACCGCCTGGGCGGCGCCGACGACCGCGTGCGCCACCCCGCGCCGGTGCTCGGCCGGGGTGAGGCGGGGGACACGGGCGCGGCCGGCGGTGAGCACGGCGGGCCGGAAGGCGCGGACCGCGGTCGCCACGATGGCGGCCGGGAGCATCGTCTCGACCGGCACCAGCGCGGCCTCGGCGAGTCCGGCGGCGTCGGCCATCGCCGCGGCGGCGAGCAGCCAGCACGGGGTGAACCAGCCGGCGACCGAACTCTCCGCCCGGGTGACCAGGGCGACGGTCACGGTGGCGAGGGTGAGCAGCCCGCAGACGCCGACGGTGGCGGCCAGCGCCCGGTCCGGCCCGAGCACCTGTTCGGGGGCGACCCACACCAGCGCGCACCACAGCCCGATCATGGCGGCGAACCCGGCGGCCACCACCCGGGCCGCGGCCGACCGTTTGCCCCGGCCGGCGAGGCTCACCCCGACGCTGGTCAGGCCCTGGGCGGCGGTCCAGCCGAAGAACAGCATCAGCGCGGTCACCGGCCAGGCCACCCGGCCCAGTGGTTCCGCCGCGGCCACCGCGACGCTCAGCGGTCCCAGGTAGAGGGCGCAGCGGACCACCGCGGTCCGCAGGTAGACGCTGTGGGTGCGCCGGGCGTGTGCCCACCGGCCACGGTCCTGGAAACCCCCTTCGGACTGCGCCGGTACGACCGGGTCCTCGTCGAGGCTGGGCAGCGGCTCCTCGTCGGTGGACGTCCGGGACCAGGCGTCCCAGGCCCGTTCGCGTTCCCCGGTGCCGCCCGCCGGGGTGCCCTCGTTCCACGTGGCCGGGCTGTCGTCGTACGGGAAGATCAGGTCGTCGTCGTGTTTTTGAAAGGCCGGCCCGTCCAGCGGATCGGTGCGGCCGTCCGGTGGCCCGGCCTGCCCGGGGTCGGTGGTCCACGGATCCCACACCGGCGCCGGGAACCCGACGTCGGTGAATCCGGCGGCGGCGAACGGCTCCTCGGCGGCGTGTTTCCCGCTGCGCCGGGCCGGCGCCGGATCCGCCTGGTTGACAGGTGTGTGCCGGTTCTCGGGCGAGGCCGAGGAGGAGGCGTTGAGACGCCGCCGGTTGCGGTTGCGGGCGGACCGGGTGACGGCGCCGCCCGTCTCGCGCGGGGGAGTGACGGTCATGAGGTCTCCCGAGTCAGCCAGCGGAGGGTCGCCGGCGGTGTGGTCCGGGGCGCGGGAATGGTCAGCGCCAGGTCGAAGGCCTCGGCCGGGGGCGCCGCGGCGAGGTCGGTGTAGAGAGCGCCGTACACCCGGGTGACCCGGTCGACGGTGTAACGGGTGAGGGCCCGGCGGCGGGCCGCCTCGCCGAGCGACCGTCTCCGCGGCGGGGACCGCAGCAGCGCGACGACCGCTATCGCCAGTTCGGCGGGATCCCCGGCGGGCACCAGGATCCCGGTGTCGCCGAGCGTCTCGCCGGCCGGCCCGATGTCCACGCCGACCACGGCGCGGCCCGACATCATGGCCTCCACCAGGCGGTACGGCGGGTCGGCCGGGCCCGGCACGTGGGCCACCACCTGCCCGACGGTGTACCGGTCCCGGGGGTCGGCGGGCAGCGGGTGCATCCGGACCGCCCGGCCCAGCCCGGTCCGTTCGATCTGCTCGGCGCAGTGCTCCTCGTGGGCGGCGGTCACCCCGACCAGGTGCAGCACGGCACCCGGCAGGGCCGCCGCGACCTCGGTGAACGCGTCCAGCATCAGGTTCAGCCCGCTGTCCGGTGCGCCGCTGCCGGCCCACACCACGGTCGGTGGCCCGTCCGGTTCGGCGGCGCCCGGGTACTCGCGCGGGTCCACCCCGGCGGGCACCTGCACGAGCCGGGCCGGGACCGCGCCGTGCTCCAGCGCCCAGCCGTGGTGGTAGGCGCTGAGCGGCGCGATCAGGGTGGCCTCGGCGTACCCGGTGCGGGTCACCGCCCGGCGGAACCGGCGCAGCACGGTACGGACCCCGGTGGACAGCCGGTCCTCGGCGGGCCGCTGCCGGAGCACCGCCGCGCGCGCCTCGGTGAGCAGCAGCGGTGTCCCGGTGCGCCACTGCCCGGCCAGTGCCGCGAGCAGCGGTGTCGTCCCGCCGACGCAGTGCACCAGGTCGACCTCGGGCAGCGGTACGGCGACCGCGCGCAGGGCGTGCCGGAGCAGGGTGGCCGCGGTCCGGGCGTCGCGCACGCTGAGCCGGGGCAGCGGCGCCCGGTCCGGTCGTTGCCGCCAGGCCTCCAGCAGCGCCTCGGTGAGCGGGAGGGCGGCCAGCGGGGTGGCGTCGACCTCCGGGCCGTCCGGCCGGCACAGTCCGGCGACGCGTCGTAGCCCGTCGGTGAACAGGGCGGCGACCGGGGGATCATCGCTGACCAGGCCCCGGCAGAGCAGGGCCGCGGCGTCGGCGGCGCCGTCCGGGGAGCTGCCGCGGCGGCGGTCGGAGCGGGCCTGGTCGTGGCCCAGCGCGACGGCACGGGCCGAGGCGACGTGGAGGGGCAGGGGGTACGCCGGAGCGGACGGAGGTTCACGGTCCGTGACGGTCAGCAACTCGAAGTGGAAGCGGCGCAGCCCCTCCACCAGGGTCCGGCACCATCCACCGAGGGCGTCCCGCCGGTACGGGTACCCGCCACCGGTGAGCAGGCAGATGCGCTCGCGCGACGGGGTCGGATTCACGCTGGGGGCAACGACACAACCGGCCGAAGTTACCGGAGCATGTCGGCTAGGCGACACAATTACGCACCTTTTCAGCCTATTTGTCAGCCGTCTTTGCCCGTTTATGCCCGAAAGGCCGCGACAGGCGGGCGGGATTCACGACCGGCCGGCGTGATCCGGGCGCGGTGTGGCCGCATCGATGTCGCGCCGATCCTTTGTGTGATCGTCCGGATGCGGTCCGCCGATAGTGCGCCGGACCGTAGCGATCCGGTTGCCGGACGGGAGTGATGCGAAGCGGACACCCGCATCAGATCTTGCAAAAACGGGCTACCCTCGACGAGATCGACATGCCCCCAAAAGTTGTATAAGGCCTGATGAGGTGCCCTGGTGGCGTGATTCACTGAGCTGAAGTGGGCAACCGGCACGGCCTCGGCTTGACGGAGGATGGGTATCAGCGGACTATGGAGTTGTCGCCAGTCGCGCCCACTCATGCCCCTGTTCGATCGGGGTTTGAGCTCTTGCACCTATCAGATTCCCGTGGTTTCTCCGGCGGGTTTCTGCGCTCATGCGTGCCCTTGAGTGTTTGGTGTGCCAGTTCGCACTTGAGATCAACACTGCGTACTGATCAATGCACTGGGCGCCACGTTGGCCGGCTTTTCCGGCAACGCAACACACAAAATACGAGACGCAACGCGTCACAAGGAGTCACGATGGCGAAGGCCCTCTTTGGCCACGTAGGTGCGGCGCCCGACCGGCGCCTCCTCGACGAGGTCACCCGACTGCGTTCCCGGGTCCAGGCCCTGGAGTTCGATGTCACCCGTCTCCAGGCGGAGAACGACCGTCTCGCCGCGGCTGCTGCCGAGGCCGACGAGTTCGCGCGGCTGACCGAGCCCGCCCTGACCTGACAGACGCCCCCCGCCGAATGCCGGAGGGTGCTGCGGGGTGACCAGTCGGCATTCACATCCCCCGTACGGAAGAAATCGCGCGCCTCCACTCACGTGGCGGCGCGCAGCTTTTTGACCACGTGATTCCGCTGCTCGGCAGCATTGACGGGTAGCCTGCGTCCCAGCAGACGTTCCGGCCGACCCACTCGGAGATCCGTGCACCTCAAGAGCCTGACGGTCAAGGGCTTCAAGTCCTTCGCCTCCGCCACCACGTTGCGGCTGGAGCCCGGCATCACCTGCGTGGTGGGCCCGAACGGCTCCGGCAAGTCCAACGTCGTCGACGCCATCGCCTGGGTTCTCGGCGAGCAGGGCGCGAAGGCTCTGCGCGGCGGCAAGATGGAGGACGTCATCTTCGCCGGTACGTCCGGGCGGGCGCCCCTGGGCCGGGCCGAGGTGACCCTCACGATCGACAACAACGACGGTGCTCTGCCGATCGACTACACCGAGGTCTCGATCACCCGCCGGATGTTCCGGGACGGCGCCAGCGAGTACGAGATCAACAACAACTCCTGCCGTCTGCTCGACATCCAGGAACTCCTCAGCGACTCCGGCATCGGCCGGGAGATGCACATCATCGTCGGTCAGGGCCGGCTCGACGCGATGCTGCACGCCAAACCCGAGGACCGCCGCTCGTTCATCGAGGAGGCCGCGGGCGTACTCAAGCATCGCAAACGCAAGGAAAAGGCGATCCGCAAGCTGGACGCCATGCAGGTGAACCTGAACCGCCTGGGTGACCTGACCACCGAGCTGCGGCGCCAGCTCAAGCCGCTCGGCCGGCAGGCCGAGGTGGCCCGCCGGGCCGCCGGCATCCAGTCCGACCTGCGCGACTCCCGGCTCCGGCTGCTCGCCGACGACCTGCACACGCTGCGCACCACGCTGGACAAGGAGATCGCCGACGAGTCGGCGATGCGGGACCGCCGCGGCCAGGTCGAGGAGGAGAACCGCGAGATCCAGCGGATGCTCGCCGACCTGGAGTTCGCGCACGCCGAAGACGCTCCGCTGCTGCAGGCCGCCCAGGACGCCTGGTACAAGCTGTCCACCCTGCAGGAGCGGTTCCGCTCCACCGAGCAGCTCGCCACCGAGCGGCTGCGGCACCTCGCCGCCACCCCCGACGACGAGCGCCCGGGCCGTGACCCGGAGATGCTCGAGGCCGAGGCCGAGCGGGTCCGCGAGCAGGAGGAGGAGCTGCGCGAGGCGCTCACCGAGGACCAGATGCGCCTGGCCGAGGCGGTCGAGAACCGGCAGGACCTGGAACGCCAGCTGGCCGGCGCGGAGGGCGAGCTGCGGGCCGCGGCCAAGGCGATCGCCGATCGGCGCGAGGGCCTGGCCAAGCTCACCGGCAACGTGAACGCCGCCCGGGCCCGCACCACCAGCGCGGCCGAGGAGATCGAGCGCCTGGCCGACGCGCACACCGACGCGCTGATGCGCTCCGAGGCCGCGCAGGAGGAGGTCGACCTGGTGTCGGCCGAGTCCACCGAGGCCGACCGGGACAACGCCGACCTCGACGCCCGGCACGACGAGGCCACCGCCGCACACGACCGGGCCGCCGCCGTGGTCCGCGAGCTGAACGACACCGAGCGCGCCGCCGAGAAGGACGCGGCCAGCTGGAAGGCCCGTGAGGAAGCCCTCGCCATGGGCCTCAAGCGCAAGGACGGCGCGGGCGCCCTGCTGGCCCGGGCCGGTCAGGTGCCCGGCCTGCTCGGCAGCCTCGCCTCGCTGCTGACCGTGCGTCCCGGCCACGAGGTGGCGCTCGCCGCCGCCCTCGGCGGGCTGGCCGACGCGGTCGCGCTGTCCGGCGTGGACGAGACCATCGAGGCGATGCGCACCCTCAAGATCGCCGACGCCGGCCGGGCCGACCTGATGGTCGCCGGCGCCGCCGGTCCCGGCATGCAGGGCTCGCTGGCGAGTCTGCGCCCGGACCTGCCGGACGGCGCGGTCTGGGCGCCCGAGGTGGTCGACTGCCCGGAGCAGATCCGGCCCGCGCTCAACCGGGCGCTGCGCGACGTGGCGATCGTCCCCGACCTGGCCGCGGCGGCCGCGCTGGTCGCCGCGAACCACGAGCTGCGCGCGGTCACCCCCGAGGGCGACGTGCTCGGCGCCTACGCGGCGGCCGGCGGCTCGGCCAAGGCGACCAGCTACATCGAGGTGCAGGCGGCGGTCGACGAGGCCAAGGCGAAACGGGCGGTGGCCGAGCAGACCATCGCCGAGGTCAAGGAACAGCTCGGCGCCGCCCGGGCCGAGGTGGCCGAGCTGAAGCAGACGGTCGCGGTGGCCGCCCAGGCCAAGCGGGCCGCCGAGGGCGAACGCAACGCCGCCGCCCGCCGGCTCGCCGAGCTGGGCGCCGCCGCCCGGTCCGCCAAGGGCGAGACCGAGCGGCTCGGCGCCTCCCTGCAGAAGGCGCAGGCGGCCCGTGAGACCGATCTGATGCGGGTCGCCGAGCTGGAGGAACGGCTGCGGCTCGCCGAGGACACCCCGCTGGACGAGGAGCCGTCCACCGAGGAGCGCGACCGGCTCGCCGCCCTGGTGCCCCAGGCCCGGCAGAACGAGATGGAGGTACGTCTCGCGGTGCGTACCGCCGAGGAACGGGTCTCCTCCATCGCCGGCCGGGCCGACTCGCTGATGCGCCAGGCCAACCAGGAGCGGCAGGCCCGGGAACGGGCCGCCGCCCGCCGGGCCGCCCGGGCCCGCGGCGCCGAGATCGCCCGCGCCGTCGCGCACGGCGCCGCCACCGCGCTGGAGCACGTCGCGGTCTCGCTGGCCGCCGCCGCCGAGCGCCGGGACCAGATCGCCAGCGAGCGGACCAGCCGCGAGGCCGAGCTGCAGGAGGTGCGGGCCAGTGCCAAGCGCCTGGTCACCGAGCTGGAGCGGCTCACCAGCGAGGTGCACCGGGACGAGATGGCCCGCGCCGAGCAGCGGATGCGCATCGAGCAGCTGGAGGCCAAGGCCGCCGAGGACTTCTCGCTCGACGTCGAGACGCTGATCAACGAGTACGGGCCGGAACAGCCGGTGCCGCCGACCCAGGCCGAGGTGGCGCAGGCCGAGAAGGACGGCAAGCCGGTTCCCGAGGCGACCCCGTTCCACCGGCCCACCCAGGAGAAACGGGCCAACAAGGCGGAGCGTGACCTGACCCTGCTGGGCAAGGTCAACCCGCTCGCGCTGGAGGAGTTCGCGGCCCTGGAGGAGCGGTACAAGTTCCTCTCCGACCAGCTGGAGGACCTGCGGGCCACCCGCAAGGACCTGCTCACCGTGGTCAAGGACGTCGACGACCGGATCCTGGAGGTCTTCTCGTCGGCGTTCGAGGACACCGCGCGCGAGTTCCAGACCGTCTTCCAGGTGCTCTTCCCCGGCGGTGAGGGCCGGCTCATCCTCACCGACCCGGACGACATGCTGACCACCGGCGTCGAGGTCGAGGCCCGCCCGCCGGGCAAGAAGATCAAGCGGTTGTCGCTGCTCTCCGGTGGTGAGCGCTCGCTGACCGCGGTGGCCATGCTGTGCGCGATCTTCCGGGCCCGGCCCTCGCCGTTCTACATCATGGACGAGGTGGAGGCGGCCCTCGACGACGTCAACCTGGGCCGGTTGATTACCCTCTTCCGACAGCTCCGTGAGAAGAGCCAGCTGCTCATCATCACGCACCAGAAACGCACTATGGAGGTCGCGGACGCCCTGTACGGCGTCACGATGCGCGCCGGCGTCACCCAGGTGATCAGCCAGCGGCTGGTCCGCGACCCGGACGACGACGAGTAGAGGAACCAGATGCGCGACCGCGCCCAGGCCCTGTTGATCGACCTGGACGGCGTGCTGCGCCGCTGGGATCCGGCCCCGATGATCGCTGTCGAGGTGGAGTACGGCCTGAAACCGGCCTCCTTCCTGGAGACCTCGATGTCGTGGGACATCTACCAGCCCGCGATGGCCGGCGAGATCACCCACGCCGAGTGGATGAAGCTGGTCGCCGACCGGCTGCCGCTGGACGGGCCGGAGGCCGTCGCGGCGGTCGCCGCGTGGCAGGAGTACCGCGGCGAACCCGACCCGGACGTGCTGGCCTTCGTCCGCGAGGTGCGGGCCGGCGGCCGGAAGGTCGGTCTCGCCACCAACGGCACCGACCTGCTGCCCGCCGACCTCGACCGGCTGGGGCTCACCGGCGAGGTCGACCTGGTGATCAACTCGTGGGATCTGAAGGTGCACAAGCCGGCGCCGGAGTACTTCGAGAAGGCCTGCCAGGCGCTCGGTGTCCTGCCGAAACACGCGCTCTTCGTGGACGACGACGACCGGGTGGTGCTCGGTGCCCGGTCCGCGGGGCTGCCCGCTTACCGCTGGACCGGAACCGAGCACCTGCCCTATCTGCGCAAGGTGCTCGACCTGTCCTGAGGGTGGTAGTCCACCGACGCGACGTTCTGCAGGGCGCCCTCTTTCGTGGTGCCCTCGATCAGGGCGGACGCCCGGTGCCCGTCCAGGCGCAGGGTGCCGATGGCGTTGCCGAAGTACGGCTTGGCCATCCGTTTCCAGCGCAGGTCCGGCCGGCGGACCGAGCCGGTCCGGGCCAGCCCCCGGGCCACCTGGGCGACCGCCCGCGACCACGCGATCTTCATCAGCGGCCGCATCGGCAGCGGCACCTCGTTGTGGATCGGTGAGCAGGTGAGCTGGTAGACCGGCGTGGTCATGGCGTGCCCGAAGTCGGCCCTGGCCACGTAGGAGTGGTGCACGTCGCCGGAGAGCACGCTGATCGAGGCGGGTGCGGCGTAGGCGCCACCGGCCCCGATCCGCTTGCCCTCGCCCAGCTGGCCCTCGCCGAGCCGGCGGAACAGCTCGCCCAGGGCCGCGAACGACTTGCCGAACGCGGCCCAGTGCTCCAGGTCGAAGGCCCGGCGCACCTTCTCCCCGAACGCGGCGGCCCGCGGGTTCGGCGATTCGGCGAGCTGCTCGTTCCACGCCTCCAGGTAGTGGATGGCGGGTGGCATCAGCCACGGCAGCGACGACCCGATCACCAGGTGGTCGTAGTCGCCGTGGGCCTGGTCGACGAACCAGTTCCACTCGGCGGCCGGCAGCATCGACCGGGCGCCCGGGGTGAGCACCCGGTTGCAGCGGTTGTCCAGCACCACCAGGCGGGTCCGGCCCATGTCCAGGGCGTAACTCCACTGGTACGGCACGTCGGTGTTCTCCGCGGCCTCCGGATCGTCCACCTGCAGCCCGAACTCGTGCAGCAGGTCGGTGGCGTCCTCGACCGAGGTCACCTTCTGCAGCAGCGGGTCGGCGGCCAGCTCGTCCGGGCTCAGGTTGCCCAGGTGCTGGTAGATCCAGTACGAGGCGAGCCCGGCCGAGATCCGTTCCCGCCACCACGGCTCTTTCGCCATGTCGGCACGCCACGACGACGAGGTGTTCCAGTCGTCGATGATCTCGTGGTCGTCGAAGATCATCACGCTCGGCACGGTGGCGAACAGCCAGCGCACCTCGGGATCCCGCCACGACTCCAGATACAGCTTGGTGTACTCCTCGAACGTGACCACCTGGTCCTCCGGACCCTGGTGACCGGCCTTGCGGCGGCGCTTGAGGAACTTCTGCACCTTCGCCGAGGTCTCGTCCGCGTAGACCTGGTCGCCGAGCAGCACCAGCAGGTCGGGCCGGGCCTCGGGATCGGCCATCAGCCGCCGGGAGTAGGCGTCCAGCGCGTCCGGCGGCAGGTTGCGCCGGCTCGACTGCGGGGTCGCCTCCCGGCACGAGCCGAAGATCAGCGACACCGGCTGGTCCCGGTCGTCGGCGGCCCGGGTGCGGATCACCGGCGGCGGGTACTCCCCGTCCGGTTCCGGCCAGGCCTGCTGGTCATCCAGGAACAGGCGGTACGTGTTGGCCGAGTCGGGAGCGAGTCCCTCGACCGTGACGATCGAGTAGTGGTGGCCGTACGCCGAAAAGGTCCGTGCCGACCCGGCACCCGCCTGGTCGACCTCGACCCGCACCGTCGCCGGCTCGGTGGTCTCCATCCAGAGGGTGGCGCGGTCACCGTCGACGCGCCGCAGCACCGGGCCGATGAGAAGTTGAGCGGTCAATGGGGGGATCCTCTACAGCGTAATCAAGGGGCGACCCATCCTCCGTCAATCCGCACCGGAACCGCCAGTGCGCTACCTCCGCCACATGCGCATCACTCATCTGTCAGGATTCGGGCATGGAATACGTGGTGACCGCAGTGATCCTGCTCGTCGTCCTGATCGTGGGCGCGGTCGGACTCGTGGTGCCGAAGATGCGCCGTCGCGATCTTCCGCCGCCGCCCACGGTGCCGACCGTGCCGCCGGTCGACCAGGAGATCCCGCCGCTCGTCGAGAAACCCGCCCCGCCGGTCGTGGTGGAGGAACCGGTCGTCGAGGCGCCGGTTGTCGAGGCCCCCGTCATCGAGAAGCCGGAGCCCTCGGCCGGCCGTCTGGTCCGGCTCCGGGCCCGGCTGGCCCGATCGCAGACCGCTCTCGGCCGCGGTCTGCTCAGCGTCCTCTCCCGGGACCACCTGGAAGAGGAGGACTGGGAGGAGATCGAGGAGAGCCTGATCACCGCGGACGTCGGGATCGAGGCCACCCAGGTGATCGTCGAGCGGCTGCGCGAGCGGGTCCGGGTGCTCGGCTCCCGCACCGTCGCCGAGGTCCGTGAGCAGCTCGTCGAGGAGCTCGTCGCCGCTCTCGAACCGGAGATGGACCGCAGTCTGAAGACCGCGCCGCACGACGGCCGTCCCGCCGTCGTCCTGGTCGTCGGGGTGAACGGCGCGGGCAAGACCACCACCTGCGGCAAGATCGGCCGGGTGCTGATCGGTGACGGCGGGACCGTGCTGTTCGGCGCGGCCGACACGTTCCGGGCCGCGGCCGCCGACCAGATCCAGACCTGGGGCGAGCGGGTCGGCGCCGAGACCGTGCGTGGCCCGGAGGGCGGCGACCCGGCCAGCGTGGCGTTCGACGCGGTCAAGCGGGGCATCGACTCCGGCGTGGACACCGTGCTGATCGACACCGCCGGGCGACTGCAGAACAAGGTCGGCCTGATGGACGAGCTGGGCAAGGTCAAGCGGGTGGTGGAGAAGCACGGGGCGGTCGACGAGACGCTGCTGGTGCTGGACGCCACCACCGGGCAGAACGGGCTGGAGCAGGCCCGGGTGTTCACCGAGGTGGTGGACGTCACCGGGGTGGTGCTGACCAAGCTGGACGGCACCGCCAAGGGCGGCATCGTCATCGCCGTGCAGCGCAAGCTGGGCATCCCGGTGAAGCTCGTCGGCCTCGGTGAGGGCCCCGACGATCTCGCCCCGTTCGAGCCGAAGGCCTTCGTGGAAGCTCTTATTGGATCTGACGCGTAGGATTTCAGGAGTTCTGGACCCACCGGGAGGCATTTAGTGACGCAGGAGCCGTTGCGGGAGATCCCGCTGCACGGTGGCAACGTCAGTACTGTCTCCCGGATCGGTGACACGGTCCGGCGCAACGCCGGGCCGTGGACACCGGCCGTGCACTCCCTCCTGCTCCACCTGGAGCGGGTCGGGTTCACCGGCTCGCCGCACGCCCTCGGGATGGACGAGAAGGGCCGCGAGGTCCTCTCCTACCTGGACGGCGAGTGCGGGGAGTACCCCCTCGCCCCCCACTGGGTGACCGAGGAGGCGCTGGTCACCGTGGCGACCATGCTGCGGATGTTCCACGACGCGCAGTACGGGTTCGTCCCCCCGCCCGGCTCGGTGTGGCGCTCGTTCGGGCCGCCCCCGCCGGACACCGAGGTGATCTGCCACCACGACGCCGCGCCGCACAACGTGGTCTGGCGGCCGGACGGCACCCTGGCCCTGATCGATTTCGACCTGGCGTCGCCGGGCTCACGGCTCTATGACGTGGCGTACGCGGCCTGGACCTGGGTGCCGCTCTTCAGCGACCGGGACTCGTACACGCTCGGCTGGAAGCGCCCGAACCGCCCGCGCCGGCTGCGGCTGTTCGCCGACGCGTACGGGCTGATCCCCCGGGACCGGCACCGCCTCGTCCGGACGTTGCGCAAACGGATCGTCGACCACGTCGAGGGCATCCGGCGGATGGCCGCGGCCGGTGATCCGGCGTTCGTCCGGATCGTGCACAAGGGCCACCTGCGCCGCCCGATGCGGGATCTGCGGCTGCTCGACTACGAGCGCCACACCCTGGAGTACGCCCTCCGCTAGCTGCTGTCGCGCGATCCGCGCGACAGAAGCCGGGCCCCCGAGGGGCTGTGAGAGTTTCTTCACACGTCGGAAACACGCCGTCACTCACCGGTAATCGCCTCACGCCCGTGTGCGAAACAGGGGACCGGAAAGCTTCCGCGCATCCGGCCAGGGGCGATGTAGCCACGCTGCGCCGCGAGAAGGGGTTCCGACTTTAGGAGGCCGGCGTGCCTGAACCGACTATTGATACCGGCAACACCGCCTGGCTGCTCATCTCCAGCGCGATCGTGTTGCTCATGACCCCTGGCCTGGCGCTGTTCTACGGCGGCCTGAACCGGTCCAAGGGTGTTCTGAACATGATCATGATGAGCTTCAGCGCGATGGGGCTCATCTCCATTCTGTGGTTCTTCTACGGATTCTCTCTCGCCTTCGGGTCCGACGTCGGCAGTGTGATCGGCAACGTCGGTGACTACCTGGGCACCAAGACCTTCCTCGGCGAGGGCGACCTGTGGGGCGCGTCCGCCGAGAACCCGAGCGGCACCGGCATCCCGCTGTACGTCTTCATGGCGTTCCAGATGATGTTCGCCATCATCACCGTCGCCCTGATCAGCGGCGCGATCAGCGACCGGGCCAAGTTCGGCGGCTGGCTGGTCTTCGCCGGCGCCTGGGCCACCCTGGTCTACTTCCCGGTCGCCCACTGGGTCTGGGGCGGTGGCTTCATCGGCGCCGGCCTCGGCGCGCTGGACTTCGCCGGTGGTACCGCGGTGCACATCAACGCCGGTGCGGCCGCGCTGGCTCTGGTCCTGGTCCTGGGCAAGCGGGTCGGCTGGCCGCGTGAGGCGATGAAGCCGCACAACGTGCCGTTCGTCGCGCTCGGCACCGGCCTGCTGTGGTTCGGCTGGTTCGGCTTCAACGCCGGCTCCGAGCTGACCGCCGACGCCGTCACCGGTCTCGCCTTCCTGAACACCCAGCTCGCCACCGCCGCGGCGGTCCTCGGCTGGCTGCTCGTCGAGAAGATCCGCGACGGCAAGCCCACCCTGGTCGGCGCGTCCTCCGGCGCCATCGCCGGTCTGGTCGCCATCACCCCGGCGTGTGCCTTCGTCGCCCCCTGGGCCGCGGCGCTGCTCGGCCTGGTCGCCGGCGCCGTCTGTGCCCTGTCGATCTCGCTGAAGTACAAGCTCGGCTTCGACGACTCGCTCGACGTGGTCGGCGTCCACTTCGTCGGCGGCTGGATCGGCTGCCTCTGGATCGGCCTCTTCGGCACCAGCGAGGTCAACGCGCTGGTCGAGAACCAGGGCCTGTTCTACGGCGGTGGTGTCACCCAGCTCGGTGTCCAGGCGCTCAGCGCCCTGATCGTGACGGTCTACTCGTTCGCCGTCGCCTTCGTCCTGGGCTTCGTGATCAACAAGACCATCGGCTTCCGTCTCGACAAGGACGCCGAGATCGACGGTATCGACCTCGCCGAGCACGCCGAGAGCGCCTACGACCTCACCCCGGCCGGTGGCAGCGGCGGCGGCAGCGCCTTCGCGATGGCGGGCATCAAGCCCGGCGCCGCGAAGACCGGGGACGACGCCCCGGTCGGCGAGAAGATCTCCGGTTAAATTCTGATGGCTGCACCGATGGAAGGACTGAGCATGAAGCTGGTGACCGCAGTCATCAAGCCCTACCAGCTCGACGCGGTGAAGGAGGCTCTGCACGCCCTGGGCGTCGCCGGTCTCACCGTGAGCGAGGTACAGGGATACGGCCGTCAGAAGGGCCACACCGAGGTGTACCGGGGTGCCGAGTACACCGTCGAGTTCCTCCCGAAGATCAAGGTGGAGGTGCTCACCGACGAGATCGACGTCGACAAGATCGTCGACGCGGTGGTGACCGCCTCCCGCACCGGCAAGATCGGCGACGGGAAGGTCTGGGTGACCTCGGTGGACGAGGTCGTCCGGGTCCGTACCGGCGAGCGCGGCCTCGACGCCCTCTGATCCGATGACGAATCCGTTGAGTGAGCCGCCGGCCCCGCCCGCACGCCCGGCAGCGGGCGGCTCACTCGACGAGCTGCAGGGCCACATCGGGTCCGCCGCCCGCGACGAGCGGGCGGCGGCGCTCGACAGCTGGCTGACCACCCTCTTCCCGTCCCACCTGCCCGGCGTCAGCCTGATCGCGGTCGGTGGGCTCGGCCGGCGCGACTGCGCCCCCTACAGCGACCTCGACCTGGTGCTGCTGCACAACGGCACCGCCGGGATCGACCGGATCGCCTCCTCGCTCTGGTACCCGATCTGGGACGCCCGCCTCGGGCTGGACCACTCGGTGCGTACCCTCCCGGAAGCCCTGTCCGTCGCCCACGACGACGTGAAGGTCTCCCTCGGCCTGCTCGACGCCCGGCACGTCGCCGGCGACGCGGCCCTCTCCGCCGAACTGATCGCCGCGGTCGCCGACCAGTGGCGGCGCACCGCCGTCCGGTCCATGCCCCAGCTGCGCGAGATCACCACCAGCCGGTGGACCAGCCACGGCGAGCTGGCCTTCCTGCTCGAGGGCGACCTCAAGGAGGCCAGCGGCGGCCTGCGCGACATCACCCTGCTCCGCGGCATCGGCCGGGCCGGCATCGCCGACACCATGCGCCCCGCGGTCCGGGCCGCC
This sequence comes from Actinoplanes couchii, assembly GCF_016862075.1. Taxonomy (GTDB): domain Bacteria; phylum Actinomycetota; class Actinomycetes; order Mycobacteriales; family Micromonosporaceae; genus Actinoplanes; species Actinoplanes couchii. The sequence goes on along the minus strand of NZ_BOMG01000033.1, from coordinate 37,104 downwards.
ACCCTGCGCCTGCTCGACACCCGCGACGCCCTGCACCTGGCCGTCGGCCGCCGGGTGGACCGGCTGGTCGCCCAGGAGCGCAAGGCCGTCGCCGACCTGCTCGGCATCGAGGACCCGGACACGCTGCTGCGCCGGGTGTCCGGCGACGCCCGGACCATCGCGCACGCCGTGGACGACGCCTGGCGGGCCGTCGACCGGCTGCGCAACCGCCGCCGCACCGGCCCGCCCGGAACCCCGGCCGCCCGCCGCCCGGTCGCCCGCGACGTCGTCGAACAGGACGGTGAGCTGGTCCTGGCCCGGACCGCGATCGGCCCGGTCCCGGACCCCAGCCTCTCGCTGCGGGTGGCCGCCGCGGCCGCCGTCGTCCGGCTGCCGATCGCCCGCGCCACCAGCGAATGGCTCGCCTCGTTCTGCCCGCCGCTGCCCACCCCGTGGCCACCCGCCGCCCGGGCCGCGCTGGTCTCGCTGCTCGGCTCCGGCGCGGGACTGCTGCCCGCCTGGGAGACCTGCGACAGGTACGGGCTGATCGACGCGTGGCTGCCCGAGTGGGCCCGGATGCGCGGCCTCCCGCAGCACCACCCGATCCACCGGTACACCCTGGACCGGCACCTGGTGCAGGCCGCCTACGAGGCCACCGCACACACCCGCGAGGTGGACCGGCCGGACCTGCTGCTGATCGGCGCGTTCCTGCACGACGTCGGCAAGGGCCTGCCCGGCGACCACAGCATCGTGGGCGCCCCGATCGCCGCCGACATCGCCGCCCGGATCGGCCTGCCACCCGCCGACGTGGCCATGATCGAGAAGATGGTCCGGCTGCACCTGCTGCTGCCCGACGTGGCGACCCGCCGCGACCTGAGCGACCCGAAGACCATCTCCGCCGTCGCCGAGGCGGTCGGCGACACGCAGACCCTGCACCTGCTGCACGCCCTGGCCCGCGCCGACTCGCACGCCACCGGACCGGCCGCCTGGTCGGACTGGAAGGGCCGGCTGATGGCCGAACTCGTCGACCGGGTGCACACCCGGCTGGACACCGGCGCCCTGCCGCAACCGCCGGAACCCGACCCGGAGCTGCTCGACGGCACCCTGCCGGTGGTGCACCTGGACGGCGACCGGGTCGCGGTGGCCGCCGCCGACCGGCGCGGACTGCTCGCCGGAGTGGCCGCCTGCCTGGCCATGCACCGGCTCGACGTGGTCGCCGCGAACACCATCACGGTGGACGAGCGGGCGATCGTCGAGTTCTACACCCAGCCGCGGTACGGATCGCCGTACGAGCCGGTCGCTCTCGCCGCCGACCTGCGCCGGGTCGGCGCCGGGGACGTCTCGGTGACCCAGCGGGTCCGGGCCCGCGCGATGAGCGCGCGGGGCGGGACCGCCTCGCCCCGGGTGGTCTGGCAGCGGGACATCGCCACCGACGCGGTGGTGCTGGAACTGCGCGCCGCCGATTCGCCGGGGCTGCTCTACCGGGTCACCCACGCGCTCGACGAGGCCGGCGCGGAGATCCGCGCGGCCCGCATCTCCACCCTCGGCAGCGACGTGGTCGACGCGTTCTACCTGGTCGGCGCCTGGGCGTCGGAGGAGGAGCGGGACCGGGTGGAAGCGGCGGTCCTGGCCGCGGTCTAGCGTCACCGTTGTCGCCGTCCCGGCGTTGATCCGAAAGGACATTGCCGGGTACGGACGGAGAGTCGATGGTTGAGGCGCAGCCGGTCGGGTTGCTGGACGATCATGTCACCCTCGCCGGTGCCGGGGCGGAGCTGTCGCTGCCGAACACGGCGATGCGCAACCGCTCGGTGGCGGCCCGCCGGGTGCTGGCCCGCGCGGCCGGGATCGGCCTGGACGAGGTGCTGGCGGCCGCCCGGCGGGGGGACACCCGCCGGATCCGCCGCCCGGTGAACCCGGCGCTGCTGGCCGGGCTGGCGCAGACCATCGCCCTGCAGGACGAGCTGCCGGAGGACCGGGCCGACGCGCTGGCCCTCTACGCGCTGATCCGAACCGGACGCGGCGCCGGCTCGCTGCCGCCCGCCCACCAGGCCCTGCACGTCCAGCTGGTGCACGCCTGGCAGGGGCCGGCCAACGCCCGGCAGCTGCTCGGCGCCTACCGGAACATCCCGGCCGCGGCCCGGCAGACGCTGGAGATCGACCTGGCCAATCCGCACGCCGGCGGGCTGGTGGCCGAGGAGGCCTGGCTGGCCCGGTTCGCCGAACTCTTCCCGGAGCCGGCGCCGATGCTGCTGGCGGCCCCGGAGCGGGAGCCGTTCGACCGGCTCGCCGGTGCGGCCGGGCACGCGTGCGAGACGGCCGGTGAGCGGGTGTCGGTGGTGGTCACCGCGTACCGGCCGGGGGAGGGTCTGCTCACCGCGGTCCGTTCGATCGCCGCCCAGTCCTGGCCGGACCTGGAGATCGTGCTGGTCGACGACGCGTCGCCGGGCGAGTTCGACGCGGTGCTGGCCGCCGCCGCCGACCTGGACCCGCGGGTGCGGCTGATCCGGATGCCGGTCAACGGCGGCACCTACGCGGCCCGTAACGCCGGGGTGGAGGCGGCCCGCGGCGACTTCGTCACGTTCCAGGACTCCGACGACTGGTCCCACCCGCGCCGGATCGAACTGCAGATGGCGCCGATGCTCACCGACCGGGCGGTGCTCGCCACCACCTCGGAGGGGATCAGCGTCTCGGACCGGCTGGTGATGACCCGGCCGGGCATCCGCCGGAGCCGGGTCAACGTGTCGTCGCTGCTGTTCCGCAAGGACCAGGTGATCCGGCGGATCGGCTGGTTCGACCGGGTCCGCAAGGCCGCCGACTCGGAGTTCCTGGAGCGGATCCAGGCGGCCTTCGGCCCGGGTTCGGTACGCCGGGTCGCCACCCCGCTGGCCCTGATCCGGCTCTCCGAGGGGTCGCTGTCCCGGTCCGAGATCCGCGCCTGGTGGATGCATCCGGCGCGGACCGCGTACATGTCGGCGTACCGCTGCTGGCACGCCTCGTCCGGCTCGCCGCACCTGCCGCCCGGCCCGGACCGCCCGTTCGTGGCCCCGGCCCACCTCAGCGGCCTCGCCGTCCCGCGGCGCTTCGACGTGGTGGTGGCCGCCGACTGGCGGTTCCTGACCGGCACCCAGCGGTCCGCGCTCGCCGAGATCCGGGCGCTGCGCTCGGCCGGGCTGTCGGTGGCGATCCTGCACCTGGAGGCGCTGCGGTCGGTGGACCGGCAGCGCCGCTCGCTCAGCCCGGACGTCCAGCGGCTGATCAACACCGGACAGCTGGACCAGGTGCTGGAGACCGACGAGGTGGACGCCGAGGTGCTGCTGGTCCGCCAGCCGGAGGTGCTCCAGTTCGCGCCCGAGGACGGCTGCCGGATCCGGCCCCGGCGGCTGCTGCTGGTCGCCGACCGGGCGCCGGCCCGCCGGGACGGCAGCGACCGCCGCTACACCGTCGAGGCGGTCGGCGAGGCGGCCCGGCGGCTGTTCGCGGCCGATCCGCTCTGGTGCCCGGCCGACCCCGGGGTGCGCCCGCTGCTGGCCGGCACCGACTTCCCCGGGGCGATGACCCCGTTCGACCTGCCGGCCGTCGTCGAACCGCGGGACGTGGCCCGGCCGATGCCCGCCCGGCGCGGCCCGGCCGTCGTCGGTGTCGACCTGTGCGACGCCGGGGTCTGGCCCGGCGACCTGGAGGCGGCGCTGACCGTGCCGCACCGGTGCCGGAGCGCCGACGTGCGGCTGCGCCTGCCGGAGAGCCCACGGCGCCCGTCCGGGCTGCCCGCCGCCTGGCTGGTCTACGAGCCGGCCGACCTGGACTCCCGGACCTTCGCCGCCCAGCTCGACTTCTACCTGCACTTTCCCCCGGAGCACCTGGCCGAGACCACCTCCCGGCCCGCCCTGGAGGCGGCCGCGACCGGCTGTGTGGTGCTCGTCCCGGACCACCTCGCCGCGGCGTTCGGTGAGACCGCCCTGCCCTGCGCGCCGGAGACGGCGTCCGCGGTGATCGAGGGGCTCCGGCGGGATCCGGTCCGCTACGCCGCGCAGAGCGCCCGGGCCCGCGCCGCGGTGGCCCGCGACCTTCGGCCGGCCGTCTTCGCCGACCGGATCGCCGGACTCGTCCGGGCCACCACCCCGGCACCCGCCCAGCGGGGGCGTAACGGGCCCGGTCCCCGCCCCGTTACCCCGGAGGAAGTGCACCGATGAGGAGTCCCGCATGAACAAGATGAGCCGAGTCCGCCGCCGTCTGCCGCGCCTGACCGGCCGGCAGGCCGCGGTGCTGACGGTCACCGGCGTCCTGTGCGCGGGCACCGCGGCCGCCGCGCTCCTCGGGCACCCCCGGGTCGCCACCACCCTGCTCGCGCTGCTCGGCGGGGTCGTCGTGGCCGGGCTGATGGTCCTGTTCCGGCGCCTCGCCGCCGTGCAGCGGGCCGGCCTGACCGCCCAGCGCGACCTGCGGACCACCGTCGAGGAGATGCAGCGCCGTCTGGTCGCCGCGGTGGAACGGGAACGCCTCACCGCCGGTGACCGGCACCTGGAACTGGCCGAGGCGATCGCCCGGGTCAAACAGGTCACCGACCGCAAGGCCGCGTCGTCGCAGCTGCTGGCCCTGCCCCGGGAGTTCGAGGCGACCGTGCAGCTGTTCCAGGGCTTCACCCCGCGCGCGCCGATGCCGTCGTCCGGCGACTACGCGCTCAACCCGACCGACCTGCTGGAACTGCTGCACCTGATCCGCAGCCGCAAGCCGCGCCTGGTGCTGGAACTCGGCAGCGGCACCTCGTCGGTGTGGATCGCCTACGCACTGGAGCAGAGCGGCGGCCGGCTGGTCTCGCTGGACCACGACGCGGGATACGCCGGGAAGACCCGGGCCGCGCTCGCCGCACACGGCCTGGACCGGATCGCCGAGGTACGCGACGCCGCGCTCACCCCGGTCGGCATCGACGGCCGGGACTACCCGTGGTACGACCCGGAGACCCTGACCGACCTGCACGACATCGACTTCGTGCTGATCGACGGCCCGCCCGCCTCGACCGGCGCGGACGCCCGCTACCCGGCCCTGCACATGATCGAGAAGCGGCTCGCGGACCGGGCCACCCTGGTCTTCGACGATGCCGGCCGCCCCGACGAGCAGGCCGCGATGGCCGCCTGGACGGAGCGGTTCGACGGGCTGACCCGGGAGGGTGAGCTGCTCGGCCGGCACGCGGTGCTGGCGTTCGCCCGGCCGCCGGCGCTGGCTGCCGCACACGCCTGATGACCGTCACGCTCGCCCGGCGCCCCGTCGACCAGGCGCCGGGCGGCTCCCGGCACACCTACCGGGGTGACATCGAGGGCCTGCGCGCCGTCGCGGTGCTGCTCGTGGTCCTCGCCCACGTCGGAGTGCCGGGCACAGCCGGCGGGTTCCTCGGTGTCGACGTCTTCTTCGTCGTCTCCGGCTTCCTGATCACCGGCCTGCTGCGGCGCGAGATCGCCGGCACCGGGCGGCTCGACCTGGCCCGGTTCTACGCCCGCCGGATGGTGCGGCTGCTGCCGGTCGCCACCCTGGTGATCGTGGTGACGCTGGCCGGCGCCTGGTTCTGGTCGCCGCCGGTCCGGTTCGCCACCTTCGCCGGCGACGCCCTGGCCGCGTCCACCTGGACGATGAACCTGCGCCTGGACACGGCCGGCACCGACTACTTCGGGGATCCCGCGCCGTCGCCGTTCCAGCACTTCTGGTCGCTCGCCGTCGAGGAGCAGTTCTACCTGCTCTGGCCGCTGCTCCTGCTGGCCCGCAGCCGGGTGCTGCTGGCCGGCGTCACGGTCGCCTCGTTCGCCTGGTCGCTCTACGCCACCTCGTACTTCGGATCACCGAGCCGGGCCTGGGAACTGGGCGCCGGGGCGCTGCTCGCGCTGCTCCCGTTCCGGCGGGAACCCTGGCTCGGCTGGGCCGGGCTGGCGATCATCACGGCCGGCGCGCTCAGCTTCGACGAGACCACCCCGTGGCCCGGCGTCGCCACGCTCGTCCCGGTGCTCGGCACCGTGGCGGTCATCGCGGCCGGCGGCAACCGGCTGCTGGAGACCCGGCCGATGCGGTGGCTGGGCCGGATGTCGTACGGCTGGTACCTGTGGCACTGGCCGCTGCTCGTGCTCGCCGCCCCGGTCAGCCTGCCCGACCGGGGCGGTGCCGCCGCCGTCGCGCTCGGGCTGGCCGTGCTCAGTCATCACCTGCTGGAGAACCCGGTCCGGCGGCACCGGTTGTGGAGCGTACGGCCGAAACTGGGTCTCGCTCTGGGTCTGGTCCTGGCCGCCCTCGCCGCCGCTCTGGCCGGGGCGGGCATGGTGCGACCGCCCGGCATCCCCACCCACGGCAGCGCCCCCGACACCGGCCGGGTCGTCGCCGCCGCCGGCAATCCGGCCGCCCGCCTGCACCGGCTGCTCGTCGACGCGAACACCGCCACCGACCTGCCCGGCAACCTCACCCCCGACTTCGAGGAGGCGGTCGCCCAGCGGCTCGCCCCGCAACGCGACGGCTGCCACGTCGGGCTCACCGGGCCGTTCCGGCCGCGCGGCGACTGCTCCTACACCACCGGCAGCCGGACCGTCGTCCTCTTCGGTGACTCGCACGCCCTGCAGTGGTTCCCCACCATGGAGGAACTCGCCCGCAAACGCGGCTGGCGGCTCTACAGCTTCACCCGCAGCTCGTGCAGCCCCGCCGGGATCGCCCTGGACGAACGCCGAGCCCAGAGCCGCTACGTGGAATGCGACAGGTGGCGCGCCGACGTGCTGGCCCGGATCGCCCGGCTCCAGCCGGCCATGCTCGTCGTCTCGTCCAGCGTCAACTACCGGCAGGTGCTGACCGGCGCGCCGGCCGACCCGGACGCCGTCTGGCAGACCGGCTGGGTGCGCAGTCTCGCCGCGCTGAAACGCGCCGCCGGGCAGGTGGTGGTGCTCGGCGACACCCCGTTCCTGAAGGTGGCGCCGGCCGACTGCCTGAGCAGCAACGCCACCAACATCGCCGGCTGTGCCGACCCGCGGGCCGAGGTGCTGCCGGAGCCGCGCTGGCGGGAGATCCAGCGGGCCACGGCCGTCGCCGCGGGCGTCCCGGTCGTCGACCCGGTGCCGTGGCTGTGCGCCGACCGGTGCCCCCTGGTCGTCGGCGACACCATGGTCTACCGCGACAGCAACCATTTGACCGAGGCGTACGCCCGGCTGGTGGCCCCGGTTCTGGAACCACACTTGCCTTAGGGCCGTTGTCGAGTGCTCTTCTCGGCAGCGGCTTGGCCTTCGGCTCTGAACTGGGATGAAAGGGTGCGAGCCCTCGCCAGGGGTGATGGCGAGGGCTCGCGTGTCGCGGGGCGGGGGCGCCGCGACTGACCGGGCTCCCCCTACCTTTCGGCCCGCGCCGGGCCGACTCGATGCCCGCCGGGTTGCCTTCCGGTCACCCTTCGGTTGCCTCAGGTCAGCGGGACGACCTCGCCGGAGGGGAGGGCCAGCATGATCTCGCCGGTGATGACCTCGGTGCTGGAGGTCGGGGTGGGGCGCAGCAGGGCGGCCACCGCGTCGGCGTAGTGGCGGTGCTGGTGGTGGTCCTCCAGGAAGCGCAGCGCCCGCTCGGACTGGGTGAGCAGGGCCGCCGGGCCGCGGTGCAGGCTCTCCACCACGGTGGCCACCTCCGCCGGGTCGGCGTAGAGGGCGGCCTGGCCGTAGACCACGGCGTGGCCGGGTGGCAGGACCGGGACGCAACCGGCCGCCATCGCGGTCAGGATCTCCGGGCAGGTGGCCGTCTCCGGGACGTCGGACGGCAGGTACAGGTAGAAGTCCAGCTGGTGCAGGAAGCCCCGCAGGTGCACGTCGGCCGCCTGGTAGACGAGCCAGCCGTCCGGCACCGGTCCGGCCGGCGGGGTGAGGGCCAGGATCCGCACGTCGACGCCGGTGCCGCCGAGGGTGTCGACGAGGCGGCGCCAGTCGCCGGCGCCGCCGCTGTGGACGCGGCCGATGACCGGGCGGTCGGCGCGCGGGCCGGAGCGGTGCAGGCGCCAGCGGCGCAGGTTGACGGTGCCGGGTACGTCGGTGCCGGTGACCCGGGTCAGGACGGCGCCGAGGTGCTCGCGGCCGGCCGGGTCGGTGGGCGCCCAGTGCGGTTCGACGCTGAACAGGCGGCGGGCCTCGCCGGCGCAGTGCGCGGCGGCCGGCAGCCACGCCGGGTCGGCCTCGATCACCACCTTGGCGGCGCGGATCCCGGAGGCGGTGCCGGGGGCGAACCCGAGGACCGCCGGATCGTGCACGAGGACCAGCCGGGCGTGTACGTCGTCGGCGAGGACCACCTGGTCGACGATCCCGGTGTTGATCATCTGCTGGAGGTCGGGGTCCAGTCCGGCGGGTTTCCCGGCCACCCCGGCCAGCGTGTCCAGGTGCAGGACGGCGACGGTGCGGCCGGGTTCGACCAGGGCGAGGACCCGTTCGGCGACGGACCAGGAGGCGTCGCTGTGTGCGCGCCAGTCACCGGCGAGGATCACGTCGTAGCTGGAGCGGCGCAGTCCGGCGTCCCCGGCCAGGCCGCGCGGGGCGGCGAAGGCCCGCATCCGGGGCAGGCGCGGGCGCACCGCGGTCTCCACACCGTCGGCGACCCGGCGGTGCCAGGCCTGGAAGGCGGACAGGTACGCGTGCCGGGCCGGGCTCATCCAGCCGGGCCCGATGTCGGTGCCGGACAGCGACCCGGAGCTGAGCCGGATCAGCGCGAGCGGTTCGCCGGCCAGGTGCCGTACGGCGGGGCGGCCGAAGACGGCGCGGGCGCGTTCCACGTACTCGGCGTCGGCGCCCTTGCGGACCGGGTCCAGGTAGCCGAGCCGGGCCAGGGCGAGTTCCCGCCGGATCATCAGCGAGGACAGGTTGTACGACCGGAACTCCGGGAAGCCGGGCCGGGTGATCACCAGGTCCTGGGTGACCCGGATCGCCGACGACGTGGTGGCGATCAGGGCCGGTTCGGCGAGCAGCGGGGCGGCCTGCCGTTCCAGGCGCAGCGGGTGGGACCAGTCGTCGGAGTCCTGGAACGTGACGAACTCGCCGCTGGCGATGTCCAGCCCGGCGTTGCGGGCCCGGTAGGTGCCGCTGTTCGCCGGGATCCGGATGATCCGGACCCGGGGGTCCAGGGCGGCGGCCCGGGCCAGCACCTCCTCGTACCCGCTGCCGGAGCCGTCGTCGACGACCAGGATCTCGTGGTTGGTCCAGCTCTGCGCGACCAGGGACCGGACCGCGGTGATCAGTTCCGGTCCGGGCCGGTACGTGGTGACGATGGTGCTGATCCGGTGCGCGGACCCGTGCCGGGGCACCGGCCGGGCGCCGATCCGGTCGAAGCCGGTGGCGCCCTCGTGGACCAGCGCGAACCCCGGATCGGGGAGCAGATCGGCGAACCGCCCGGTCCAGTCCTCCTGGGTGGCCAGGTCGACGCCGAGCGCCGCCCGGATCGGGGCGGGCACGTCCGGGTAGTCGGCCAGCAGCCGCGCGGCCCGGACCAGGTCACCGGAGGCGAACGCGATCTGTGTGTGCAGCCCCTGGTGTTCCGGGGCGACCCCGGCCGGCCCGAACGTGCGCAGCAGCGAGTCGAACAGCACCAGCCCTTCGGCCCGGTCGGCGGGGTGCAGATCCTGCAGGCAGATCACCCGGGCGAGTTCACCGAGCGCCCACGGGTCGGAGTCCGGGAACAACCGGCCCTCGCGGGCGGCGGCGACCAGCTCGTCGGCCGGGCGGCGGGCGGCCGCCCAGGCTAGCAGGGCCCGGGTGGACGCCGAGCGGGTGTGCAGGGCCGCCGCGGCCGGGCCGGTGGGCGCCACGGCGGTCAGGTTCCGCCAATGACGTTCCAGCAGCTCCGTGCCGTACGCGTCCGGTGTGCTGTGCTGCCTGCGCAAGGACCCCCCTCAACTGTCGCCCGGATCAACGCGCCGGGGGTGGGGTGCGTGACGCGGGGGCTTCGCGGTTCGTTGAGGTGACCATGACCGCGACCGTGTACGACGTGGCGATCCTCTCGGACTTCCGCTATCCGGGCGGCACCTCGGCCAGCATCGCCGCGGAGGTGCGCGCCCAGGCCCGGGCCGGCCTGACCACGGTGCTGGTGCATGTCCGGTCGCCGCATCTGAAGGCGCAGCGCCCGTTCCATCCACTGCTCACCGAGCTGATCCGGGACGGTTCGGCGACCCTGGCCGCCGAGGGCGAGGAGGTGACCGCCCGGCTGCTGGTGGTCCGGCAGCCGCGGATCTTCACCGAGGATCCGGCGGTGCGCCCGCTGGTGCGTTCCGGCCGGGCCGTGATGGTGCTGAACCAGGCGCCCGGCGATGCCGGGGATCCGGCCCGGTACTACGGGTACGCCGAGGTCCGGGAGCGGGTCGAGGACCTGTTCGGGGCCGGGATCGAGTGGGCGCCGATCAGCCCGCAGGTGCGCGCCGAGGTGCTGCGCGCGGATCCGGCGGCGGTGCTGACCGCGGACGACTGGCACGAGATCATCGACGGCGCCGAGTGGTGGCGGGAGCCCGGTGCGCCCGCGCCGGGGGTTCCGGTCATCGGCCGGCACGGGCGGCCGGACCCGGTGAAGTGGCCGCGGACGAAGCAGGAGCTGCTGCAGGCGTACCCGGACTCGCCGGACGTGCGGGTGCGGGTGCTCGGCGGCGGTGACCTGGCCGTGGAACGGCTCGGCCGCAAGCCGGCGAACTGGGAGGTCCTGGAGTTCGGCACGGTCGAGCCGGCCGAGTTCCTGCACGGGCTGGACTTCTTCGTCTACTTCCACGATCCGGACCTGATCGAGGCGTTCGGCCGGACGATCATGGAGGCGCTGGCCGCCGGGGTGCCGGTGATCGTCGGCGAGCACTTCCGGCCGATCTTCGGCGATGCCGCGCTCTACACCACCCCCGAGGGCGTGCTCCCGCTGGTCCGGGCGCTGTGGGCGGACCGCGAGCGGTACCGGCAGGTGATCCTGAACGGGCGGGAGTTCATCGAGACGCGGTACGGCTACCCGTCCCACCTGGCCCGGCTGGCCGACCGGGGGATCCGCCCGGGCGCCCCGCCGCCACCGGCCCTGTCCGCCCCGGCGCCGCCCCCGCCCCGGTCGGTGCTGCTGGTCAGTGACAACGGCGTCGGTCTGGGACACCTGTCCCGGTTGATGGCGATCGGCCGGCGGCTGCCCGGGGACACCCCGGTGGTGCTGGCCACCCAGTCGCACGGCGCGATGGTCGCCCACCGGGAGGGTTTCCTGACCGAGTACATCCCGTCCCGCAGTGTCCTCGGGCTGCCCCGGCAGTCCTGGTCGGAGCTGCTGCGCAGCCGTCTGGAGCACCTGATCGACCTGCACCGCCCGACGGTGGTCGCGGTGGACAGCGTCCCGCACGACGGCATCGTGGCGGCGACCCGGGCCCGGCCGGACGTGACCTGGGTGTGGGTGCGCCGGCCGATGTGGCGGCGGGACACCGGCGCCGAGTGGATCGAGCGCCGATCCGCTTTCGATCACGTGCTGGAGCCGGGGGAGTTCGCCGGTCCGGCCGACGAGGGCCCGACCGTCGCGGACCGGGACGGCGTCCACACGGTCGGCCCGATCACCTATCTGGACCCGGCCGAGCTGGTCGCGCCGGACGAGGCCCGCGCCGCCCTGGGGCTGGCCCCCGGCCGCCCGGCCGCGCTGCTGCAGCTGGGCGCCGGGAACATCAACGACATCGCCTCGCCGATCGCCCGGATCGCCCGGCACCTGCGCACCGCCGGGTTCCAGGTGGTGCTGGCCGAGTCGGCGATCGCCACCGAGCCGATGCCGCAGCCGCCCGGCACGCACCTGGTCCGGGTCTACCCGATCAGTCGGTACCTGCGCGGTTTCGACCTGGTGGTGAGCGCCGCGGGTTACAACTCGTTCCACGAGCTGATCGCGTTCGGCATCCCGGCGGTCTTCGTGCCGAACCGGGAGACGGCCCTGGACGACCAGGTCTGCCGGGCCCGGTTCGCGGCGGCCGCCGGCGCGGCGCTGATCGTCGAGGACCCGGACGGCGAGGACCTGGACCGGGTGCTGTCCCGGGCGGTCCGGCAGGACGTCCGGGACGCCCTGAGCCACCGCTGTGCGGAGGTGGCGCGCCGCAACGGCGCCGGTGATGCCGCGGACTGGCTGGCCGATCTCACCCTGGAGAAGACGGGAAGCTGATGCCCGACGAGGACGACATGCAGTCGCTGGTGGTCCGGCTGCGCACGATCGAGCAGGAACGCGACGCCTGGCGGGCCCGCTGTGACGGGCTGACCGGGGAACGCGACGAGCAGCGGGAGGCGGTCCGGCGGCTGCGCGGCAGCGGCTCGTACCGGCTGGGCCGGGGGCTGGTGACGCTGGCCCGGGATCCGATGCGGCTGATGCGCCGGGCCCGCAAGCAGGTGCCGCGCCGGAAGACGGTCAAACGGCCGCTGCCGGTACGGATCTACGTGGCGATCGGGCTGGACCAGCCGACGTTGCGGGAGTTCGTCCACACGGTCCGCCGGCTGGTGCTGGTGACGCCTGATCACCGGGCCGTGGTGCTCACCGACAATCCGGAGTTCTCGCTGCTCCGCAAGGCCGGGCTGATCCTGGAGTACCTGCCGGACCGGCAGACCTGGGAGCGGCACCGGCCGGCGCACCCGTGGGACGTGGTGCTGTCCGAGCGGCTGTCCCGGCTGTACGCCGAGCACCACGCGACCACGGTGACCTTCATCGACCCGGAGAACCCGCCGACGCTGGCGCGGATGCTGGACACAACCCCGCCGGTGCGGGAGTCGTTGCAGCAGACATGACCGCCCAAACCACGATATTTCCGGACTTGTCGGTGGGGTCTCCGCCGACCGCGCGGTGGGGGCACGTCGCCCGCCGCTGCGCGCTCGTCCCGATCATCGTGCTCACCCCGCTGCTGGCCGTCGCCCCCACCCGGGACCACCGGTTCAACGTCTACTGGCACGGCGGCCTGTTCCGGGACGACCCGGCCGCCATCGTGTCGCACACCATCGCCAGCGGCGACGCCTACCTGCGGCTGGGCAACTTCCGCCCGCTGGGCCGGATGCTGGAGAAGAGCCTCGACCTGCTCGCCTTCACCGGTGTGCAGCAGCTCGGCCTGCCCGCCTCGGTCATGCTGCGGGCCGTCTCGATCCTCGCCGCGGTCGCCCTCACGTTCGCCGCGGTCCTGCTCGCCGAGAGTGTGCTCACCCGGGGCCGGCTGATCGGCTCCACCCCGTCGACGGTGGCGCTGCTGCTGCCGTACGCGATCGGCGCCGGTTTTGTCGCGGCCGGCCAGGACAGCACCACCGTCCTGTTCGGCGGCCTGTACTGGGGCACCGCGGCCCTGGTCCTCACCGTCGCCGCGACCGCCTGCCAGATCGACAGGTTCCGCTGGTGGCACGGGGTGCTCGCGGTGACCGCCGGCGCGGCTCTGGCGGTCTTCAACGAGCCCGCCTACTTCGCCGTCCCGATCGCCACCGCGGCGGTGCTGGTGCGCGGCCGGTTCGTGCTCGGCCTCACCCCGCGGGAGCTGCTCGGCTCGGCCGGGGTGCGGTTCGCCGCCCTGCTCTGGGCCGGTTTCCTGCCGGTCGCCGGGGTGGTCCGCTGGATCATCCGCGGGTTCTGCGCGGGCGGCGGCTGCTACCAGGGCTCCGACCTGATCGTGGACGGCCGGACGATCCTGCTGCTGCCGGTCCGGATGACCGCCTGGCTGCCGCCGTTGCAGTGGCAGGCGGCCACCGCCGGTGGGCGCGGCGGCTGGCTGTGGGGGCTGGTGCCGGTGATCGCGCTGGTCCTGCTGGCGGGGCTGGCCGTACGTACCGCCAGGGATCTGAAAAAAGCGCCGCGCCCGGCGAACCGGGACCTGACCGCCCTCGCCCTCCTCGCCGTCGTGATCCTGGCCTGCGGGGCCCTGCTGGCCGCCCTGAGTGTCGCGGTGCGCTCCGCGATGAGCGGCCGGGAGCTGTGGGAACAGGGCTGGCGGGACTCGGCGCTGACGGTTCCCGGCGGCATGCTGCTGGCCGTCGCGCTGCTGGTGCTGGCCGGTCCCCGGCTGCTGCCCTGGTCGCTGGCCGCCCTGGTGGTGTGCGGCGCGGTCTCGGCCACCGCGAACCGTGCCTACGCCGACACCGCGGCCACCGTCCGGGCCGCCCAGCTGGACAACCGGATCGCCGCGGCGATGGGCTCGTTCGAACGGGGCCGGGCCGGGAACAGCCGCCGGTGCGCCCTGCTCGACGAGGCGCTGCGGGCCAACGTGGGCAAACCGTTCCTGCAGCGCCGCTACACCGTCTCGCTGGACGTGGCGTCGCAGTCCCTGGCGAGCATGCCGTTCTGCGAGCGGGGTGCCGCATGATCTCGGTGGTCGCGCCGATCTGGAACGAGGGCCCCGGCGTGGACCGGTTCGTGGCCCGGCTGTCCGAGGTGCTCGGGGACGCCCAGATCGACTTCGAGCTGGTCCTCGTCGACGACGGCTCGTCCGACGACTCGTGGGCCCGGATCAATCACCAGGCACTGGTCGACCCTCGGGTGCGCGGCCTGCGGCTGTCCCGCAACTTCGGCAAGGAGGCGGCCCTGCTCGCCGGTCTGGAACACGCGAACGGCGACGCGGTCGTGGTGATCGACTCGGATCTGCAGCATCCGCCGTCGGCGATCCCGCCGATGGTGCGCCGCTGGCAGGAGGGCGCCCACGTGGTCGAGGCGGTCAAACGCAACCGGGCCGGCCAGTCGATCGGCAACCGGATCTCGGCGAAGCTGTTCAACCGCACCTTCACCCGTCTCACCCGGGTCGACCTGGTCGACGCCACCGACTTCCGGCTGCTGGCCCGGCCGGCCGTGGACGCGCTGCGCCGGATGCCGGAACACTCCAGCTTCTTCCGCGGCACCAGCAGCTGGATCGGGTTCACCAGGGCCACCGTCGAGGTGGAGATCGACCACCGGGAGGGTGGCGCGTCCCGCTGGACCGCCCGCCGCCTGGCCCGGCTGGCCGTCAACGGGCTCACCTCGTTCACCTCGGCCCCGCTGCACCTGGTCACCCTGGCCGGGCTGGGTTTCGCGGTGTTCGCGCTGATCCTGGGCGTGCAGACGGTGATCCGCTGGATCAGCGGCGGCTCGGTGGCCGGCTTCACCACGGTCATCCTGCTGCTGCTGGTGACCGGCACGTTCGTCCTGATCGGCCTGGGCGTGATCGGCGAATACCTGGCCCGCATCCACGAGGAGGTCCGCGGCCGCCCCCGTTACCTGATCCAGGAACGGGCCGGCGCCGACGTCCCGGACCGCTGGGTGGTCGAACAGCGTGCCGAACGTTGACCGCCTGGCCAGGTACGCCGTCAGCGGCGGCCTGAGCGCCCTCACCCACTTCACCGTGGGCCTGGCCGCCACCGGGTCCGGGGTGCCCGCGGTACCGGCGTCCACTGCCGGTTTTGTGGCCAGCATCGCCGTCTCGTACCTGCTGCAGCGCGCCTGGGTCTTCCGCTCCACCTCCGGCCACACGGTCACCGGCCCCCGGTTCCTGACCGTGACGGCGGCGGCGTTCACCCTGAACACGGCGGTCCTCTGGGCCGGGACGTCGCTGCTCGGCGCCCCGTTCGCGGTGGCCCAGGCGGTGGCGATCCTGCTCATCCCGGCCTTGAACTACGCGATCAACTCCCGGTGGACCTTCGCGTAGAAACCCATTTTCCGGTACGGGCGCTCTCGGCTCTGTGGCGGCCACGCCGGGTGATCCCGACACCGGACCGCCCGGCGACCGCCGGGCCGGATGCGGTGGTCACCGTCACTTCACGGCGAGGCGACCCGCGAGTCACCGGGCCCGGGACCGTGCGGGGCACGCATGAGCCGCCGCCGGGGGACGGTCGAGAGGGAATGCCCACGTCTGCCGCCAGTAGTCACGCGACTCTGCCCACGCGTACCGAAAAAGGGTCTTGACCTGCCGCTTTTGAAGGCCTCTAAAGCCGGTGGGCCTCGCGGACCGTGGTCACGCCGCGGGTGTCGAAGAAGCGTTTGGCCAGGCGGGCCAGGTGGTCGGGGTCGTAGTCGCGGTGGTTCTGGACCAGGATCACCAGGTCGGCGGAGGCGGCGGCGCCCTCCAGGTCGTCGGTGCGGGAGACCGGGATGCCGTCCAGGTCCCAGGTCGTCACGTGCGGGTCGTGGTAGGCGACCGTGGCGCCCAGCGCGGCCAGGTGGCGGGCCAGCGGCGCGGCCGGGGACTCCCGCTGGTCGGCGATGTCCGGCTTGTAGGTGATGCCGAGCAGCAGGATCGTCGCGCCGCGGACCGCCTGGCCGTCGGTGTTCAGCAGGTTCTGGGCGCGCCGGGCCACGTACGCCGGCATGGTGGTGTTGATCTCCTGGGCCAGCTCCACGAACCGGAACGGGTAGCCGAGCTTGGTGCGCACGTTGTGGGACAGGTAGTTCGGGTCGATCGGGATGCAGTGGCCGCCGACACCGGGGCCGGGATAGAACGCCTGGAACCCGAACGGCTTCGTGGACGCCGCGTGGATCACGTCCCACAGGTCGATGTCGAGTTCGTGGCAGAACCGGGCCATCTCGTTGACCAGCGCGATGTTGACGTGCCGGTAGGTGTTCTCCAGCAGTTTCGCGGTCTCCGCCTCCCGGGTCGACCGGGTCCGCACCACCGTCTGCACGAACCGCCGGTAGAACGCCTCGGCGGCGCCGGTGCAGGCCGGGGTGTAACCGCCGACCACCTTGGGGGTGTTGTGCGCGCCGTAGACGGCGTTGCCGGGGTCGATCCGCTCCGGGGAGAACGCCAGGTGGAAGTCGACCCCCGCGGTCAGCCCGGAGAGCTGCTCCAGCAGCGGCCGGACCTCCTCGTCGGTGGTGCCCGGGTAGGTCGTCGACTCCAGCACCACCAGCATTCCGGGGCGCAGGTTGCGGCCGATCGCCGCGGTGGCGCCGAGCACCGCCCGCAGGTCCGGCCCGTCGCCTTCGGACAGCGGCGTCGGCACGCAGATCACCGCGGTCCGGGCCTGCCCGATCAGGGTCTCGTCGGTGGTCGTGGTGAATCCACCGGCCACCATCGTGGCCACGTCGGCGTCGGACAGGTCGTCGACGTGCGACCGGCCGGCGGCCAGCGCCTTCACCACGGTCTCGTCGATGTCGAAGCCGAGGACCGGCATGCCGGCCCGGATCGCCTGCTGCGCCAGGGGCAGCCCGACGTACCCGAGTCCCAGGATGACCACGTCGTAGCTCATGAAAGTCTCCATTTACAAGGAAATATCGGGCAGCTTCATCGGAATGTCGGGTGACCCGACCGGCTGCCGGGGCGCCACCGCCCGCGGACTCCGGTGCTGCAGCTCGAACGGGGAGGTGAACGGCAGATAGGCCGGCAGGAACTCGGCGACCAGCGCCTCCTGGTCGGCGACGGCGGCGCTGTGCGCGTCCACGTCGTTGAGGCAGAACGCGTCCACGTTGCGGCCGCGCAGCAGCCGGGCCAGTTGCAACGGGGTGACCGGCTGGGCCAGGTCGGTGTAGAGGTAGCGGATCTTGCCGGGGGCGGCCTTCCCGGTCAGGTACGCGTAGTACTGCTGCAGCGAGGAGAGCAGCGAGAGGTCGTCCGGGTGCCGGAACTGGTGCCCGGCGGTGGCCGTCACCTGCTCGGCGAACCGCTGTTCGATCTCGGCGATGACGCTGCGCCGCGACGGGTGCGGGGTGTGCATCATCTTGCGGGTCAGCATCCGGCCGAAGGTCTCCTGGATCAGCCGCCTGTTGTTCTTGGCGGCCGAGTCGGCGGGCCGGTCGGCGGGCCCGCGGGGCGCGGTGTCCACCCGGGCCGCCGAGGCGAAGAACTTGGTCAGCCCGCCCGGGGTGAAGAACTGGCCGGGCACCACCGGACGGCCCAGGATCACGTCGTCGTTGAGGTAGAGGAAGTGCTCGGCCAGCCCCGGGATCCGGTGCAGCCGCGACTCGATGGCCTGCGAGTTGAAGGTCGGCAGGGTGCCGGTGTCGCCGAAGATCTCCCGGTGCGACACCACGGTCAGCCGCGGATGCGCCCGGTCCAGCCAGTCCGGCACCTGGTCGTCGGTGACCAGGAAGACCCGGCGCACCCAGGGCGCGAAGCAGTGCACGGCGCGCAGCGAGTAGCGCAGCTCGTCCCGGCTGGTGAACCGGGAGTCGTTGGCGGCCTGCACGCTGACGTCGCCGAGCCAGGTGTTCTCGGCAAGGGCCCGCGCCTTGCGCCGCTGCCACTCCGGATCGGAGCCGTCCACCCAGGTGTAGACCACGTCGATGGCGAAGTCGATCCGGTCCGGGTCGACCGAGGTGAAGACCCGGCGGGTGCGGTACGTGGTGACGTCGTCCGGTGAGCAGAACGGCCCGAACACCGGCTCGGTGGCGATGGTGACCGGTTCACCGGCCGGGATCGAGTCGGCCACCGGGTTGCGGCGCGGCGCCACCAGCCGGTCGCCCTGTTCCCGCCAGAACTCGACCTCGCACGCCAGGTCGTGCCCGAGGACCATGTTGCCGCCCGGGTCGGTGACCGGCCAGCAGACCGCCACCACCAGCGGTTCCCGGCGGCGTGGCCCGGGACGGACCACCCGCAGCGAGCCGTGGTCGGCCGGGAGCAGCCGCCGCAGCAGGGCCAGCACGGCGGCCCGGTCGGCGCCGCGGACCGCGACGGCGGTCCGGTTCGGATCACCGGACGGCACCCGGAACCAGTCGACACCCGCCTCGTCCAGGGCCGCGGCCACCCGGTCCAGGTTGCGGCGGCGTACGTCGCAGGGCGCGGCCGCCGGGTCGACGCGGGCGGTCAGGACGCCGGCGCCGGTACGGACCCGCATCCGGCCGTCGGTGATCCGGGCGCGCACCGGGCCGAGCGGCATGAAGGTGCGGGCGATCCGCAGCCGCCGTTCCGGGGCGACCCGGGGCAGCACGCGAGCCTCGACGGTCTCGAAGATCCGCCGCCGGACCGGCCACGGGGCCATCCGCAGGACCTGTCGCAGGGCCACGCCGTTCGTCCTTTCGCCGCATATCCGCCAAATATTCAACGTGCTGCGGAAAGAGAAGTTGCGGTATATATGCCCGGTTGTTCCCCCTAGGGGGAACGGGTCAGGGGCACGGCCGATGCGGTTGTTGCGCGCGCCGGGCATCGTGGAAGGCGTCGACATGACGACGGCGGGAGGCCGGCGATGGGTAAGGCAATCGCAATTCTGGTAGCGGTGGTCGCCGTGGGCTGGGTCGCCAGTTCCCTGCTCGGACCGCTGATCTACTACCTGATCGTGGGCGCCCTCGTGGTCGGCGGCGGGGCCTACCTCTACTCCCGCGTCAAGCGCGGCATCGCCCCCGGCACCCGCACCCAGCGGCGGATCGAGGCCGCGGCACGCACCTACCGCATGCGGAACCGGTGAGCCGACGCCGGTGCGGCTAGGCTTGCGGTCTACGCCATCTCTTACGACCAACGGGAAGTCGCACCGTGTTTGACACTTTGAGTGACCGCCTGTCCGGGATCTTCGGCAAGCTCCGCGGCAAGGGCAAGCTCACTGATGCCGACATCGACGCCACCGCACGCGAGATCCGTCTCGCGCTGCTCGAGGCCGACGTCGCGCTTCCGGTGGTCAAGGCGTTCATCGCCAGCCTGAAAGAACGTGCCCGCGGCGCCGAGGTCTCCCAGGCCCTGAACCCGGCCCAGCAGATCATCAAGATCGTCAACGAGGAGCTCATCCAGATCCTCGGCGGCGAGGGGCGGCGGCTCCAGTTCGCCAAGCAGCCGCCCACCGTCATCATGCTGGCCGGTCTCCAGGGTTCCGGAAAGACGACCCTGGCCGGCAAGCTCTCCCGCTGGCTCAAGGGCCAGGGTCACCAGCCGCTGCTGGTCGCCTGTGACCTCCAGCGCCCCAACGCGGTCAACCAGCTTCAGGTGCTCGCCCAGCGCGCCGGTGTGGACGTCTACGCCCCGCAGCCCGGCAACGGCGTCGGCGACCCGGTGCAGGTGGCCCGCGACTCGATCGAGCACGCCAAGCGGACGGCGAAGGACATCGTCATCGTCGACACCGCCGGCCGTCTCGGCATCGACGCGGAGATGATGCAGCAGGCCGCCGACATCCGCGACGCGGTCCAGCCCGACGAGGTCATCTTCGTCATCGACGCGATGGTCGGCCAGGACGCGGTGCGCACCGCCGAGGCCTTCCGCGACGGTGTCGGCGTCACCGGTGTGGTGCTGTCCAAGCTCGACGGTGACGCCCGCGGTGGTGCCGCGCTCTCCGTCCGGCACGTCACCGGCCAGCCGATCCTCTTCGCCTCCACCGGTGAGAAGCTGGAGGACTTCGACGTCTTCCACCCCGACCGGATGGCCGGCCGGATCCTGGACATGGGTGACCTCCTGACCCTCATCGAGCAGGCCGAGCAGGCCTTCGACGAGGACCAGAAGGAGAAGATGACCAGCAAGCTGCTCGGTGGCGAGCAGTTCACGCTGGAGGACTTCCTGGACCAGCTGATCGCGGTCCGCCGGATGGGCCCGATCGCCAACATCCTCGGCATGATGCCCGGCATGGGCCAGCTCAAGGGCCAGCTGGACGATCTGGACGACAGCCACTTCGACCGGGTCACCGCGATCATCCGCTCGATGACGCCGGGTGAGCGCACCAACCCGAAGATCATCAACGGATCCCGCCGGCTGCGCATCGCCAACGGCTCCGGCGTCACCGTGATGGACGTCAATCAGCTTCTCAACCGCTTCACCGAAGCGCAGAAGATGATGAAGCAGATGACCGGCATGATGGGCCTGCCCGGCAGCCGCCGCAGCGCGACCAAGAGCCAGAAGAACAAGCGCAAGGGCACCAAGGGCGGCAACCGTCCCCGGGTCGGCGGCCGTCCCGGTGGTGGGATGCCGGCCGGATTCCCCGGTGGCATGCCCCAGCTCCCGCCGGGCATGGACCCGAGCGCGCTCGCCGGTGGTGCCGGTCTGCCGCCCGGTTTCAAGCTGCCGAAGCTCGATTTCAACAAGCTCAGCAAGCCGAAGGACGACGATCGCTGATCGAATTCACCCGCAGGTGTGACGTCATGGGGCAGTAGGCCCGCGACTACTGCTCCATGACTTTTGTTCTGCCCGCTCAGGGCCGCTGGACCGTTGACGACATGGCGATCCTGCCGGCCGGTTTCCGCTACGAGTTGACCGACGGGACCGTCGAACTGCGGGATCGGGCCCCGCTGGCGAGCCTGGCCGGTGTCGCCGTGATGGGCGCCCTCAAAGTGGACTGCCCACCGGCGCTGCGGGTGGTCCCGCGGGCGCCGCTGCTGCCCGCCCCGCCGACCGTCACGGTGCTGGGAGAGGCCGGCCCGGTGCTGGTGGCCGATGTGGCCCAGCCGGAGTGGACCTTCATCGACCTGCACACCCGGATCCGCCTGCTGGCCGCGCTCGGCGTGCCCCGGTACTGGGTGGTCGAGCCGATGGGCTGGCACGAGCTGGCCCTGACCGTCTTCGGCACCCCCGACGAGGAGGGTTACGTCCTGGAGGCGAGCGCCCGGGGCGTCTTCACCACCGACGTCCCGTACCCGGTGACGCTCGATCTGCCCGCGATGGCGACCCGGTGGCCGGCGGTCCGCGAGTTCGACAGGTGGTCCTGAATGTCAGCTGTGGTCGGTAAGCTGAAACTGCCGGCACACGTCCAGGTGATACGGGACTACCTGACTTGTACTAACTAGGTATGGAGCAAATATCATGAACGGCGATCCCTTCGAGGAGGAAACCATGACCGCTGCATTGACGTTTGCCACCCCTGACCTTGCCGATCTGCTGAAGCGGCGTGATCTGACCGTCGACGACGTGGCCCACCTTCCTGAGGATCTTCACTATGAGTTGATCGACGGAAGGCTCGTCTTGTCCCCCTCTGCGATGCCCCTGCATAACTGGATCGGCCAACGTGTCGCGACCGCGTGCGAGGTCAACCAGCCACCGGGCGTCATCATCAGCACCGATCAGTCGGTGATGCTCGATTCGCACAACGAGCGGCGACCCGATGTGGTGGCCATCTTCGACGAAGGCGCCGGGGTCAGCCCCGTGCTCGTGACCGACGTGCTCTTCGCCTTCGAGATCATCTCGCCGTCCTCCAAGTCGGTCGACCGGAAGGACAAGCGGAAGGTCTACGCGACCGCCCGGATCTCCCGGTACTGGGTGATCGACCCCCTCGCTGAGCGGGTGAGTCTGACCGGGTTCGTGCTCGGCCCGGACGGGCAGTATCGGCAGACCGTGCACACCGACGAGCCGCTGACGATCGAGGAGCCCTGGAAGATCACGCTCGACCCGTCGGCGTGGACCGACCGGCGAGATCGTCTCGAGCGGGCCAGGCGTGATCGGTGACCGGACATCCGGTAGTACTGATGCATGGCGTTTCATGTGCGCGGGACGGTTCTGCCGGACGGTGAGGTCCGGGACCTGTGGCTGGTGGGGGACCGGGTCACCTTCGAGCCGGTGAGCGGTGCCGAGACGATCAGTGACGGCGGGTTCGTGCTGCCGGGGCTGGTCGACGCGCACTGTCACCTGGGGATCGCGTTCGGGGCGAAACCGATCGAGAGCGTCGGCCAGGCGCGGGAGCTGGCCGTGCAGGATCGGGACGCGGGTGTGCTGGCGATCCGGGACGCCGGCTCCCCGTTCCCGTACCCGGAGCTGGATGACGAACCGGATGTGCCCCGCCTGGTCCGGGCCGGGCGGCACGTGGCCGCGCCGAGGCGCTATCTGCGCGACATCGGCGTGGAGGTGGCCGGCGCCGAGGTCGCCGCGGCGGTGACCGAGCAGGCGAAAGCGGGCACCGGCTGGGTGAAACTGGTCGGCGACTGGATCGACCGGAGTGTCGGCGATCTGGCGCCCAGCTGGGACGCGGCGACGATGACCGCGGCGGTGGAGGCGGCGCACGCGGCCGGGGCCCGGGCGGCGGTGCACACCTTCTCCGAGGAGGGTGTGGAGATCATGGTGCGGGCCGGCGTCGACTCGGTGGAGCACGGCACCGGCCTGACCACGGATCTGGTCGACGAGATGGCCCGCCGGGGGACCGCCCTGGTCCCCACGATGATCAACATCAGGACGTTCGGGAAGATCGCGGACAGCGCGCGGGGCAAGTTCGACGCCTACGCCGACCACATGATCGCCCTGCGGGACAGGTTCCCCTCGGTGGTGCTGGCCGCCCACGAGGCCGGGGTGCCGATCTACGTGGGCACCGACGCCGGCGGCGGCATCCGGCACGGCCTGGCCGCCGAGGAGATGCTCTACCTGCACGAGGCCGGGATCCCGGCGACGGATGTGCTGGCCGCGGGCTCCTGGCGGGCCCGGGAGTGGCTGGGTCTCCCGGGCCTGGTCGAGGGCGGCCTGGCCGATCTGGTGGTCTACGAGACCGATCCACGCGCGGACCTGCGGGTGGTCCGCGCACCGAGCCGCATCGTCCTCAAGGGGCGCGTCATCGGGTGAACCGCCAGATCAGCACCTCCGCCCCGGCCGGGCAGGTGAGGAGGTCGGTGTTCCAGTCGCAGCGGCCGGAGATCTCCGGCATGGTGCCCAGCTTCACCGACCGGAAGTCGATGTTGGAGACGCCGCGGGCGGTGAACCGGCCGTCCCCGGCGTCCCGGGTCAGGGTGAGCGCGTTGCCGTCGTCGACAAAACCGCCGATGCCGTTGTCGGAGTAACGGGCCTCGCCGGACTCGTCGTAGAGGGCGGTGCCCTTGTCGCCGCCGCCGCTGGTGAAGACGTGGCCGAGCCGGGTCGCGTTGAACCCGATCAGCGGCACCGCCCCGGTGGTCCGGAGCACCGTCCCGTCCGGCTGGGCCAGAAGGGTGAGCCGGGCCGCGGCGCCGTTCTCCTCGTAGACGCAGAGCCGGTCGGTCCCGCAGCCGAAACTCCTGGTCACGGACCACGGCGCCGGTGGACGGTAGAGGGTGCCCGCCGGGCTTCCCACGCCGTCCGGCTCGGTCACGTAGGCCCGTCCCTCGTACGCCGAAAGGTCCTGGATCCCCGCTCGTCCCCGGTTGACCGCCAGGATCTTGCCGGTGCGGATGTCCCGGGTCTCGATCCGGCCGCCGGCCGACGCCAGGATCAGCCGGTCGTCGGTGACCGGGTAGACCTTCTCGCTCGACGGATGGAAGAGCCCACCGGCCTCGTCCGGATCCCCGGCGGCCCGCATCCCGGTCATCAGCCGGTTGCCCGTCGCCGGCGCCGACCACAGCCGCTTCCCGGTGATCAGGTCGTATCCCTCGATCGTGCCGGTCGCGCCGACCAGCCGGGCCAGCACCTCCGTGTGCAGCACCAGCTGGTCATCGATGGTGTGCGGCAGTTCCCAGCGCCGCGCACCGGTCCGGGGATCGTGGAACTCCAGGGCCCGTTCGCCCTCCGCCTCCTTCTCCAGCAGGAGGATCACCGAATCCGGGGTGGTCGCCACCCCGCGGTAGAAGCCCCGGTCCGGCCCGGCGAGATCGCTGAGCGTCCAGAGGGTCTTCCCGGTGGTGACGTCCCGCGCGGCGGTCACGTGCCGGCCCTCGGCGTCGACGGAGAAGCCGATCACCCGGTTCCCGGAGATCCGCGCCCCGCTCCAGGCCCGGCCGTCGGCGATCCGGAACGGCTCGCCGACCGGCGCGAGACCCCGGATCCGGGCCGGCGAGGTGGCCGGCAGAATCGGCTCGGCCCGCTGCTCCCGGTTCACCACCAGGCCGGTGCCGGCGAGGATCAGCAGCACCGCGGCGGCGGCCAGCACCGCCCGGTTGCGATTGCGGCGCCGCCGGCCGCGTTCCCGGGCGGGTTCGGCGCCGGCCAGCGGGATCGTGTCGGCCTGCCGGCCCAGCGCGGTGAACAGTTCATCCAGGTCAGCGGACACGGTGGGCTCCTTCCGTGTTCTCTCTACGCTCCTCGGAAGCGTTCTCTCTGCGCTCCTCGGAGGCCAGGGCGGCGGCCAGCGCGGCCCGGCCCCGGGACAGCCAGGACTTGACGGTGTTCTGGGAGCTGCCGGTCTCCTCGGCGATCTCGGCGATCGACCGGTCCAGCAGGTAGTGCAGGGCGAGCGCGCGCCGGTGCCGGTCCGGCAGTTCACGCATGGCCCGGACCAGCAGGACCACGTCCTCCGACGGCGGGTCCACCGGCGGTATCGGGGGTTCGGCGGCGGCCCGGGCCCGGCGGATGCCGATCCGGCGCCAGCGGTCCGCGGACAGCCGGTTCACCACCAGGCGCAGCCACGCCTCCGGGTCGTCGTACCCGGCCAGCCGCTTCCAGCGCTGCCATGCCCGGGCGTACGCCTCCTGCACCAGGTCCTGCGCCTCGGCGGCGTCACCGGTCAGGCCGTACGCGTATCTCAACAGCCGCCGGGACGTGTCCCGGTAGAAGTCATCGAAGTCCATCTCCCACCCCGTCCTTCTCCGTTGAGGAACACGGGATGCCCACCCGCCCGGTTGCGGAACGGACGCGACTACGATGCTTCCTCATGGCTCGCGTGCTCACTCCCCGTGCGGAGGACTTCCCCCGCTGGTACCAGGACCTCATCGCCAAGGCGCAACTCGCCGACAACGGCCCGGTGCGCGGCACGATGGTGATCCGGCCGGTCGGCTGGGCCATCTGGGAGCGCATGCAGGCCGACATGGACCTGCGCATCAAGGAGCTGGGCGTGCAGAACGCCTACTTCCCGATGTTCATCCCGGAGAGCTACCTGCGCCGCGAGGCCGACCACGTGGAGGGCTTCTCCCCGGAGCTCGCCGTGGTCACCCACGCCGGTGGCAAGCAGCTCGCCGAGCCGCTGGTGGTCCGGCCCACCAGTGAGACCGTGATCGGCGAGTTCATGGCCAAGTGGGTCGACTCGTACCGGGATCTCCCTCTGCTCCTCAACCAGTGGGCCAACGTGGTCCGCTGGGAGCTGCGCCCGCGGACCTTCCTGCGAACCACCGAGTTCCTCTGGCAGGAGGGGCACACCGCGCACGCCACCGAGGCCGACGCCCGGGAGCACGCGCGCGACGTGCACAAGAACGTGTACGAGCAGTTCATGACCGACCTGCTGGCCATCCCGGTCGTCCCCGGCCGCAAGACCCGGGGCGAGCGGTTCGCCGGCGCCACCAACACGATGACCGTCGAGGCCATGATGGGCGACGGCAAGGCGCTGCAGATGGGCACCTCGCACGAGCTGGGCCAGAACTTCGCGAAGGCCTTCGACATCAGCTACTCGTCGGCGGAGCGCACCGTCGAGCACGCCTGGACCACGTCGTGGGGCACCTCGACCCGGATGGTCGGCGGCCTGATCATGGTGCACGGCGACGACAACGGCCTGCGGCTGCCGCCGCGCCTGGCGCCGATCCAGGTCCAGATCATGGTGGTCAAGGCCGGCGAGGGCGTCACCGAGGCCGCGACCCAGCTGCGCGACGACCTCAAAGCCGCTGGTGTACGGGTGAAGCTGGACGACCGTGCCGACATCCCCTTCGGCCGTCGCGCCGTCGACGCCGAGCTGCAGGGCATCCCGATCCGGGTCGAGGTCGGCCCGCGTGACCTGGCCAACGGCAACGCCGTGGTGGCCCGCCGGATCGACGGCTCCAAGTCGCCGATCGCGCTGGCCGAGGTGGCGAACGCGGTGGTGGCCGCGCTCAAGGCCGACCAGCAGCGGCTGTACGACGACGCGCTGGCGTTCCGCGAGGAGCGCACCGTCGACGTGAAGACGCTCGGCGAGGCGATCGAGGCCGCGCAGACCGGCTGGGCCCGGGTGCCGTGGTCCGCGGTCGGCGAGGCCGGTGAGAAGGAGGCCAACGGCAAGGCCGTGACGGTCCGCTGCCTCACCCGGCCGGACGGTTCGATGCCGGAGTCGGACGAGGAGACGGACCTGATCGCGTACGTCGGTCGTTCGTACTGAGAAATGGGTTTTGAACCGGGTCGTCTGGTCCTGCACCGCGACACGCATCACGGCCGGATCGCCTTTGTGCACCCCGGCCGGGTGATCTCGGACGACGAGCGCGGGCTGCTCATCTGGGTGGCCCGCGGCTCGGTGATCGCGGTGGAGCGGTCGCTGGACGGCCGTGGTCCGCGGGACTTCCCGTTCGACGGCTGGATGGCCGCCGACCGCGAGCCCCGGTTCGCGCAGTGGAACGGCCCGGGGGTGCTGCGGTTCTTCCCGCCGGGGGAGAACCATTCGGTCTGGTTCTTCCGGGACGACGAGGGCTCGTTCACCGGGTACTACGTCAACCTGGAGGAGGCCTCGGTCCGCTGGGACGACGGCGCCGCCGCCGGGATCGACGTGATCGACCAGGATCTGGACATCGTCGCCCGTGCCGACCGGACCTGGGTCTGGAAGGACGAGGACGAATTCGCCGAGCGGCTGGCCTTCCCGGAGCTGTACTGGGTGCCGGACGAGGCGGCGGTGTGGGCCGAGGGCCGCCGGGTGATCAAGCGGATCGAGGCGGGGGAGTTCCCGTTCGACGGCACCTGGTGTGATTTCCGCCCGGACCCGTCCTGGGAGACCCCCACGGAGCTGCCGGAGGGCTGGGACCGGCCGGTCGTGGCCCGTTCCTAGGGTCGGTTGGTCGTTACCGCCGGTCGTCTGGCAGAATGGCTCGTTGGTATCCGGCATGCGACAGGCGCCCTCTAACCCCTGATCGTGACGCCAATCCACGAGGCTTCGGTCCCCGCAATCCCCACGTGGGTTCCGGTCGGCTTCACCCACGTACTTACCAGGAGCGAATACACCGTGGCCGTTAAGATCCGGCTCCTGCGGATGGGCAAGATCCGCAACCCGCAGTACCGCATCGTCGTCGCCGACTCGCGCACCAAGCGCGACGGTCGCGCCATCGAGTACGTCGGCATCTACCAGCCGAAGGAACACCCCTCGGTCATCCAGGTGAAGTCCGAGCGTGTGCAGTACTGGCTCTCGGTCGGCGCGCAGCCGAGCGAGGCCGTGCAGCGCATCCTCGAGAAGACCGGTGACTGGCAGCAGTTCAAGGGCCTGCCGGCCCCGCCGCCCCTCCTGGTCGCGGAGCCCAAGGTCAAGCCCGAGGCGCCCGTCGAGGCCGAGGCCGAGACCAAGCCGGCTGCCACGCCGAAGAAGGACAAGGCCAAGACCGAGGCGAAGGCCGACGAGGCCAAGGCTGAGACCGCTGAGGACCCGGCCGGTGCCGGCGCCGACGCGAGCTGACGGGGCGCTCCGGCCCGCGCTGGAGCACCTCGTCAAGGGCATCGTCGACAGCCCGGACGACGTCCGGGTTCGTCTGGTCGACTCGCGCCGCGGCAAGCGGCTCGAGGTCCGCGTGCACCCCGACGACCTGGGAACGGTCATCGGGCGTGGCGGGCGGACTGCCAAGGCCCTGCGTCAGGTGATCGGGTCGATCGGCGGTCGTGGCATCCGGGTCGACATCGTCGACGCGTACTGATCGATGCTGCTAGTCGTCGGCCAGATCGGTAAACCGCACGGCATCCGGGGCGAGGTCTCGGTGGTCGTGCGGACCGACGAGCCCGAGGAACGCTTCACCGCCGGTTCGGTGTTCATCACGGAGGTCCCCCGGGACCGCCGGGTGAGCGCCGGCCCGGCGGCCGCGCCCGCCTCCGGTGCTCGCTTCGAGGTGCCTCAACAGCTCACCCTCGAGTCGATCCGCTGGCATCAGGGCCGCGGCATCGCCGTCTTCGAGGGCATCCACGACCGCAACGTCGCCGAGGCGTTGAAGGGCGTGTTCCTCCAGGTGGACAGCGCCGGGGTGGCGCCGCCGGAGGACCCCGAGGAATTCCACGACCATCAGCTCGTCGGGTTGCGGGTGGAGTCCGTGGACGGCGTGGAGCACGGCACCGTGCAGCGCATCGATCACGCGCCCGCCTCGGACCTGATCGTGCTCGCCAAGAAGGGCGGCGGGACGGCCCTGATCCCGTTCGTCACCGCGATGGTCCCGACCGTGGACGTCCCGGGCGGCCGCATCGTGGTGGATCTCCCGGAAGGCCTCCTGGATCTGTGAAGGTCGACATCGTCTCGATCTTCCCGGACTACTTCGCGCCGCTCGATCTCTCGCTGATCGGCAAGGCGCGGACCACCGGGACACTCGACCTGACCGTGCACGATCTGCGGACGTGGACCTCCGACGTGCACCGGACCGTGGACGATTCCCCGTACGGCGGTGGCCCCGGCATGGTGATGCGCCCCGAGCCCTGGGGTCAGGCACTGGACGCCGTGGTGTCGGACGGGGCGACTCTCGTCGTACCGTCGCCGGTCGGGAAGCCCTTCACCCAGGCCGACGCCCAGCAGCTCGCCGGCCTGGACCACCTGGTCTTCGCCTGCGGGCGGTACGAGGGCATCGACCAGCGGGTGATCGACGAGGCCCGGGACCGGATGCCGGTGCGTGAGGTGTCCCTCGGCGACTACGTGCTGTTCGGCGGCGAGGTCGCGGTCATCGTGATCATGGAAGCGATCACCCGGCTGCTGCCCGGCGTGCTCGGCAACGCCGACTCGCTCACCGAGGAGTCGCACGCGGCCGGCCTGCTGGAGGCCCCGGTCTACACCAAGCCGCTGGCGTGGCGCGGCCGTGAGGTGCCGGACGTGCTGCGTTCCGGTGACCACGGCCGGATCGCCCGCTGGCGCCGCGAGCAGAGCCTGCTGCGCACCGCCGACCGCCGGCCGGACATGTACGACGCGTACCCGCCGGACCTGCTCGACAAGTGGGACCGGAAGGCCATCGCCGAGGCTGGATTACACCTCCCGGCTCCGGGTGTGGCAGAGTAGTGAGGTTGCCGTCTCTCTCCTGCGCCGCAGGGCGGAGACGAGGGCCCCGAGCTTGTCGTCCGGGGTCAGAATCACCCATCGCGCGCCGAACTCCCGACGCGCCCCAGAGTACGAGGATGCAGCGATGAACTCCCTGGACGCTCTTGACGCCCAGTCGCAGCGCACCGACCTTCCGGACTTCCGGGCCGGTGACACTCTCAAGGTGCACGCCCGGGTCGTCGAAGGTAACCGGTCCCGTGTCCAGGTCTTCCAGGGCGTCGTGATCGCCCGCCAGGGCTCCGGCCTGCGGGAGACCTTCAAGATCCGCAAGATCAGCTTCGGCGTCGGCGTCGAGCGGACCTACCCGTTCAACAGCCCGGCGATCGACAAGATCGAGGTCATCACCCGCGGTGACGTCCGTCGCGCCAAGCTCTACTACCTGCGTGAGCTGCGCGGCAAGAAGGCGAAGATCAAGGAGCTGCGGGAGAAGCAGACCGTCTGATCTCCGCGATGCGACCGGGACGGGTGCGGGCGAACTATGCTTGCCCGCGTCCCGGGTGCTTGAGTTGGTGAACCATTCCAGTCCTACCGCCCGTAAGTTCCCCTAGCCGGGAAACCCGGGCGGTAGTGCTGTATCCGGGGGCGGTTCGGCCGTTAGGCGGCGGGAGATGCGAAGCGTGGATCCGATGGAAGGCTATCGGCCGGCACGACGGCGGCGTGGCATTGTACGGAAGGAGATGCCTCTCTGGCAGGAACTTCCTCTGCTGCTCGTCGTGGCGTTCTGCCTGGCGGTATTGATCCGGACCTTCCTGGTCCAGGCCTTCTACATCCCTTCCGGGTCGATGCAGAGCACCCTGGAGATCAAGGACCGGGTGCTGGTCAACAAGGTCGTCTACGACATGCGCGACCCGCTGCGCGGCGAGATCGTGGTGTTCCGCGGCACCGAGAACTGGGTGCCCGAGGTGACCGAGCCGGTCAGCGACGCGTTCCTGGCCAAACTCGGCCGGACCATCGGTGACCTGGTCGGGGTCAGCCGGCCCGGCGAGAAGGACTTCATCAAACGGGTGATCGGGCTTCCGGGTGACAAGGTCGCCTGCTGTGACGAGAAGGGCCGGATCACCGTCAACGGGGTCGGCATCGACGAGGAGTACATCGACGAAGGCTTCAACTCCGATCTGAGCCAGCCGCCGATCCCCGGTCAGTGCACCAGCCGTCGATTCACCGAGGTCACCGTGCCACCGGGGCAGATGTTCGTGATGGGTGACCACCGCGAGGTCTCGCAGGATGCCCGCTGCCAGGGCCCCGTCCCGATCGACAACATCATCGGCCGGGCCTTCGTGGTCGTCTGGCCCAGCGAACACTTCACCGGTCTGGACATCCCGGACGTCTGGCAGCAGTTCGGCGAGCAGTACCCGGCGGCCGCCTCGGCGCATCCGGTGAAGGCCCGCGAGTCCGCGCCGATCGTCGCGGTGGACCTGTTCCCCCTTCTGTTCGGTGTGGTTTTATCCGCGCGTTCCGGTATGTCGTTCGCGACCCGACGACGTAGGCTCCGAGCGTGATTGACGAGCAGACCGAAAAGCGCAAGGGATCGTTCTGGCGCGAACTCCCCATCCTGCTGGGGGTGGCGATCCTCGTCGCCGTCCTCGTCCGCGCCTTCGTCCTGCAGACGTTCTACATCCCGTCGCCCTCGATGCAGCACACCCTCGAGCTGTGGGACCGGGTCCTCGTCAACAAGCTGGTCTACAACTTCCGGGAGCCCCGCCGCGGCGAGATCCTGGTCTTCAAGGCGCCGACCGCGTGGCAGTCCGGCGCCGACGGTGAGGACTTCATCAAGCGCGTCATCGGCCAGCCGGGTGACAACGTGGTCTGCTGCGACACCCAGCGCCGTCTCGTCATCAACGGCCAGTCCCTCGACGAGCCGTACGTCTACGTGGAGTCCGACGGCACCCGCAACCAGGTCGCCGACCAGGACTTCGACATCACCGTGCCGGAGGGCCGGCTCTGGGTGATGGGTGATCACCGGGAAGCCTCCGGTGACTCCCTCGAGCACTACGAGCAGAGCATCGCCACCGACGAGGCCGGCAAGATCCAGGAGGCGACGATCCCGATCGACTCGGTCGTCGGCCGCGCCTTCACCATCTTCTGGCCGCTCGACCGCGCGACCCTGCTCTCGGTGCCGGAGGAGTTCGAGACGGTCCCCGCCGCGGGCAAGTGACGCTCGCGCAATAGGCTTGGCCCCGTGACCGAGGTGAAGAACCGCCGCGCCGGCCGTGTTCTCCTTGTCAACCCCGCCGGCCGAGTCCTGTTGCTGCACGGCGGAGATCCGGCGCGCCCCGGCTACCGCTGGTGGTTCACCCCCGGTGGCGGCCTCGACGAGGGCGAGACGACCCTGGACGCCGCCTGCCGCGAGCTGTTCGAGGAGGTCGGGCTCCGGGTGCCGGCCGATGCGCTGGGTGCGCCGGTGCACAGCGAGGTGACCGAGTTCTCGTACGGCGGGCGGGCCTACCGGCAGGAACAGGACTTCTATCTGCTCCGGGTGGACGACTGGCGGGTCGACACGGCCGGGATGGACGAGGACGAGCGGTTGACGATCACCGAGCATCGGTGGTGGTCGGCTGACGAGATCGAGTCGAGCGACGCGGAGATCTTCCCGGTCGACCTGCCCGATCTGCTCCGTTCCCTTCCTTCACCGACTTCCCTTTCTTCATCGCCTTCGATTCCGTCGCCGCCTTCGGTTCCGTCGCCTCGTTCGCTTCCGTCGCCTCGTTCGGTTCCGTCGTCGGGAGGGGCCTGACATGTTGGCCCCACCGCGCACCGTGGTTCGGCGGGAAGCCGGGCTCTACGCCCTGGAGCAGGCGTTGCAGCGCCGCGGTTTCCGGCACGTGGCGGGCGCCGACGAGGCCGGCCGGGGCGCCTGTGCCGGGCCGCTGGTCGCCGCCGCGGCGATCCTGCCCGAGGGCAAACGGGGCGAGATCCCCGGCCTGGCCGACTCCAAGTTGCTGACCGCGGCCGCCCGGGAGCGCGTCTACGCGCAGGTGGTGGCGAAAGCGCTGGCCTGGTCCGTGATGATCATTCCACCGGCCGAGGTCGACGCCCGCGGTCTGCACGTCTGCAACCTGGCCGCGATGCGCCGGGCGCTGGCGTCGCTGGAGGTCCGCCCGGATTATGTGCTGACCGACGGGTTCCCGGTCGACGGCCTGGGCGCCCCCGGTCTCGCGGTCTGGAAAGGCGACCGGGTCTCCGCCTGCGTCGCCGCGGCCAGCGTGCTGGCGAAGGTCACCCGGGACCGGTTGATGATCGAATTGGACGAGAAGTTTCCGGACTACGGTTTCGCGGTGCACAAGGGCTACATCACCGAGGAGCACAGCACCGCGTTGAACCGGCACGGGCCGTGCGCCGAGCACCGGTTCTCGTACGTCAACGTGGCCGCCGCCTCCGGGCGCGGCAACCGGCCGCCCCGGGCCCGGCGTCCCGCGTCGCCGGCCGCTCCTTCTTTGTTCGACGATGTATCCGTTACCGAGCCGCTGCTGATTCCGGGGACCGCTGAGGGTACCGTCGGCGTGGCGTCGAGCGAGCAGCCTCAGCCGTCGCCGTCAGTGGGGGAAGATAAGGCCATGGAGGGCGAGACACGATGAGCGCAGAGGATCTCGAGAAGTACGAGACCGAGATGGAGCTGCAGCTCTACCGGGAGTACCGCGACATCGTCCGCCAGTTCTCCTACGTGGTGGAGACCGAGCGCCGGTTCTACCTGGCCAACCAGGTCGACCTGCACGTGCGCAACTCCGACGGCGAGGTGTATTTCGAGGTCGAGATGCACGACGCCTGGGTGTGGGACATGTACCGCCCGGCCCGCTTCGTGAAGAACGTGCGGGTGATGACGTTCAAGGACGTGAACGTCGAGGAGCTGGAGAAGCCGGACATCTCCCTACCCGAGGACGGCGGCTTCGGCTCGTAATCCACAGTCCGCGGCTGTCCACAGGGCCAGCCGCGGGATTCCGGCGGGGCGGGCAGGCTTTCCGGCATGTCTGTCGTCGCCATGCTCCTGCCGCTGATCTTCGTCTGGCCGGTGGGGCCCACCGCGGTCACCCGGCCCTTCGATCCGCCCGATCAGCCCTGGCTGCCCGGGCACCGGGGTGTCGATCTGGCCGCCCCGGCCGGGGCGGTGGTGCGGTCCGCGGGGGCCGGCACCGTCGTCTTCGCACAGCGGCTCGCCGGGCGGGGCGTGGTGAGTGTCGCGCATGCCGGTGGGCTGCGGACCACCTACGAGCCGGTCACCGCCGACGTCAGCGCGGGGGATCCGGTCGCTGCAGGTGATCCGATCGGGGCTCTTGAGCCCGGCCATCCGGGCTGTCCCGGGGTGTGCCTGCACTGGGGGTTGCGGCGCGGCGACGTCTACCTCGATCCGCTCCTGCTGCTCGGGCTGGGGCGGGTGCGGCTGTTGCCGCTTTCTCCCGGTGCTTCGGCGCTTCCCTCGGGCGCCTTGTCCCCTTTCTCGGGCGCTTTGTCGCCTCTTCCTGTCGGCTCACCTTTGGCTGGCTCACCTTTGGCTGGCTCACCGTTGGTAGGCCGCCAGCAGGGCGGGCAGGCGTTCGGCCAGGGTGTCGAATTCCTCCGGCCGGTTGTAGACCTGGCCGCTCAACCGCAGCATGCCCCGGCCGCCCCAGGCGCTGACCTGGACCTCGGCGGCGAGCTTGTCGGCGATGTGCAGCCGCAGTTCGTTGGCCTCCGGCTGGGTGGTGGCCAGCCCGGCCGGCAGCGGCACCACCCGCATGGCCACGCCGGGTCCGCCCGGGTGCGGCAGATCCCCGCGCCCCAGGCCCAGGGCCTCACCGACAACCCGTTGGGCGTACGCCGCCAGAGCCTCGTTGTGGGCCCGGACCTCTTCCAGCCCGAGCGTGCGCAACGCGTAGACCCCCGCCGGCGCGGCCAGCCAGGGGGTGTAATCGATCGTCCCCTGGAACTCGACCGACAGCGGGAAACCCTGCTCCTGCTCCCAGGAGACGACCAGCGGATCGATCCGTTTCCGCCAGGCCGGCGCCACGTGCAGCAACGCCGTGCCCCGGGGCGCCCAGGCCCACTTGTGCAGGTTGCCGACCCAGAAATCGGCGCCGATCGCGGACACGTCCACCGGCAGCATCCCCGGCACGTGCGCGGCGTCCACCAGCACCGGGATGCGGTGCTCATGGGCGGCGGCGACGATCTCGCGTACCGGAAAGAGGGTCGCCGTGGCCGACGCCAACTGGTCGATCACCAGCAGCCTGGTCCGTCCCGGTCGCAGCGCGGCCCGCACCCGGCTCACCATCTCGCCGGCCGGCACGCCCAGCGGCACCGCCACCGTCCGGGCCGAGGCCCCGCTCCGGCGGCACTGCCGGCGCACCGCCATCGTCACCGAGCCGTAGGAGTGGTCGGTCAGCAGCACCTCGTCCGCGCTGCCCAGCGTCACCGACTGCAGCACCAGTGACACCGCGGCGGTGGTGTTCGGCACGAGAGCGCTGCCGTCCGGGTCGGCGCCCAGGAACCCCGCCAGATGCCGTCGGGTGTGGACGATCCGGTCCATCAGCCCGGTGCCGTAGAAGCGCAGCGGATTGGCCTCCATCTCGTCCCGGAGCCGCTGCTGGGCGCGCTGGACACTGATCGGGAGGGCGCCGAACGAGCCGTGATTGAGATAGGACACCGTGGGGTCCAGGGAGAACAGCAGGCGGGCGCCGGGGAGGGGCCGGGGCTTGCTCATACAGTGGATCGTACGATGTCAGGCCCGTGGATGGGCTTGGTTGAACGCGGCCCGGAGCCGTTCGGTCGACACATGGGTGTAGATCTGGGTGCTGGCCAGCGAACTGTGCCCGAGCAGCTCCTGCACGGCCCGCAGATCGGCGCCGCCGTCCAGCAGATGGGTGGCCGCCGAGTGCCGCAGGTCGTGCGGGCTGGTGTGCGGCAGTCCCGCGGCCCGGGCCGCGTCCCCCACGATCCGCCGCACGACGGTCGGCTGCAGACGCCCACCCTTCACACCGAGAAAGAGCGAGTCCCGGCTGGCCCGCGTCACGAGTTCGGGCCGCCCCAGCCGCAGATATTCGTCCAGAGCCCGCCGAGCCGGATCCCCGAACGGCACGGACCGCTCTTTGGCCCCCTTACCGAAGACCCGAACCACTTGCCGCCCACGATCGACATCACCCCGGTTCAGATCACAGAGCTCACTGACCCGAATCCCAGTCGCATACAACAACTCAAGAACAGCCCGATCCCGAATCCCCACAGCCGTCCCAGCCCCACCACCCTGGCCACCGTCACCCCGGTCACCATTACCCTGGCCGCCGTCACCTAGGCCATCGACGTCTCCGACGTCCCCCTCGCGGCGACCCTCGTTCCCGCCGTGATCGCTGACGTCTCGGCTGCCGGCGTTCCTGCCGTCCTCCTCGCCACGGCCCTCGTTCCCGCCCTTGTCACCCTTGCCGTTGGCCTCCGTCGCGGTCCTAGGTTCGGTACCAGCCTCCGCGCCGGGATCTGCGCCGGGATCCGTGTCGGCTTCGGTTCCGGTGGTGGCTGCTTCCGATTCCGAGGCGCTGGCCTGTTGCCTCGCCGGGTCTCTTCCCTCGGCCAAGGTGTGGGGGGACATCAGGGTTGCGGCCTGGTCGGCGCGTAGCACGGTCGGCAGTGAGCGATGGGCGCGCGGGCTGGCCAGTTGGGCGCCCGGATCGGCGGGGGCGCGGCCGGTGCGGTGTGCCCAGCCGGTGAACGCGCGGATCGACGCCGCCCGTCGCGCCTGTGAGGTCCGGGCCGCCCCCGAACCCATCCGGGCTGCCAGCCAGCCCCGGAGCACCACGATGTCCAGGTCGGCGACAGTGCCCCGGCCCTCGTACGCCGCATGATCCAGCAAAGAGACCACATCACCGACGTACGCCCGGACCGTGTGCTCCGATCGCCCCTCCACCAGCGCGAGGTGCCGGCCGAACTCGTCCACAGTTTCACGCAGGGCCCGGGGCAGCCGCTCGTGCAATTCACGGATCCGCATCGCTCCGACCGTCCACCCCGCGGGTTTCCGAGTCAAGTCTGCGATCCGGCGTTTCTGTCGTACCCCGGGTCTAGCCTCCGGGTCATGGCACGCTGGGAGGAAATCGAGAGAGAAGCCCCGGAGTTCGCGGCCCGAGTGCGGGCCCTGTTCGAAGCCGGGACCAACAAGACCATCGCCACACTGCGCCGCGACGGCTCACCCCGGATCAGCGCGTCCGAGGCCGAGTTCATCGGCGGCGAGATCACCTTCGGCATGATGCCCGATTCGCTGAAGCTGAAAGACGTCCGCCGTGACCCGCGCCTGGCGATGCACAGCCCCACCTTGGAGCCCCCACCGGGCGACCCGTCCGCGGGCCCCGGCGACGCCAAGCTGTCCGGCCGTGCGATCGAGACCCCACCCCCACCGAACACCCCACACGTCGGCGCGGGCTTCTTCAAAATCGACCTCGAAGAGGTGGTCCTGACCTACGTGGGCACCCCCGCCGACCACTTGGTGATCGAGTCCTGGCACCAGGGGAAAGGCCACCGCCGCCGAACCCGGGCCTGACCC